>DATIWL010000122.1:0-32395 GCA_035519435.1 Terriglobales bacterium
CGCGGGTGAAGACGATTCTGCGGGAGCAGGAAATCGCCGCCCGCAAGACGGAGACAAAGTAATGGCGGAAACCGCGAGCCAGGAAAAGACGTCGGGGCGGAAAGAGCTGATCGGAACGGTTGTCTCGAACAAGATGCAGAAGACGATCGTAGTCGAAGTGACGCGCAAGAAATCGCATCCGCTGTATGGGCGCGTGATTTCGATCCGCAAGAAGTTTTACGCGCATGACGACCAGAATACGGCGCACGTGGGCGATGTCGTGCGCATTGAGGAATCGCGGCCGCTGTCGCGGCTGAAGCGCTGGACGTTGAAAGACATCGTGCGGAAAGCGGCGCTGGTGCCGGAAGTGGTCGACGCCGCCGTGGAAGCGGGCCGGTAGGCGGAGGGAGAAACGAACATGGCCGTAATGATGAGAACCATGCTCGAGGTCGCCGATAACTCCGGCGCGCGCAAGCTGCAGATGATTCTGCCGCTGGGCGGCGCGACCGGGTTGCGGGCCGGTTTGGGCGACGTCATCACCGCGAGCGTCAAGGAAGCCGCGCCCGACGGACAGGTGCAGAAGGGCAAGGTTGTGAAAGCCGTGATCGTGCGTACGCGCAAAGAACACCGCCGGAGAGACGGGACCTATATCCGCTTCGATCAGAACGCGGCGGTATTGATCAATGAAGCGGGCGAGCCAGTAGGCACGCGCGTATTCGGTCCGGTAGCGCGGGAACTGCGCGAAAAGAAGTTCTTGAAGATTGTGTCGCTGGCGCCGGAAGTGTTGTAGGTGCAGGTTTCAAAGTTTCAGAGTTTCAAGGTTTCAAGGTGCCTTGCGATGACTGAGACTTCGATGCGGCGACTTTGAAACTCTGAAACCTTGAGACATTGGAACGCGGATTCTGATATGGGAACTGCAACGACGACAGCACACAAGCGAGTGGATATCCGGCGGAATGACACGGTGAAGGTCATGACCGGCCGGGATGCGGGCAAGGAAGGGCGCGTCCTGCGCGTGTTTCCCGACGAGGGCAAGGTCCTGGTGGAGCATGTGATGATGGTGAAGAAGCACGTGCGGCCGAATCCGCAACGCAACATCAAGGGCGGCATCGCGGAGCAGGAACGGCGGATTTCGCTTTCGAACGTGGCGCTGGTGTGTGCGACCTGTGGCCCGGTCCGGGTCGGACACGAAACGCGCGGCGACAAGAAAGTCCGTGTGTGCAAGAAGTGCGGGACGACGCTGGAGAAATAAAGCTACTAGCTTCTGGCGGGCTCATTGTATGGACAGCCCGTTAGGCCTGAAGAAAATTGGAAGGTGCTCACGAACCGATGAGGTTTTGCCTGCTAGAAGCCAGTAGCTAGCAGCTAGAAGCCGGACCCGAAACCGTGAGAGAAGGCAGCAAACGAAATGGCGAAAGACGATCAACAGAAGAAGGGCAAGCCGGGTAAGGGCGAAAAAGGCGCACAGCAGCCGGTCGAAGCAAAGGCTGGTCCGGAAGCGCCTCGGCATTCCGCGAAGGAGCGTCCGCGGTTGCGGATGCGGTTCGAGAAGGAAATCGCGCCGGCTTTGTTGAAGGAACTCGATCTTCAGAATCCGGCGGCGGTGCCGCGGCTGAACAAGATCGTGGTCAACATGGGTGTAGGCGAAGCGACGCAGAACGCCAAAGTGCTCGATCCGGCCGTGAATGAGCTCGGACAGATCACCGGACAGAAGCCGGTGATCACGCGGGCGAAGAAGTCGATTGCGGCGTTCAAAGTCCGCGAAGGGATGCCGATTGGCGCGAGGGTCACGCTGCGCGGCGACCGGATGTACGAGTTTCTCGATCGCCTGGTCAGTATCGTCCTGCCACGCGTGCGCGATTTCCGGGGCGTCTCGACGAAATCGTTTGACGGGCGGGGCAACTATACGCTCGGCCTGCACGACCAGCTGATCTTCCCGGAGATCGATTACGCGAAGGTCGACAAGCTGAAAGGCATGAACGTAACGATTGTCACGACGGCGCGCACAGACGATCAGAGCCGGGCGCTGCTGAAGCATCTGGGAATGCCGTTCCGGTCTTAAGGCAGAAGTGAGAAGTCAGAATGCAGCAGTTTGATTGCAGAGGTTAGAGGTCAGATTGCAGAGATGAACCCGGGTCGCCGAGGCGAAACGGGTGCAAGCTAAGAGCTAGAAGCTAGGAGCTGGATTTTGGCAACAACAGCAAAACGAGTCAAGGACGCGAGGAAGCCGAAATTTTCGACGCGCAAGCACAACCGTTGCAAGATTTGCGGGCGTCCACGCGCGTATATCCGGAAGTTCGGGATCTGCCGGCTGTGTTTCCGGCAACTGGCGCTGCGGGGAGAGATTCCCGGAGTGTCGAAGTCGTCCTGGTAGAGAAGACGCTGTTCGCTAGTCGCTGTTCGTCGTTCGCGAAGTCGCTGCGAACAGCGAACGACGAATAGCGAACAGCGCGAAGCAAGCTGCCGACAGGTTCTCCGCCACGCGCGGAGCGAACGGGCGGCTCGAGGAGAAGCAGAATGAGGTTGACCGATCCGGTCGCAGACATGCTGGCGCGTATCCGCAACGCGATCCGCGCGCGGCACCAGAAAGTGGATATTCCGGCTTCCAAGCTGAAGACGGAAATTGCCCGCATCCTGAAGGAAGAGGGCTATATCGCCAACTTCAAGCCCACGGAAGAAGAGGGCCACAAGGTCCTGCGGGTGTACCTGAAGTATGGCAGCAACAACGAGGCGGCGATCTCGAACCTGGCGCGTGTGTCGCGCCCGGGATGCCGCGTCTACGTGCGCCGCACGGAGATTCCGCGCGTCCTCGGCGGATTAGGGATCAACATTTTGACCACGCCGAAGGGTGTGATGACCGGCCGCGCGGCCCGCAAGGCAGGCTTGGGCGGCGAACTGCTGTGCGAGATCTGGTAGAAGAGCTGCGAGCTTCGGGCCACGAGCTACGAGCGAACAGCGACAAGCGAAGAGCGAGCCTATGTCACGAATTGGAAAAAAGCCGATCGCGATCCCGAAGGGCGTGACGGTCAAAATTGAAGGGAACACTGTCCTGGTCCAGGGGCCGAAGGGCAAGCTGGACACGGCGCTGCCGTCGGGCATCAAGATGGAGCAGAAAGACGGCCATCTGGTTGCCATTCGCGAGAACGATTCGCAGGCGGCCGTACACGGCCTAGCGCGAGCCCTGGTTAACAATGCCGTCGATGGAGTCACCAGGGGCTGGAGCCGCGAACTGGAAATCGTGGGCATCGGCTACCGCGCGGAGATGAAGGGCAAAGGGATTGTTGTGTTTAACCTGGGGTACTCGCATCCGATCGAATATCCGCTGCCGACCGGCGTGGATTGCGCGGTCGATCCCAAGCAGACGCGCCTGACTCTGACCGGTATCGATCGTCAGAAGGTCGGCCAGGTGGCAGCTGAGATGCGCGCACTGCGTCCGCCCGATCCGTACAAGAACAAAGGCGTGCGGTACGTGGGCGAGCGGTTGAAGAAGAAAGTTGGAAAGACAGGAGCGAAGTAGCGCTGATCGCTGATCGTCGTTCCCTTTTCGCTGGTTGTCGGCGAATGGCGAACAGCGAAAGGCGAACGACGAGGGTTTTGAAATGCTGACGAAGGCTTCAAAAAACGCAACACGGCGCCGGGTGCATGATCGCATTCGTAAGAAGATGATCGGCACGTCCGAGCGGCCGCGACTGAACGTGTACCGGTCGCTGAACCACATTTACGCGCAGGTGATCGACGACCTGAAGGGCGAGACGATCGCTGCGGCGTCGACGGCTGAGGGCAAGGCGGGACAACGCCCGACCGGCGGCAACGTGGCCGCGGCAAAGAATATCGGCAAGACGATCGCGGAGCGCGCCAAGCAGAAAGGCGTGACCAAGGTCGTGTTCGATCGCGGAGGGTATCTGTATCACGGCCGGATCAAGGCGCTGGCCGACGCCGCGCGGGAAGCGGGATTGCAGTTCTAGGCATTTGTAATTGGTAATTTGTAATTGGCAATTGCAAAACTTTTGTAGGTGTCAATTACCAATCACAAATTACCAATTACAAATCAGAAACGGGTTTGAGAATGCCAACAGTAATCAAAAAACTCGATGCGGGTTCCTTTCAGCTGAAGGACCAGGTGGTTTCGATCAACCGCGTGACGAAGGTCGTCAAGGGCGGCAAGAACTTGTCGTTCGCGGCTCTGGTGGTGGTCGGCGATCCGTCGGCGGCGGTGGTGGGCTACGGTTCCGGAAAAGCCAAGGAAGTGCCGCAGGCCATCCGCAAGGGAATCGAATCGGCCAAAAAGAATCTGGTCAAGGTGAACTTGACACAGACCACGGTGCCGCACACCGTGCTCGGCCGTTATGGCTCAGGGCGTGTGCTGCTGAAGCCGGCACCCGAAGGCACTGGAGTCATCGCGGGCGGCGCGGTGCGCGCGGTCATGACGTCGGCGGGGATTCAAAACGTGCTGACGAAATCGATTGGCACGACCAACCCGCACAACGTGATCAAGGCGACGTTCGATGCGCTGAAGAGGCTGAAGAATAAAGAAGAAGTGGCCACGCTGCGCGGCAAGGCGGCGGAAGAATTGTAAAACCCCGCTTCTAGCTCCTAGCGAGTAGCTAAAAGCCAGGAGCCAGGAAATCGAGATGACGGCAAAGACGACGAAAGCAGCGGCGGGCACGATCCAGCTGAAGTGGGTTCGTTCAGCGATCTGTTCGCCGGTGAAGCAAAAGAAAGTGATCAAGGGGCTGGGTTTTACCCGGCTGAACCAGGTCATTCAACGGCCGGATACGCCGGCCATCCGCGGCATGGTGAAGAAGGTGCCGCACTTGATTGAGATTGTGAGCTGAGAGCTTCGAACGGAATTGCTATGAACTTATCCACAATTCGAGCGCCGCGGAAGGCGACAGAGAAACGCAAGCGAGTCGGACGCGGCATGGGGTCCGGCATGGGCAAGACCTCCACGCGCGGACACAAAGGACAGGGTTCGCGTTCCGGATCGCGCCTGCTGCGGGGCTTCGAGGGCGGCCAGATGCCGTTGCACCGGCGCCTGCCCAAGCGCGGCTTCACCAACATCTTCCGCGAGGAATATGCCATCGTGAACCTGGAGAAGCTTGCGGCGCTCGATGAGACCGAGATTACGCCGGAAGTCCTGAAGAAAGCCGGCGCTGTCAACGGTAAAAAGCGCGTAAAAGTCTTGGGCGACGGCGAACTGACGAAGGCCATCACGGTGAAGGCCCACAAGTTTTCCAAGTCGGCGCAGGAAAAGATCACCAAAGCGGGCGGCAAGTTCGAGGTCTTGCAGTAATGCTGGAGAAGCTGGCGAACATCTTCCGGGTTCCTGACCTGCGCAAGCGCGTTCTCTTCACTCTCGGGCTGCTGGCGGTGTACCGCGTCGGCGGGCACATCCCGACTCCCGGAATCAACGGCGAACGGCTGGCCCAATTCTTCGAGCAGAACCGGGGCACGGTCCTGGGGTTCGTGGATCTGTTCAGCGGCGGCAACCTGCGGCGGCTGACCATCTTCGCGCTCGGCATCATGCCGTACATTACGGCGTCGATCATTCTGCAGTTGTTGACGGTGGTGTACGAACCCCTCGCCAAGTTGCAGAAGGAAGGCGAGATGGGGCGGAAGAAGATCACGCAGTGGACGCGTTATCTCACGGTCGTGCTCAGCGCCGTACAGTCGTTCGGTATTGCCATCAGCCTGGAGAAGGCCGGCGATTTTGTGAACAATCCGGGGCCGGGTTTCGTTCTGATGACGATGCTGACCCTGACCACAGGCTCAGCATTCATCATGTGGCTGGGCGAGCAGATCACCGAGCGTGGCGTCGGCAATGGCATGTCCCTTCTGATCTTCGCCGGCATTGTAGTCGGTCTGCCCCGCGGCATCGCCGAGTTGTACGAAAAGGCTAAGAACGACGCCTGGGGCGCGCTCACCTTTCCTGCGTTGGTGCTGTTGCTGGTCCTGATGATCGCGGTGGTAGCGTTCATTGTCTATGTAGAACGCAGTGAACGGCGGATTCCCGTGCAGTACGCAAAGCGGGTCGTCGGACGCAAGGTCATGGGCGGCCAATCGACGCACCTGCCTCTTCGGGTCAACGCGGGCGGCGTCATGCCGGTGATCTTTGCCTCGTCCATACTGGCATTGCCCCAGATGATCGGGCAGGCATTTCACAGCAACAAAGTCATTGGCCCGATCCTGGATGCCTTGCGTTGGGGTGAGCCGCTGTACGCGACACTCTATGCCGTTGGCATTATTTTCTTCGCCTACTTCTACATCTCGATCGTCTTCAATCCGAACGAGGTGGCGGACAACATGCGGAAGTGGGGTGGATTCATTCCTGGAATTCGTCCTGGAAAACGCACGTCGGATTTCATCAATGACGTGCTGACCCGCATCACGCTGGTCGGCGCGCTGTATCTGATTCTGATTTCGCTGATTCCAGAATGGATGATTGCCGGGATCAAAATAAACCACTTGCCGTTCATCGGCCACTGGTTTGAGTCGTCCGGATGGATGACGTTGACAAATGGCTTGGGCGTTACGTTCTATTTCGGCGGCACATCGCTGCTGATCGTGGTTGGCGTTGCCATGGATACGGTAACGCAGATTGAGGCGCAGCTGATCATGCGCCACTACGATGGGTTCACGCCGCGCAGCGGACGCATTCGTGGAAGACGCATCTGGTAGGGCAAGGTCCCGCTGCTCAGTTCGCAGGGAGAATTGAGCTGTTTTGATTGAGGACGAAGAACTGAATTTGCAGGCGCGGGAGTGCGGTCCCTCGGCATGAGGCAACGCTGACAGAGGGGCCATGTTGAAATGGCCAACGCAACCGCACGCACGATCGGGCCGGTGATTTTGCTGGGGCCTCCAGGGGCCGGCAAAGGCACACAGTCCAAGCGGATCGCCGAGCACTATCACATCCCGCAGATCTCGACCGGCGATTTGTTGCGGGAGCATGTGAGCCGGGGAACGGATCTCGGGTGCCTCGTGAAGGCGACCATGGCCCGTGGCGAGCTGGTCCCCGACGATTTGCTGTATGGCATCGTCGCCGGGCGGCTGAAGCAGCCGGATTGCGCGCGAGGTTACGTGCTGGACGGCTTTCCGAGGACAGCCGGACAGGCAGGATGGCTGGATGCCTTCCTGGAAAAGCAGTTCTTTGATAAGTCGGAAAAGTGGACGCCGGTTGTGATCCGGTTGGACGTCGACTATACTCAATTACTGCTGCGAGTTACCGGGCGGCGTTCCTGTCCCACCTGTGGACGGATCTACAACGTCCACTTCCATCCACCGCGTGTGAATGAGTCGTGTGATGTGGATAGTTCCAGGCTGATCCAGCGGGAGGACGATCGCGAAGAGGTCATTCGTCCTCGGCTCGATGCCTACGAGACCCAAACCAGGCCGGTTGCCGAGTACTACGCGGCGCGTGGCAGGCTGGTGCCGGTAAATGCCGACCGGTCCATGGATGAAGTCTCAGCCCAGATTTTCGGCATCATCGATGGCCATGCGGCTGTGCAGGTCGAAAGCGGTACAGCGAAGTCAGAATAATGAGCTTTGGAGATGAAAGGATCGTCCGCAAATCGCCCGAGGAGATTGAGAAAATGCGGCGCAGCGGGCGAGTGGTCCGGCAGGTTCTGGACCACCTGAAAGGCCTGGTGGCTCCCCGGGTCACGACCATGGACCTTGAGAAGGCCGCGGAAAAGCTGATCGCAGAGTTGGGAGCGAAGCCGGCGTTCAAAGGGTATTACGGCTATCCCTGTGTGTTGTGCACGTCAGTGAACGAAGAGATTGTGCACGGCATCCCGTCGGAAAAACGAATCCTGAAGGCGGGGGATATCGTTTCGATCGATTGCGGGGTGGTGCTCGACGGTTATTACGGCGACGCCGCAATCACAGTACCGGTAGGTGAGACGATCACGCCGGAGCTGCAAAAGCTGCTCGAAGTTACGGAAGCGTCGCTGTACAAGGGCATCGAGCAGGCGCGGATCGGCAATACGATTGGCCACGTGGGTTCGGCGATCCAGAAGCATGTGGAGACGGCTGGGTTCAGCGTGGTCCGTGAGTTTGTCGGCCACGGGATCGGAACGAAGCTGCACGAGGCGCCGCAAATTCCGAACTTCGGCAAGAAGGGCCAAGGCGCCGAATTGACCGAGGGGATGGTGCTGGCGATCGAGCCGATGGTGAATTCGGGGCGTCCTGAGGCGAAAGTGCTCGGCGACAAGTGGACGGCGGTGACGGTCGACGGCAGCTACAGCGCTCATTTTGAGCACTGCGTGGCAGTGACCAAGCAAGGGCCGGTGATTTTGACGCAGTAGAAGCAGCTTTTAGCCTTGAGCTCTTGGTTTTTAGCTAGGAGCTAGGAGCTAAGAGCCAGCAGCTAAGGAGTCGATGAGCAAAGAAGACGCGATTGAAGTGATGGCGGTGGTGATCGAGCCCCTGCCGAACGCGATGTTCCGGGTGGAACTGGAGAACAAGCACCAGGTTCTGGCGCACGTTTCCGGAAAGATGCGGAAGAACTTCATCCGCATTTTGCCAGGAGACAAGGTCGCGGTTGAACTGTCGCCCTACGATTTGAATCGCGGGCGGATTGTGTATCGGTATAAGTGACGCCGTTTTGCGGTCGTGAGCGTAGCGAGAGTCCGCAGGCGTCATCCTGAGCGAAGCGAAGGATCCCGGAGAGAACCGGAGAAGGTTTCAAGACACATGAAAGTCAGAGCATCAGTAAAGAAGATTTGTGACAAGTGCAAGATCATCCATCGCAAAGGTGTGGTGCGTGTGATCTGCACGAACGCGAAACATAAGCAGCGTCAGGGATAAGGCAGCCTCGAGCTGCGAGCCAGGAGCTACGAGCAAGCAAGGTTGCTCAAAGCTCGCGGCTCGAAGCTCGCAGCCAACGAAACAGGAGTTAAGACACTATGGCACGTATTGCCGGCGTAGATCTTCCGCGCAACAAACGCGCGAATGTCGCGCTCACATACATCTACGGGATCGGGAATCCGCGCGCCGCGCGCATTCTCGATGAGGCGAAAGTGGACCCGATGAAAAAGGTGCAGGACCTCGCGGAAGACGAGGTGAACCGCATCCGCCAGGTCATCGAGGCCGAAGGCGGAGTGGAAGGCGACCTGCGGAAGGACGTTTCGATGAACATTAAGCGGCTCATCGAAATCGGCTCGTATCGCGGGTTCCGGCATCGCCGCAACCTGCCGGTCCGCGGGCAGCGCACCCATACCAATGCGCGCACGCGCAAAGGACCGCGCAAGGGAACCGTCGCCCAGAAGAAGAAGTCGACAGCGAAGACATAAAGACAGCTTCCAGCTTCTAGCCTCCAGCTAGGAGCTAGCAGCTAGGAGCTAGCAGCTATATGGCGAAACCGGCAGCAGCAGCCGGCGCAGCGGCGCCGGAGAAAAAAGGCAGGACCAAGAAGTTCAAGAAGAAAGAGCGGAAGCACGTCCCACATGGGCTGGTGCATATCCAGGCCTCTTTCAACAACACGATCGTGACGATTTCGGACACGAGCGGCAATGTGCTGGCGTGGAAGAGTTCTGGCTCGTTGGGCTTCCGGGGTTCACGCAAAGGCACTCCATTCGCCGCGCAGCAGGCCGCGATGAACGCCGCCAACATGGCGCGGGATCATGGCGTGCGCAGCGTTGACGTACGGGTCAGCGGCCCGGGATCGGGTCGTGAGTCGGCCGTGCGCGCCCTGGCAGCCGCGGGAATCGAAGTACGTTCGATCAAGGATTCGACGCCGATTCCGCACAATGGCTGCAGGCCGCCGAAACGACGCAGAGTATAAGAAGCAGTTGCTGGCTTCGCGCTACTAGCGAGTGGCCAGCAGCTCGAAGCTGATTTTCGTCCGGGACGAAGGGTGAAGCCAAACCTGTAAACCGGTCATCTAAAAGGAGAACAACTTGGCTCGTTATACCGATGCAGTGTGCCGTCTGTGCCGGCGGGAAGGGATCAAGCTCTTCCTCAAAGGCACGAAGTGCTTCAGCGACAAATGTCCGATTGAGAAGCGCAACTACGCTCCCGGTCAGCACGGGAAGGACAAGAAAACAAAGGTTGTAGGCTACGGCCTGCAGTTGCGCGAAAAACAAAAAGCGAAGCGCATTTATTTCACCCAGGAAGGGCAGTTCCGGAATTACTTCGAGAACGCCGCCAAGTCCAAGGGTGTCACCGGCGCGAAGCTGCTGGAACAGCTGGAACGCCGCCTCGACACCGTGGTGCAGCGTCTGGGTTTTGCCCAGTCCCGCCGCCAGGCGCGCCAGTTGGTCCGTCACGGCCACGTGCAGGTGGATGGTCGCAAGGTAAACATTCCTTCCTATGAGGTGAATGTTGGCGAAGAGATCGCGATTCGCGAGGGCAGCCGGAAACTGACTGTGCTGGAAGCGGCGAAGGATTTTGCCAGCCATCAGCCGGCGCCGGCGTGGTTGGAAGTCGATCGTGACAACTACAAGGGACGCGTCATCGCGCTGCCAAAACGCGAAGACATCCAGCTGCCGGTGAATGAGCAGCTGATTGTGGAGTTGTACAGCAAGTAGTCGTCGGTCGTTAGTCGTTGGCAATCCAGTCGATTGCGAACGACGACCGACTAACGACCAAGGACGGTTTTTAGGCCATTTCGTGCCAGATCAGCCTTTCGCGGCGATGACCTGAGCTGGGCCGCTCAGCGAGTTGCGATTGAGCCAATTGGCCGAGAGGAGAAACAAATGTTGTGGAAAGGTTTTCAGAAACCCAAGCGGCTGGCCAGTGATGCCAGCTCTCTGACCGATAAGTACGGAATGTTCTGGGCGCAGCCGTTCGAGCGTGGCTTCGGCACCACCATCGGCAACGCCTTGCGCCGTGTGCTGCTGAGCTCGATCGAGGGGGCTGCCGTCACCGCGGTCAAGATCGAAGGCGTGCTGCATGAGTTCCAGTCGATCCCGGGTGTGGTCGAAGATGCCACCGACATCATTCTCAACTTGAAGCAGATTCCCTTCAAGTTGGCGGGGGAAGGTCCGAAGGCAATTTACCTGCGGGCGGATCAGCCTGGCGTTGTGACCAGCGGCATGATCGAAGCTGATGGCGACGTGGAAATCCTGGATAAGGAAGTCTATATCGCCACGGTGAGCGAGGGCGGCAAGCTGGACATGGAAATGCGGCTCAAGCGGGGCCGCGGGTATGTCGCTGCCGACAAGAACTTCGAAGATGATCTGGGCATCGGCTTCATCCCGATCGACTCCGTGCATTCTCCGGTGCGCAAATGCAACTACACCGTGGAAGCCGCGCGTCTCGGGCAGATCACCGACTATGACAAGTTGACGCTTGAAGTCTGGACCAATGGCTCGGTTACACCCGGCGATGCCATCGGCCTGGCGGCAAAGTTGCTGAAGGATCACATGAATATCTTCATCAACTTTGAAGAAGAGATCGAAACCGCGGCTTCGAGCGAAGAACGCAAGCCCGAGATCAAGAACGAAAACCTGAACCGTTCCGTTGAGGAGCTCGAACTCTCGGTGCGCAGCTACAACTGCCTGAAGAACGCGAACATTCAGACTATCGGTGAACTGGTGCAGAAGACTGAAGCGGAAATGCTGAAGACGAAGAACTTCGGGCGGAAGTCGCTGAACGAAATCAAGGAAATCCTGTCGTCGATGGGTTTGAGCCTGGGTATGAAGATCGATGAGCATGGCAACGCCGTGCCCGGACCGACTTCGAATCAGGTGCTGCCCGCCTCGGCGTACGGGGATAACGATCTGTAAGAACCGGTAGTCAGTAGTCGGTAGTCAGTAGTCAGCAAGGGTCACGTTCGCCGCTGGCTACAGATTAGCTGACTGCTGGCTACTGACTCCTGACTCCTGGAGTTGTCATGCGTCACAAAGTTGCAGGTTACAAACTCGGACGAACCACCAGCCATCGGCGCTCGCTGCTGCGGAACATGGTCACATCCCTGATCATGGAAGAGCGGATCGAGACGACCGCCATCAAGGCGAAAGCCGTGCGGCCGCAAGTCGAGAAGATGATCACGCTGGGCAAGAAGGGGAACCTCGCTGCGCGCCGCCAGGCCGCTGCCTACCTGATGACCGACGAAGCCGTGAAGAAACTGTTTGACACGGTTGCGCCCCGTTTTGGCGACCGCAATGGCGGCTACGTCCGGATCGTCCGCACCGGCTGGCAGAAGGGTGATGGCACCGACAAGGCTTTCATCGAACTGCTTGGCAGCGAACAGGTGCTCGACGAAAAGCGCCAGAAGCGCGCCGAGATCCGTGCCAAACGGGCAGAAGAAGCCCGCAAGGCAATGGAAGAGGCGGAAGCGCAGGCGCCGCCAGAGGCGGCGGCAAGTCCTGAAGGTGAAGAGAAGAAGTAGCTGCAGGTTTCAGCTGTTCCAAAGGCCGCTCGAGTGAGCGGCCTTCTTTTTTTGCCCGATCGCAGACTTTATTGTGTGGGATTCGCTGGTGCAATCAGCGTTCCGATATTGCCCGTTCTGTTGTCGCGCACTGCCAGCCGGATCTCGTTGCCCTTGCTGGGACTCTGCTCGAGGTCAATGTGCAGCAGCATTCCCTGCTGGAGAATCTTCTGGTACGTGGCCGTGTCGAAAGCCTGGTCGACTTTCAGGCTTCGGTTGCCCAGCATCTTCCCATCCGGGGAGAACATGGCGGCGTACAAGACCATGTTTACTCTTTTCTGTCCTCCGGACACGTCCTCGGCAGACACGGTGGTCGGATCAACCAGAAAATCCACGCTGACACTCTTTTCCGCGGGCTTGATTTGCGCGCTGAACGTGACGAGCGTAGCAGGACCGCGGTCCTGGAGAGCTTCTGCAACTTCCTGCTCAGGCTTGCGGTCCTTAAGCTCCGTCGAATCGATGGCGAAATAACCTTTGCGGTAGCGAGCGTCAAGGCCGTCGCGATTTACTTTGATTTTGATGGTGCGGTACTTCCCATCCCACTTCTTGTCTTCCGGATAATACCCGAGTGTATAAAATGATTGGCCATCGTTCATCGCGATGGCAACACCCTCCTTAATCTCGTTCTGATTTGTGTAGGCCAGTCCGCCAGTCTCCCGCGCCATTTCCTTCATCGTTTCCTGGCTGGCGCTAACATCAGAAATATTAGTGAGAACAGACTCGTCCATCGACTGAAAGCGGCGAGAGGGTAGATCAGCCATTGTGGCTTCCATGCCGGTCACCAAACCACGAGCGTCCACCGGATAGAACGCAACCTGCGCGCTCGCGAGCTGAGCGGCAGCCTCACGGATTTCCTGGGAGTGCGACTCGCGATGCGAACTGGCATTACTCCCGGAAGATCGCGTGCCGAGACTCAGCTGAGATATGGTGGGCAAGGACTCGGCCATTTCGGCATCCGTAACAGCCCTATTCTCGGGAATCAGGCTGAAGGGAAATGATGCGGTCACCCAAACCACGCTCTTCCTGCCCGGAATGCCACCGAGGAAGCGCGCCAGGCTGCGCATTCCCTCCAGGGTGACCTGCACGCGCCGTTCTTCGACGAACGCGACCTGGATATCCTGAAAACTCTGAATCCGCTGCGCCATAGCCGCAGCCGCACGCTCCGCGTTACCGCTGCCGATGCCGCTCGCGGTGCTGGGCGGGCGAGGCACGATCGTACTGGTCCCTTCCTGTTCTTTGGGTTGAAACCGTTGCAGCGCCAGAAGCAAAACGTCCGGGTCCTCGGTGAAATCCTGGAGAATCCCCAAGGAGTTAGTGAGTGTCAAAACCGCTGTCCGCTGCCCCGGCTTGTATTGTTCACGGATGAACTGGAGCATTTGCCGCCGAGCATAGGCCTGATCCTTAAACGGCGTATTGACCGCGTCGAGAAGGATGATGACAATCGGGCCTCCTGGAGAACGGTACTCCGGCTTATTGGAGTAGATTCCGTTGCCTAACGCCGTCGGCGGGCCTTGTTGCTGTTTTTCTTGCGCGGACGTGAAAAACGCTACCTTCTGGTTCTTGCCTTTCTCCTGAACGGTGAAATCGTCAGCCTTCAGATTTCCGACCGGCTTGCCTGACTTGTCGGTCACCACCACATCTACGAGGACCAGACGCGTGTTGGCGCGGATCGTGGGGACGGGCTCGATGGCCTGTTGAGCCTGACCAACCGCCAGGTACCTCAATACAGCGAGACCAAACGAGGCAAGGAAGCAGAATCTCCAAAGACGATTAGCCATGCAGGACCTCCCGGGAACCGCGTGCCCCCAAGAACTGTTGCGCGAATGTAGTACTTTTTCGTACCTGTTTCAAGCCCGAAGGGTTTCCGCGGTCGGCGGATCCCGCTGCAATTTGCCCAATCCTCGCTCGCTCCCTACAATAGAAAGATATTTCGCAGCACTCATATGATTCATTTCCCGGTTCCTGAAGCTCTCACATTTGACGACGTGCTCCTGCTTCCGGCGCGCTCGGAAGTTGTTCCCGCGCTGGCGAACACCTCGACGCAGCTCTCCCGCAACATCCGGCTCAACATCCCCGTCATCAGCGCTGCCATGGATACCGTAACCGAATCGCACATGGCGATTGCCTTGGCGCAGCAGGGCGGGCTCGGCATCATCCACCGCAACCTGACAATCGAGCAGCAGGCGAACGAAGTGGATAAAGTGAAGCGATCGGAAAGTGGCATGATCGTCGATCCCGTCACCATGACGCCCGACGCCAAGGTTTCGGATGCCCTGGAAGTCATGAAGAAATACAAGATCTCCGGCGTGCCCATCACGCAGAAAGACGGCAAGCTGGTTGGAATCCTGACGAACCGCGATCTTCGCTTCGAGACTCGGTTCGACATCCCGATCAGCAAGGTGATGACGAAGGACAATCTGATTACCGTGCCCGTCGGGACAACGCTCGAGCAAGCCGAGGATATCCTCCACGAACATCGAGTGGAGAAGTTGCTCGTCGTCGACGACAAGTACAACCTCAAGGGGTTGATTACGGTCAAAGACATTCAGAAGAAGTTGAAATATCCGGGCGCGGCAAAAGATTCTCATGGCCGACTGCGCGTCGGAGCGGCGATCGGCGCCACGGGTGATTTCCTGGAACGAGCGCAGGAACTGGCCGAAACCAAAGTGGACGTACTGGCGATCGACAGCGCACATGGCCATTCGATGCTGGTCGTCGAAGCCGTGAAGAAGGTGAAGGCGAAGCTCCCGGACGTGGACCTGATTGCCGGCAATGTCGCCACGTTCGATGGCGCCTGTGAACTGATGCGTGCCGGCGTGGATGGTATCAAGGTTGGCATCGGGCCGGGCTCGATCTGCACGACCCGCGTGGTTACCGGAGTCGGCGTGCCTCAGATCACGGCGATCGCCGAAGCGGCGCGCGCCACCCGCGATGCCGGCGTTCCTGTGATTTCCGATGGCGGAATCAAGTTCTCCGGCGACATCACCAAGGCGCTGGCAGCCGGCGCATCCTCGGTGATGATCGGCTCCATGTTTGCCGGCACAGACGAAAGTCCCGGCGAGCTGATTCTCTATCAAGGCCGTACGTTCAAGTCCTATCGTGGCATGGGCTCGCTCGGCGCGATGGCGGCGGGATCAAGCGAGCGCTATTTCCAGAACTCCGACGGTGACGCGTCCACGGCCATGCCGGTGATCGGTGAGGATTCCAACCGACTGGCGAAGCTGGTCCCGGAAGGGATCGAAGGCCGTGTGCCCTACCGCGGATCCGTCGCGATGATTGTCACCCAGATGGTGGGAGGCCTGAAGTCGGGGATGGGATATTGCGGTTGCGCCTCGATCTCAGATCTCCAACAGAAGGCGCGATTTGTTCGTATCAGTGCGGCGGGCCTGCGCGAAAGCCACGTCCACGACGTCATCATCACCCGTGAAGCTCCCAACTATGCGCTGGAGTAGGGAAGAGTCCTCGATTGACCGTTGAGCGTCCGAATCTCCTGCGTGCGTGGTGGCCGGCCGCCGTCTGGATCGGCGTCATCACGTTCGAATCGACCGATTACATGTCGGCGCAGAACACCGGCAGCCTGCTGTACGACTTGTTGACTCGCCTGTTCGGTCCAATCAACATCTACGACTTCATGTACTGGCACCACTACCTGCGCAAGGCAGGGCATGTCGTCGGCTACGGCATGTTGGCGTTGCTGCTGTGGCGCGCGTTCCGCGCGACGTTGTCCGATCGAGTGCCGTGGTTGGCCCGCCCGACAATGCTGGCTTGGCTGGGAACTGCCTTCATTGCCTCGATGGACGAGTGGCATCAGAGCTATATCCCGTCGCGGGGCGCTTCGGTTTGGGATGTGCTTCTCGACAGTGTGGCGGGGCTAACGGCTCTTGTCATACTCCTGCTTCTCTTCCGGCAGCGTCGACCCGTGACAGATTGAGTCCCCCGTCATTTCGCAGCTTTCCAGAAGCTCCAGCGGGCCCCATACCCCCTCGAATGGGGCCCGCTGTCACCGACCTAGGGGGTAATGGCAAAGCCGGCCGAATTGTTCGACCCGCTCGCCATGCTGCTGATTTGCGTGAGAGCTCCGGTCGTTTGATTAACGGAGTAGATCGTGATCGATCCGGGCTGGAGGTTCGTATCCGAGATCTGATTCACGACATAGGCGAACTTACCGTTGGGATGGATGCCTCCGCCCGCCGGCATGGTACCCGTGCTGACGGGGGTTCCCACGGAAGTCAGAGTGCCATCGGTTGCGTTGAGGGTGAAGGCGAAGATGTTGTTGCTGTCCTGGTTGCCACCGTACAAGTGGGTGCCGGAAGGATCGAACGTCCAGACAGAGGTTGATGATCCGCCGGCTGGATAGGTTGTGATCGGGGTCAGCGCGCCGGTGGAGGCATTGATCGAGTAGGCGCCCACCGCGTTATCGTCGCGATTACCGGCATAGAGATACTTGCCGGTGCTGTCGACGACTGCAGTCCCCACAGCTGTTCCGGCCGCGTAGTCGTTGACGAACGTGAGTACTCCGGCCGCGATCGAGAACTCCAGGATATCGTTGGAATCCCGGTCGGTGATGTACAGGAATTTGTTGTCGGGTGTGACCGCGATTCCGCGCGTACGTCCTACGCCCAAACTATAAGGCGACCCGGAGACATTGGTGAGCGCGCCCGTCGTGGTGTTTACGGAGAAGGCAAACACCTCGGACGTGTTGTCGCAGGTCATATAAGCGAACGCGCCGTCGGACGAGAAGACCATGTAGAAGGGATCATCGGCGGCCGTGACGGTGCCGGCCGCAGTCAGCGCGCCGGTGGTCGCGTTCACCGTGAAGATCGACACGGTATCCGTGCCGCGGTTCAGGCTGTAGAGGAATTTGCCGCTCGGATGCATGGCCAGGAAGCCAGGGTTCGTACCGCTCCCGGTCGAAGTGGTGCCAGCGGCGGTGAGAAGACCAGTGCCGTCATCCACCGAGAAGATCTTGATGTTGTTGTCAGGGAAGCTCGAGACGTAGGCGAAACGGCTGACGGGAGCCGCTGTGACCGTTACATTCGCTGTGTCCGATTTGCTGGTGTCAGCAACTGATACTGCCCCGACCGTCACAGTCGCCGGGCTCGGCACTGAGGACGGAGCGGTATAGAGACCAGCATTCGAGATTGTGCCATGGGTTGCATCGCCACCCGTGGTCCCATTTACTTCCCAGGTCACAGCCGTATTGGCCGTACCGGTAACGGTCGCAGTGAACTGTTGCGTATGCGTGACCTGCACGCTGGCGGTCTTCGGCGCGATAGTTACTACAACGACCGGAGTGGCGGTGATCGTAACTGTCGCGGTGTCAGATTTCGAGGTGTCTGCCACTGAGACTGCCGTGATTGTCACGTCCGCCGGACTTGGAACCGAAAGAGGGGCCGTGTAGAGTCCACCTGCGCTAATCGTGCCGTTGGTGGCGTCGCCACCGGCTACACCGTTGACCTCCCACGTGACATCGGTGTTAGACGTGTTCGAGACTGTGGCGGTGAACAACTGCGTGGCACTGACCACCACGCTCGCGGTTTTCGGCGATACCTGTACTGTTACAGCCGGTGGGCCGGTAATGGTGACTGCAGCAGAACCGGACTTCGTGTTGTCCGACTGCGAAACGGCGGTGACGGTCACAGTTGCAGGGGAAGGCACCGCAGCCGGAGCGGTATAGAGCCCGGAAGCAGAAATCGTTCCGTTTGTTGCATCTCCACCAGATACGCCGTTGACCTGCCAGTCAACACC
This sequence comes from Terriglobales bacterium, assembly GCA_035519435.1. GTDB lineage: Bacteria > Acidobacteriota > Terriglobia > Terriglobales > Acidobacteriaceae > Acidiflorens. Next base: position 18,098 of record DATIWL010000122.1, read on the forward strand.
CTGGCTAGCAGCATTGGCAACGGTGGCAGAGAACTGCTTCGTCAGGCCGATTTGAACCGAGGCCGTTGCCGGGGAGACCGTGACCGTGATCGGCCCCTTTGTGTCATTGCTGCAATTCGCCAAGAACGCGACTGCGATCAGAAGTGTGGCAGTCCACAATCTTCCGAGACTCTGTGGCATTTTTCTTCTCCTGTTTGTAGGTGTTCCCAGCCCCCGTGTCTTCCTGGGACGAATCGTGAGCGAACTCTTACTGGAAAGCGCTGGAGCGGATCAATACTCTGATCCAGAACTAACTGTCCCCAGCTAACCTATTGACATTCATCGAGTTGGAAGCTATTCTCCTTTGGATTGACGCCTGCGAGATGACCCTGTTCTGTCGACATCGCTGCGTCATCTCCCCCCTGTTTTCAAAGTCAAGATAGGCTCATTGTTCTGTGACAGGTAACTCTCACAAGAAACGGCGCTTTGGTGTCTTTGAGTTCGATCCGGCCCGGGAAGAGCTGCGCAAACAAGGCCTGCGGATCAAGCTTCAGGGGCAGCCCCTTCGTTTACTGGCGATCTTGCTGGAGCGGCCTGGCGAGGTCGTAACACGGGAGGAGCTTCAGACCCGGCTCTGGGACCAGGACGTCTTCGTCGACTTCGACCATAGCCTGAACAAAGCGGTCAGCAAGATCCGGGAGGCGCTCGGAGATTCCGCCGAGAGCCCACGTTTTGTCGAGACTCTGTCGCGACGGGGATACCGCTTCATTGCCCCGGTCCAGGAGATCGAGGAAACCGACCCCCATGCCGCACTCTCCATGCAACAGAGTCGAGAGGGTGTTGATGCGGCTCCTGCTCGTCCGACCGGGGCGTGGCCACGGCTTCGCGATTGGGGGCATGCATATTGGAAGCACGCAATCGCGGTTGTCACCATTGTTCTGGTCGCATTTGCGGTCATTCCTTCCTTGTTCCGGGGTGCCGGTGCGAGCCGCAGTTACGCCATTGCCGTATTGCCCTTCGAGAATATCGGCGACACGCAGGATGTCGACTATCTCAGCGACGGACTGGGAGAGTCAGTCATTCATGCTCTTTCGCGCTTCAACGAGTTGCGCGTGATGTCGAGAAATTCCAGCTTCCGCTACAAGGGGCAGGCAACGGAAGCAAGCACAGTTGGACGCGAGCTTGGGGTCGGAGTGGTCCTGACGGGGCGCATCCGGACTGTCGGAGACAAGATTCGCATCTCTGTGGATCTCGTCGATGCCACCGACAACCACAATATCTGGGGCGAGCGATTTGAGCGCAAAGCGTCCGAACTGGCGGGTATCGAGAACGAGATTGCCGCGGCAACCGTAAAGAACCTGCGCTTCCAAGTGCCGCCGCAGCAAAACGTTGCCATCGATACGCAGGACTCGGAAGCCTTTCGACTGTATCTTCAAGGGAACTACAGCCTGTCGAAGATCACCGAAGAACAGACGCTGAAGGCAATCCAACTCTTCCAGCGCGCCCTGGATAAAGACCCACACTATGCCTTGGCCTGGGCCGGCTTGGCCCACGCGTACGGACTGCTGCCCTATTACGGAACCTATTCGCCGGCCGAGACGCTGAACAAATCACGGGAAGCAACCCTGCGCGCATTGGAACTGAATCCCAACCTGGCGGAAGCGCATGTTGCGCTGGCGTCCATCCGCGAAGATTTCGACTGGGATTGGGACGGTGCGGAGACCGAATACAAAAAGGCAATTGCCCTCAATCCGAGTTATTCCGTTGCGCGTCATTGGTATTCCCACTTCCTCTCTCGCATGGGCCGGCACGAGGAAGGCATTGCTGAGGCGAAACGCGCGGTAGAAGTGGATCCTTTGTCGCCACCAGTCATTGTAAATCTCGCGGCATCTTATGTTTTTGCGCGGAGATTTGACGAGGCAATGGCTACAAGCCGCAGGGCCATTGCCCTCGACCCGACCTTTCCAGACGCGCACTACGTGCTGGGAATCTGCTATCGGGAGGAGGGCCATCATGCGGAGGGAATCGAAGAGTTCCGGCGCCAGATTGCCAGCAACAACGGCAATAAATACGCGATGGGTTTTCTGGGATATGCCTATGCCATTAGCGGTCGCCGGCAGGAAGCGGAACAAACGCTCAAGGATCTCCGTGCTGTTCCAGACGTGAGCCCGCTGGCTCTCGCGCTTGTCTATGCGGGATTACAGAAAGATCAAGCGGCCCTGCAGTTGTTGGAGAAGGCTTTTACGGCACGGGATCCTTATATCCGGTACTTGAAAGTAGATCCGTGCTTCGAACGGTTGCGTCCGAATCCCCGATTTCAGGCACTTCTCAAGCGTGCCAAGCTAATCAGTCCGGACGGCGGTGACCACGTCGGGCGATCGCTGGGAGCCCAGCTTTCGGCGGCATCGTCACCGGCCCCGTCCATTTAACCTTGCTTCAATACAGGAACTTCAGCGCGAACTGAATCAGTCGCGGATTCTGGGCTGCCTGAATCATTCCGAAATTCGGAGAGCTGATATCGCTGTCCGGCAAGCGCAAGTTCGTGTGATTCAGGATATTGAAAAACTCCGCCCGGAACTGGAACTGCGTGCTTTCGGTGACCTTGAAGTTCTTTAGTGCGGAGAAATCCCAGTTGGCGTAGCCCGGGCCTTGCACGATGTTTCGTCCAGCGGTGCCGAGAGTTCCCGGCTCCGTGACCTTGGCGAATGCGGCGGTGTTGAACCACTCCCCTGGAGTCTTAGGGCCGCTGTTTGGGTTTCCAACGAGGTTCGGGCGATTCGCCTGGAAGCCGGTAATCTCGGGCGCTCCGCCCTGGAACGAATAGTCGTTTGAGTCGAACACGGTGAACGGCGTTCCAGTCATTGCCGTCACGATGCCGCCAACCTGCCAATTTCCGAGTACGTATTGATACCAGTTGTGAGACTGCTGCCAGAACGGCAAGCTCCAGGTGTAGCTGAAGACGAAGCGGTGGCGGGAATCGAATAGCGAGCGCCCGCGCTCGGCGCCCAGATTGAACGGATCCTGCGCCAGATCGTTTTCGCCGGCGACCGGCAACGCTGCGGAGCCGGTCATGTTGAAAGATGACACGTAGTCGATCGACTTCGAATATGTGTACGAAGCGAGGAATGATAGTCCATGGCTGAAACGCTTGCGGGCACTCGCCTGCAGCGCATTGTATGAAGAGTTCGTATTGCCCGTGATCAACCCGGTTGAAGCATAGACGCAGTCGCTTTCCGGGTCCTCAAGACCGCACCCGGAATGCAGGCGACGTTGATCCACGTTGTCGGCGTTCGTCTCTCCCGGCACATAGACCGCCGGGTTGCCTTCGACAAAGCGCGGCAGCTTGGTGCCCTTCGTGCCGATATATCCGATCTCGAAGAGCAGATCGTTGCCCAGCGAGCGCTGAATGTTGAGATCCCAGTCCTGGGCGTAAGGCAGAGGCAGATTCGGCGCCAGAGTGAGGTTGGTCATCGGGGTCACGAATGTTCCCGGCGGCGGAGGGCCAACTTCACCGAACGGGTTTTCAAAGTTCGGCATGTTGATCTGCGCCGTCTGCAGGTACGGAGGAGCGCTGATAGGCGCTTGCAGTGGGCCACCCTGTCCCGTGTAGTACGGCTCATAGAAGATGCCGTAAGAACTTGTGACAAGCCACTTGGCGCTGCCAGTCGGATCCCAAGCAATGCCGAAGCGCGGCGCAAATGCCTTCTTGAAGGTCGGAATCAGGCCTGCCGGCACTCCAGGATCGCCGGGATACAGCAACCCTTCGGGTGCGTCGGGGAGAACCTGCGATTGCCGTCCGGGAACCCACAGACTCTGCCGGTTGTGAATCTCCGAGTATGGGAATGGCAATTCATAGCGCAGCCCGAGATTGAGTGTCAGGCGTGAGGAGAGGTGATATGTATCCTGTGCGCAAAGATTCATGGCGTTGCCGCGGAGCCCGCGCGAGAAGTCGCCGCGTCCCTGCAGGAAGAACACGGGCTGTCCGAACAGGAAGCTGGCAAATGCGTTGTCGATCGGGAACCCAGCGTATACAAAGAATCCGTTCGTCGCGATGCCCTGCAGGACGTTGATCTGGTTGCGCTGATATCCGCCGCCGAACTTCAACTCATGACGGCCACGAATCCAAGTGAGGGCGCCGGAATAGTCGAATGAGTTCTGATAGGTGTTGCGTGGTCCGGTAATCGGATCGCCGACTGTGTTGTAGCCGTTGACCTGGACAAACGGTGGACCAGTGGCCGCTTCGAGGCTCGGATCATACCCGAAGTGCAGACTTTCCGGGGTTGTGTGATTGATGTGTTCATCGAACAGGAACTTATTCCGCAGGAAAGAGAAGCGGAAGACCCCGACCATCGAAGGTGAGAATGTATGCGTCTCGGTGGCGACGAAGTTTTGCGCGCGATGATCCTCGCCGACGGGGAATCCCGGCACGCCAGCGCCTGCCGTCGAAAGCGGATCAAACCGGGTTCCGTCACTGAACAGATAGCGGAAGTTCAGGCTGTCTTTTGCCGTTAGATAGTGATCGAGACGGATGCCGAACTGATTCTCGTCTTGCCGCAGAATCTGCGTCGAAGTGTAGGTGTTTACGCCGGTGTTCGGCTCCGGGAAGAAGTTCAGCACGCTTTGCGTGGCTTCGAACGGCGAGAAGTCAGTCAGCTGGTTGTCCGGATAGGGCGTAAACGTCATGAGATTGACGAGCTGTCCGCCAAGCTGGCCATGCTCCGGATCGAAGTCGTTGCACAAGTGGCTTTCTTCGTCGAAGCCGGCCGTGCACATCGCCGAAAAGTCGCCAGCCCGTTCGGCCAGGGACGGTACCGTCACACCCTGCGTCTTGCCCTGACGGTTGCGGAAGCCCTCGTAGTACCCGAAGAAGAAGGTCTTGTCCTTGCGGAGCGGTCCGCCCACGCTGGCACCGAACTGGTTTTGTTTCAGGGGTTCGACTCCGAAGACTGAGAACGCATTGGTAGCGTCGAACACGTCGTTGCGCAGGAATTCCCAAAGAGCGCCGTGAATCGAGTTCGTGCCCGAGCGAGTAATGATGTTGGTCGTGGAGCCAGTGGCGTGACCGAATTCTGCATTCGCGCCGTGCGTGAGAATGCGGAATTCGGAAATCGCGTCGACCGGAGGTTTCAGCACGAAACCGCCGTCGACTCCGTTGAAGTTACTGGCGCCGTCGATCAGAAAATTGTTCGACTCAGGGCGCTGGCCATTTACAGCGTAAGCCTGGCCATCGCGGAGCGAGCCACCGGCCTGGGCAAGGCCAGGCGTGAGCGGAACGACTCCTGGTTGCAGCCAACCCAGTTGGGAAAAGTTTCTGCCGTCAAGCGGCAAATCGACGAGTTCCTTCTGCAGAACCGTCTTGCCGAGGCTGGTCACCGTGCTCTGGATCAGCTGGGCGTCGGCAGTGACTTCGACCTTCTGCGTCTCGGCTCCTACAGCTAAGCGGACCGGCACCGACGCCATCTCGTTGACGTTCAGCGTGATGCCTTCCTGTACATATTTCTGGAAGCCCTTGCCTTCCACACTGATCCGGTAGTGGCCGACGGGGAGTTCGGGCAAAACATAACTTCCATCGCGAGCGCTTGTTGCCGTACGCGCGAGCCCCGTCTCCACCTGCGTTGCGGTGACGAGAGCATCATGCACGACGGCCCCCGTCGGGTCGATCACCGTGCCACGAATGCTACCGGTGATCTGCTGGGCAAGAAGAGTCGAACTGATAAGGAGTGCGAGGAAGTGAAGTGACCAGAGTTGGAGACGGCGCATAATTGTCCTGTCCTGATTCCCGGGTAAAGTGTGATTTCTGTGACCGCAGCTCGAACAGGTGTTCCGAGCAAACAAACCCCTCAAAAGTCTGTTGATTATTCGGAACGGAGAATGTGCAGGCAATAGTGGAAAAGTAGTATGCGGCCACGGAAAGGTTGGTGAATCAAGCGTGTTGACGCTCTCGGCGCAGCAGGAGCAATACGGCCGAGACGGCGGCAATGGCTGCCGAGAGGAAGAAAGGAACCCGTGCGCCGTAGACCTTCCAGAGTTCTCCGGTGATCAGGCTTGCCAGCAGCGTGGTCACGCTGGTGAGGAAGAAGTAGACGCCGAGCGCGCGCCCGCGGACCTCGGGCGCAACCGTTTCAACCACCAGAGCCTTCAGTACGGGATTGGTAAGAGCATAGAAGAGGCCGTAGAACGCCATGGTGGCCCAGATCGCCAGTTGCGACGGGGCCAGAGCGAACGTGAAATAGACGGCGGCAAAGACCAAGTATCCCCATGCGGCGATCGCCGAGCGCGAGAAGCGGTCACTGAACTTGCCTGCCGGCCAGGACAGCAATGTGTAGGTGATGTTGAACACGAGCCCGAGAAGAGGAGCGTGCGACGCCGGAATCCCAACGTTCTCGGCGCGCAGAACCAGAAACATATCACTCGAGTTCCCAATCGAGAAGAACGTAACCACAGCCAGGACATAGTAAAAGGCGCCGGTCAGGCGCGGCCCGAATGACCCATCCGAACCGGCCTTTGCCGCGGCACGGGTGGAAGACGCTTCGGAGTGCCCGGCGGCTGTCGCGGGTTCACGATGCGTCTCTCGAATGCCGAACCACGCCACAAGGATTGCGAGCCCACCGGGGACGGCCGCGGCCGCGAACACATGGCGCATACCGAAGTGGGCAAGCAGAAGCAGGGCAGCCAGTGGGCCGATGATGGCGCCCGCCGAATCCATGGCTTGAATCAATCCGTAGGCCGACCCGATGCGTGACGAGTCGACCGACTCGGCCACCATGACATCGCGCGCAGTGCCGCGGATGCCTTTTGCAAACCGGTCGGCAAAGCGGATGCCGAGAATCTGCCACCAGGAACTGACCAGCGCCAGCAGCGGCTTCACGGCATTGGCAACAACATAACCGCCCACGACCAGCGGCTTACGTCGCGCAACGCGATCCGCCAGATAGCCGGAAAACAGCTTGGCGGCAGAAGCGACACTCTCGGCAACGCCTTCAATGATTCCCAGTTGTGCTGGGCCCGCTCCCAGCGACGCGATGAACGCCGGCAGGACCCAATACGCCATTTCGCTGGCCGTATCGTTCAGGAACGACGTCAGGCCAAAGGCATAGACATTGCGGGGAGTGGCTACGGATTCAGAGGGACCTCTATCCATGGCTCAATGTCGAACTTAAGCATGCAGTGTACGTCACCTGTGGACGTGATGCCGGAACAGGCCTTTGCAGCAGGGCATATGCTCTACTGTCACTGCGCCGGACTTGCACTTGCTTGGGCATGTCAATACACGGCGCCTACACCTGCTGTGTCGGTTCCGGAATGGAATGAATCCCAATGAACACACAAGCCACTCGAGTGAGCGTTGCGTCGACCGTGCAGTCGGAACATCCGGCCAGCCTGGCCGCAGCCTGGATGTTCGCCGCGGCGGCCGTGTCATTGCAGATGGCATTCGCCGGCCGATACGGATACTTTCGCGACGAGCTTTACTATCTGGCCCTCTCCCATCATCTCGACTGGGGATTCGTTGATCTGGCGCCGCTCTCGCCGCTGATCTTGCGGATGGTCCGATTTCTTCTCGGTGATTCGCTGCATGCCATCCGCTTGCTGCCAGCCCTGGCGCAAGGCGCGCAGATTGTACTCACCGGCTTGATCGTCCGAGAGTTGGGCGGGAAGAGATTCGCGGTCCTGATGGCGTGCTTGGCGGTATGGCTGTGTCCGGTAGCTCTGGCAAACTCGGATCGCTATTCGATGAATGCCTTCGAGCCGCTGTTCTGGATGGGTTGCATCTACTTCCTTTTACTAGCGATCAACCGGAATCGCCCGCAACTGCTGGTGTGGTGCGGAGTGCTGGTTGGAGTTGGGGTGGAGAACAAGCATTCCACCGCATTCTTTCTGATCAGCCTGAGCCTCGGGCTGCTGGTGACTCAGCGGCAACTGTTCCGCAGCAAGTGGTTGTGGATTGCCGCGGCCATCATCGTCCTGCTCTGCCTGCCCAACCTCATCTGGCAGTTTCAGCATGGATTTCCGACGTGGGTGGACCTGACCAATGTGCGAAAGACGCACAAGAACGTCGAGTTGCCGCCGCTCCCGTTTTTCGGGCAGCAGATCATGATGCTTCTGCCGACCAATGCGTTGTTGTGGATCATCGGCCTCGGCTACCTCTTGTTTCACGGTGAGGGTAAACGTTACCGCGTGCTTGGTGTCACCTATCTCTTTTTCCTGGCGATCATGATGGCGTTGCATGGCAAGGACTACTACCTTGCGCCCATCTATCCCATGTTGCTGGCGGCGGGCGGAGTCTTCTGGGAGCGGCTCATCTCGTCTCGATCGAGACTGGGTTGGCTCAAAGGCGCGCTGCCCGTGATTCTGGGTGTTACTGGAGTCGCCGTGGTCCCAGTGGTGATGCCGATCCTGCCCCCGGAACGGGTAGCTCCGTACATGGCGGCATTGGGCATCAATCTCCCGCGCACGGAAACCGGCATGAAGAGTGTCCTGCCGCAGTATTTCGCCGATGAGTTCGGATGGGAAGAAATGGTCGCGCAGGTGGCACAGGTCTACAACTCGATGTCCCCGGAGGAGCGCGCGAAAACCGCGATCCTTGGCGGCAACTACGGGTCCGCCGGCGCGATTGACTTCTTCGGCGGCCGCTATGGACTGCCGAAGGCGATCAGCGCCCATCAGAACTATTTTTACTGGGGATTCCGCGATTACACGGGTGAAAGCATCATCATGCTCAACTGGCCAGTGGAGGGCGCACAGCACTGGTGCCAGAGTGTCGAGAAAGGACCGGTGATTTTCCATCCGTACACCATGAGCTGGGAGCACTACACGATCCTGAAATGTCGCGGGCTCAAGAAACCTTTGGAGGAAGCATGGCCGCACTTTAAGTCATGGAATTGAGAGCGGTCCAGGAGTGCGTTCCTCGGCCGGTTGTCTACGCGGCCATCCGATACAATAGAGACAATGTCCTCCCGTACCTTTACCCTCGACGAAGCCCAGACTCTGCTGCCCATCCTCGAGTCGCTGCTCAAACAGGCCATCAATGGCAAGAGGCTGATCGAGGAAGTCGATGCAGAGATGCAGGACGCGGCGCAACGGGTGTTTTTGAGCGGTGGCACTCTGGTCAATGTCGTGCACTTGGCGCACCGCAAGGCGGAGCGCGAGAAAGCTATCCAGCGGATTAAGGACGCAGTCGCCGAAATCGACGCCACGGGCGTGCAGGTGAAGGATCTGGATGTAGGGCTGCTCGACTTCCCCTGCAAAGTCGAGGATGAAATCGTCCTGCTCTGCTGGAAGCTGGGAGAACCGAAGATCGGTTTCTATCACAGCACGACCGGCGGATTCGCAGGCCGCAAGCCGATCGACGAGCGCATCGCCAGCGCCGGAAAGAAACCGCGGCTCTAGTCCGGCCGTTTCAGGTTGCGCAGGAACCTCGACTGCTTCGAAATTGCAGAAAGAATCCTCGCAAGCGCTTGCTCATTTGACGTTCAACCCTCACAGGCGGACGTGGTGTCCATGGCGTGTCGCGACTCCAGGCATGCACTACCGGAGGCCGGGCGAGAGCCGGGCATTCTGCTAAAATCGGGCTATTCGAGGCGATTCCTTATGTTTACCGGGCGCAAACTGCCGCTTACGCTTGCATTCGTCGTTCTAGTTGGCCTGGCATTTGGCGCCAGCTGCAAAGGGTTCTTCGTCGATCCGGTACTGACCTCGATCACCATCGGGCCGACCGGTCAAAACATTCAGGTCGGGAACACGCTTCAGATGTCCGCTCGAGGCACGTACGACGATGGCAGCACGAAGAACATCACTGGAAGTGTTTTCTGGTCCAGTGACCCCGATTCCATTGCGACGATCAGCAAGGGTGGCCTGGTGACCGGGGTTGCTCCTGGCGCTGCGAATATCTCGGCGAGTCTCGACACTATTTCCTCGGGTTCCACTCCCGTGAATATCGTCCTGTCCGGCGTCACGAAGATTTCGATCAATCCGCAAACGCAATCGGCTAACCGAGGTGGTACGACTACCTTCACATGCAATGCAACCGTTACCGGAGTTTCAGATCCGGTGGATATCACAACCACCGTGACTTGGACTTCCGATGACGAGACCAACATCAACATCAACTCCGATTCTTCACCCGCAGTCGTCACCGTCGGAAGCGCGACAGCGACAGGTCCGCATACGATCACTGCCACCTACACGGTCGGCACTACGGTATTCACGAGCACGGCAACACTGACGGTCAACTAAACAGGGAATCAAGAGCGTCTTCCTGGCGTTGAGGGTCAGTTCCACATTGGAACGCCGGCGCCGGAACCACGCCCCCTCGGTCATGGTCCTTTGAGACCGGATCGTTTTTCGCCGGTCCGCGTTAAGATCATCTGTTGCCATGCCCAACATAAAATGCATAGGTATTTGCACTGGTGGCGGTGACGCCCCTGGTCTCAATGCCGTCATCCGCGCAGCCGTTAAAGCCGCAATCCTGAAATACAAATGGAAAGTCATCGGCATCCCCGACGGCTTCGATGGCCTGATCTGGCCGGAGCGTTCGCATGAACTCGCGCTCAAAGACGTCAGTGGAATCCTGCCGCGGGGCGGCACAATCCTCGGCACGACCAACCGCGGTAACCCTTTCAAGTACAAAACGGTCGAAGACGGACAGGAAATCGTGCGCGACATTTCCGATCAGGTCCTCGCCAACCAGAAGAAGCTGGGGATCGACGCGATCATCTCCATCGGGGGCGACGGTTCCATGAAGATTGCCGACGAACTGTACCGCAAAGGAATGAACATCGTCGGCGTGCCCAAGACGATTGACAACGATCTCAGCGCGACGGAAGTGACGTTCGGTTTCGACACCGCGCTGCACACAGCGACCGATGCCGTCGACAAGATTCACACGACCGCCGAGTCGCATCATCGCGTAATGGTGGTGGAGGTGATGGGCCGGGATGCGGGCTGGATCGCGCTCGGTGCCGGCCTGGCGGGCGGGGCGCACATCATTCTGATTCCCGAAATCCCTTTCACTCTCGAGAAGATCTGCGAGCATCTTGCTCTGCGTGAGCGTTACGGCAAGCGCTTCACGATTGTCGTCGTTGCCGAGGGCGTCAAGCTGCCGTCGGAGATGAAGCACTTGTCGCGCACCATGGCGGTCGGCAACATGATTGGAGACGCAATCTCTCTTCTGGCCCACAAGGAAGTTCGTGTAAGCGTGCTGGGCCATATTCAAAGAGGCGGATCTCCATCTCCGTACGACCGCATTCTCGGCACGCGCTTCGGTGTCGCGGCGGTGGACCTGATCGCCGCGGGTGGGTTCGGCAAGATGGTCTGCCTGCAGCAGGAATGCATCCGCGCCGTGAGTATCGCCGATGCCGTAGGCAAGCTGAAGACCGTCAATCCAAACGGAGAAATCGTTCAGGCCGCTCGGGCGATTGGCATCGGCTTCGGAGACTAGACCCCTTCGAGTCTTGAGCATGTCCTGCCAGGGGTAGTTTCTGTCCATGTCCCTTTCGTGTCACTGCTCAAGGGCGCGTCTGGCGCTATATTTGAGAAGTTGACCCGGTGACAACTCCTTACATACCTCGGCTGTCGCGGTGGATTGTCTTCATTTTGTTAGGTGTCAGTCTGCTCGACCTGGGGTGTCGTCGACGGGGGCGTGCCCTCGAGGTGGCCTACGTATCGGCCCCACAGGTTAATCTGCGCGATCGCGTAGCCGCCGTTTACACCAAAGCCGGACTCGTGAGCAACGGCGAACGCGTCGAGATCATCGATCGTGACCGCCGGTTTGCGAAGGTGCGCACCTCCGGTGGCGTCGAAGGCTGGATGGAACAACGCTACCTTGTGAGCCAGGCAGTTTATGACAAGCTGCAGCAGCTGACGAAACAAAGCCAGAACGATCCCATCCAGGGAGAAGCGACAACCCGCAACGACACGAATCTGCACGTCGAGCCCGGGCGCGATAGCGAGCACCTGTATCAGATCGGCAGCGGCGGCAAAGTCGCGCTCCTGAGGCGGTCCACTGCCGAAAAGCCCGGCACGGTGGTGCCGGCCAAGGACGTGAAGTCCGGCGGCGAGAGCGAGGCCAAACCTGTGGTCGAGGATTGGTGGCTTGTCCGCGATGCGCGCGGGCGTGTGGGCTGGATTCTGGCCCGCATGGTCGACCTGGACCTGCCGCTCGATATCGCCCAGTACGCCGAAGGGCAACGCATCGTGGCCTATTTCGTCCTCGACCAGGTTCGCGACGGCGACAAGCAGGTATCCCAATACCTGACGGCTCTGACAGAACCGAAAGACGGCCTGGTTTTCGATTTTAATCAAGTGCGAGTCTTTACCTGGAATACCAAGCGCCATCGCTACGAGACGGCCTACCGCGAGCGGCTGAAAGGCGTGCTGCCGATTACGGTAGCCCAGGAGAACTTCGAGAAGGAAGGCACGCTGCCCACCTTTGCCTTTCGAGTGCGGGATGACAACGGCACGGTCACAGACCGCAAGTACAAACTGAACACTCCGATTGTCCGCCGCGTGCTGGCGCCAGGCGAGGAAGCCTCGAAAAAGCGGCGATGAGTTCGCGTGCGCTAACGGACTGCCTCAGGAATAGAACTCAGAGATACTCTCGACGACAGTCCGGATTTCAGCTTCGGTGAGTTCCGCGAACATCGGTAATGCCAGGACTTCCTGCGCGGCTTGCTCGGCCAGTGGCAGGTCTCCCGTTTTCAGCCCGAGGTAAGAAAACGCCGGCTGCAGGTGCAGCGGCAGCGGGTAGTAAATTTCTGTCCCAATGCCACGATCAGCGAGGAACTTCCTCAACTCATCTCTGCGCCTGGCTCGAATCACGTACTGATGGAAAACGTGAAGCGCCTGCGGGCTTCGTGTCAGGACTCGCACCGGAGCGTTGCCGGAACCTGACGTGAGCCCTGCCTCGGAAAACAGGCGGTCGTAGGCTGTCGCATGTGCCCGTCGCCGGTCGTTCCAATCCGCGAGATGACGGAGCTTCACGCGCAGCACCGCGGCCTGAATCGCATCCATGCGCCCGTTCCATCCGAACTCTTCGTGGTAGTAGCGGCGCGGGCTGCCATGGTTGCGCAGGCGGCGCATGTGCTCGGCGATCTCATGGCTTATGGTCGTGACGATCCCTGCGTCTCCATAGGCGCTGAGATTTTTGGTTGGGTAAAAGCTAAAAGCGGCAGCCACGCCAAGAGATCCGGCCGCTCGCCCGGACCACTGCGCACCGATCGCCTGAGCGGCATCTTCCACGACCGGCACCTTGAATTCGCCAGAGATTGCCTCGAACCGCTCCATGTCGGCGCACTGGCCGTAGATGTGGACAGGCAGAATCGCCCGAATCTTCGCGTGCTTCTGTTTCAGGAGTTGCTCCACCCGTCCCGGATCGAGGTTGAGCGTATCGGGATCGACGTCAGCGAATGTCGGATTGGCCCCGGCGCGGACGATGGAACTGGCCGAAGCAAAGAAACTGAATGGTGTGGTGACGACCGAGTCACCAGGTTTCACGCCGGCCCCCACCAGGGCCAGCCAGAGAGCCTCGGTCCCCGACGCGCAACCCACGCCCGCTGCGGCCCCGGTCAGGGAAGCGATCTCGCGCTCGAGCGCTTCGACTTCCGGCCCCAGGACGAACGCCTGTGAGTCGCATACGCGGGCAATTGCCGCGAGGACCTCGTCACGTATGGTGCCGTACTGTCGGCGAAGGTCGAGCAAGGGAACGGTCGCGGGTGCCGAGATCCCGCTGCGTAAGTCTGGTGTCATTGCGCCCGATTCTAGCAGTTTGGAATGAGCGAAAATGCGTCCCGACGACCCCGCCGCGCATTGAAACAAGCACTTCGAGCCCGGAAAAGAGACGTGAAATCTCGGCAAGGCGGGCGGCATTTCACCTGACGTCGGGGAGGGTGGGAGCAGCGAACCGAAAGGAAATCGACGACGCTGCCGATGCAGGGACTACAATTTCCCATATTTCATCTTGACAGAACCATCCAGAAAGCTGTATTCATGCTGTTTTGTTATTGCAAGATAAACAAAAATAAGAGGTTATGTCAGGACCATTTTGGTAGTCGGTTTGCTTTGGAGGGTAGGTTCGCTTTTTTCCCAGATCGAAGGACCAAGCTGACAATACAAATGCTGGTTCAAGATTCAAACGATTCACCCATTTGCTTCGTGAGTTCAGGAGAAAAATCGCATGGAAGCAGAATTCCGATTTAGCAGAGTACAACTACTCGTGCTGCTGGTGGTGCTGTTCGCCGCAGCATTTGCGATGGCACAGGGCATCGCCACCGGATCAATCTCTGGCACAGTCGTCGATCCGTCGGGCGCGGTTGTGAACGCAGC
>DATIWL010000123.1:0-6134 GCA_035519435.1 Terriglobales bacterium
GGCGGGTGAAAGCTGATGGGAGAGAGCAAAGGAACTATGGCCGACTCGCGAGAAGTGATGAACATTCGCCAAGCGTCGCAGTACCTGGGCGTGAGTCCGGACACTTTGTACAAGTACGTTGGCGAGCAGAAGATTCCCGCGTTCAAGCTTGGGAACCGGTGGCGGTTCAAGAAATCGCGGCTGGACCAGTGGATGGAAGAGAAGTCGAGCGAGATGGAACCGGCGGCGAAGCGGAAGCCGAAGGCGGCAACCAAGGCAGCCGGACAGATTTAGTAAAACCGACGCAGGCGAGGGTGCCTGCGGCAGACAAAAGGTGGGCACATGTTTGGATTCGGATCGAAATCGATTGTTGGTCTGGACGTAGGCTCGTCGAGCATCAAGGCCGTCGAGCTGAAGAAGAAGGGCGGGCAGATCGAGGTGGCGCATATCGGACTGGAGCCGCTGACCTCGGACATCGTGGTCGATTCCATGATTGTGGACTCGGGCACGGTATCGAGCGCGATCTCGAAGCTCTTCCTCGATAACCAAATCAAGACCAAAGACGTGGCCACAGCGGTGAGCGGACACTCGGTGATCGTGAAGAAGATCTCGCTGCCGTCGATGAGTGATCAAGAGCTGGCCGAGACGATCGAGAAGGAAGCCGCGCAACACATTCCCTTCGATCTGGCCGACGTCAGCCTGGACTACCAGATCCTGTCGGACGAAGTGGGCAGTCCACAGATGGATGTGCTTCTCGTCGCGGTCAAGAAGGACAAGATTCTGAACTACACCAACGTACTCTCGATGGCAGGCCGGACACCGAAGATAGTGGACATCGACGCCTTGGCTCTGCAGAACTGCTACGAGTACAACTACCAGCCGGCGCCCGGCCAGGTGGTGGCGCTACTGAACCTCGGCGCCAGCGTCATGAACATCAACATCGTGAAGGGTACGACGCCGCTGTTTCCGCGCGACGTCAGCGTGGGCGGGCATCAGTACACCGACTCGCTGCAGAAGGAATTGGATCTGAGCTTCGAGGACGCAGAATCCCTCAAGCTGGGCAATAAGGTCGGCACGGTGAGCGAAGACGCGAAGCAGCCGATCCTGCAGCAAGTGACCGAAATCATCGTTCTGGAAATCCAGAAAACGTTCGACTTCTTCCGCGCCAGCGCTGCGGGAGAACACATCGAGAAGATCTACCTGGCTGGCGGTTCGTCGAAAGTGCCGGGCCTGGTGGAGGCGTTGCGGCAGGAATTCTCGATGCCAGTGGAGTTACTGAATCCGTTCCAGCGGGTCACCCCGCCAACGGAGGGCCTGGCAGCAGAGCTGGTGGAACAGAATCCTGGGCAGATGGCGGTTGCGGTTGGCTTGGCCCTGAGGAGCTTTGAATCCCTATGATCAAAATCAACCTTCTCGAATCCTCCAAAGGAAAAGGCAAACGCGCGGGCAGCGGCCCGTCGATGCCCACGATGGAAATGGGCGATATGGGATCGCCCAAGCTCAAGGTCCTGGTGATCATGGTCATCGTCGGACTGGTGAATCTCGGCTACTGGTACCGCCTGGATCACATGTCGAAAGAGATTGCGGCCAAGATGAAGGTGGCAGATCAGAAGAACCGCGAACTCGCCGATGTGAAAGCACGGTTCCTGGAGCGCCAGAACCAGGCGAACGTCTATAAGCGCCGTGTTGATGTGATTGATGGGCTGCGCCAGAACCAGACGGGTCCAGTCAACCTCATGGCGATGATGGGCGAGACGGTGAACAACACCGAAGCAGTGTGGCTAAGCAAGATGGACGATCAGGGAGCGAGCGTTAGTCTCGAAGGCACCGCGCTGTCGACCGATGCGGTGGCCAATCTGATCGCGAATTTGCAAAAGACCGGGTTCTTCAAGAACGTCGAGATCAAGGAAACGTTCCAGGACGAGCAGATCAAAGACATGCAGGCGTTCCAGTTCACCTTGACCTGCGAGAAGGGAAAGTCGTAGAGGCGGACCTATGGCGAACTTTAGCGAACTGTCGGGCATCAAGCAGTGGGGCGTGGTGATCCTGGGCGGCGCGTTGGTGACGGCAGCCTTGTACTTCACCGTCTTCAAGAGCCAAAACGAGAAGAACACGACTGCGCAGCATGCCCTGGAAGACAAGATCCGGGAAAACAACGAGCTGGAGTCCTACCGGCCGAAGCTGAAGCAAATCGAGCAACAACTGGCCGAGCTCAAGCAGCAACTCGAGATCGAAGCGCGGATCGTCCCCGACGAGAAGCAGGTCGACGGGTTCATCACCATGATGGACGCTGAGGCGGTGAAGGCCGGCATCGAGTTGCGACGCTATACCGCGAAAGATATTAAGCAGCAGCAGTACTTCACCGAGGTTCCCTTCGATATGGAACTGGACGGTCCGTACTACTCGGCTCTTAATTTCTTCGACCGGGTGAGCAAGCTGGAGCGGATCGTGAACGTCAGCGGATTGCTGATTTCAACCACAAAGAATCCGACCGGGGCGAAGGCGAAGAGGACGTATCAGTACGCGCCCAACGAGAGCATCGTAGCAACGTTTACTGCCACGACGTATTTCAGTCGTGATTTGCAACCTCCTGCAGCGGCCACCGGGACCAAACCGGCGACAACGACGACGGCGGCGGCGAGATAGGGAACCTTATGAAGACGGCGATGAAGCTGACAACTGGCATTCTGGCAACGGCACTGATGACGGGCGCGGCGCTGTCCGCGAAAAGCTGGGGACAGAACCCGGACGCCATCGACAACGCGCGCAGCGTCGCAAAGTCGCTGCAGCAGAAGCAGGCGAATGACACGAACGCGGCGCTGGATGCCGCCGGAGTGCCGTCGACTGCCAAGCCCGCAGCGGGCGCTCCGGCTCCGACTGTGAAGCCCGCCACGATTCCCGGGGCGAAGCCTATGAGCGCAGAGCCGGCAAAGCCTGCCGTTGCTGCCGCGAAACCGGCTCCAAAAGCGATGCCGTCTGCTTCCAAGTCTGAGGGCGCGGAGCAGAGCAATCAGCTGCAGCATGTCAGCATAGTCCCCGGCTCCGACGACATTCAGATTGAGATCAACTCCAGTCGGGCTGTGGCTCCGCGCGTCACCAAGCTGAGCTCGCCGGCACGTTTACTGGTTGAGTTGCCCGAGACCATCGTGGCCAGCGCGCAGACAAAGATTCCTGTGGGCAGCGGCGGAGTTAAAGGAGTTCGTATCGGGATGGACGGCAAGACGCCGCCGACCACCAGCGTTGTAGTGGACCTGGAAAAGGCGCTCAGCTACGACGTAGCGTCAGGCCCGGCAGGCAAAGTGACATTGATTCTGCACACGCAGGGCGGGGCTCCGGCAGTGGCAAAGAGCACTCCGGCTCCTGTGCCCGCGAAGGCGGTACCGGCCAAGGCGACGGTTGCCAAAGAAGCCCCGGCTCCGAAGCCTGTGGTTGCGAAAGCGGGTCCCGAGACCAAAGTAGCGGTCGCGAAAGCGCCCGCTGCAAAAGCGGCGACTCCTGCTCCGAAGGCTGAGTCAAAACAGCCGACGAAGGCCGAAGTAGCGGCGAAAGCTGTTCCGGCTCCGGCAAGTGCTCCGGAAGTGACCGCGGCCAAGACGGCAGAAGCTGCGAAACCGAAACCGGATGAGAAGAAGTGGGCGATGAATGGGAAGCGCGATCCATTCTTCAGCCCCGTTGTCCAGCAGCAGGGTTCCGGCTGCTCGACTGGCAAGAAGTGCCTGGAGATTAATGCGATCAACCTGCGCGGAGTGGTGAAGTCCGACTCCGGGTTTATCGCAGTAGTGACGAACAATCTCGGCAAGGCTTACTTTCTGCGGGAGAACGACCCCGTGTTCAACGGATACGTAGTGAAGATCACGGGCGATTCCGTAGTGTTCCAGGAAACATTGCAGGACAAGCTAGGCAAGACGTCGACGCACGAAGTGGTAAAGCGGATCTTTACACCGGCCGTCTAGCCGAGCCGGGAGACCGGTCCGGAAGCGCCGAGATCAAGTTACCGGAAGGACACGCGGGCCAGGCCCGCGCGTGGGAGAGGCGAAATGCGAAAGCAACAACTGACCATGTTCGTATCGTTGCTGCTGATGGTGGTGGTGGCTGCGGCCGCCCAGACGCCCAGCCAGCTCGATCGAGTCAACGTAATCCGCGATGCGGGCAACATCCGTGTCGAGATGAGAGCCAGCGGCACAGTCGCGCCAAAGCTCACGACTTTGGACTCACCCGCCCGCGTTGTGGTCGATCTGCCGGAGACCGTAATGGCGACCGGACAGACGCACATCGCAGTCGGTTCGGCTGGAGTCAAGGGCGTGCGCATCGGCATGGACGGCCAGGCGCATCCGACGACGCGCGTGGTTGTCGACCTAGAGAAGACGTTGGCCTATGAGTTGACGCCAGGACCGGCAGGCAAGCTCGTGCTGACCCTGCATGGTAACGCCGTGGAGCCCAAGACTGTGGCTGCCGAGGCTGCTCCGGCTGGCAAGCCGCTGTCTCCGTTCTCTCCGCGTGTAATGGAGCTGCATTCGGCCCCGAAGGCCGAGGTGCCGGCGACCAAGCCTGCAGAGAAGAGCGAGGCTACGCCCAATCAGTTTGTATTCGTTGAGCCTGCCTATCAGGCCAAAAGCGATGCGAAGAGCGACCAGGCTGACCAGCCGGCCGTTCGCGCGGAGGAAGCGGCAGCGCGGTTCTCCGACAAGACCGCTGCTGAACTTCTTCCTGTGAGTGCGCACGCTGCCCAAGCTCAGAGCTCGCCCGCGCAAGCGCAGAGCTCCACCGGAATCACCCCCGCAGTGAATCTTGCTGCCGAGCAGAAAGCGCAGCAGGGACAGGGCGGTGCGGTAGCCGGCCCGCGCTATACCGGCGAGCCGATCTCGGTGAACCTGAAGGATGTTGACCTGAAGGATTTCTTCCGCCTGGTTCACGAAATCAGCGGACTGAATGTGGTGCTCGATCCGAACGTGCACGGCACGTTGACGATCGTGCTGGATGACGTGCCGTGGGATCAGGCGCTCGACATCGTGCTGAAGAACAACGATCTGGCGCGTGAGCTGGAAGGCAACGTCCTGCGCATCGCCACGGTCGACACACTGAAGCACGAAGCCGATGCCCGCCGCGCCCAGATTGAATCGGAAGCGCTGGCGGTTGAGAAAGTATCGGTCACCCGCTTCCTGAGCTATGCCAAGGCGAAAGATGTCATCACGACGGCGAAGAAGTTCTTGTCGCAACGTGGCGATGTAGTCGCCGACGATCGCACCAACGCAGTCATCATTAACGATATTCCGAAGGTGATCCCGGTGATCGACCGCCTGCTCACGCAGCTCGACCGCAAGACGCAGGAAGTCGAAATCGAAGCGCGCGTGGTGGCCGCAACCCGGCAGTTCGCGCGTGACATCGGCACTCAGATGGGCTTCGGCTGGGGCAACGGGCACAGCGCCATCGGTGGAAACTCAACTGTCGGCACGAGCCAGACCAACGTGGGTGGGCTGACCCCCGGCTACATCACAACGCCGGCGAACGGGTCGGGCACCGGAAACACGATTCCGTTGTTCTCGAACCTTGGCGTCACGCAGCCTTCCAGCGGCTTGACGTTCCTCAACGCCAGCAATACCGTCCGGTTGGACTTCCAGCTCTCACTGGCGGAATCGCGCGGCTTGCTGAAAGTGCTGTCTCGTCCGCGTGTAGTTACCCAGAACAATATTCAGGCGCTTGTAAAACAGGGCGTGCGCGTTCCAATCGTGACGCAGGCGCAGTTGGGCGGTCCGCCAACAGTGACCTACGTCGATGCCTTCCTGCGGTTGACTGTCACTCCGCAGATCACATCGGAGAACACAATCTTCCTGAACGTCGACGTGGAAAACACCACGCCGAACTTTGGGCAGGAAGTGCAGGGCAACCCCGAACTGATCACGCAGCAGGCCACCACGCAGGTGCTGGTGACCGATGGCGGAACGGTGGTGATCGGCGGCGTCATCCAGACTCAGAACTCGATCAACATCTCGCAGGTGCCGCTGCTCGGCAACATTCCAGTTCTGGGCAACCTGTTCAAGCACACGCAGGTGAACACCTCGAACCAGGAACTGATCTTCTTCATCACGCCGCGCATTATTCAGACATAGCGAGCATCCAGTACCTAGTACCGAGTTAACAACCGCCGGTCTGGAGAA
>DATIWL010000124.1:0-4302 GCA_035519435.1 Terriglobales bacterium
CGCATATGCGGTCGACATTCTTGGGAACGCGGGCGTGCACGAAGGCGCAGACGCCGGACTCGCCAGCGCAACTGCGAAGTTCAAGCAGTGCCTGACCGATGATGCAAAACTTCAACTCTTCTTCCAGGGCAAGGAAGGAAAAGCTACGCCTGCCGGGAGCGGCGGCCCGTCCGCGTTTGCCCAGTTCGTGCGGACTTATTTTACGGCCTATCGCTATTCCGCTACCCAGCATATCGTCGGGAACGTACGCAGGGATACTATCCGAACCCGGTGGACCCCAAGCTGTCACGGGCAGCGCCGTAGTCATGAGCCAAGTGAACGGGCTACGGCTTCGTGGGTTGCTCGGAGTTACACCGGCAACCTCGATCGGGCAGTCGAGCGTTTTCTTCTAACGCTGCGTTAATCCAGGGAGGCTGCATTGATCCGCTTCTACTTTCATCCGACACCGAATCCATTGAAGGTCGCATTGTTCCTGGAAGAGGCTGGTATCGCATACGAGGTCGTCCCCGTCGATACCCGCAAGGGCGAACAGCACACGTTCGAATTTAGAACTATCAACCCGAACGGAAAACTGCCCGCAATCGTCGATACCGACGGTGCCGGCGGTGCGAGCGTGAGGGTGTTCGATTCCAGCGCGATCCTGCTCTATCTCGGCGACAAGACCGGCCGTTTCGTCGGCAGCGCTGCGGACCGCGGAGACCTGCTGTCCTGGCTCATGTTCGTAGCGACGGGCGTCGGCCCTTATTCGGGACAGGCCGTGCATTTTCAGCGGGCGGCGCCAGAGCAGATCCCTTACGCGATCAACCGCTACCGGCGCGAGGCGGATCGCCACTACCGCGTACTCGATACCCACTTGAAGGGACGCGACTATATTGTGGGCACTGCTTACTCGATCGTCGACATGGCGGCCTGGGGTTGGATTGACCGCGCTCCCATCGTGTTGGCTGGCGACGCCGACCCACTGTTGGCCTACCCCAATGTGCAGCGCTGGTTCACGGCGATCAACGCGCGGCCAGCCGTGGCGGGCGCGCGTGCCGTCGGCAAACACGTCTCCTTCAAACAGGAGATGGACGAGGAGGCAAAGCGCGCGCTGTTCCCGTCGAATTATCCCCTGTCGGTGGCGTAGAAGTTCAAACACTCTACTCATGGAGGTCTCCATGAAAATCGGAATTGCGGGAACCGGCCGCATGGGCAGCGCCATCGCACAGCGGCTCATCGAGTGTGGCCACACGGTGACGGTGTGGAACCGATCGCGGGAAAAGACGAAAGCGTCACAGGACGCCGGCGCTCGAGTTGCCGCCACGGCGGCGGAGCTGGCGAGCGGATGCGAAGCGGTGATAAGCATTCTCACGAATGCTGCGGCAATCGACTCGGTGTATCGCGGGCCATCGGGCCTGCTATCGGTTGACGTCAAGGGCAGGCTTTTCATCGAGATGAGCACCGTGCGCCCCGATACCGAACGCGCCCTCGCCGCGGCGGTCGAGAAACAGGGCGCGCAGATGGTCGAATGCCCGGTGGGAGGCACGGTCGGACCGGCACGTGAGGGCAAGCTGATCGGCTTGGTCGGCGCGGACGATGCCGCGTTCGGGCGCGCCAAGCCGCTCCTCGAACAGATGTGCCGGCGCATTGAGCGCTGCGGTGCGATCGGTGCCGGCGCAACAATGAAGCTGGCGGTCAATTTGCCGCTGATCGTCTTCTGGGAGGCGTTCGGGGAGGCCATGGCGCTCGCACGGCCACTTGGCCTTGATGCCGCCGCTTTGGTCGAGCTCTTCGCCGAGACGGGCGGCGGCACGAACGTACTAAAGAACAGATCTGCGCTGGTCGCGAAAGCGCTCGCTGGAGAGGAGACCGGACCCGCGACTTTCGACCTCGATTCAATGCGCAAGGACTTGCGCGCAATGCTCGAAGAGGCGCGCTCGCGCGGATTCGAGCTTCCTGCTGCCGCCAGCACGCTCGCAGCGTTTGACGAGGCATCAGCCGCGGGGCAGGGCGAGATCGACGGCGTGCGCATTCCGGCCTACGTGGTGAAGCGCAGCGGCGTGCGCTAGTCAGCACCTCACATCACCTCAGGTGCGCAGCGACATGATCGAGGGCCATGTGCCAGGAGCAAACCGCCCTGAAGCGCAGCCAGGGGTGTTCACGTGGCGCACGTCATCATCGACGGCATGATTGGCCAGGAAGGTGGGACGCCGCAGGAGAGCGTTCTGAAGCCGAGCGAAATCGCTGAAGCTTACTACCAGCTTTATCGGCAGAAGCGCAGCGCATGGACGCACGAGATTGATCTGCGGCCGGCGGCTGAGAAATTCTGAGCGAAGCATCGCGAAATCAGAACATGGTTGAGGCCGTGGTTGCCGGATCTGCCACGCGAGAAGCAATTTCGCCGGACGGCCGGTGCGGTCAGGGGTCTAGTCTGGGACATCGGATCTTGCTTGACCTGCTGATTAGGTGGCGCGGGATCCCTTGCCTATGTTGGTCCGATTGCAACCGCGTTTGCCTATTGGGCAGTCGTGGAAGCGGGTCGCCATATTCGGGCAAGCACGATGTCGATGGCGCTTATGACGACTCCCAGTCTTGGCATTTTGATCTGTGCCCTCACGCTTGGCGAGGCGGTCGGGCCATCAACTAATCGCTGGTGTAGTCTTGATCGGTGCCGGAATTCTGTTGGTGACAAATGCGTCCAAGCGACAGAAAGCGTAACGCTACGGTGAGGGCACCGGTAGCAAGCTTTAGCTTGCGCGCACGACAACTTGCGCGCACGACAAAGTAAATTTGTCATCGCCGACGGCACGCAAATTGATGCGTACCGCCGGCTGGCTCCAGTGATTTCCAGCTCTGCAATCATCCTAGCCCAGGATGCATCCCATCGAAATTACTTGGTGGAGAACACCGCTACACCTTGTGCCCGAGCAACCCCATTTACTGGAAGCACCGTAGGTGGGAACGGTTCAGATAATGTGCCGTCAGAGCCCACTTGCAGAGTGTGAATCGCGTTCGCGGCAGCAGCGGAACTCGCGCCGCTGACCTCGCTCGACACGTAAATGAAACGGTCGGAGTCGTCGATCACGGTGGAGAAAGGGCTGCCAGTGGTTCCGGCCATGACGAAATGTTGGATCTCCTTCGGTTGCCAGGGGTCACGGAGATCATAGACCGAAACGGAATTGTCTCCGGTGTTGGTTACATAAAGCCGAGTCCCAGGGTGGTTCACGACAACCCAGCAGGGGGCCTGGCCGGAGTCAGTGACCGTCCGCACAAACGATAGTACGCCATGCTCACCATATTGAAAGACGGCGACTTTGCTTATGGTTACGAGGTCGACGTACAGAATGGGCAGCTTAGGATGAGTGCGTAACCCGAGCGGCAGATGGGGCGCATCGGCGTCAGCGTAGACGGAGTCCGGAATCGCGCGCGGGGGGTGCTGATGCAGGCGGCCGTCTTCGTCCACTACGAAAGATTGCAGCAAGCCCGCCTGGAAGTCGGCTCCAAAGACGAAAGGCCCCTGCGCGGCGATTAGCGCCTGGGATGGCGAGCTTCCATAGGCGACCGGCACAGTTGAACGATCGACAGGATCAAGTGTTCCGTCATGATCGACGTGAAAGGTTGTGTAGTTTGGCAAAGTGCGGTTTGTATTTTGAGCCGGGTCTTGTGCTTTATTGACTACCGTCAGAACATCGCCGAGAAGCCCGACGCTGACCGGATCGCTGCCACCAGAAGGAAACGGCGAACCGCTTACCGCAGAGAGACTGCCGTCCGAACGGATATGGAATACAGCAATAGAATTGGAACCGGAGTTCACCGCAAACAAGAGCGAACGCCGGCGGCTCACCAGGAGATTCTGGTCTGAATCAAATGGACCAAGCGCGAAGCTTGGATCGTAGACCCCAGTGCCACCGGCCGGCGTGCTGCTGAGGAAAGTCAGCTTTCCGCTCCCATCATTCTTAAAGGCCAGAATTGCGTTGCCCGCTGGACTGTTCGATTCTGCGTAGACGACGTCGTTCGATTCTTCACCCCACGCCTGTGCGTGAACGACCGCGCTAAGGGCGGCTGCAGCGATAAGCGTGAGACCACCGCGCTTGCCCAGCTCGGACGTGCGACGGATACATTGCAGATGTTGCTTGAGTCTCATTGGTTATCTCCTTAGTTACAGTTCTGTGACTGAGTAAAAGCCGCTGGATGTTGGTTGAGCGTCTTCCAAAGTCGTGCAAGATGAGTGGAGAAGTCCTTATCATCCTGCTACGAAGACCCATTCGATGCGGTCCTGGTCGATCGAGCCGGTCGCCGAATACTGGAAGACTGTGTTGTTAC
>DATIWL010000125.1:0-39139 GCA_035519435.1 Terriglobales bacterium
GGGCCGATCAAGCTGCGCGACGTGCTCTTCCTCTCGCACGCCAAGCCGCGCGACGCGGCCCAGGCGGCGGTGTGGAAGCGGCTCGTCTGGGGACGCCTGACCACGCCCGATACCTGGGAGGTTGCACTCTCGGAGTCGGGCAAGGAAGGCGGAGCCCCGAAGCGCGAGGCGTGGGAGCGGCTGCTCCGTGAGCAGAAACTGGGCGCGCTGGCGCTGCTCCGCAACCTGCGCAATCTGCACGAAGCCGGAGTGGACGAGTCGCTCGTGCTGGCGGCGCTCGGCGAGATGAACACCGGGCGCGTGCTGCCGTTCCGCTTTCTCGCTGCCGCGCGGTATGCGCCGCAGTGGGAGGAGGCGCTCGAGCAGGCGATGCTCAAGTCGGTTGCGGGTCAGCCGAAGCTGGCCGGCCGGACGATCGTGCTGGTTGACGTTTCGGGGTCGATGACGGCGCCGCTTTCGCGCCGTTCGGAGATGCAGCGCACCGACGCGGCGTATGGTCTCGCAGTGTTGGTGCGCGAGATCGCCGAGAAGGCGGCAGTGTACTCGTTCTCGGATCGCTGTGTCGAAGTCCCGGCACGCCGTGGCTTCGCGCTGCGCGACGCGATCGACCACTCGCAGCCGCACCAGGGAACTTTGCTCGGCGAAGCCGTTCAGCACCTGAACGAGCGCGAGCGCTACGACCGTCTGATCGTCATCACTGACGAGCAGGCGCACGACTCGGTACCTTCGCCGACGTCGAAGACGTGGAGCGACGGGCGCCCTCGCCCGTCGGGATATGTGATCAACGTGGCGTCGTACAAGAACGGTGTCGGCTACGGCAAGTGGACGCACATCGATGGCTGGTCGGAAGCGGTCCTCGAGTACATCCGCGCGCTGGAGGAGCCGGCGAACGGGTGGGTGAACTAACTGATGTGGTCCGAGCGCAAGCTCGGACCATTCTTCAGCAGCTTGGAGGCAACCGTGTTACCTGTTGTGTTTAAGGACCGGATTTCGAAGGCAGAGTCCTATCCACTTGGCGCGGAGGCAATTTCATTGGCCCTTGCTGGAGCTCCCCAGGCAGGCCTCTTGAGAATCAAGTTTTGGAGGTACGAGGCTGATATGAACCGTGCTGCCTTCTGGGGGTGTAAGCCAGCATTCCACAATAACTGGAAACTTCGCATAGTCTTGCGCGCCTCCTACAGACGTTCAAAGGTCGGCATCTCGACGTCAAACCAATCCATCGAGTATGGAGACCTAGACTCGAAGTGGGAAATATCGGTCTTGTCTGTGCCACGAGAACGACGCAACAAAATCAAAACACTGCTCCAGGGTGACGGACTGCGTTCGGTCAAGGACTGGTTGATAGCGAGACAAAAAGTGCATGGTCGGTTCACGAGCGAAGGTCTCACTGTTTTCTTTGACGAAGAGAGGGAATTACTGCGCTTTGAATGAGGTTTGAGAAATTCTTCCGAATCAAAACCGGAGATGCCACATGACCAGTACCGAACACATCCCGCTTTACCGCGACGGCCCGCACTACGACGCGATGGTCGGCCCACTGGCGTTGCCGGACGTCCCGTTCTACGTCGACGAAGCGAAGCGTGCTCGCGATCCGGTGCTGGAACTGGCCTGCGGCACGGGACGCCTGACCATTCCGATCGCTCAGAACAAACTGGAAATCGTCGGGCTCGACCAGTCGGCGTCCATGCTGGCGCATGCTCGCACAAAGGCGGCTCAGGCGGGCGTTGAAATTGAGTGGATTGAGGCCGATTGCCGGACGTTCTCACTAAAGCGCAAGTTCGCCTTGATCTTCATGGCGTTCAATTCCATGCAGCATCTGCACGATCAGGCGTCGCTGGCGGCGTTGTTCGCAAACGTGCGCAAGCACCTTGCGCCGGGAGGAAGGTTCGTCTTCGACGTGTTCAATCCGTCGCTGGCGATTCTGACACGCGACCCGAATGTCCGTCACTTCGACCGCCAGTATGAAGATCCTCACGGGCGCGGCACGATCATGCTGGAAATGACGGCGGTCTACGACGACGCGGCGCAAGTGAACAGGATGAAGTGGTATTTCAGTCTGCCCAGCCAGAAGGATTTTCAGGTGGAGCAACTCGATGTGCGCTGTTTCTTCCCGCAGGAACTCGACCTGCTGGTGCGCGCGAACGGATTCCAGATCGAACAGAAGTTCGGCAACTTCGAGCGGAGGGCGTTTTCGAGCGGCGACCCGAAGCAGATTGTCGTGTGCTCGTGAATGGTCATTCTGGTGGCGCTTGCGTGTCTCCGGTCCGCACCAGTGCCAGCGCCGTCAGGTCGTTTTCCGCTGCGATATCCGGAATGAACCGCTGGACGTCGTGAAGGATCGTCAGGCATACGTCGCGGGCGGCGGCGGCAACCACGCTGCGCAGGCTCAACTCGACTCCTCCCAGCCCGAACTCCTCTCCGTCGCGTGCGGCATCTACGATCCCGCGAGAAACAACCAGGAGCACCGAGCCGAGGGCGAGCGCGCAGGTCGAAGCACTGCGCGTGGTGTGAGAGAACAGGCCAAGTGGCAGGCCCGTCGCTTCCAGTTGCGTGATTCCGGTGCGGTCCGTGACCAGCGCAGGAGTGTGCCCGGCGTTGGCATAGCAGACCGTTCCCAAAGTCTCGTTGTAGCAGCCGATGAACGCGGGGCAACTGCGCACACCCGCTGCACGCAGGATGGTACGGTTGAGCTGTTGTGACAGATCGATCATCGCCACGGGCTCGTTGACGTCGGCGTGAGCGAAGAGCTTTGCCCCGGCTGTACGAAAGGTATGCTGCGCGGCGACGAGAATTGCGCGAGTGTCCTCGCGGCGCCCCGCGATGTCGAAGAGCCCGAAGAGTGCGCGGCCGACGCCGACGCGGAGAAACTCATAGAAATCGCCGGCCACCCGGCAACCATGATAGATCGCGGCGATCTCGGCGCCGCGCAGCGCCGGAACGCTCGAGTGCAGCGGGTCGGAGAGAAGCCGCCTTGCCGGCCGGCGCCCTCCGAACACCCGCCGTGCCAGACGCAGCGGCGACGGAAACGACATTGTAAGACGCGTTCCGGTTACTTGCTGTCGCCGTCGTGATCCGTGTCGCCGGTGTGGCGGAGCGTGACTTTGTCCTGCACTTCGCTGGTCTGTGGCTTTGGCTGAGGCCGCTGCTGCGGCGAGACCTGGGTTGCATGGTTCGTGTGGTTCTGGTGAGCGCTGCTGACTGGATGGATCATCGAAAACACACTCCTTTATGCCCCGATGCATAAGATCGGCGATTCGGTGTGGAACTTTACTAGGCGGAGAAGTCCTCGCGCACGGCGGCGGTAATCAAGCCGATGGTTACCTGAAGTGTCGTTGAACTCAACGATCGCGAAGGACTGCCAGGACCTTCTCTCGATATTTGCTCATGAGCGCCGATTCCGGCTGGAGCGCCAGTCGGACCATGAGTGCCTGCAGCATGTAGTTGTGGTTCTGATAGTGGGCGAGACCCTCCACGGTAGTCGCGGTCCACACGTTGCGATCTTCGTCCTGAATCTGCTTGAGCCACGAATCGAAAGACGCGGCATCGAAGTCGGAGCGTCGAACAACCGAGACGATGGCGTCGGCCAGGCGGTCCTGCTCGCCCTGAGCATAGACCTCAGGAGCAGTCGCTAAGCGCGAACTGATCGCGGCGAGAATTGCGACTCCTTCCTCGCGCGTGAGCAGGGAACTGTCCGCCAGAGCGCCAAGCAGATCGGCGGTGTGGGCGGTGGCGTGAATCCAGTGCAGCTTTGCGTCATAGCCGCGCAGGTCGCGCTCGGTCTGCAGGTACGCGATTCCCTCAGCAACCAGCTGGTGGTATCGCTCCGCGCCCATGAACGGCGCTTTCGCCTCGCGCCGCGCCATCGAGGAAAGCATGAGCGCGGAAAACGAACGCCTGAGCACGGAGTCGGTCCCGTTCTCGCCGAGGCCGCTCTTCAGGTTGGCGCGCCACTCATCGGTAAGGGAGATCAGGGTGGATGTGGAGAGGATGTTGTTACGGCTGTAGATCCATCGCGTCAGGATCGAATAGGCGAGATCGTCGCGCAGTTCGGGATCAGGCGACGCCAGGAGGCCGCTGAGTTCGTGCGCGAGCGCGTCGGCAGATTCGCCCGGTGGCACCGCGTATTTGCTCTCGGCAATGGAGCGCCAGAAGGCGCGGTCGTGCGTCGCGGCCTGCGCGGTCAGAAGAGCGGGCAACAGAAGTAAGAGTCCGAGGAGCCGAAGCACGCAACGAACTCTACTGCAATGCATAGAGGTTTCCGTCCATGCTCCCGACGTACACGACTCCTTTGTCGACCACGGGCGAGGAGAGAATCGCGCCGATCGTCGTGAACCGGTAGAAATCAATGTACATGTCCTCAAAATCGCTGAACAGTGGTGCAAACGCCTCCTGATTCAGGCTCCCATCGGCATTCAGCACTTTCATCGGGTCCTTCTTTGACGCTTCCGTCTGAAATTCCCAGGCCAGCTGGCCCGTTTTCACATCGACAGCGTACAGCTTTCCGTTGTGATCTCCGACATAGGCCAAATCTCCGGCCAGGGCCGCTGACGAAAACATGTAGGCCTTGGCATTAAAATTCCAGCGCAGGCGGCCAGTCTTGGCGTCGAGCGCCATAAAGCGCGCGCTGTCCGAAGTGCCGACATACACGGCACCGTCGCGCACTGCTGGCGTTCCGTTGACCCACGATTTGCTCGTCGGATAGTCCCACTTCTTCGCTCCGGTCGCTGCGTCGATCGCGTAGACATGTCCATCGCGGCAACCGACATACACGATTCCATCCGCCACCGCCGGCGACGACTGGAATCCCACCTGATTGTGAATCGTGTTGTCTTCACCCGCCTGGAACGCCCATTTCTGCTGGCCAGTCTCGGCGTCGATGGCATAGAGCCTGCTGTCCCAGCTTCCGATGTACGCCACGCCATTCACCACGGCGGGCGAAGCGTGAACTACATCTTTGGTCGAGAACTTCCAGGCCACGGTGCCGGTGTCGGCGTTCACTGCGTACACTCCGTCACCGCTGCCGAAATAGACTTTGCCGTTGACTACTGCCGGTGACGAGATCCACAGATCCCAGGCATCGGGAATCGTCTGGGCCGGTGAGGGATAGCCATGCAGGTTCTTGGCCTCGAATTTGCGCTCAAACTCGGTCGCGAACACCCACTTCGGCTTGCCTGTGGCTCCATCGAGCGCCGCCAGAGCGCCCGCTGACGATACGAAGTACACGGTGTTGCCCACCACGGCGGGCGTGGAGGCCATCGGCATGCGCGACTCGAACTTCCATTTCTCTTTACCGGTCTCCTCATCGATGGCATAGAGACGCCGGTCCAAGCTGGTGATGTAGACCACGCCGTCGGCAATGGAGGGAGATCCTACGATCGGTCCGCCGGTCTTGAAACTCCACTTCACTCCCTTCAATTCTTTGGGCCCGGCCGTCTGATAGGCGCCGGTATGCGCCGGATCGCCGTGAAACATCGATTGGCCAAGTGCGCCAGCCGCGCACGCCAGGACCCACAGCCCCAAAAATCGCCTCATCCGTCCTCTCCCGTGTGAAATCTTCAGGTGACTTCTGTTCACACATCTGACGATGCGAGAGCCAAATCGTTATCACACCGGCTCTTGAAGGCCCTTGCAGTGGACTTCCCGAAAGGCCCCATATGCCCACGTCAAAGCGATTCAGCCGAGCACATCGCGTTCCGCGTGATCCCGACTCTATCGGCAGCAGGGACGCAATCGGTTCCTTCTCTTCCCATTTCTGCACCGGCAGGAGGCTATTTGTGCTGCGTGTCCTTGTCGATCCCGCTTGATCGCAGTAGCATGCCGTGAGATAGAGAAGAGTTCTTCTGTGCGCCGAGGGCCCCAGTTTCACTTCCCCACCTCCGGGAGGTGAGCCTATGGCTGGCTCCGAATACGACCTGGCCACGTCCCACTTCACCAGTGGGCCATTGAGCGGCTGCGTAGGAGGTCGTTTTGTCATTCTCGGTTCCCTCGGCCGGGGTGGCATGGGTGAGGTCTACTGCGCTCAGGACACACGTCTCAAGAAGCTTGTAGCCATCAAGCGCTTGTCGACAGCCCTGCGATCCAATCCCGAAGACCGAAGGCGTTTCTTTCAGGAAGCCGAGCGGACCGCGCAGCTTGCTGACCGGAATATTGCCGCCTGCTACGACGTGCTCGAGGAGAACGGGGAACTCCTCCTGATCATGGAGTACGTCGAGGGCAAGACTCTCCGGCAGCGCCTCGATTATCGCCTGACGCTGGATGAATTCCTGACCATTGCCCTGCAGTGCGCCAGCGGACTTGCGGTCGCCCATGAACATCGAGTGCTGCATTGCGATATCAAGCCCGAAAACATCATGCTTACGCCTGCGGGCCAGGCCAAGCTGCTCGATTTTGGCCTTTCACGGCACTTTGTCCGTCCAACGGACGCCACCACCAGCGCCTCCGGCCTCGCCCATGTTGGCGGTACTTCGGGTTACACCGCGCCCGAGGTCCTGTGCGAACACCCCGTCGACGAGCGCGCCGATATCTTTTCCCTGGGTGTCGTTTTCTACGAGATGTTGGCGGGAACGCACCCGTTCCACGCGGAATCACGGGTTGGCACAGCTGCTCGCATCCTGCAGGATGACCCGATCCCGCTCCGCCGCCTGAGCCCGGGAGTGCCACTCGAGCTCGAACGAATCATCTTCCGTATGCTTGCAAAGGATCCGCGACGGCGCCACGCGACGGCATCGGAGGTTTTGGGCGACTTGCGGCGGATTCGCTCCTCGCGGTCGCGCCTGCTTCTGTTTCTGGCTTATCTGCGCAGGAGCATGGCCGCGAAACGCATTATTCCATGCGTGCTCGTGGCGGTCGCGTTGCTCCTGCTTCTCGCGGTTCCTAGGGTCCGTACCTGGCTGTGGAACCAGATCCAGACCGATGTGATGCCCCCCAACAAGAACGTCGCTGTCTTGCCCTTCCAGGTCACGGGCGGCGATCCTGCGCGGCAGGCCTTTTCAGAAGGTCTTGCAGCTACGTTGAGTGCGCGACTCGCATCGCTTTCCGATCGGCACCGGCTCCAGATTGTGGCTCCCAGCGAGATTCGCGCGCAGAACATCACCACTGCGCGCGAAGCCCGGCGCTCTCTCGGAGCCAACCTAGTGGTGGAAGGCAGCATGTCCTGGTCAGGCGGATTTGTCCGCGTGAACTACGCGATCACCGACCCGCTTACGCAGCGCCAGCTCCGTGGCGACACGATTACCGCCGGCAGCGGAGATCCGTTTGCGCTTGAGGATCGTATTGCGCAAAGCGCAATGAAGTCCCTGGAATTGGAACTTGACGCGCAGGAACTCGCCCAGTTCGGCGCGCGCGGCACTCAGCAGCCCGCCGCCTACGACTTTTACCTCCAGGGCCGCGGTTACATCGAGGACTTCCACAAGCCGGCAAACCTGCAGAACGCCATCACCGTTTTCCAGCATGCGCTCGAGCGCGACCCCAATTTCCCTCTCGCCTATGCCGGTCTGGGAGAAGCCTACTGGCGTCAATTTGAGCTGACGCACGAGTCTCATTGGGTTCAAATGTCTCTGGATGCATGCACAAAAGCGGTCAGGCTGGCGCCTGAAACCGCCGAAGGCTACGACTGCCTGGGTGCCGCTTACAATGGCACGGGAAAATACGAACAAGCGGAAGAGCAATTCCGCCGTGCGATTCGGCTGAAACCCGCGGATGACGCCGCCCGTCTCGGCCTTGCCGAATCGCTCGAGCGGCGGGGCCAAATCGCCGAAGCCGAGACGGTCTACAAAGATGCCATCGCTCGTCGCCCCAACTATTGGGCGGTCTACAACTATCTCGGCACGTTCTACTGGAGACAGGGTCACTATCGGGAGGCCGAAAAAAGCTTCTCCGTCGTGACTTCACTCCAGCCGGACAACGTGCGCGGTTTCAGCAACCTCGGCGCCATGCAGCTTCTCCAAGGCCGTTATTCGGATGCAATCCCCACGTTTGGGCACGCAGTCGAAATCAGTCCCACGGCTGATGCCTTCTCGAACCTCGGCTGCGCTTATTTCTACACGCAACGCTATGCGGAGGCCGCTGCCGCCTATTCCAGGGCCGGAGAACTCGATCCCCGCAGCTACCTGATTCAAGGCAATCTCGGCGACGCCTACCACGCCATGCCGGGATGGCAAGGGCAGGCTGACGACGCCTATCGCAAGGCGATCGCGCTGGCCAAAGATGAAGCCCGTGTCAACCCCAGAGACGATTCCTTGCTCATCAAGCTCGCCAAATATCACGCCATGCTGGGAGAAAAGGCTGAGGCTTTTGCTACCCTGCAGCGCAGCCTGAAGAGCGAGCCGCAGAACCCGGAATCGCTCTTTGAAGTTGCGCTTGTTTACGAGCAAACGGGCAACACGAACCAGGCGCTTGTCTGGCTCCGTAAGTCACTCGCGGCAGGATTCTCGCCCGCCAGTGTCCGCGACGATCCTGTCTTTGGGCCCCTCCACCAGGATCCGCGCTTTCAGAAGCTGCTGGCTTCGTCAGCCGGACACTAACACCTTCTTTTGCGACAGGAGGATTTGCTATGGAACATCTCGTAAAGCTCATGGAAGACGACAGTCCCGAGCACTATGTCATGGCCCGTGATTGTGAGATTCATCGCACGTCGAAAGACACGATCACGTGGAAGAACTCAACCAGAAATCCATACACGATCCATTTCACAAACAGCCCGTTTCAAGGGAATGACTTTGTCGTGCCTCCTCAGGGTGAGGTGAAGTCACCTGCCCTGAAGGCTGATGTTGAGCCTGGGTTCTATGCCTATTTCATCCAGCCACCTGCCGCAGAGATGGCAGCCGATCCAAATGTAATTGTTCGCTAAGGCTGGGATCCTGTTCCCGAAGTCCACGATGCAACCGGGGCGGACTGGTCGTCCGCCCCGCGCTGCTCTCCGAACTCTCAGCCCTGCTTTGCTTCTGTCGTCTCAGCGTCGCCGGACACCATCAGTTCCGATTTGCTGTCAGCTGATCCGCATGCGCTGCGAGCCATCGCTGGTACGATTTCCATCCCGGACACCAGCCTGTGTGCCAACGCCAGATTCGGGCCAGCAGCGATTCCGGTCGCGCTTCCGCACGGCGTCTCAATCCGCAATCTTCGCAATGATGATGGCTCACCACAGCAGTTACGGCCACTTGCTCAACCGGGGGTTCGGCCATGGCTTGTTCCTCCGTTCATCAAAGGCAAGCCTACTCACACAACAAGCCGATTTTCAGTGATATGTCACTCGAAAAGCTTTGAGCCTTGAATGGCTATGCCTTTGCCGCCCGCAACTCGCGCACGGCACGGAAGGCCTGGTCAATAGCGGCGTCGGTATAGGCCGAAGCAGCGGCGTCGGAGTTGGCGATCGCGATCTGCCCGAAGGGCTTGCGGCCCACGACCCAGGGCTGCTCTCCTTCGGCCCAGTCGGGATCGAACAGCGGGTTGTAGAGGTAGGCGTAGCCGTGCGCCCAGCGGTTGACCGTCAGGCCCTCGATGTCGCGTGCCGGATCAAAGCCGGCGCCGCCGAGCATGCGTCCCAACTGGTCGCGGACGTTGCGCTCGAAAGTGGAGAATGGCGTACGCATGAGTTCTGCGCGCCCCGCCCGATGCTGATCGCGCATCGGTAGTCCCGGCTTGCAGGGTGTGCGGAGCATGAAGAGGATCATTGGCTCGTCCGGCTTGCCGGGGAATTGGTATTCGCCGAGGCTCACCGGGAAGTCGAGCGCGGTATAGACGTGATAGCTGCCCGGCGACTCGATCTGCCGAACGCCGAGCTTGTCGAACGAAGTCCAGTTGCGAATCGCGACGTGCGTATAAACAAGGGGCGCCTTCACCAGGTACGCCAGCGCTTCTTTCTGCTTCTCCGGCAGTTCCGGACACAGGTACGGGATCATTCCGTTGTAGCAGGCGAGCACGCACTGCTTCGCGCGCACGCTGTGCAGCGTCTTGCCGCGGGCGTAAGCAACCTCAACCTCGCGCGCTGCTCCTTGTCCGGCTTGTTTCACATGCACGACCGTGCTATTCAACCGGATCCGCACCGGCGACTCTTTCTGATCGAGCGTGCTGTAGTCAGCACGCGCCGTGACGACATCTTCCATGGTGTGGCCGGGAAGCGAACCTGGAATTAGCGTCCGCACAAGCAGACGTGCAATCGAGGCATTGCCGTCCGGGAAGTGGAAGATATATGGCTCTTCTTTTTCTTCGTCGGCGCCGAGGTCCATACCCTGAAATCCCGGATAGCTGATCCCGCCGTAGTCGTCGCCGGACTCGTAGCAGGCAATCGCCGGAACGGCATCGATCCCCACCGCGAACAGATCATGCGTGTAGCTCTGGAAGAACTTGAGCGATTCCGGATGGGCCTGGCAGATCTTGGTCAGAAAATCGGCATAGCTGATCTTGGCCAGCCGCACGCGCCTTTCGGCCACGGAGAGACCCGGCAGGTAATCCACCTTTTCCGTGTACAGCCGCGCGATGTCACGCCGCACCTCATCGCCCAATGGAGTCTTCGCCAGCCATTCCGGCCACGAAGTGGAGCCCATCCCCGGCACAAGCCGGTCCTCGCCGAACGTCTCTTTGTCGAAGAAGCAACCCGTGCCCAGCTTGCGCGACGAGTACAGCTTCTGGTCATAAGCTTTGTAGAACTTCTGGGTGTCGATTCCCAGTTCGACCAGCAGCGCTTTCGCGTCGGCGCTGTATTTACCGGGGCTTTCGATCGATTGCGTTCCGCCATAGCCGAGGAGCATCCGCCCGCCGGCATGAAACTCATTGCGTTTGGCGTGGCCGCCGAAGTCGTCGTGATTGTCGAGAATCAGGATTCGGGCTTTGGACCCTGCATCCTTGCGGAAGAAGTGAGCGGCTGCCAGTCCGCTAATGCCGCCGCCCACCACAACTAAGTCATAGGTTTCACCGGCAGCTTGTGCCGCACCGTCTGCGTCCCACGCTTCTCCATCACGCAGGCGGTGAGCATAGGTATAGGTCCCATCGTGGTTGCCGCGCATGCCTGTGAGCGCCGGAGGATAGTAATTGGCAGCCTTCTCCGGTGCGAACTCGGCCAAGGCCCCCGTATCGAACTCTGTGGGCGCCAGGGCAGCCAGCGCGCCCTGCGCCGCTACCACGCCGCCGATTCCCACCGCCACACCGTTGAGGAAGTCACGGCGCGAGATGGGACGGTCCATTCCCAGTTCCCGGTCTTTACATTCTCGTTTCATGAATTTGGAAGTGGGCGTGATTATACCAACGGTTCGTTCGTGGGACCGGCCAGGTAACCGGCAGGTCACACGCAATCCTTGCACACCTCTGCGAAAACTTTGCTGCAGGCTGGAAAGCGGGTTCGTGCAAAGCGTTCATCTCGCGGCCCCCGGCCTCTGGAGCTTCAATTGCTCGCGCAGAGGCAACTCACCCTGTCTCTCCGTATCTACGTAACCCGCGTTCCGCATTGGAGGAAAAACATGAACGATTGCCGGCCCGCCCCAGCATTCTGGCGTTTTCACCTTGCACGCCGTATCGATAGGCGGTTTGTCTTCGGATCCCTAATTCTCGCGCTCGCCGCGGCTGCGGTTTCGGCGCAAACGCCCAGGCATTTGCAACCCGTGATTTCCGGACTCAGTTTCCCGGTTGACTTCCAGATTTCCCGCGATGGCACAGGGCGTTTCTTCATCGTGGAGCAGGGTGGCACCATCCGCATCGTGAAAGGGAAGAAGTTGCTGGCCACCCCCTTCCTCGATATTCACAA
The DNA here is from genome assembly GCA_035519435.1 of Terriglobales bacterium. GTDB lineage: Bacteria > Acidobacteriota > Terriglobia > Terriglobales > Acidobacteriaceae > Acidiflorens. The sequence continues at coordinate 11,738 of DATIWL010000125.1, forward strand.
CATCATCGAATCGGGGGGCGAGAAAGGGTTGCTCGGCGTCGCGTTTCATCCGCAATACAAGACGAACGGCCGCTTCTTCGTGAACTACACACGGAGGGTGAGTGGTCAGCTACAGACTGCGATTGCGGAGTATCACGTTTCCTCCACCGATCGCAATCACGCCGATCCTGCGAGCGGCCGGGTGCTGCTCTCCTTTAACCAGCCTTTCGACAATCACAAGGCAGGACAGATGGTTTTCGGCAAAGACGGGTTCCTCTACATTGCGATGGGCGACGGGGGTTCCGGCGGTGACCCACAGGACAACGGCCAGAACCTGGGAACCCTCCTCGGTAAGATGCTTCGCATCGATGTGAACTCCGGTTCTCCGTATGGCATTCCTCCGGACAATCCCTTTGTCGGAGTGAGCGGCGCCCGCGGCGAAATATGGGCTTATGGATTCCGTAACCCATGGCGCTTCTCCTACGACATGAAGTCAAAGCGGTTCTTCATCGGAGATGTCGGCCAGGGCAACTGGGAGGAAGTCGATATTCTGGCGAAGGGCGGAAACTTCGGCTGGAACATCATGGAAGGCAATCACTGCTATCCCCCGGGATCGAGCTGCGGCACCGCCGGGTTGATTCCGCCGATCAGCGAATACGATCACTCCCAAGGCATCGCGATCATCGGTGGATACGTTTATCGGGGGAAGGCGATTCCGGCGTTGCAGGGCATGTATGTGTTTGGGGATTATGGCAGCGGCCAGATCTGGACGCTGAAGGAGAATCCGCCGGGAACGTGGAACCGCGCGACGTTGCTCAACGCCGGGTTCAATATCAGCGCTTTCGGCCGCGCGACGAACAACGAACTTTACGTTCTGGATTTAGGCGGAACACTCTACAAGCTGGTGGCGAACTGAGAAAAGAGTCACTCCTACGGCGACACCAAACGGCTCGCATGTCATTGCCTTAGGATTTGTCATCCCGAGCAAAGCGTCAAGGAGCGGAGCGACTGAGCGCGCGGCGAGGGATCTGCAACTCTTCATCCCAACGGCAGATTCTTCGCTCATCCTCGCCTTCGGCTGCGGACAGGCTCGGAATGACAATTCGTTGAGGACGGAAAGTGTCGACGAGCCAGACTCACGCCGAACCCTAGAACACCGGTCGATCGCCATCCCACTTCACCTGCTCCAGATGAGCCGGTGGCACTGGTTCCTGAACCGGAATTCGCAGCACGAGCTTTCCTGAGCGTGTCGTGGCTTCTCCTCCGTTCGCGAGCACGATCTTGAGGCCGACTTGCGCCGTGTCTTCGGCGAGCACGTCGACTTCATAGGAGTCGGGAAGTCCGGCCAGTGTCTTGTTCCAGTAGATGTTGTGCACCGGATCGCGATACTCCGCCGGAATCGCATGAGCTCCCATCATCGTTCCGAGGATACCCACGGCATTCGATGGATTGCAGTCGGCGTCCTGTCCGCCGCGGGTGGCGTAGTTCATGGTCTTGTAGAAATCGCCTTCGCCATACAGGAGTCCCATGACGACATAGGCGCCATTCAGCTTGGCGTCGATGTTGAAGGGCTGCTTGTAGCCATCGGGGCAATGGTCGACTTCTCCCCATTTTGCCTGGACGAGGTGCCAGGTCTTCAGCCAGTCGTTCGGATACTGATCGTGCCACGTGATGACATCGCGAATCGTCTGCGCATAAAGGCTCTGCGCCGGGATCGCCTTGAGGCCGCCGTCGACTACCTCCCGAACGTTCTTGGCAAAGAAGGCCTGGGCGTACATGGCGGAGACGAACATTCCTCCGTAGACTCCGTCGCCGTAATTCATGATGTGTCCCATGCGCTCGCCGTAGCGGTTGGAAACCTGCGGCAGGCCGGGAGCGATCATCCCGAAAATGTCGGACTCGATCTGAAAGTCGATATCATCGGCATGCACGTTGTAGCGCGGATTGCCGGAGTCGGGAGGCAGGATGCCCTTGCGGATGTTCGCCAGCCCGGCATCATTCGCGTGCCAGACCTGGCGGATCTTCTTGTCCCACTCGCGGGCGACGGTGACGGGGTCGACGTCAATGCCGTAGCGTCGCATCGAATACAGAAACAACAGGTTGATGTAGATATCGTCGTTGTCGGGAATGCCAAAGCTGGGGTGTTCCTTTTCAGACTCGAGGATGAAGTCGTGGTTGATATGCACTTGCTGGTTGTTGGCCTCGGCCGTGATTGGGATCCAGTCGCCCGGCTTGTTCGTCGCCCGTTGCCTGTAGTCTTTCATTCGAGTTGGCGAAAGCGGCCAGTCGGTGATGTCGAAGCCGATCGGCGTACCCTGGTACTGAAATTCCCACGGCGCCCCGAACGTTACGCCGATCATCTTGCCTAGCCACGCGCCTTCAACTTTGTCGAGGTAGGTGTCCCAGGCAAGTTCGCGAACAGCAGGGCCGGAAGAAGCGGTCGACGCTTCCGTTTGCTTGGATTGCCCGAGTGCGAGAGCTGGAATCCAGACCAGCCCCAGGATCATCAAGAAAGAGAATCTGCGGATCATGAGCGGAGAGTTTACCGTACCTGCGTGTTGTTGCGCGGTGACCGGATGTCGATTGCCGGCCGCGCGGAGTAACCTGCCATCATGAGCGATTTGCGCGAAACCATCCTGGACCGTATCGGCAACACCTCTTTATTAGCGCTTCGCAATATCGTCCCCGCAAACGGCGCCCGTATCCTGCTGAAGATCGAGAGCGAGAATCCAACCGGGAGCATGAAAGACCGGATGGCGTTGGCCATGATCGAGGCGGCCGAAGCTGATGGGCGGCTCGAGCCGGGCGGCACCGTCGTCGAATACACCGGAGGGAGCACGGGAGTTTCACTGGCGTTTGTGTGCGCGGTGAAAAAATATCCCCTGCATATCGTGTCGTCGGATGCTTTTTCCCAGGAGAAGCTCGACCACATGCGGATTCTGGGGGCCCATCTGCAGATTGTGCCCAGTGAAAGCGGCGGTATGACCGAGAAACTCACGCGCGATATGGTCGAAGCGGCGCGAGTGATCACGGAGAAGACCGGAGGCTTCTGGACCGATCAATTGAAGAACACGGACCAGCTCGCGGCGTATCACAAAATGGCGGATGAAATCTGGACGCAGACCGGCGGGCAGATCGACGCGTTCGTTCAGATGACCGGCACGGCGGCCTCGGTGCGGGGAATCGGAGAAGGCCTGCGAAGTCACAGCCGGAAGATCAGGATCGTGGCTGTAGAACCGGCCGAGTCTGCGGTTCTCTCCGGCGGCAAGCCGGGTTCCCACAAGATCGATGGAGTTGGAGCCGGGTTCGTCGTGCCGCTTTGGCACAAAGACGTTGCCGATCAGATCGAACGGGTTTCAACCGAGGAAGCTACGGCGATGGCCCTCCGCCTGGCGCGCGAAGAAGGACTGTTTGCAGGAACGTCCACGGGGGGCAATGTAGTCGCCGCGCTGCGGCTCGCAGATCATTTCGGGTCCGGCGCAACTATCGTCACCGTCATGTGCGATACGGGAATGAAATACCTGAGAACCTACGGCCTGCGGCACAGCTTGTAAGCGATTGAGCTGCAACGGCTATTCGCTCATTGAGGGGGCTTCTCGTACATACATGGATGTACATGGAATGTTCCACGTGGAACATTTCGCATGCCGCCCGCGTTTATTGTTGAACGGGTTCCGCCTCAGAAACCCTGGCCCGGGCCGATCCGCCCGCTACGTCCAGCACCGTTTCTTTCCGCCGCTCGACGCCTTCGCGATTGGTGAGCACGCGCACGCGGCGCGCCGGAATGTTTGAGGCTTCCAGGCGCAGGATGCGTCCGCGCTCCACCTGAATTTGAAAACGGAACCAGTCGGTGCGGAACATGCGTCCGCCGGCGAAGAAGGTCATGCAGGCGGCGATCTGGCCTTCGAAGTCTGCGCCCGTGCAGGTAATCAGGCGCTTGCCCATGTCCTGGGTCCAGGTCATACCGCCGACCAGAGGATCGTTCAGGACGCAGCGCTCGAATGGCACAAGGTACGTCACCTTGCGGATCTGCAACAGCTGCAGGAGTACGGAGATCTTGGCGAGGTTCGTGACTACGATCCGTGCCTCAGTTGGCGAGATGCGCTCGAACTTGATGTGAAGCTCGGGCGACCACTCGCGCTCGAACTCCTCGCGGGCCAATGCCAGGCCTTTGTCGGTCGCGGCGACATAGCGGAGCGTCGCCCGCGCCAGCACCACGCTGAAATAGCAGGTGATGATCGTGGCGAGCACAGGAATATACGCCAGGAACGTATTAAATGGAATACGGTTCAACATCTCCATCGCATGCATCGAAGTGGCTGGCTCCTCTGCCGCGCTGGGCGCGGGTTTTGCGTTGGCTGGCGGGGAAGGGTGCGAGCGTCGGGACGAGTCTAGCGAAGACGGGGTGGCAACTCCAGATGCGTATGGTCCAGCACACGAACGGAGGAGAGGGCAGGGGCTTTGGTAACTGAAGTTGACGGCAGACGGTTTCGGGTGGGGAGTTGCGGCAAATTGCAGGCTGAAGTCTTCAGGCGAGGGCGCGTTGACCGCCCCCTGCCTGTGACGTTCGAGGGTTACTGCTCGTAAACTTTCACGGCCTTCTTGGCCGTGGCGTGTTCCTGGCGAAGGGCGCGAGCAACTTCTCCCAACGAGGGTTGGGGAGCGGGCTTCACGACCTCCCACAGCGGACGCTCTCCCTGGGCGGACGGGTTGACAGCTGTGAAGAGAATGCTTTGTTCGTTTGCGAGCTGGCTCTGGGTAGCACGGAGCTCGTGGCTCGGGATGTGGAATATATTCGGTTCGGAGTTGATGACAGAGGCGCCGATGGCCTGTCCAAAGGCGGCGGATGCAGTCAGCAGAAACAACGCAAGCAGGGTCGTTTTCATACCACGTTCTCCAGTTTTGAACCCAGGTACGGGGTGCGCCGCGGTCCCAACGGGGCAAGCGGCTTCTCTATCCGGAAGGGAGCACGCCCCATGCCAAAGCCCTCGGGCTAAGCGACACATTCCTAGGAGGTTACGAAGGGCACACGGGGTAATTGTTTGCACACTTGTGGTAGACGCGGCTGGCTGGGACTCGATGGCGGTAACACAATTCGACTATTGACGGCATGAGAGAATCACGAGAGCTTGTACGTCACGTCCTCCCATGTCCTCAATGCCTTCTACCAATGGTTCTGCGGCCACACCAACGAAGAAGCGTCGCTGGAAGATGATTGTGCTGCGCTTCGCTCTGGTCGTATTCGTGCTGTGGTTGGGATTCGTGGCCTTCATGTGGCACACGATGAAGCAGTCGCCCGAAGAGTTTGGGCGAGTCATGATGCACATGCCGATCCCGGCGGTGTTTCTTGCTGCGCCTTTCGAGACGATGTGGGTTCGCGCCCGCGCAGGCACGCTGCAGCCCGGCGATACGGCTCCGGATTTCAACCTCCAGACCCTCGACAAGACCTCGCACGTATCTCTGTCGTCCCTGGTGGCGAAGGGGCCGGTAGTGCTGGTCTTCGGGAGCTATACCTGACCGCCTTTCCGGCGGGAGGTTCCCGCCCTCAACAAGCTCTACGAGCAGTATGGCAACCAGGTCAGTTTCCTGACTGTCTATATCCTTGAAGCGCATCCCAGCGACGTCTGGCAGATGCAGAGCAATATTAAGGACCAGGTCGTATTCGCCTCGCCGAAGAGTGAAGAGGAACGGGCATTCGTGGCCGGCGCGTGTGTGCGCAAGCTGGGGATCAAGATTCCGGCTGTGCTTGATGGCTTCGACAACACAGTAGAAAAGGCCTACACGGGATGGCCCGACCGTCTGTACCTTATCGATGGCAAGGGAAAAATCGTCTACAAGAGCAAGCCGGGACCGTTCGGATTTCATCCGGATGAGTTGAAAGCGGCAATTGAGAAGACGGTAGCTGGTAGCCGGTAGTCAGGCGTCAGTAGCCCGTCGAGATTGCTGAACAATCGCAAGTCAGATTGCAGAAGCAAAACCCCTCCAGAAGGCATCTCTGCCTGCCGCGGTATCATCTTTGAGTCTGGAATTCCTGGTCCGGTCCCGCACTCGAGGTTCATCCGATGAAAAGCCTTTCGCATGTTTTGTTTTTGATGATCGCCGCCGCCACGATTTCATCATTCGCGGCAGCGGCGGATGCTCCCGGATACAAAGTCGTTCACACCTGGAAACTCGGGGGCGATGGCGGTTGGGACTACCTCACGGTCGATGCTGAAGGGCGCCGGCTCTTCATCGCGCGCTCGAACCGGGTCATGGTGGTGGACGAGGATTCCGGCAAGCTGGTTGCGGAAATCACGGATACACCGGGCGTCCACGGAGTCGCACTGGCTCCGGAGTTTGGTCGGGGGTTCGTCAGCGACGGCGGCGAAGACAAGGTCGCGACTTTCGACCTGAAAACGCTGAAGGTGCTGAGCAAGGTCAAGGTGGGGACGCGCCCGGACGCGATCCTCTATGAACCTTTCACGAAACGCGTGTTCACGTTCAACGCAAGCAGTCATGACACGACGGCAATCGATGCGGCGAAAGGCGAAGTCGTGGGCACGTTGGTGCTCGGCGGCAAACCCGAATACGCCGCCAGCGACAGCAAGGGCACAATGTGGGTGAACATCGAAGACACGGGAGAAGTGGTCGCTTTCGATCCGCAGAAACTCATGGTCAAGGCACGCTGGAAAGTGGAGGGATGTGAAGAGCCGACCGGGTTAGCGCTTGACGCCAGTTCCCGGAGACTGTTTGCAGGTTGCAGCGGCAGCAGGAAAATGGCGGTGATCGACGCGGACAGCGGGAAGTTGCTGGCCATGCTTCCCATCGGCGACGGCTGCGATGGAACCGCGTTCGATGCGGACCGCAAGCTGGCGTTCGCATCGGCGGGTGACGGAACGATTACGGTAGTCCGAGAAGATTCTCCCGACAAGTTCGCTATCGCGGAGATAGTGAAGACGCAGGAGCGGGCGCGGACGATCGCGCTCGATCCGAAGACGCACGAAGTGTTTACTGCAACGGCCAAGGTTCTGCCAGAGAGAAAGGTCGAGCCGGACACGTTCGTGGTCATTGAAGCAGGAAAGTAGATCCTCGTGACAGAACGCAGGCGAGGCCCTTTGACTACGCTCAGGGTGGGTCCGCACCACGCGGTCACGCCAGGATGCTGTCGTCGAGTTTCTTGCGGGCCCAGTTCTCGGCAGCCTGGACAAAGGCGAGCACCAGCGGGTGGGGCTTCTTCGGTTTCGATGACAGCTGGGGCTGGAACAGAGTCGCAATGAAGAACTGGTGAGTAGGCGACTCGATAGCGCGGCACTCTTCCTGGGCGCCGCGCGCCACGATTGGGAAGCCGGCCTCCATCGCCGTCCATTCAAATTCCGGATTCACTTCGAAGTTGCAGAAATACTCCTCCTCGATGGTTTCTTTTCCGTAGTATCCGGCGAGATAAGACCCAGGGCGCAGGTGGATCTTGGGGACCAAGCCAGAGAGTTTGGGAGCGTCTTTCGGACGTTTTGGCACTTCACAGGCGACGGGATAAATAATGATGTTCCTGGCGTTGGGGTCCTCTTCGGCAGTGGTGGCGTCCTTGATGCCGAGCACGTTGCGGGCACACTCGATCAGGGTGTACTGGAAGCCTCCGCAGGTGGCGAGGAACGGCCAGTCGTGGACGCGGGCGAACTCAATGCCTTTGAGCATGCCGTCGAAGCTCTTATAAGGACTGCCGGGCGCGGCCCACAGGCCATCGAAAGTTTCGAGGGTTTTCGGGGCGTCCGGAGCCAGCAAAGACGGGGTCGGCAGCCAGACGGATTCGACTTCAAGTTCGAGCTTGGCGGCCGCGTGCTCGAGCGATTCGTTCGTGGCGTGATGGGACCGGTAATCGGGATTGAAGTCGCCGAGAATTCCGATCCGGACGGGTTCGGGCACGAGAGTATTTTAGCAGTAGGCCGTGAGCTGCTCCGCGATCGGCGATCAGTATTCGGTACTTGTACGAACGGGCAGGCCTTGGACTGGAGTAACCCGCGTCCACGTCACCTTAGGTATCTGGTAAAAGTTCAAGCTGAACTGGCCGTGCGTTGTCACAGTAGTTGCATCTGAGCCAGGACAACGTAGAGCCCAAGAAGGGTCAAGCCGGCGCCGCCCCAGATCATGGCAGCAGATCTCCACGCGAGAGATGAAACCAGGTCGTGCTGGCTTTGCCAGGAGATCAGGAACGTGGGATCATTCCTGCCCTTCATCAGCACGACAGGCGGATGGAGATCGAAGGTGGAGTCCTCCTGCTCTGGCGGCTCATGGCCTTGGCCGTTGACGGAGATCTGCGTGACACGAGGTGATGCGAGGGCAACGTCGGGGTAAGAAACTCCCGCTGCCGCCCACGCGGCGGGATTCGCGATGCCGGCTTTCGTGAGAGCCGCGGCAATTTTGGATTGCTGCGTCATCTCACCGGAAGATGGGGCAGTCTCGGAAAGATGGATGATTTCAGGTGGCGGCACGGGAGGAGTTCCCAGGCTGAAGCTGACGTGCAATCCATTGCTTCGATCCGAGACGGTGCGCGCCAGAGGTTTCACTTCGACACCGGGATTTTCTGCCAGCGTTCCAATGACAAAGAGCTGGCTCTGCGGACGTATACAGCACTCTTCGATGCGGATGTTGTCGTCCGGCCGGACACCGTGGCGGGCCAGGAAGTTCAGAATTTCTCCGGTAGCGTGCTGGGAGAAGATGGTGTCGCCGTAGGTCTGATGGAGGTCACGACGAAGATCGAGTTCGGCACCTTCCGGCTGGATCAACAACTGGCCTGTGCCGTCGTCGAGAAAAAACGGGACGTGTAAGGTCTCTTCAGCAACCTTTTTCCATTCCTTGTTTCTGCGCTCGTCGCTTTTCTGCCAGGCAGTGGTGCGATAAAGAAAACAGGGGATGCCGGCAATCGGCGAGTGCAGCGTGTAGGGGCCGCTGGCGGTGCCGTTGACCTCGACCAGCCCCATGGATGCGCTGCGAATCTTCGAGGTTGGTGTGTTGATGAGCAGCCGCTTGCGGGCCAACAGCCGAAAGCCGCGAATGAAAAGATATAGGCCACCGGCAACACCGACAGCGGCCAAAAGAATGAGCTGATTGAAGGCAAATAGAAGATCGGCGACGTACAGGGCCACGGTAGTTCCCAGGCTTTCCGTTAGAAGGATAAGAAACGGACATCGCAGGAAACATCTGAAATGGGAGGGATCGCTTACGGAGGTAACCGATCGCCAGTGGCAAAGGCAGAGCCCCGGTGGAAGATCGGGGAGCAAGTATCAGTGCGAACGAGAGGGGCGGGCAGGGCGCGCGATGACAATGCGGTCCCTGCCTTCGCGCTTGGCCTGATAGAGGGCGTCGTCGGCGAGTTTGAGCAGGAGCCGGACCTGGTCGGCGGTTTCATCGAAGGCTGCCACACCGATGGAGACCGTCACGGGATTTGGGCTTGTGCGGCCCGAACCAACCTCGCTTCCCTTGATGCGACGGCGAATCTCATTGGCCCGGACGGCAGCCTGCTGGAGTGTGCATTCCGGGAGAATGGCAAGGAATTCCTCGCCGCCGTAACGGCAGACGAAGTCTTCAGCACGCACACTCTTCAGCAGAGTCTGGCCCACGGATCGGAGGACGTCGTCTCCGGCGGCGTGTCCGAAGGTGTCGTTGTAGAGCTTGAAGTTGTCGAGGTCGAGCATGAGGATGGCGACGGGGCGGTGGCGGCGGTGGGCACGGTGGATTTCGCGATCGAGAAACTCCTGCATGTGGCGGCGGTTATACAGTCCCGTCAGCGGATCGTGAATGGCCTGGAGGTGTAGGGCCTCGCGCAGGTTGAGGTTAGAAATCGATAAAGCAATGTGTTCACAAATGGCAGAGGCCAGTTGCTGGCGGCGGGTGTGGTCTGCGCTGTCCAAAGCGCCGGCAGGGGTGATGTCGTCCTGAATGGCGAGGACGCCAATGGTTTCCCCATGGGCGACAACCGGCAGGCACACCGATTCGCCTTCAGAATGCAAGTGCGTACAGCGCAGGGGGGCGTCGGACGCAGTCAGGGAGTGAACACATCCGCGGCAAAGGGACCAACAGTCCGCAACGGCGAAGCTTGACTCGCAAGGGGGACCGGTACCCCATGCCGCAACTGACGCCGCCTTGTCACGAGACTCATTCAGCAACGCCAGCGTGCCTGAAGTCTCAGGGAAGAGCCGAGCCATGCGGAGGGGGAGCACTTTATAAACTTCGGCAAGAGATGAGCACGCCTGTAAGAGGCTGCCGAGTTCACTGATCTGAGTAATGGCGCTGGCTTCCACACGGGCGTCTTCGAGAAGACCAGTGATGGTTTCATTCGCAGCGAACAACTCCTCCTGAGCTTTCTTCCGCTGCATGATTTCCTGCTGCTGGTGAAATTGCGTAAATGCGAGCCGAATCGTGAAGACAAGCAACGACGCCGCCACGACGACGTTGGTGACGATCACGCCGCCGGCCTGCTGCCAGCTGTCGGTGATGAAGTGAATGCAGACGAGCAGGCCGACAAGCACGAGATTTTTTCCGAGAAAGCGGCGGAAGGCTACTTGTTCGACCAAGATGGCGGGGTCCTCCTGAGGTTTCCAGGAAGAGGCGGCGAGGCCCGCCGAAACGTAGGGAAGAGCCCAGCCGAGATCCCACCAGGCGGAGATTTTCGTCCAGTGGTGACCGTCAATCCAGTTGCCAATCAGGGTAACGATCGCGCACGCAAATATGAACAGTCCGAGGCGAGACAGCCGGTCGCGCGCCTGCCCGCGAACCAATTGCAGGCGCACGGAAGCGGCAGCCAGCAGGAAGACGCTCTCCAGATTACTGAGATCGAGATTTCGCAACAACGCGTCGGCCGGGAGCATGTGCTGCAACGGCAGATAAAAGAAGACATAAAAGCCGAGACCGGCCACGATCGTGATCTGGAACAGATCGAGGAAATTCTCCAGCTTCAACCCGCTCTGTCGATCGGTGGCAGGGAGCAGGAGGATCATCAGGATCGGAGTGCCGTACAAGCAGTACAGAACGCGCCAGGTTGCGGACGAGACCAGGGTGTAGTCAAAGATCGTGCTGATCGTGAGGATGACGGCCGGAACCAGGAGCGTCAGAAGCGTGACGAAGAACAACGCCCAGAACAGTCCAGCAGCGCCGCGAGCGCGCCGGAAGGCTAGCCACACGCATGATAAAGCCAACAAATTGTCGAGTATGAGCAAGAACTCGGAGCACCCCGTACCGAGTTTTCCCGTGCCGAGTACCAAGTAGCTGGCAACCTGCAGCGTCCACAAGAAGGCGAACAGGATAGCGGCAGAGTTCGAGCCGAAATTCCCGAGATTGCGGACAATCCGCAGGGGGCTTCGCCCGTCAAGAGTGACTTCCAGTGCTGCGTGCATGGCTGGGGATTGAGAACGTCGCGCTCAACACGGAGGTCATCGGCGGCGGGGATTTGTCACTTCAGGATCGAAAGGTGTGCATACGGCGGTGTGATCGTGGAAAGAGGCATGACCTTAGTAATCGCCGGTGCCCCTTACCGCGTTGCTGGGGTCGAAGGTCAAACCTAGAATCAAAGCGGGTCTCTCCGTCCCCTGGACTGCCATGCCAGAAAATCCCAATCGTGTCGAACTTGCCCGCCGCATAGACAAAGCGGAAAAGCTGTTGCAGAAAGGCAAGACGGCAGACGCTCTGACTGAATACCTGCAAGTCCTGCAAGAAGATCCGCAGAATGATAACGTGCGGCAGATGGCTGCCGACCTTTGCCTGTCCCTGAACCGGGGAGCGCAGGCGGTGGCCTTGCTCGGGGAATTGTTCGATCGACAGGTAGCGTCGGCCGACGCGACCCGGGCGAGCCTCACCTACAAGAAGCTGGCGCGGTACACCAACCCCACCTGGGAACAAAAGATACGGTTCGGACAACTGCTCGAGCAATCGAACAAAAAGCTGGCCGTCGGCACCTATGAGAACGCGCTCGAAGATCTGAGCAAGCAGGGGAAGAAAGAAGAAGCGCTGCTCGTGCTACGCCGGATCGTCGAACTGGAGCCCACGCAGCAAAACCACCTGCGAACGGCTGAGGCCTCGGCGCAACTGGGTGAGCACGTGATTGCCGCGCAGTTCTTCCTCAAGCTGGCGGATATTACGGCTGCCGCCGGGGGCAACGCAGCACAGTGGTTCGAGCGAGCGTACTCGGAGAACCCGACCGACCCCAAGAATGCGATCGCTTACGGGAAGAGCCTGCTGATGCAAGGTGAGGCGGGCGCGGCGATCTTCATTTTTGAGCCTCTGGTGCAGGCGGGGAATTCGTCGCTCGAGTTGCGCGACATGTATGCCCAGGCGTTGCTGGCCGCCGGCCGTTGCCTGGAGTGCGAGCCCTTGATCTGGCAGATGTTCGAACAGAACCCGGCGCGCATGCACCAGGTCGTCAATCTGGTCGGGAAGATGCTGGACGCCGAGTTGGACGTGGAGGCGGTTGCGCTCGCGCGGAAACTGGAAGTCTTCCAGCGGCGGCGTGGCGAGCGGCGGTCGTTCATCAACACGATTCAGGAAGTCGTGGCGTCGCACCGGTCCTCGACGGACATGCTGGAATTCCTGGCGGAGTTGTACAACGCCTCCAATCGTGAATCCGACTACGCGCAGGCTCTCCTGAAACTGTTTGACCTCTATTGCACGAAACACGACTTTCAGAAGGCCGGCGAGTGCCTTGACCGCGCCGCGGAAGTGGATCCCTATGAACCCGGACACCAGAAACGGCTGGAGGTCCTGCGCGGCAAGATCGACGACCAGCGTTTCAACGTGATTGCCTCGCGCTTCCAGGCGGTCAAGAAGGCGGAGCAGACGGTCAAGATCGAGGAACCGACGCTGGGCGCGGCCGCGTTGCAGGACCTGATGCTGCAGGCGGAGATCCTCGTGCAGTACGGCATGCGGTCGAAGGCGATCGAGCGCCTGCAGAGAATTCAGGAACTGTTTCCCCGCGAAGAAGAACGCAACCAGGAATTGCAGCGGCTGTACATCGCGGCGGGAATGGAGCCGCAGTATGGCGCGTTGCCGCAAGTGCAAGCGACGTCCTCAGCACCGCAGCCCGCAGCCTCCGCGCCTACGGTTGCTGCGCCCGTTGCGGCACACGACTCCAGTGACGTAAGCAGTCTCACGAAGGTCGCGGAGATTACGCGCAAGCTCTATAGCCAAGGCAACGCCGAAACGGTACTCAAAACTGCGGTGAACGAAATCGGGGCGCACTGGAGGGTCGGGCGGTGCATTGCAGCCATGCGCAAACCTGGCTTGCCGCCTTCAAGTGTGCAGGAATATCACGCGGACGGCTTAATCCCCGCCAGTTCGGCGGCGATGGTCACTCTGGTCGAGACGCTGCAAGACCTGGCAGTAGCGCGCGGCACGGTCACGATCAGCGGCGCCGGAAACGCGCCGGAATTGCTGGGCGTGCGTAAGGCTCTGGAGGAATTGCAGATCGAATCCATTCTGGCCCTGCCTCTGGTGGAGGGGAATGATCATCTTGGAGTGATCATCCTGGGGCAGAACGCACCACGGGTCTGGAATTCCGGGGAAGTCGTGGTCATCAAGACGCTGAGCGATCAGGTGGTGATCGCGCTCAACAATGCCGGACTGCGGCGGCTGGTGAAAAATCTCTCGGTCACGGACGAGAAGTCCGGCCTGTTGAAGCGGGCTTCCTACCTCGATCTGCTGCAAGCGGAGACTCGGCGCGGGCTGCAGGCCGGAACAGCGGTCACGATCCTGCTCATGCAATTTGGGAAGCGCGGCTCACTGATCAAGGAACACGGCGAGCAGGCGGTCGAGAAGGTGATGGAGCAGATCGGGCAGCTGTTTTCCCAGAACATCCGTACAAACGACCTTGCCTTCCGCTATGAAGCAACCACAGTAGCGCTGATCCTCGGCGACACGGGTGAGAAAGAAGCACTGATGGCGGTGGAGAAATTGCGCCGACTGCTGGCGGAAGTGAAATTTCCGGGCAAGAATACCGGCGTCGAGTTCAGCGCGGGCCTTGCCCAGGCGGTGATGCGGCAGCATTTCGATCCGGTGGACATTGTCACCGAGGTTGTCAATCGTGCCGATGTCGCGCTGGAACAAGCTATGGGGCAGGGGCTCGGCAAGATCGTCAGCATGGCGCCGCAGTTTGCGGCGAGCGCAGCGGTGGCGTAGAGACATTGGTACTTTGCAATTTGTAATTGGATACGCTCGGACAGGCGAGTTTCCGGCAAACGGTAGCGGCGGAAATCACACAATTGCAAATTTCCAATTACCCGTTGCAAATTTCAATTCCCCTTCCTGCTGCTACACTCACTAGTTGGCCTCTGGCCATCATCTCTTCTCTCTAGCAGGACTCATGCTGAAACCTGGTGAAATTGCGATTGTCAGCGGGGCGCGCACGCCCTTTGGACGCTATTGCGGAAAACTCAAAGACTATTCCGCGCAGGAGCTGGGCGCGCTCGCGGCCAAGGCTGCGATTGAGCGCTCGGGAGTTCCGGCCAGCGACTTCGACCATGTCGTCTTCGGGAACGCGCAGCAGACTTCGGGCGATGCTCTCTATGGGGCGCGGCATGTTGGCCTGCGCGCAGGAATTCCGATTGAGACTCCGGCGCTGACCGTGAACCGGCTGTGCGGCTCGGGGATGCAGGCGATTGTCTCGGCAGCGCAGATGATCCAGACCGAAGAGGCGAAAGTCGTCGTGGCGGGCGGGATGGAGTCGATGTCGCAGGCGCCGTTCACCATCCGCGGGCGCGATGGGTTCACGCTGGTGCCAGGCGGGAAGGTGGAAGACTCGCTGATGGTGGCGCTGCTCGATTCCTATTGCGGCCTGTACATGGCAAATACTGCTGAGCTCTATGGCGAGCAGCAGGGGATTACGCGCCAGGCGCAGGATGAATTTGCGCTGCGCTCGCAGCAGGCTGCCGATGCGGCGTACAAGGCGGGGCGTCTGCAGGAAGAGCTGACGCCGGTGCCGCTGCGAAATTCGAAGGGTGAGCCGACAGGAGAGATGCTGACCGAGGACGATCATCGGCGCGCGCAGACGACGATGGAGGGGCTGGCAAAATTGAAGCCCGCATTCGGCCGCAATGGAACGGTCACGGCGGGGAACGCCAGCGGCATTGTGGACGGCGGGGCAGCAGTCGTGATCATGTCGCTCGAGATGGCGACGAAGCGGAATATCAATCCGCTGGGACGAATCGTGAACTGGGGGATTGCGGGTGTCGATCCGAAGCTGATGGGACGAGGCCCGGTGCCGGCAACGAAAGTGGCGCTGCAGCGGGCCGGGCTGACGCTGGATTACATCGATCTGATCGAAGTGAACGAGGCGTTCGCGGCGCAGTATCTGGCGGTCGAAAAAGAACTGGACCTGGATCGTGAGAAAGTCAACGTCAATGGCGGAGCGATTGCGCTGGGACATCCATTGGGCGCGACGGGCACGCGGCTGGTGCTGACTCTTCTTTATGAGTTGCGCCGGCGGAAGAAGAAGTACGGTCTGGCAACGGCGTGCATCGGCGGCGGGCAGGGGATCGCGATGGTGGTGGAGGGGTTTCAGTAGAGACTGCGAGAACACCCCACCACGGAGGCACGGCGACACAGAGAAACGCTTGCCCACTTAGGATCGTTGTTTTAAGGAATCATTCCGATTAGTAGGTGTGGGGAGGATACCAATGTCGAATTCATTCCGTGTCGTCCTGGCACTTTTACTTCTCTTTTCGATTGGCGCATCCGTGCATTCACAACAGAAGGGTAAGACCCCACCCAAGTTGCCAGAGGTAAAGCCCAGAAGGGCTGAATGCGCCATCCTGCTACCGGAACGGGACGAGCGACACGACTTGGCCCGGCTAGTGCGAGCGGATCAGTTCCTCGACTGCGAGCGCGACGGTTTCCCGAAAAACCTGGCACCGCCGTGGAAGGATGCGGAAGAAGGAGAGAAAAAGCTGAGTGATGCCTGCAAATACTTTGTCGCGAAGTCGGTCAAAGACTACCGGCAGGTAGGTCAGGCAAATCTTCAGCTCGCTTCCGACCGCTGCCACATAAATGTCATGGGTCTAATCATGCAAAAGCTAGTGGAAGGTCTTGGTAGCAGTGAAAAATAGTGCGGACGTAAAGGAGTTCGTGTAAATGACAACGAAGAAGAAAGGTGGTCGCGAGTTTTTCCCGAAGAACAAACCTCTCAAACGTCGCAAGGCTCGTAAGAGAAATACGAGTCGTGGTGGAACTGGAGCGCGCGGTGGGCATCGTTAACGACACGCGCAGATCAATGGTCAACGTGTGTTAATAAGGACTTGTATGGAAATCAAAAAAGTTGGCGTATTGGGTTGTGGTCTGATGGGCTCCGGTATTGCACAAGTTGCGGCGATGGCTGGGTTCGACGTCTTCGTGCTCGAAGTGGAGCAGAAGTATCTCGACAAGGGCTTTACCGGGATTGAGAAGTCGCTGGCGAAGTTTGCTGAGCGTCCTGTCGACAAGGGCGGGATCACGGCGCAGCAGAAAGACGCCATCCGCGCGCGGCTCAAGGGCACGACCAACCGGCAGGACCTGGCCGACTGCGACATCGTGATCGAAGCGATCATCGAGAACGTCCAGCTGAAGAAAGACATGTACGACTCGCTCGACGGGATCGTGAAGCGTGAGGCGATCTTTGCCACCAACACTTCGTCGATTTCGGTGACCGAACTGATGGCGGCGACGAAGCGCCCGGAGCGGTTTATTGGGCTCCACTTCTTCAATCCGGTGCCGCTGATGAAGCTGGTGGAGGTCGTGAAGACGATTGCCACTGCGCCTGATGTCTACGAATCGGCGTACGAGTTCGCGAAGAAGCTGGGCAAAGTGCCGGTGCGGACGTCGGATAAGACCGGATTCATCGTGAACCGGCTGCTCGTGCCGTATCTACTGGATGCGATCCGGGCGTATGAAGAAGGCGTGGGCTCGATCGAAGACATCGACAACGCCATGAAGCTCGGTTGCGGGTATCCGATGGGTCCGTTCACGCTGCTGGATTTTGTCGGGCTCGACACGACCTACTACATTACTCACGTGATGTACGACGAGTTCAAGGAGCGGCGGTTCGCGTCGCCTCCACTACTGAAGCGACTGGTGATGGCGGGTTGGTATGGGCGGAAGAGCGGCAAGGGGTTCTATGATTATGCGAATCCGGAGAAGCCGGTGGCGAATAGGTTGTAGTTGACCGGCGGCGACAGGCCCGCGGTCTCATCATGAATGTTGGATTGTTGGACCAGGATCAATCACCCGAGGAAAAGGCATTCGCCGAGCTGAGTGCTCAGGAGCGCGAGAAATATCGGGAATTCTGGCGGAAGTCGCGGATTCTAAGTGCGCTGGTGGTCACACCTTTGCTGCTTGCTTTCGCGTGTTGGGTTTTTCCGGCCCTGTGGCTGAAGATCCCCGGGCTAGTTGCGGTTGTTTTTTTGGCGATGTTCGCCGTTGCTTATGTCTGGTTGCAGAAACTGCGTTGCCCAAGATGCAATGCCGAATTTCATGGTGGGATCGTGGGCGGATTGATCCCCACAATCCCTTCCTGGAAGTGTTATGCGTGCGACCTCAGTGATGACGAAGTGAAATACATCGCTAAAAGGACCAACTGAAGTAGATTATTGCGTTGGCCTATCGCTTTCCCGGCCTGCAGAATTGGAGGAAGGGCAATGAAACGTCCGGCACTAGTCATGGTAGTGAATGTTGTGCAGACGCTGCTTGGCCTGCTGCTAGCCGGGATCACCCTTTACCTGATTGTGCTGACGCGTTCGAAGGAGATTCTAGCCGATTCTGATGCGGCCGACACGGTCCACGGATTGCTGATCGGAGCGCTGGTCATCGGAATTCCGGCTTTGATCACGCTGATTGCGGCCTTCGGTCTGTGGAAGGGCCGCTTCTGGGGATGGGTATTGTCGCTGGCGACCGATGTCGGCATCGTCGCGGTGCTCGTCTACAACACGATCAGCGAAGGCGATCTGGAAGGCGACGAGATTGCGCTTGCGGTCGGTTTCCTATTGCCGGTGATCTTGCTGTTGCTGCCGGCGGTGAGGAAGTTCTTCTGGACTCCGTCTGGCCGCCAGGTTTCGGCACAGTCTGCATAGCACACTGTGGGAGATCTCGAATGACAACGAGAACTGCAATGCTGGGAGCAGGCTCACTTTTTCTCTCGGCGCTGATCGTTCAAGGGCAGAGTATTTCCACCGCGGCTTGCTCCGAAGAACTCACGAAATCTGACGGCGACAACCACAGAATCCGCATCAGCACTGGGGTTTCGGAGGGTATGATCCAGAGGAGAGTTTTGCCGGATACGACAGATCTGAAGGGCTCGTAAGGAAATTCGACTGTTGTGGTCAGGGTTCTCATTGATAAGAAGGGCGCTGTTCGATGTGCAGATGCTGAGCAGGGATATCCCAGTCTGTTCGAGCGGAGCGTTGAAGCCGCGAAACAATGGCGATTTCGTCCTTTTCTTCTCAACTCGCAACCTATTATTGCGGAAACTCCGATCGAGTTCGTCTTCAAGAAAGGCAAAGTCAAGGCTCGCTGACTGAAGGATATTGCTTTTATGAACTTCGAAAACATTCTCGTCGAAAAGAAGAACGCGATCGCTTATGTCACCGTCAACCGGCCCAAGGTGCTCAATGCGCTCAACATGGCGACCATGGAGGAACTGCGGGCGGCGTTTCATGACATCAAGCAGGATGCTGCGGTTCGGGTGGCGATTCTGACCGGGTCGGGCGAGAAGGCGTTCATTGCCGGGGCGGACATCGGCGAACTGGCCAAGCATGATGCCGTTTCAGGCAAGGAGTACACGCACCGGGGACAGAATGTTCTCAACCTGATCGAGAACCTGGGCAAGCCGGTGATCGCGTGTATCAATGGATTCGCGCTCGGCGGCGGCTGCGAGATTGCCATGGCCTGCACGATGCGCCTCGCCAGCGAGAACGCCAAGCTCGGCCAGCCGGAAGTGAAGCTCGGCATTATTCCCGGCTACGGGGGCACGCAGCGTCTAGCGCGGCTGGTGGGCAAGGGACTGGCGATGCAGTTGGTGCTCACGGGCGACATGATCACGGCACAGGAAGCGCAGCGCATTGGTCTAGTGAACGAAGTCACCGCTCCTGCCGATCTGATTCCGCGGGCGGAAGCAATCGCTCATAAGATCATCGGGAACGCCCCGCTGGCCGTGCAGTACGCGATGGAGGCGGTGAACAAGGGTATGGAAATGACGCTCTCCGAAGCGCTGTACCTGGAGGCCGTCTTGTTCGGCGTGGCGTGCTCGTCCGAAGATAAGAAAGAAGGGACGGCGGCGTTTCTGGAGAAGCGACCGCCGCAGTTCAAGGGGAAATAGAAATCGGGTGATCGGATCATCGGATGACTGAGTCATTGAATCATTGAGTCATCGGGTCATTGAAACCGGACCGCACAAGAACCAATGACTCAATGACTCAACGAATGACGCAATGAATCAATGTTGAAGTCTCTCCATATCGGCCGGTACGTGGGCGATCCAAAGGATCTGCGGGCGCTGGCAGAGTTCCTGCAGGCGATCGGATTCGAGACAGTTGCCGGCGAGGACGGACGGTCGGCGATTCTTTCCGCGCCGTTGGGCCTGCTGAGCCTGAATTCTCTGGCGAAGGAGTATCCGGCGGAGGTGCGCGAGCGGCTGAAGGACGTAAACCGGTTGCTGGTCATCGAGGTCACGAATCCCGACGCCGTGTTTGAAATTGCGACCAAGCGAAAATTCAAGTTGCTCGCCGATGCAACGAATCCTAAAACCGGCGAACGTAGTTTTTCTCTCGAGTTACCGGGGGAAATTGTCATCACCATTCACGGCAAACCGGACGAACCGGTGAAAGCGGTCGAAGGAAATCTGAATGCAACCGGGAAACGATTTGCTATCGTCGTATCACGCTTCAATGCATTCATCACGGAGCGTCTGCTGCAGGGGGCGCTCGACGCGCTGCGGCGTTCCGGAGCGGCAGAGAGCGATGTCGTGGTGCTGCGCGTGCCGGGCAGTTTCGAGATTCCCGGCGTAGCGAGGACGCTGGCGGAAACGAAAAAGTACGATGCGATTGTTTGCGTCGGATGCCTGCTGCGCGGCGACACGGCGCACTATGACGTCATCGTGAACGAAGTTACTCGCGGGATCGGGCAATCGGCGCAAGAGACCGGAGTGCCGCATGCGTTTGGCGTGCTGACCTGCGACACGCTCGAGCAAGCGATTGATCGCGCCGGACTGAAGATGGGTAACAAAGGGTTTGAGGCGGCGATGGCGGCGGTGGAAATGGCGAATCTGAAGAAGGGTGTCAGGGCTCAGGGGTCAGGTGTTAGGAAGAGCGCTGATCGTCGTTCGTCGTTCGCTGTTCGCAAAGGCAAGGCCAGGTCGACCTCCAAAAACAACTCGAAGCGTTGAAAGTCCGCCAAGACTCCGACTCCAACCTGTAAACTGAGACCAGTCCGAGAGCAGTGGAAAAACTGTGTCGGCCTCGGTGTGGTGCACGCGAATAGCGAGCGACGAACAGCAAACCGCGAATGACGGACGACGAGCGACGAAATTGGGTACACGAAGAAAATCCCGCGAACTGGCACTGCAGATGCTCTTCCAGGCGGACATGGGCAAACAGGAGCCGGAGACGGTCCGCAAGACCTTCTGGGCCGAGCGGGCGAATGTCGACAGCGAGGCGCGTGGGTTTGCGGAGGACCTGTTCCGCGTCGCGTGCGAGAAATCGGCCGAAGTGGACGCACTGATCGAAAAACATACGCAGCACTGGCGCATGGACCGTATGGCGGCGGTCGATCGCAATATTCTCCGCGAAGCGGTCGCTGAGTTCCTTGGATATCCGCAGACGCCGCGCGCGGTAGTGATCAATGAGGCGTTGGAGATTGCGCGGAAGTTCTCAACTCCCGAGTCGGTGCAGTTCATCAACGGTGTGCTCGATAGTGTGGGGAAAGAACTCGGGTAATTGCAGATTGCAGGGGCCAGATTGCAGAAGGAGAGGCTTGAGCGAGCGTTTCTGGCGAGAGGGAGTCTTCTCCTGGCGAAATCCTGAGCGCGAAGGATCTCTTCTTGCTGATCCCTGATTCCCGAAAATTACCACCTGATGTTATTGCGGCCGGACGGCGACCAGATTCGGCGTACAGGGATGAGCCGCATCAAGGTTCGAACACATGCTGTCGCCTGTGTTGACGTTGGTGTAGGGCACCTGTTGGATATCCCCTCCCTGCTGCACATTCACAATATGGACGGAACCTCCGTCGATGCACCTCTGATACGGCGGAGTTTCATCATCATCGGCCAACGTCTGGCAGGCAGCGACGAAGATCTGGGTGCCATCCAGCGTTGACGTCGCGGCCCGCGGCACATCGCCATCGGCGAGCGGAAATGCCGAGGTGGTGCCGCTGGCGACGTCAAAAACGAGAACGGCAGGGATGTTCTGCGCCACCACGATGAATTGGGATCCGTCGCCGGTGAGCCGTGAGTAGAGCGGGACAAAATCACCTTGGCCAAGATTGACAGGTGGAACCACCGCCTGAAAGCTGCTGAACGTCGGAGTGGTTTGGGAATCTGCTCCATCACAAGTGAATTGATCAGCCTGGCCGAGCACACTATGTGTGAACGTCGCCGTCAAGAACTGGACATTGGGCGGCGCCAGGGCCATCAGGGTCTGTTGGATGACGGATTGGTCCGGCGACGTGACGTTTTCTTCAATCCCAGGCAAGGGAAATACCAGGAGCGGATTGGAAGCCAGTGCCGAACTCGCGCCCATGTCCTTCAGATTGCAAGTGGCGACCCCGGAGACCTCGTTCTCGGGAGCGCCGGCGATGTAAGCGAAGCTGCCGTCAGGGGAGAACGCCAAGCCTTGGGCCGGCGCAGCTACGGGCACCGACAGCATGGCGTCGACGGTGGAATAAACGTACAACTTGCCTTGGTTTGTCACGATAAACAGCTTCATCTGATCGGGCGAGAACGCGGCGGAGGTGGCGCCGTCGATCAGCAGATCGACGGGCGGGTTGGTCGCGTGGGCCGCGTCGAAGATATAGACCTGGTTCGGAATTGTCGTGGTATCGGAGACGACGACCTTGTTCCCGTCGGCGGAAAATGCGAGCGGCTTGCCGCAGACGGCGACATTGCAGGGAGTGGTCGCGGAAGAAATTGTACTTACGGTCAAGGTCTGGGCCGACACGTCAACGAACATCAAGCCCATGTCACTGCCGAGATAAGCGCGTGTCCCCCCCGGATTGAACATTAGAGAATTGGGGGTGTAGGGCAGGACCACGCTGGAACCGATCGGCGTGCTGCCGGCGGTGACGGCAAACATCACGCTCGTGCAATTGAAGAGGTTGTTGCAGTCTGTGGTTGCGGTCCATGCCGTAGCGACCGGGGGTTTGGTTTGCGTCACGTGTGTTGTGATGACTCCAAACGCAGGCTGTCCGTTCGCCGCGATTCCGCCACTGGAGTAAATGGGCATTCCGGGCAGAACCCCGATGTTGCACGTCGGAGGAGTACAGGATGCGGAAATGTTGGCCGCACCCGCTTCCTGTCGGCCGGTGACCACGCCGGCGGTACTGACGGTCGCGACCTCGGGATTGGAGGTGCTCCAGGTGAGCGAAGGTTTGGTCAGACTGACACCCAGCGTGTCGACCACATCTGCCAGGAGCGTTTTCGCCCCCCCGGCGTTGATCGTGGTGGAATTCCCCGAGATTCCCTGAATCTGCAGTTTGATCGACTTCACCAGACAGGTGGTGTAGCTGAAGGGGGTGCTTGTCGTTCCCGAAGCACTCGCGATGATCGTCGTCATCCCGGGATCTTTCGCGGTGACCTGAATCTGGTTGTTGGGCAGGCCGACGATGTCGTCCACGGTCAGCACGTTGGCGGGGCTGCTGGTCCAGGCGAAGTTGCCTACAGTATTCGTAATGTCCACCTTGTTGGCGCCATAAGCAGTCGCCTGGAAATTCCAGGTAACGCCCTGTGAGAAGCAAGGATCGGTGGGAATGTCGACCGGAGTGATCTGAATATTCTGAATGTGCTGATGCACGTAAACCGTTGTGGGAGCGCTGCTCACGCCGTTGATCACGGCAGTCACATTGGCAATACCCGCCACACCCGGGGTGCAGACAGTAGGGTTGCTCAGCGAATTCCACGCACCGGCGCAGGCAACCCCGCCACTGGAAATGGTGAGCGAGGCATTGTTGTCCGATTTGTACTGGACTACGCCAATCACGGCGCCGCCACTGCCGTTACGCGCCGACGCGGTGAAATTCTGTGTGCTTCCCAGTTCGAGGGACACATTGGTGGCGGGGGCCAGGGTGACGGTTAGTACCCCCGTACCTGGTTCGGTGGAGGTGCCCTTCCCAACGCAGCCGGAAAGCACAGCGAGCGAAACCAACGCTATAAATATGAGGAAGAATCCGGTACCGCTCCGATGCATGAAACCTCCTCGCGCGACTCCATTCGGCGCGAGCCCAATGTGCAATGGAAAACTGTCAGTGTAGCAGGTGTCAGGGCATAGATGGCAGGTTCTCAGGTCCGTCGGGCTCTCAGTCTGAGAGCGCGAACTAGGTAGCCCGCCTTTCTTAGGCTTTGAGACCGCCAAATGGTGGCCCCGACCTGCCAGTTCACTGGGATGCCGTCAGCAGTGGTTGACGATGTGCAAGGCAGTTGCTATTATCAAAAGGTTCCGCGAGTTAAGTCTGGCTTGCCTGTGTACACGGGCCTGGTCTGGAGTTGAATCCGCAGGCTCCGGGAAAACCTTGGCTGAGCTCTGAAGAAACACGGCTTCGGTCTGGAAGACAAGACTGAATCCGCCCTCGCTGAAACGTCCTGCGAAAACCTCCGCGCCCGGAAGGTGGGAGACACGCGAGGCTATGCAGGAGAAGCAGACGAAACGGAGCGCCTCCGAACCCTGGGGTGAGGCTTGGCGTCACCGTCGTCGGCGACAGTCAGAACGGGAAACCGAACTTATTCCTCACCGGCATTATTGCGCGGGAGAGTATGGCCGGGCATGAGCCTGTGCCAGAACGTGCGACGGGGCGAGCCCTCGTTTCCATGTGGAATTGTGTGGTGTGACGCGGTGTGCCGCGTCCGGAGTGGCGAGAGTGCCGACATTCAATCAGCTGGTGAAAGCAGGACGCGATCGGACGCGCTACAAGACGGCGAGTCCGGCGCTGCAGCAGTGTCCGCAGAAGCGCGGAGTCTGCACGCGTGTGTATACCCAGACGCCGAAGAAGCCGAACTCGGCGCTGCGGAAAGTGGCGCGTGTGCGGTTGACGAATGGAATCGAAGTCACGACGTACATTCCCGGCGTCGGCCACAACCTGCAGGAGCACTCGATTGTGCTGATTCGCGGGGGCCGCGTGAAGGATCTGCCCGGCGTGCGCTACCACGTGGTGCGCGGAACGCTGGATGCGACGGGCGTCGCCAACCGCCAGCAGGGCCGGTCGAAGTACGGCGCGAAGAGACAGAAAAAAGGATAGATGGTCGTTCGTCGTTGGTCGCGAGTCGTTTAGCGGCCCGCGATGCAACGGGCTCGCTAGAAGCTAGCAGCCAGGAGCTAGAAGCTGAATGCCTCGCAAAGGACATATCGCCAAGCGCAGGGTGGAGCCGGATCCGGTGTACGGGTCGGACCTGGTCACGAAGTTCATCAACTCGATGATGTGGCAGGGCAAGAAGTCGACCGCCGAGAACATCTTCTATAAATCGCTGGAGAAGCTGCAGGAAAGAGGCGGCGACGAGGCGCTGAAGCTGTTCAAGAAGGCCGTCGAAAACGCCAAGCCCCTGCTCGAAGTGAAGACACGACGCGTCGGCGGCGCGAACTACCAGGTGCCGATCGAAGTTGGCCCGGACCGCAGAACATCGCTCGCCATTCGCTGGATCGTGACCTACTCGCGCGATCGCGGCGAAAAAGGAATGATCGACAAACTGACGAATGAGTTGCTGGATGCCGCCAACGGCAAGGGTGCCGCGATCAAGAAGAAAGAAGACGTGCATCGCATGGCGGAGGCGAACAAGGCGTTCGCGCATTACCGGTGGTAGATAGTCACGAGCCGCGGGTTTCGAGCTACGGGCAACCCGCGAACGACTAGCGACGAACGACCAACGACGGATTTTGGAGCCCCGGAAAGTTTAGAGAAAGACAGTGCCTAGAACAGTCCCATTAGAGCGTTGCAGGAATATCGGCATCATGGCGCACATCGATGCCGGGAAGACCACGACGACGGAGCGGATCCTGTACTACACAGGACGGACGCACCGGCTCGGCGAGGTCCACGAAGGCACTGCGACCATGGACTGGATGGAGCAGGAACAGGAACGCGGCATTACGATCACGTCGGCGGCGACAACGTGCACCTGGCGCGACATCCGCATCAACATCATCGACACTCCTGGCCACGTGGACTTTACGGCTGAAGTGGAGCGCTCGCTCCGCGTACTCGACGGCGCGGTCGCCGTGTTTGACGCTGTCCACGGCGTGCAGCCGCAGTCGGAGAAGGTCTGGCGGCAGGCCGACAAGTACGGTGTCCCCCGAATTTGCTTTATTAACAAGATCGACAAGATGGGTGCCGATTTCGAGCACGCCGTCGACACCCTCCGCAAGCGCCTCAATGCCCGCCCCGTCGCGATTCAGATTCCCATCGGACAAGAAGACAAGTTCAGAGGCATTGTTGACCTCCTTTCGATGAAGGCGATCATCTGGAACGATGAGACCATGGGTGCGGAATACGATACGGAAGAGATTCCTGCCGAATTGAAGAAGAAAGCAGAAGCTTTCCATGCGCAGCTGGTGGAAACCGTCGCCGAGAACGACGACGAGATTCTGCACAAGTTCCTCGAAGGCGAAGCTATTTCCGCCGAAGAACTGCGGGCTTCGCTGCGTAAGTCGACGATCGCGCTGAAGCTCTTCCCGGTGGTCGTGGGAACCGCGTTCAAGAACAAAGGTGTACAGCCGCTGCTCGATGCCGTGGTGGATTACCTGCCTTCTCCTCTTGATACTCCGGAAACGCATGGCATCAATCCGGATAACGGGCAGTCAATCACCCGTCATGCGGACGACAAAGAGCCTTTCTCGGCGCTGGCGTTCAAGATCATGGCCGATCCCTTTGTCGGCCAGTTGACGTTCATCCGGGTGTACTCGGGCCAGTTGCAGTCGGGTCAGTCGGTGATGAACACGCGCACCGGCAAGCATGAGCGCATCGGGCGTTTGCTCAAGATGCACGCCAACAAGCGTGAGGACATTCAGGAAATTCTCGCAGGCGACATCTGCGCGGTCGTGGGATTGCGCAACGTATCGACTGGCGACACGATTTGCGACGAGAAGCATCCGATTACGCTCGAGTCGATCGAGTTTGCGGTGCCGGTCATCTCCGTGGCGGTCGAGCCGAAGACAAAAGCCGACCAGGAAAAGATGGGCATGGCGCTGCAGAAGCTGGCGCAGGAAGATCCTACCTTCAAGGTGCACACCGATCCCGACAGCGGACAGACGATCATCAGCGGCATGGGCGAGTTGCATCTCGAAATCATCGTCGACCGCATGATGCGGGAGTACAAGGTCGAGGCCAACGTTGGCAAGCCTCAGGTCGCATATCGCGAGACCATTCGCAAGCACGCTGAAGCGGAGGGCAAATACATCCGGCAGACGGGCGGTCGCGGCCAGTACGGACATGCGAAGATTCGCCTAGAACCGAACGAGCCCGGCAAGGGATACGAGTTCATCGATGAAATCGTAGGCGGCTCGGTGCCCAAGGAATACATCAAGCCGATCGATCAGGGCATGCGGGAGGCGATGGAAGGCGGCGTCCTCGCCGGATACCCCATGGTCGACATCAAGGCGACGCTCTACGACGGCAGCTACCACGAAGTCGATTCGAACGAAATGGCGTTCAAGATTGCCGGCTCGATGGCATTCAAGGAAGCGGCACGCCGGGCGAGCCCGGTGATCCTGGAGCCAGTGATGGCGGTGGAAGTGGTTACACCGGAAGACTATGCCGGCGTCATCATGGGCGACCTGAGTTCGCGCCGCGGACGGATCGAGGGCATGGAGCATCGGGCCGGCTCGCAGGTGATCAAGGCGATTGTGCCGCTGGCCGAGATGTTCGGCTACGCGACGCACATGCGTTCTTCGACCCAGGGCCGCGCTGAGTACTCGATGCACTTTGCCCGGTATGAAGAGGCCCCGAGGTCGGTGGCGGAAGAGATTATCGCCAAGACGCAGGGGAAGACGACGACGAAGTAGTCGTTGGTCGGTAGTCGTTGGTCGTTAGGCGGTACAAACAGTTTCGCGGGCAAGGGTTTGAGCTAGAAGCTAACAGCTAGGAGCTAGAGGCTGAGACATGGCAAAGGAAAAATTTGAACGGACAAAGCCGCACTGCAACGTAGGGACGATCGGGCACATCGATCACGGCAAGACGACGTTGACGGCGGCGATCACCAAGGTTCTGCAGAAGCACAACCCGAAGATCGTGTTCCGGTCG
>DATIWL010000126.1:0-16618 GCA_035519435.1 Terriglobales bacterium
GGGCGACAGATGCGGCAGCGCCTATGGCCGCGTCTTGGCGATTTCCGGCATGGCAGCTTCAGCGGCTCGCTTGGGCTGCGGACCGAGGTGGTACCTGGTCAGGCCCTCTTTCAGGAATTCGAATCCTTCCTCGGGAGAGTCAACCAGCTTGAACAGATTGAGATCGTCGGGTGCGATGACGCCCGCATCGGCCATCGCCTTGAAATTGAGGATCCGGTTCCAGTACTCGCTGCCGTAAATGACGACGAGGATCTTCTTCGCGAGTTTTTCGGTCTGCGCAAGGGTGAGGATCTCGAAGAGTTCGTCGAGGGTGCCGAAGCCTCCAGGAAAGATGACCAGGGCTTTGGCCAGATATGCGAACCAGAACTTCCGCATGAAAAAGTAGTGAAACTCGAAATTCAGAGAAGGGCTGATGTGCGGGTTCGGGGACTGCTCAAAGGGCAAATTGATGTTGAGGCCAATCGTCTTGCCTCCTGCTTCCTGAGCGCCGAGGTTGGCAGCCTCCATGATTCCAGGACCGCCGCCAGTGGTGACAACGAAGCGATGGCGCTTAGCCGGAATCTGCACGGACCACTCGGTGAGCAAGTAGGCCAGACGGCGGGCGTCTTCATAGTAACGAGCCATGTCGACGGCAGCGGTAGCCCGCTTGATATCCGAGGCCTGTTGATGAGGCGCAACGTTCGCGCCGTTGTTCTGTACCTCGACCAGTTTGCTGGCTGCATTCTGCTGGTCCTGAAAGCGCGCGGATCCGAAGAAGACGACCGTGTCCTGGATCTGCTCGCGCCGGAAACGCGACAGAGGCTCGATGTATTCGGAAAGGATGCGGAGAATCCGCCCGTCCGGACTGTTCAGGAAGGGCTCGTTCTCATAGGCAAGAGGGGCGGTTGTGGGTTTCTTGGTGTCCATGGCGTTCGCTAGTTGCTTGTCCCCATTGCTCGTTCCAACTCAGCCTCGGTTCACCAGCAACAAGCAACTAGGAACCAGCAACTGACCTCTACTCATCCTCTCGGTATTGAATCGCCTCCCAGAACCCGATCCACACGTTGAGCACGCCCAAGCCGGTGCATAGGCCTCGAAAAAAGCCGTTGGCAAAAACATTGCGCACCACCGGAGACAACGCCAGCAAATGATTGTCGGTCCACTCCGGGCGCCAGGGCAGGATCATCAGCATCACGCCCAGCGTGGCGCACAGGAACACAAAAAAGAGTACGCCGACACGTCGGAGCCAGATGCGCGCGGCAGAGCGCGGGCGCCGCGTAAGGTCCGGGAGCGGAGGGGCGGGTGGAGAATCGGGCGGTGGCTGCAGGTCCGGCAGGCCGGTCGAACTGCGGGCCAGGGGGAGCTTGGGATCGGAAATCATCGTGCGCGTTGTCACGGGGCGAGCCAGGGACAGAGTGGCGTCCAAAGCGCGAAAGTGGAGACCCCTGTTGCATTCTACGACTTCAGGGCCTGAATGCGCTCGGCCACGTCCCGGTAATCGATATTCCCGCCATAAACGGCCGTGAAATGGCGCAGAGCTGCGGGCCTATCGTGGGCGGACTCGCAGGCGGCGCCGAGCTCATATTGGATGGCCAGGCGCGACTCGTGATCAAGCCCAGGAATCGCCAGGGCTTTTTCAAACCAACGGATAGCGGCTTCGGGCACGCCTTTGTCGAGGAAACACTGGGCCAGCCAGGTGTATGTCTGGACGATCTGCGCGAACTGGTGGCCGCGATCGATCCAGGCGCAAACCTTCTGCAGTTCGGCGATAGCTTCGTCGAGCAGGCCCATCTCACGAAAGGCGACACCGAGGTTGTAGTGCGTCTCCGGATCCTCGTCGGCGCTGGCGACGTCCTCTTCAAGTTCGTGCTTGAGTTCGCCGAACATCTCGGAAAGGTCGACGCTGTCCTGCGGATGCATGGCTTGCGCCCCGGCGCCAAGGGGGCGAACCGGCGTCTTGCTGTAGCTGAGAGGTCCGGCGCTGGCGGCGGCAGCGGTTGCACTCGCAGCCGCGGGCTTTGCCGGCGCTGGAGCCGGCGGAATCTCGACGTGCGCGGCGGGCTGGGGTTCATGGGCAGGTGCGCGTGACGACACGGACGCCGCCGCCGGGGCAGCCTTGGCTGCCGCGTGAGCAGTCTGTGGCCAAGCCGGCAGAGGCTGCATTGGAGCCGCAGGAGCCTCAGGCTCAGCCGCCGGTTCGGCAGCAGGGAACGAGTCGCCCAGCGACTTTTCGAGGTCGGAAACGAAGGCCGAGAGATCGCTGGTTCCTGCTGGCTCGGTGTGAGCCGGGGCGGCGTCGGCGCTACGGGCCGCTTCGACGGCGTCGTGATAACCCTCCAGTTGCTCCTGTGGCGCTTCTGTGGCGGAGGCGGGCTCCACTTCGACTTCGAACCCGTCACCATCGTCCGCCGTAACCTCCGCGACTTCGGGCTCCTGCTCAACCTTCTTGGCGGCCGCCGCTTCGATCTGAAGACGGATCGCTTCGACGATGCTGCGATCGCTGGTCAGCGATTTGAGGCGCGCAAAGGCGGCGCGCGCCTGATCGGTCATGAAGTGCTCGAGATAGAACCGGATCTCCTCTACCACCTCGGCAATTTCCTCGGCGCTGCCGGAAGGATGGGCGGCGCGATCTGGCTCCGCCTCGGCTGGCGGCTCGGTGGCCGCGGCTTCCTGAACCGAGAAGGAATGATCCCAGTCGGTAAGATCTTCGGTTGCGTGGCTCTCTTGGGCCGGGGGTTCCTGAACCGCGAACTCCGGCTCGGCCTGGATCGCAGGCTCGGCGGAAATCTCGTGATCCTGCGCGGGAGGCACGGCAGGCCACGGCGTCGTGGCTTCGGCCGCGGCTGCAGCGGCCGCTGCGGCGACGGGCGGAGGCGCAGAAGACTTGGCGGAAGAGGTGACAGTGGCCCGCTCTTCGTAGCGTGCAGCCAGATCGCCGTAACGGACGGCTTCGTCGGGATATCCAGCTTCGTGATAAACGCTCTCGAGTGTGCGGCAGCACACTGCGGCTTCTGTGAAACGCAGCGAACGCGTGTGGAGAGCGGCCAGGCGTTGATTCAAGCGGACATCTCGCGGCGCCTGGGGCAGCGCGCCGAGAAGAGGCACAATCGCCTTTTCGGGGAGATTGTAGGAGAGGAACAGGTCCGCATCAGTAATGGCCGAGCGGACAGCAATCGCCACGTCATCGGGGTAAGACTGATCGACGATCGGCGCGGTCGCTTCCAGTTCCTCGACGATGACGGCGCCTTCTTCAGCCGTGATCAGTTTGGTCGGCGACGATTCTTCGATGTGCTTCAGAACCTGCTGGTAGTTCTGCATGTGCAGCGGGTTCTGCGGCTCTATCGTAGCCAGCATTTGATACAAGTCGCGCGCCCGAACGAAGTCTCCGATCTTGGTACAGGCATGCGCCATGAGTTCGGTGACTTCGCCGACGTGCGTGCTCTCTCCAGCCTTGTTGAGCAATTGCAGCAGGATGTCGAGAGCACCGACATCGTCACGCACGTGGGTGATCATGGCGTGCAAACTCGACAGTAGCTTGGCGGAGTCGGTGGCGAGCAGCCGGTCGGCATGCTGGCAGTAGATATTGAGTGCCTGGTGGTACTGGCCGGCATGGGCGCAACCTTCCGCCAGGACGAACAGGCCCTCCGGGTCGTTGTGCACTGCAAGAAGCTTGTCGGCGAGCGGGGTGGCCTGAGCCAGGTTGCCGGTCTGGAGGTAGGCTTTCAGCAAGTCGCGTAGACCCTCAGGGTGCGAATCGATGTCCCCGACCTTTTCAAGAAACTGGATCGCTTTCTTGGGTTCGTCGGCCTCGAGGGCGGCGCGGCCGCGCAGCAGCAGCACGTAGCTGTTGCCCGGATCGAGGATGAGCATGCGCTGCAGGATTTCTTCGGCCGCAGAGAGCGAACCTTTGGCACGCAACGCCTCAGCGGCAGCGCTGAAGATCTCCCATGCTTCCGTCTTCTTACCCAGCCGCACATAGACTTCGGCCAGCTTGATGCGCATGGAGACGTTTTCCGGGTCCATCTCCAGGACCTTCTGGAAAAGCCGCACGGCCTGGTCAAGTTCTCCATTCTTCATGAAGTCTTCCGCGACCTGGAGATACTGGGCGCGGGCATCATTGAAGAGGCCTTGCTGGGTGTAAAGTTCGGCGAGTTTCAGAGATCCATCCACGCTCGGCGCGAGCTTGGAGATCTTCTTGTACATCGCGATGCCTTTGACGGTGAAACCTTGCGAAGCATAGGCATCGCCGACTGCCTTAAAGCACTCGACAGCTTTCGCCGTGTCCCCAAGGCGAGCATAAAGATCGCCGACGGTGTTGGTGACGGTCAAGTCCTTGGGGTCGTTCTTGAGAATCTTCTCGTATTCCGAGATGGCGTTCTGCAACTTGCCTTGCTGGACAAACTTCTCCGCGGCGCTGAGAACTTTCTGTTTGTTGAACCCGAAGCCGAACGCCATAGAAGTGCGGACTCCCGCCTTGATTTCCTTCACCCCATCACGTCCACAGCGGCCGTGCCGGGGATCAGTCCCCGCCGAACGCCCATGAATCCTGGGAGCGTGCCGAAGGGGGCATGACATCACCGGGATTTCCCGGTGAAACAGCCGCGACCATCCGAAGATGGTCACGTCGAGGTTCATTGTAAGACTGGTGGCAGCGAACTGTATGGTTACCAAGGATTACCAAAGGGGAGTGTACGTCCGGGTTACGGGCGGAATCTGGACAGATGGCGAGAGGGTGCCAACGGAAGCTTGGTCAGAAGTGGGGCAGGCCGGCGATCAGGGTTACGCACAGAAAGTGAGGGGACCGCGGAGAAGAAAATCGCATCCGCATCACTGCGACTCTGATAGGATGTAGGCGCCCCGCGACTCCCGATGCAGAGCGCTTCTCTTGCAATACAATATCGATTTTGCATCACCCAGAGTTTCGAGGCGGTTCCTTCCTTTATTCCTATGCAAATCACAAAACTGTTGCGCACGTTCCTGGTTGTCGTGGGCCTGATTCCGCTTGCTTATGGACAGACCTCTGCGTTTGTTCCAAGGACCGCTCTGCCTGCGGCGGATACCCAGGCGGAGCAGCGGCCGTGGATGAACTCCGGCCTATCGCCGGATGTCCGCGCCGAGATGGTACTGAAGGAAATGACGCTGGACGAAAAGATCGGGCTGCTGCATGGCAATGGGATGTCTCACGTCCCGAACTGGCAGATGCCGCTCACGCCGGTGTCGAATGGCGGCGCCGGAATGGTAGTCGGCGTTCCCCGGCTGGGGATTCCAAACCTGTATATCTCCGACGCCGCGTACGGCGTGCGCAGCAGTGGAGAGAACGGGCGCTATTCAACCGCGATGCCGGCCTGCATCGGGCTGGCGGCGACGTGGGACCCGGAAGTCGCGTTTGAGTACGGTGCGCTGATCGGACGCGAACTGCGCGCACAAGGCTACAACATGTCGCTGGGCGGTGGTGTCAACCTGACGCGGGAGCCGCGCAACGGACGCACGTTTGAGTATCAGGGGGAAGACCCGATCCTGGCGGGAACGATGGTCGGCTATCTGGCCAAAGGTACGCAGGCGCAGCATGTGGTGGGCGATATCAAACATTATGTGCTGAACGATCAGGAGACCGGCCGAACGTTCGTGAACGTGTCGATCTCGAAACGCGCCATGCAGGAGGCAGACCTGCTGGCGTTTCATATCGGCTTGCAGATATCCGATGCTGGGGCCGTAATGTGCTCGTATAACCGCCTGTTTGGCGACTATGCGTGCGAGAACACGTACACCCTGAATCAAGTATTGAAGAAAGACTGGGGCTTCAAGGGTTTCGTGATCTCCGACTGGGGAGCAACCCACAGTACCGAGAAGGCTTCGGGCGCGGGCCTGGACCAGGAGCAGCCGATGGCGGACTTCTTCGGTCCGAAGTTGAAGGAAGCGGTCGACGCGGGCCGCGTCCCGATGGCGGAGATCGACGATCACGCGCGGCGAATACTGCGCTCGGAGTTCGCCTCGGGAATTGTGGACGACCCAGTACAGAAAAGCGTGGCCGATGTCGAGGGGGGGCTGGAGCTTGCCCGGCATATCGAAGAGCGCGCCATCGTACTGCTCAAGAATGCGAATGGAATCCTTCCGCTCAACGCGGCGAAACTGCGCAGCGTGGCCGTGATCGGTCCGCATGCCGACGTGGGAATGATCTCGGGAGGAGGTTCGGCACAAGTGGATCCCCCGGGAGGGAACGCGATCGAACCGCCGGGCAAGGGTCAGACGAAGTGGGGGACGCCAGTTTGGTTTCCGACGTCGCCGTTGAAGGCGATTCGGGCGAAGTTGCCGAACGCGAAGGTGGAATTCAACTCGGGCGCCGATCCGGCAGCGGCCGCCACGCTGGCGAAGAACGCGGATGTGACGATTGTCTTTGTCTACCAGTGGCAGATCGAGGGAGCGGATCTGCCGGACCTGTCATTACCGGACAATCAAGACGCATTGATCGCGAAAGTTGCGGCGGTAAATCCGCGGACGATCGTCGTGCTGGAGACGGGCGGACCGGTCACGATGCCGTGGATAGAACAAGTCAGTGGCGTGCTCGAAGCCTGGTACGCGGGCAGTCGTGGACATGTTGCGGTGGCTAATGTTCTGTTCGGAGAAGTGAGTCCGTCCGCGAAATTGCCTGTCACATTTCCGAAAAGCGTCGAGGATTTGCCGCACCCGGTGATTTCGCCACTTCTGCCCGAGGACAGTAACCGCCGCGATGAGAGCAAAGCTGCCGAATCGAAGTATTCGGTTCACTACGACGAAGGTCTCAAGGTTGGCTACAAGTGGTACGACGCGGAGAAGAAGCCGGTGCTTTTTCCGTTCGGGCACGGGCTTTCCTACACGACGTATCGCTACTCGAACCTCAACGTGAAAAGCGGAGCAAAACCGACTGTGTCCTTCACGGTGACGAACACGGGCAAACGCGAAGGCATCGAGACAGCGCAGGTGTACGCAATGTTGCCGGAAGCGGCGCAGGAACCGCCGAAGCGCCTGGTCGGTTGGAGCAACGTGAAACTGGCTGCCGGCGAGAGCCGCGAGGTCAGCGTCGAGATCAATCCGCAATACCTGCAGATCTTCGATGAGCAGGCGAACGGCTGGAAACACGTGCCGGGACAATACACCTTTGCGGTGGGCGGTTCGTCGGCGGAGCTGCCGCTAAAAGAGCAAGTCCAACTGCAATAGTCAGCGGGAATCCTTGTCCAGAGCGGAGGTGACGTTGGATGTCATTCCGCTCCGGACGTTTGTTTTTTGCTGCGACGCTGTCCGTGCCTACCAGACCCGACAGGCGTTCTGGTTCACCATCGGGGCGTCAGCCTTGCAGTGGTAGGCCTCGCGGAACTCCGGCATGTTCGAGACGGTTCCGTTCACCCGATATTTGCCCGGGGAGTGCGGATCGATGGTCACGAGCATGCGAGCGATGGCATCGGTCCGGTTCTGGCACCAGACGTTCGCCCATCCCAGGAAGAACCGCTGCTGCGCGGTGAGTCCGTCAATCGGCGGCGGTTCTTTGCCCGCAAGAGCGCTCAGCAACGCCATGTAGGCGATGCGCAGACCGCCGTTGTCGGCCGTGTTCTCGCCCAACGTCAACTTGCCGTTCAGCTTCAGGTCGTCCACAGCTACGAAACTGCCGTATTGATCCTTAACGCAGCTGGTGCGCTCTTCGAACTTCTTCTTGTCATCCGCAGTCCACCAGTCACGCAGGTTGCCATTGGCGTCGAACTGGCTGCCTTCGTCGTCGAAGCCGTGCGTGAGTTCGTGTCCGATGACTGCGCCGATGCCGCCGAAGTTCATGGCATCGTCAGCCTGGTTATCGAAAAACGGCGGCTGCAGAATCCCCGCCGGAAAGGTGATGTTGTTTTGGAGCGGGTTATAGCTGGCGTTGATGGTCATCGGGGGGTACGGCCAGTCGCGCTTGTCGAGCGCGGTGCCGATCTTGTTGAGACGGCGCTGCAGATCGTGAGCATTGGAGCGTTGCGAGTTGCCGAGCGCGTCGCCGCGGGCGATTTCAAGTTTCGAATAGTCGCGCCACTTGTCCGGATAGCCGATGCGGTTGGTGATGGCAGCGAGTTTCACGAGTGCCTGCTTCTTGGTGTCCTCGCCCATCCAGGGCAGCGACTTGATGTCGTCCCCCAGCGCCTTCTCGAGATTCTCCACCATGGCAAGCGTGCGGGCTTTGCCTTCCGCGCCGAAGGTCTGCTCTACGTAGATCTGGCCGATGGCCTCGCCGAGATCACCGTTGGCGTAGCCGACGCACCGTTTCCAGCGCGGCCGAAGTTCTTTGGTTCCCAGCAGCGTCTTGCTGAAGAACTCGAAGTTCTCGTTGACAAAAGCCGCGGGCAGCATTGGGGCGTTGGCATGAGCGGCGTGCCAACGCAGGTAAGTTCTCCAGTCATCGATGGAGTGGGCGTTGATGACGGTATCCATCTGCTTGACGAAATCAGGCTCGGAGACATTAAGTGAATCAAACTTCGGAGCGCCGACTCCCTGGAAATAAACACCCCAGTTAAAGGAAGGGCTAAGCGCCGCGAGATCCTTATCGTCCAGTTTGTGATAGACCTTCTGCGGCTCGCGGCGGCTGGTCTGGTCGAGCGCGCCCTTGGCGAGCCCGGTCTCAATATCCATGACGACTTTGGCCTCGGCGGCCGCTCTGTCGGGGCTATCCCCGAGCAGTTCCAGCATCTTCTGGACGTGCAAGACGTATTGCTGCCGGAGTTCGACTGACTTGGCATCGTCCTTGAAGTAATAGTCGCGATCGGGCAAGCCGAGGCCGCCCTGATCGACTTCGGCAATGATCTGGCTGGCGTTCTTGAAGTCGGATTCCGACCCGAAACCAAACAGAACGTCGGTTCCTTCACGATGCAGCCGGAGGATTTCCTTCGCCAGGTCCGCTTTTGACTTCAGAGCGGCGATGCTATCGAGATCGTGTGCGAGCGGCTTTATGCCGGACTTCTCGATGGCGCTTTCGTCCATGCAGGAAGCGTAGTAGTCGCCGATTTTCTGCTCGGTAGCGCTGCGGCCCGATGTCTTGGCCGCGGCCTTTTCCAGGATGTCGCGGACGATGTACTCGCCACGTTCCTGGAGTTCGTTGAAACGTCCCCAGGTGGCGCGGTCGGCGGGCACGGGATTCTGCGCCTGCCACTTGCTGCAGGCATAAGCATAGAAGTCATTGCACGGCTCGATGCTCTTATCGAGCATGTCAGGCGAGAAACGAACTTCGCCAGGCTTCTTGGATTCAGCCTGCTGTGCCCAGAGCGCCGGCACGAGCAAGGCAGAGACGGCCAGAAACTTCAGAAGAGAACGCATGTGTGGATGTCCTCGAATCGAGATGTTGGAGCAGAACGGTACACGTGAAATAGAGGCCGGGTCCGGGAAGAATTCCCAGACACACACCAAGCCATTGTATTGGACGCAGGAGCAAAGCGAACGTCAACGGAAGTCGAAATCAGAAGGGTTCTAGAAGACCTTCACGTGGAACGTCAGATACTTCTTCGGATTTTCGCGAATGGATTTAACCAGTTCGCGTGTCTCGACCAGCATCTGGTTGCTGTTGTTGTAGAGCGCAGGATCCTTGAACAGCAATCCGGCAGTGCCTTCACCCTTTTCCAAACGAGCGCTCAGAGCCTCGAGGTTGCTGATCGTGGAGTGCAGCTTGGCGGCAAATTCCTCGTCGTGCGCGAACTTGCCGATCGCACCTTTCCCGGCGTTGATGTCGTCGGTCAGTTGCCGAATGTTGGCGATGCTCTTGTTCGCGTTGTTGTAGAGTTCGGGGTCTTTCAGCAGTTTGCCAGCCGTTCCTTTGCCCTGTTGCAGGTCATCCACCAGCAGATTGACCTTGTCGAGGGCAGTCATGGCTTTCTTGTAGGCTTCATCGCTGGTCAACAGCGGACCGATCGAGCCTTTGCCCTGCTGGATGTCGTCCATCAGCCCCTTGAACTCAGCGACGGTGGTATTGAGGCGGTCATAGAGGCCGGGATCGTAAATGAGTTTGCCGATCGATCCCTGGCCGCTCTCGACGAATGCCACGATGCGGTCCAGGCGCTTCAGCAACGCGTCCATGTTCTGGAGTGTGCTCTGGCTGGCGCGGACGACATCGTCGATACCGGGATTCGCGTGCGTGGCGAGCGTATCGCCGTCGCCTGCCTCGGGTCCCTTGGCGAAGGTGCTGGTGATGTTGATATAGGTTTCGCCGAGCACTCCGGCCGTCGCCAGACTTGCCACCGAGTCCTTGCGCAGGTTGAACGAGTAGGTTGTGTTCACTCGCATCGTGACCTTCACCGGCGTCGGCTGGTGGTCAGCCACAAGCCGGATGCTCGTCACGTTGCCGATGTCCACCCCTTCGAGGCGCACTGGAGCGCCGTTGCGCAGGCCCTCGGAACTGTCGAAATACGAATAGAGCACGATCTTCTTGGTCAAGAAGCCGCCCGTGCCGCTCATGAGGAAGATAAGAACGGCCAGCGTGATGCTGGCGAAGAGGACCGTGAGTCCGACGCGCAGCTGCGACCATTTCAATTGTTTTTGACTGGGCACGGGTACAGGTCGAAACGACAGGACATAATAACAAAAGCTTGCAACATTTCAGGGTTTTCCACGAATCAGGCCGGCTGAGCGGGGGCAAACGTCCGCGATAGGGCCAGAGCCAGAAGGTAGGCCGCAGCGCCGCAGGCGAGTGTCATGTTCAGTCCCCAATGGATGGCAATCACCATGGCCAAAACCGATCCAAGGACGCTGGAAGCCGCATTCATCGCCCATGCCCATTCGACGGCATTGCCGGCCGCGACCGCAGCCTCCGGAGTAGCGGCAAGAGCCCGTAGCCCTGTGGGGAATGGCATCCCCATGGCCACGCCGAGGGGTACCAGCAGAAGCGCGCTGACGAGCAGTTTGACGGCAAAAGGCATTCCGACAAGAGCGTTCAGCAAGGCAGGCAGCAGGAGTACGTGAAGGCCGACGGCGGCGGCGAGCAATACCAGAGGGATCCAGACGCGGGCCGTGCGCGGAAGGCATCGTCGGGAGAGCAGGCTTCCGGCTCCACTCGAGAGCAGCAGGAGAAAGATAACCACCGTAAGAGCGTAGGTTGGATGTCCGAGGAACAGGACAAACCGTTGAATGAATGCGATCTCCACCAGGATGTAGCCGAGGCCGACCGCGACGAAATAGAGCAACGAAATCCAGCGACGGGGGCGAAGATGACCTCGGCTGTTCCGTCCAAAGAGCATGGGGAGGACGAGAAAGACAAGCACAGCGACGATCGAGATCAACAGCACCATTCCCAGGACTACGACCCCAAGGTTCACCTTCCAGTCGATGCCTTCGCTTAGGCCCTCGTCACGAAGAATCTGGCCAACCTTGAGGGTAAAGAAGAAAAATGGCGCGTTGTCGCTGACCGGCGCTACGTTGTAGGCGTAGTCGCGAGCGAACGCCCACGGGTCATTCCGCGCAATCAGGCGCGAAAATGGATTGTCGCCCGGCGCTGACGGCAGGTAGAGCGGCTGCAGGTCGTCGTTGTCTTCGACGTGCTCGATGACGGCTGCTTCTTCATTTCCCAAAAACGCGGATTTTTTGACCAGCACAACGACGGGGATTCCGTCCTCATCGAGCTGGCCTTCGGAGACGACGATGAAATTGCGCGCGGGATGGGCGACCCCGAGCTGGTGCAGGGCTTCCATGGCGACCGAGACCACGCGCAGCGCCTCGCGCGGCTGGTGAAACTCCCAGCGCGTGATGGCAATGATGCCGTCGGACTTGAGGTGCTGGAAGTATTCGCGGAAAGCATCGACGGTATAGAGGCTGTTTTCGCTCAGCGCGAAGGCACCGGCGGCGGTGGATGCCCAGGTGTCGACGAGCGTCATTTGGATGACATCATACCGGTCGCGCGAATTGCGAATAAATGAGCGACCATCCGTGACGTGCAGGTGCACTTCAGGGCGATCGTACAAGTGGTAGGCGTACGAGGCGTAGCGCTCGCGCATCACGGTATTCGCGATGATGGGGTTGATCTCGATGCCCGTGACGCTGGGACTGCCGTTGGCCAGGGCGCGAAGGACGTCCACGCCGCCGCCCGGTCCGATGATCGCGTAGTCGCCGTGCGGACGAAGTATGTTGGCGAGCGCCGGCGGCGCCGACATCAGATTCTGTTTCCACTCCGCTCCCCAGTTGTGAGGGTCGGCGTTCATGATGTAAGTGGATGCGTCAGCATCGATGACGACGGCCTTGGCGCCGCCTTGGTTGTCGACCTCGACACGGGAAATCGCATTCCACTTCGCGAACTCGACCCAGGATTTATCGCGGAACATCCCTTTTGCGTAGATGACGTCGATCCACCGGCCGGAGTGGTTGATGGCGATGAGGGCGACGAGGACGGCAGCGGCAATCCAGGGGAGCTTCCAGCGCGCGACGCGCGGACTGCCGGCATCCGGGGTATCGGCGAGATGGCCGCGAGTCCAGATGATCGCGGCGGCGGACATGGCAAGTGCGGAGAACAGGATCGCGTTCGGACCGCCGATCCAGTTCAAGAGTGGCACCACGGCTAGACATGCCAGCGCGCCGCCAAGCAAGTCCGCACCATAGAGGCGAGTGACGTGATGAGTCTCTCGGGCGAAGACGATGGAGAAGATGAGCCCAGTAAAGAAGAACGGCACGGCCGAAGCGAGATAGAGGGCAGTGAGGCGGGCCAAGTTCCAGCGCGACAACTCCAGCGACACGGGGACGTGAAGAACGACCTCGAGAGCGATAAAAATGGACGCCGCGTTGATCGTGCAGAGCGTCGCCGCAAGGCCGCGGGTGGCGAAGCGCGTGAGCCAGTTTCTCCACAAATAGGCGAACACCCCGCCCGCGCCCAGACCAAGAAGTGCCACTGAAATAGCCAGGAAGGCAAAGTGATAAAAGAGCACGACAGAGAAAAGCCGGGTCAGCGCGAGCTCCAGGAGAAGCGCAGAAAAGCTGGTGAGGGCGATGGCTGCGAGCAGAGTTGGATCGGTGCGTCCGGCGGGAGGGGTCGATTGTGTTCCCATGAGTTCGGCTGGTCAGGATAGCAGATGGGAAAGGCGGTGGTCAGTGGTTGGTGGATAGCAGCTGGTTGGTCCGGGGAACCGAATTCCAGCCAACCATCATTGCTCTTCGATTCTTACTCCTGTTGGCTTGGCGAATATGTCAGCTTTGAACGGGGCTTGATCATCCCAAAGCAGATAGTTCACAACATAGCTTTTGTCGCCGCGACTGAACCCGATCATTTTCGGGGCGTGAACATCCACGATCTCCACTAGGCGCAGAACTGCGTCATCGATCTTCAATTCGTAATAGTTGGCAGCGAACGACAGCTTGGGTCCATCGACTTGGGAGGCACCATTCTTCAGAAAGAATTCCAGTTCGTGGCCAAATTCCAGTTCGCCAATCTTGGTCTTCAGCGTGTCTGGATCGAACGCGAATATGGGCAATTTGCAATTGAACGTGGGACCTGGGTCGACGAAGTGTCGCGCGGTGTTGTCCGCCAGATTGATCATCCAGGCATCCGGCTCGTTGACGATGAGCCTACCGTGAATACCGTGTTCAGAGTCCGGTTCTTCGTCGACTCGGCAATACCCATTCGCCGCCCGCCACATCACTTTTGGCTTCGCTGCAAATGAGTCTGGAGCAATGCCCGACCCGCTCATCTGGACACTGAGGTGCGTCATCTTGGCTGGAGGAGCATCAGCACAAAAAACCATCTGTGGAACAGCGCAAGCAAGGAAAATGATCGCCGACAGAATGCGCATTTACGGCTTCCTTTCGAGTAATTTCTGTTTTCACCCTTCCAGGATCACGTGCGCCAGAGCTTGCTCCCGCGTGTGTGTAATGGACAGGGCAATGTTCTTTGCGCCGAGCTTCTCTGCGAAGACCGCGGCCTGACCGTGGAAGTGGATCGTTGGGCGCTGGCCCCGTGGCCGCACCACTTCGATGTCGCGCCAGCGGACGCCATGATTCCATCCCGTGCCGAGCGCCTTCATCCCCGCTTCTTTGGCAGCGAACCGGGCCGCATAGCTCTCAAAGCGGCTGACAGTCTTGCGCTCGCAGTAGGCGATCTCCCCTTCCGTGAAGACGCGCTTCAGAAAACGTTCGCCAAAGCGCTCGACCGACTCGCGGATGCGGGGAACTTCGGCGATATCGACGCCGGTGCCGACAATCATGCGACCTATCTTAAAGTGGCCGGTGGTCAGTGGCCAGTGGTCCGTAAGGACTGGCTACGAGCTGCCGCCTGCTTAAAACAGCGTGTCGCCTCGGTAGATCATCTGTCCATCGATCAGTTGTGCCTCGGGCGTCAGCTTGTGGGGGCGCGTGGGGCCTTCCGCGTCAATATGCAAGACTTCGTGTCCATGCGCCACCAGCCAGTCGGAAACGATCATGCGATGGCAGTGAAAATACACGCGCTCTGCACACATGTAAGCAGTGCGAGACTGTTCCGCCAGCGCCAGTAGCTCCTCGATTGCACACCGGAATTCCGGAGTCAGCGTGTAGTCGGCATAGTTGCGAAAGCTTTCGCTGCGCAGGGCAATATGCGGGGAGTCTTTGCGGATCGTTTTGCGGTACCCG
The DNA here is from genome assembly GCA_035519435.1 of Terriglobales bacterium. Taxonomy (GTDB): domain Bacteria; phylum Acidobacteriota; class Terriglobia; order Terriglobales; family Acidobacteriaceae; genus Acidiflorens. The sequence continues at coordinate 14,554 of DATIWL010000126.1, forward strand.
CCGAGCGACTTCATCCAGATGTACCGAATTTCGCGTTTCGGTAAGCCGGCTACGAGTGACTCGCGATTGAAATGCGGCAGGCGTCGCGATGCGGGAAACGCGCGGATGTCGACCAGCGTCTCGATGCCATGCGCCTTCAGCGCAGATACCAGTTCATCGAGCGTGCGAGTGGAGTGGCCGATACTAAATAGTGTTCTCACTGACTTCGACCAGACGGCTCCAGAACCTGATGGGGCGAAGAGTCGCGAGTTCGGTAGGCACCTTTCCACCTAGGAATTCGGCTTCAAGATACGAAGCAAGGTTTGCACCGCAGTGAATGATGTCGGTCTGGTAGACCGAGAACACCGGATTACCCGGCGAGTCTGGTTCGGCCGGAATGTAGCGGTGGCTGAAGATCGGGATGAGCCTAGGCGCCTCGTTGATCTTTTGTCTTGCGACAGCAGTAGCTTGGTCCATCTTGGGAGGTCGTGGCTCCCACTCCTCCATCCAGAATCCGTTCCTCTCAACGTCGAAGCAGATTCCCTGTGCGGGCCAGTCCAGGGCGTCGGCAATCCTCTGCTCGGTATCGTGGTCACCGGCAGCTGCCAGCCGCCAGTTGGCGAACCAGCCGGGGCCGGGAGGTGATGTAGGAAGAGCAATGCTAAGAATTTCCCCAGGTCTGCGGGAAAGTGAAATTGATACTTCTGCTCTACCAGCGCAATTTCAGCATCCGACATGCCCTCTGCGAACTGAACTCCCGCAGCCCGCAAACGCTCGATTAGTGTTTCCAGATCCCTGCGATTGTTGGCTTGAGAATCCATGGCTATAACGACGAAAGAGCCGCCGCGAGAGCATGATCCTGCTCAGGAAACACCGTCCGCAGGTCCAGCAACACACGGCCCTCCTCCACACGCGCGATGATCGGAGGATTGCAGGAGCGCAGACGGTCACAGAGGCCATCGGCACTGTGGCCGGAGTGCGTGAGCGCGATAAGGCATGTCGGAAGAACTGCCGAAGGCGCTGCGCCGCCCCCGATCACGGAATCGCCGTCGATGAGTTCGATCTTTAGCTTTGCCGACTTAATCTGCGCGAGGAGGGCTTCGGCGCGGCGCGCAATTTCTGCCTTCGGTAAGCGCATCATGCGCAGGACGGGGATGGCGTCGTGATCGCGTTTCACGTAAGCGAGCAGCGTCGCTTCCAGCGCAGCGTACGTCAACTTGTCGACGCGCAGCGCGCGGAAGAGTGAATTCGCACGCATTCGCGCCACCAGGTCGGCGCGGCCGCTGATCAGTCCTGCCTGCGCGCCACCCAGCAGCTTGTCGCCGCTGTAGGTGACAACGTCGACGCCGGCTCGCAACTCGTCGAGCACTCCGGGTTCGCCGCTGATTCCGACAGAACGAAGATCGAAGAGCGCGCCACTGCCCAGGTCTTCCATGAGGGGAATGTCGCGACGATGGGCGAGGGCGACGAGTTCTTCAAGCGCAGGCTGCTCGGTGAATCCGGTGATCTCGAAGTTCGAGCGGTGCACACGCAAGAGAAGCCGGGTGCGATCGTTGATGGCACGCTCGTAATCGCTGATGCGCGTGCGGTTCGTCGTGCCGACTTCGCGCAGCGTGGCTTGCGACTTCGCCATCACGTCCGGGATGCGGAACGAGCCGCCGATTTCAACCAGCTCACCGCGCGAAACGATGACTTCTCCGCCTTCGGCCAGAGAGTTCAGGGCCAAAAGGACGGCGGCGGCGTTGTTGTTGACGACGATTGTAGAGACGGCTGGTGTGGGGACAGGCGCCATCGCCTGCCCAGGCGAAGGGAAGCTGCGCAGCGATTCGTCCAGCAATTTTTGGAACAACCGCTCCACGTGCACGTCCCTTTTGCCGCGCTGCCCGGAAGCGAGGTCAAATTCGAGATTCGAATAGGACGGCGCGGTCTCTGCAATGTGGTCAATCGCGGAGCTTGCCAGCGGCGCGCGGCCAAGATTGGTGTGCAGGATCACGCCCGTGGCGTTAATGACCGAACGCAAGGAGTACGTGAGCGATTGGCGCAATTGAATTTCAATTGCAGGCACAATCCCGTCCAGGGCGAGTTC
>DATIWL010000127.1:0-14092 GCA_035519435.1 Terriglobales bacterium
GCTGAAGAAGCGCGGCGTGCTGCTGCACACGGAGAAGACCGAGCACCAGTATCCACACTGCTGGCGGTGCCACAATCCGGTGATCTTCCGCGCCACCGAGCAGTGGTTCATTTCGATGGAAACGCCGATGCCCGGCGGCAAGGGCAAAGACGACACCTTGCGCACGCGCACTCTCGATCGCATCAAGGACGTGAAGTGGGACCCATCCTGGGGCGAAGAGCGCCTCTCAAACATGATCGAGACACGGCCCGACTGGTGCATCTCGCGCCAGCGCGTGTGGGGCGTGCCGATCGCCGTGTTCCTGTGCGAGGGCTGCGGCAAGCCGCTCAACGATAAAGCCATCAACAAGAAAGTCGTTGCGTTGTTTGCGAAGTCGGGTGCAGATGCGTGGTTTACTCCGGAATCGGACAACATCCTGCCCAGCGGAACGAAGTGCCCGCACTGTGGCGGAACGAAGTTCGAAAAAGAAACCGACATCTTCGACGTGTGGCTGGAGTCGGGTGCGAGCTATCTGGCGCTGGTTGACGATGAGCCGACATATCCGTGGCCTTCCGATCTCTATCTCGAAGGCGGCGACCAGTACCGCGGGTGGTTCCAGTCTTCCCTGCTCTGCGCGATGGGAGTGCACGCGACGCCTCCGTACAAAGGCGTGGTCACACCGGGTTGGACGCTCGACGAAAAAGGCCAGGCGATGTCGAAGTCGCGCGGCAATGACGTCGATCCGGTCGACATCGCCAGCCGGTTGGGCGGGGAGATCGTGCGCCTGTGGACTGCCTCGGTCGACTTCCGCGAGGACGTGGTAGGGTCCGAGTCGCTCATGCAGCGCGTCGGTGAGAATTACAAGAAGATTCGGAATACCTTCCGCTACGTGCTGAGCAACCTCGGGGATTTCGATCCGGCAAAGGATGCCGTTCCCTTCGACCAGATGGAAGCGCTCGATCAGTACATGTTGCGCCAGACGGTCGCCTTCGCGGCCGATCTGCGCACGTGGTATGACGAGTTCGCATTCCATAAGATCTACCATCGCGTGAATCATTTCGCGATCGTCGACCTGAGCGCCTTCTATTTCGACGTGCTCAAGGACCGGCTCTACATCTCGGCACCCGCCTCCAAAGGCCGCCGGTCAGCGCAGACGGCGGTGTGGCGGATCGGCGAAGCGCTGGTGCGCTTGCTGGCGCCGATCCTGAGCTTCACCTGTGAAGAGATCTGGCAGTATCTGCCGAAGGTTGCCGGTCGCGCTGAAAGTGTCCACTTGGCGGCGTTTCCCACTAGTGACGAAACGCTTGGTGGGGTTCCCGCCCAGAAAGACGAAAGGCAGGAACAGGATTGGAGTACGTTGCGATCAGTGCGCGATGAGGTTCTGAAGGCGCTCGAAGAGGCCCGCAATAGCAAGCTGATCGGTGGCGGGCTGGAGGCTCAGGTACACGTGAAGGCCGCTGATCCCGTATATGGCGTGCTCAAGCGCTACGAGGACCAATTGCGCTACGTCTTCATCGTATCGGCGGCAAAGCTGAGCCAGAGCCCGGGCAATGGCACGGGCAGCGTCAGCGTCGAAGTCAGCAAGGCCGGCGGAACCAAGTGCGAGCGCTGCTGGAACTACTCCACGCACGTCGGCGAGGACAAGACCTACCCCACGGTCTGCGAGCGCTGCAGCGCGGTACTGAAAGAAATTGAGCCATTGAATCATTGAGCTCATTAAGCGATTAGACGAGCCGGCGAATCAATTTCTCAATGACTCAATCTCTCAATGATTCAAATGACTGAATAGAAAACGCGGTAATCTATAGGTAAGCACCCAACTCATGCGCAAGTACCATTTTCTGATTTCGGTGGCGGTCATCGCCCTGGACCGCCTCACCAAGTGGATGATCGCGCAGAAGCTCGCGCTGCACGACGGCATCCAGGTGATCCCGGGGTTTTTCCGCATCATCCGCACGGAAAACCGTGGCGCCGCCTTCGGCCTCTTCGCCGATTCGCCGTCGGAGTGGAAAGTAGCGCTGCTGATCCTCTGTTCCCTGATCGCGCTGCTGATCGTCACCGCTCTGCTCTGGAAGAACAGCCACAGCATGACCATCACCGGAATCGGCCTGGCGCTGATTCTCGGCGGCGCGATCGGCAATCTCTGGGACCGCGTCGCCAGCGGACACGTCGTGGACTTCCTGCTCTTCTATGTCGGGCAGTATCAATGGCCGGCGTTTAATCTGGCGGACAGCGCGATCGTGGTGGGAGCTGGGTTGCTGGTGTTTGAGATCCTGTTTACGAAGCCGGCAGCGCAGAAGACGGCCTAGGAGTGACGGGTAGGCCGCCGCTGCGAGAGTTCGTCCTACTCTCATTTCATGAAGGTGCTCGGCAAAGCGCTGAGGTTGGTTGGCGGACTAGTTATTGTTGCCGTCGTTGCAACATACGGCTGGTTGTACCTTTACACTGCTGACTTACCTTCAATAGCCGAGCTTAATCAATACAATCCTTCGTCGAGCTTTGAGATTCACCCTGAACCTGATTCGACAAGACACGTGATCCCAAGCGACCAGTTTGGGAAGTACCTCGTGAATGCACTTTTCGCAGCTGAAGGGCAGCCCGAGTCGCATGGGCCGATCCGGGCAACGGTTGCCAGCTTCTTTTCCGGTGTTCAGCCTAATACTCAGATGTACTCATGGCAGTTGGCGCGATCGCTGGTCAGCAGAAACAGCGCGCTTCGCAGGCAGATCGATGAACTCCGACTGGCCGAGCGCATCCAGAGGCACTTCGACCAACGACAAGTGTCAACGATCTACTTGAATCGTGTCTACTTGGGGGAAAACACATACGGCGTCGAAGATGCGTCGGTGCAGTACTTCGACAAACACGCAGCTGACCTGTCCCTGGATGAGGCGGCACTCATTGCCGGTTTGATTCGCTCACCCAACCGAGATATCCCAATCGCCCATCCTGAGCGCGCTCTGCAAAGGCGCAATTGGGTCATCGACCAGATGGTCAGACAGGGCTCAGTGTCGCGAGAAGATGGTGAGCTGGCCAAAGGAGCGCCACTGATCGCCAAACAAACGGCCGATTCCAAACCAACTTATGATCTGAATCGATGCGCACTAAAGCTCGCCAGCCACCCCTCGTCTCCTAATACGACAATCCGGACGCGACCGGGAGAGAAGTTGAAGCAAATTCCGGTCATTACATTTCGTGTTATGGAGTCGGGAGAAGTTCAGGGTGCGGTTGTATCCCGCAGCTCGGGAATAGCAGATATCGATAATTATGCCCTGACCCAGATCAGAACCTTCCGGTACAAGGCCCGACCACTAGGGTGTGGAATTATCGAAAGCCAAGTCGGAGTGACCGTTGATTTTTTTTAACGGCACCTTATCACGGCGTTCCGTACAGCCTCTGATACACCGTCGTATTCCGCAAGATCGCCTGCACGTACTCGCGGGTTTCGGTAAACGGGATCGATTCGACGAACTCCTGTGTGTCGCGGTAGTGGCCGATTCCACGCCAGTCGTCAACGCGGTCGGTGCCGGCATTGTAGGCGGCCAGGGCGTACTCCAACTGCCCGCCGTACTTGTCGACCATCGATTTGAAGTAGTGCGTTCCCAACTGAAGATTCACGGTAGGCGTATAGAGCTGGCTCGGGTTGTAGCCCTTAAGCTTGATCTCTTTGGCTACATGCTTGCCTACTTTTGGAAGCAGCTGCATCAAGCCCACGGCATTCGCTCGCGATACGGCCAGCGGGTTGAACTCCGACTCCTGCCGGATTAGCGACGCCACCAGATACGGCTCCAGGCCATTCTGCACCGAGTATCGGCGCAGGTCGCTCCAGTAGGGCTTGGGAAAGAGCGCGTCCCAGTAGGAGCGCGGCAACTCGGGCAGATCGACAGCAAAGTAGTTCGGCATGGCGCGCTTCAGCACCTGGATGCCACGGTCAAACTGCCCGCAGTCCTGATAAATGCGCGCCAGTTCCGGCCAGGCCCAGGAACCACCTCCGTCGGCTGCCGCGGCCTGCAATTCGCGGGCTGCGAGATCCGACAAGGCGCCGTTGGAGAGTAACCGAGCCCTCTGCAGGCGAAGATCTTCTTCAGGCGGCTCGCTCTCGGCGACTCGGTCCTTCAACGAAAGCGGAGGAATGCGATCGAGCAGCGCGTAGTGCGTCGACTCGTCGTCCTCACCCTTGAGATTCTTCAGGCGCTGTCGTCCCAACTCGGCATAGTAGTAGTTGCGGTAGCGCGAGGAGAGTTTCTGATAGAACGCCCGCGCCATGATGGCCGCGCCCTCTTCTTCCGCCATGCGGGCGCGCCAGTAGAGGGCCGCGGGAACCTCATTCGAATCGGAATAAAGAGCAATCTGGTCTTCGAAGCCTTGCCGCGCCTCGTCCATGCGACCCTGCCGGAAACTCAGCCACGCAGTCTTCCAATGGGCGTAGCTGGCGCGAGCTCCCTTGGGGAAGCGTTGCTGCAGTTCACGGTAATGATCGATGGCGCGATCATAATCGGGCTTGAGCAAGTACATGTTCCCGGCTGAGAGCAGGGCCTGTTCCAGCCACGGGCTCGTCGGGCCAAACTGGCGCAGCTGCGCCAGCGTCTTCTGCACCGCGGGTTCGTCATTGCTGGAACGCTCCGCCTCTCCGAGAAGGAACAGGCGTTGCGCTTCGGCGTCTCCAGTTTGTGGGCCGATCGCAGTGAGAAGTTGCTGCGCTTCACGGCTGCGATCACCCCTTTGGAGCGATGTAGCCAGAGCAATCTGCACTTTCGGCCGCTCCTCGGGGCTGACTTCGTTCACCAAGCCACGGTACTCGTCGGCGGCGTCGCTGTAGCGCCGTGCCTTGAAGAGCAGATCGGCGCGGGTGCGGCGCTCCGCAAGATTCCCCACGATCTTGAGCTTTTTCAGCTCCCCCCCGGCTACGTCCGCCTCGGAACTTGTTGGCATGTTGAAGTACAGATTGCGAAAGGCGGGTGCGGCTTTCTCGTTCTGCCCGAGCGCTGCGTAGGCACGGCCGACAGCCAGTTCGATATCGCTACGGACAGGAAGGCGGTCCTTCTCCAGGACGGCGGCTGCCTCCGTCGTACGGTTCTCGCGGATCAGCGTGTTGGCGTAGACGAGGCGGACGTCGCGGACCAGAAGTGAATCGGGAAACTTCTTGTCAAAATCGGACAGGGTTGCAAGCGCTTCCGGACTGTGGCCCGTTTCATAGTAGGCGTCGCCGAGGTAGTAGGCGACGTAGTCTCCAAGTTCGCCGGCGCCTGCCTTGGCACGGTTGAGCGGATCGACTGCCTTGGCGTAGTCATGATCGAGAGCGTGGGCGTATCCCACGACCAGCCATGCCAGAGCACCAGCGTCCTCCTTGGCATGCTTGCGGGCGTAGGCTTCTACCCCAGCGTATGCGGCGGGGGTGCGATCCTGGACCAGCTGCTGGGCCATCGGCCGCAGGCTGGCTGAGGCGACAAAGGCCTGCCTGACGCGCCGCACACGCGGAGACATCCGCTTGCGCCGCTTCGCCGCCGTCCTCTTGGCCGAGGAAGGTTTCTTGGTGCTTTTCTTGCTGGGTGTTGTGCTTTTACTCGGCGTCTTCGGCGCAGCTTGAGCCGACTGTCCCAGGACACCGTTGGGAACTACCAGGGAAGCTGCCAGCAAAAATGCGACTACAGGCCTGACCAACGAACGGCTCAATCGAACCCAACCTCCACCACAATGCGCGAAGCCGCGCATGCCTGGAAATGAAACCTTAGTGCGGGAAATTTGCGCCCATGATGGATACGTCATCTTCGGCAAGACTGCGTATCAATTCATGTTGAAAGTAATTTCCCGAAGCCGCAACCGTATTCCCGTAACGCTTCTGGTACGTCGATCGGCTTTTCTCGATCGCCTCTTTCAGACGGTCGTAGACGTCTTTGTGTTTGCGACCTTCGGCCACTTTCGCCTGATTGTAGAGCTTCACTTCATCCACCAGCAGGCGCGCGAAGCGCTGCGCCTTGCGGTGAATCTCCTGCTCTTCACTGGATGCACCTGCATCGGCGCTGGATTCAGGGGCAGCCGGTGCTGGAGCGGGTACCGGCGTGAGTTCTTCGACGGCCACCGGTTCGGCCTCGGCGACAGCTGCCATCACCGGTGCCGGTGCAGCCTCAGCGGCCGCAGCAGCCGCCATGGCATGAGTCGGCACATGCGCCGCGAAAGGATCGTTGAAGGACTGCGATGCAGCCTCAGCGACTGGCGCAACCCGGCTTTCCGCCGCCGGGCTGGACTCTTTGTGAGCCTGCTTGCGCAGCGAGTTCACTTCCAGCCACGCGCTTGTGGCCAGCACGAGCAGCTCCAGAGAACCGGCATCGAGCGCGCCCGCGCCGTCGGGGCCACCGTCGGCATAGATAAGAGCTGCAACTTTGTCTTTTAAAACCAGCGGCAGATAGCGGCCTTCCCCGGCGGGAGCGCCGAACTGCTGCGTGAACCGCGTATCCAGATCGGATGCCGGCCCACTCGCGGGCACGCGATCTGTGATCGCGCGAGCCACCACCGCCGCGTTCACGTCGAGCGAAAAATCCTTTACGGCATCGCCGCCATCAAATCCGCGGCCCTGCCATCCGGTTGCATTGCTGCCCTTGACGACAAAGAGAGCTACACGCGCAGCGTAGCGGGCGCTGCTGTCGAGCAACGCCTTCAGGATTTCCTTTTGCGATGTGCCGAGTTGAATCTCGCCGACCGCTCGCGCCAGATCAGTGGAACTGGAACTCGATGCTACCGGCGTTTCCGGCGCTGGTTGTGCCGCGATTTCCTGCATCACCTGGCGGACAATTTCACTGCGCAGCTGGGCCGTGTGGGTCTCCAGAGCCTGGGTAACCACACGTTCCACGATGGGCTCGATCCAACTGCGATCCGTCATGCACACTCCGGATGAAGGTTAATGAGGGCGAACGTCGTGCCTTTAACTTATGATTATAGGCCACTTGCAGGAGGTCACGGGACACTTTGGTAACTACGCCCCGGGAGCCGCGCCGTCGCGTAGACCGACTTCCCCAATGTTCAAGGCGAACATTTGTCAAAAGAACGCCGCAAAACCATTTCCTCCCGGTACAATAGCCGTCAGGGGTCGTCCGTGTTTGAGCAATAATCTGCATCGAGTTACGAATGAGTACCATCCAACCCAACGTACAAGAGCCTATCAGTGAAGAATTAGCACTGGTCCGGGCCGCCAAGCGCGGCGACGACAAGGCGTTCGAAGAACTGGTTCGTCGTTATGACCGGAACGTCTTTCGCATCGCGCAGCACATTACGCAGAACCGCGAGGACGCGGAAGACGTAGTACAGGATGCGTTCCTCAAGGCGTATGGAAATCTGAACCAGTTTCAGGAGCAATCGAAGTTTTACACCTGGCTGGTGCGGATTGCGGTAAACGAAGCGTTGATGAAATTGCGCCGGAGGCGACCGGAACGCACGGTCTCTCTGGACGAAGAAGTGAAAACTGAGGATGACTCGCTGCCCCGCGAGGTTGCGGATTGGAGTCCCAATCCGGAGCAGATGTATAACCAGGCGGAGTTGCGCGACATCCTGACTCGCACGATTCAAGGGCTGCCACCGGGTTTCCGGACGGTTTTTGTGCTCCGGGACGTGGAGGGCTTATCAACCGAAGAAACGGCCCAGGCGCTCGAACTCAGCATTCCCGCGGTAAAATCGCGGTTACTGCGAGCGCGACTGCAGCTGCGCGAGCGGCTCAGCCGTTACTTTCAGAAACGCGCGAGCGGAGACGGCAACAAGTGAAGTGCACTGAATTCCTCAAGGAATTGACCAACTACCTCGACGGCGCTCTCGATGAGCGCACCAAATCCGACCTCGAGGATCACCTGGCGTGGTGCCACAACTGTTACGTCGTCTGCGATACCACCCGCAAAACCATCGAGATCTACCGCAACTCGGAGCTTTACGAATTGCCCGACGACCTGCGCACGCGACTCCGCTCGGCGATCATGAACAAGTGCACTCAGAGCAAGAAGTCCGGCCCGCAGAACGTCTGAGCATTCCGCAGTACAAAACTATGTAAGTCGTTGATTCCCCCCGAGAAACACCCAGGGACGTGGTGTCCAACGAAACCTTTTTCGGAAGTTGCGAATCTAACTCAATTGACAGGGTTCTGTACCACGACTGAGGGGAGCCGCCGAAGACGCCGGCCCGTGGGGAGGGGTAGGTACATGATTTCCAGGCTGATGGACGCTATGTTTGGCTGCTGGCATTCTCACTACAGTTTTCCAATTACGGTTCGCGCAGGTTCACGCCGTAACCGCGCCGCCTCTCGCACCGGCACGTATGTCGTGTGCCTCGACTGTGGCAAGGAATTGCCGTACGACTGGAAGGAAATGCGCGTCTTGAGTGATGGCTCTCCAGAGGCAGCACGCTCGCTTGTCACCAAGGAGGCGGCCTGAATCGCCGGTCATCGTTGAATTGAAGAGAGGGCCGCGGGGTTCGCGGCTCTTTTTCCTTGTCAGATCGTCCCCTTTTGGGAACCAGGCCGGCTCAGAACACCGAATATTCACTGAGCCACGGCGCTCGCAAAGGCGGATAATGAGGCCAGGCGCCGAACCGTGGTTTATTCGGCGGCTTTCGGATGCTGCCCTTCCCGCGGCTCGGCCAGGAGGTGTCCCCATGCCCCTGTCGAAGCTGCGTGAGTTTCTCGATCAGCACAACATCAAGTACCTCGTCATCTCTCACTCTGTGGCTTATACGGCGCAGGGCATCGCGGCACTCACTCACATTCCGGGAAAAGAACTCGCTAAGACAGTCATGGTCCAGGTGGACGGAAGACTGGCCATGGCCGTCGTTCCAGCGTCCGCGAGAGTCGACCTGGCCAGGTTGAAGAAACATTTGCAAGCCGACCAGGTAGAACTGGCGAACGAGGCGGAGTTCCGCGATCGTTTCTCGGACTGCGAGACCGGAGCGATGCCGCCGTTTGGCAATCTCTACGGGATGGACGTGTTCGCCGATGACGCCCTGGCACTCGACAAGGAAATTGCCTTCAATGCCGGCTCTCACCGGGAACTGGTCCGCATGACATTTGCGGATTTCCGCCACCTCGTCAACCCGGTCCTCCTCCCGCTGACTTCGGGCAAGGGGCGCATACAAGCCGCCTGAAACTCGGGGCGGGGACTGAGGACGGGCCGGACGACGGAGGAATGCTATGCGAAAGATCAACTACATTGTCGGGATTCTAACGATACTTCTGATTGTCATCTTCACGGCGGTCAGGACACCGGAGAGCAAAGGGCCTCCCGCCTACAACGCGGCCAGCGAGACGACGGCCACCGGAGTGGTAGAGGAGACACGAGAATTCTTTTGCGCCATTAGCGACGAGCCAGGTGCTCACATTGTGCTTCGAACGAATGACGGGAAATTGCTCGTCCACCTGGGGCCGGCGCGGTTCCTGCGATTACAGCAATTCTCGGTCAGTCCGAACGACCGGGTGACCGTGGTTGGGACGCGCGTGAACTACCAGGGACAGGACGCGATGCTGGCCCGGGAAATCACCCGCGGAAACGACGTTCTCACACTCCGGGACCACCAGGGCCATCCCCTCTGGGTTCGGTAGCACGCGCGCCCGAACTGGTTCGCCGGAGGGGAAGCACTTTCGTCTTTTTTTCATACAAAGTTCATGAAACGCTGTGTTAGATTTTTGCTTCTCAGGTCAATTGCACCTGCTGGAGGCAAATGAATTGGGCAAGGACATGGTCCCCAAGCGGATCTTTTTCACGAAAGGCGTGGGAAAGCACCGCGAGCGGCTGACTTCCTTTGAGCTCGCCCTGCGCGACGCCGGCATTGCCGCGCAAAACCTGGTGCGCGTCTCTTCGATCTTTCCACCGAACTGCAAATTGATCCCCCGCTCTCAAGGACTGAAATATCTCCATCCTGGCGAAGTGGTGTTTGCGGTGGTTGCCGAAAACTCCACGCACGAACCTCACCGTCTGCTGGCGTCGTCGATCGGCGTCGCCATCCCGGCTGATCGCAATACCTATGGCTACCTCAGCGAGCACCATTCGTTCGGCGAAACCGAAGACGCCGCCGGCGACTATGCCGAAGAACTCGCGGCCGAAATGCTGGCAACGACGCTCAACGTTGAGTTCGATCCGGATCGCTCATGGGACGAAAAGAAAGAGATTTACCGGATCTCGAACAAGATCGTGCGGACGGCGAATGTCACGCAGTCAGCGGTCGGCGACAAGCGCGGACTTTGGACCACCGTGATCGCATCGGCGGTCCTGATCTTCGACTGACCGGCACCGAGACGCGGCTTGCCGCGTCTCGTTTCTTCTTGCCTCCCAGACTGCCGGCTGGATGTTATGTCATGCGCCAAATGTCTGGAGACCACGCAAACCGCCAGACACTGATCGATGTCTAGTGACTATACATTCTTGTATGTACCCCGCGTCCGCTCTATGAATTTCCGTTTCCCCGCGCGCTTCTGCCCTGAAATTCGTTGACTTCACTCTCATCAATGGGATGGCCCTCTCCTTGCCTCTTTGAAATCAGCCGATTGGCGGCCCTTTTGCGCGGCCCAAGACATCAACAGGGCTGACGCAAATGTCAATTCAAGGAGGATGTTATGAGAGAGACTGCACCTCGAAGCTGGCGTCTGTCCGGCTTCCTGTGCGCACTGATTCTGATCCTGGCTGCGACAGCCCTGGGACAAACAGATCGGGGACAGATCAGCGGCAAGGTGGTAGACCCGAACGATGCGGTCGTGACCGACGCCACTGTCACGATCACCAACCTTGCCACGGCCAGCAGGCAGGTAACGCAGACGAACAGTGAAGGCCTCTTCGCCGTGGGCAACATCCGGGTCGGCGAGTATGAAGTCAGCATCGAAAAGACCGGGTTTAAGAAGGCTGTGCAACGCGTCAAGGTGGAAGTGGCGCAGCGTCTCAACCTCCCCATCACGCTGCAACTGGGTGGTACCAGTGAGACGGTTGAGGTGAATGCAACGAATGTCGCGGTGATCAACACGGTCTCCGCCGAGGTGTCGCACGAGATCACTGGCACCGAGATCACCAATCTGCCGCTGCTGACGCGCAACCCTTATGCGCTGATGGAACTGGCTCCCGGTTCGGTGAACGCCAACGTGGCAACCGGCGATTTCGCCAATGGCCTGGGAATCTCCAATTCGGGCTCGCGTGGACGCTCCATCAATTTCCTGCTCGACGGTTCGGAAAACAACGACAGCTTCGTTACCGGCCCGAGCACGCTTGTACCGGTGGATGCGATTCAGGAATTCAAACTCCAGACGAACAACATGACTGCGGAGTTCGGCCGCAACTCGCTTCAGGCGAATGTGGCAACGAAATCAGGCAGCAACAGCTTCCACGGCTCAGCTTCGGAGTTCTATCGCGGCTCGGCGCTGTCGAGCCAGCCGGTGGAAGAAAAATCGCAAGATCTTGCCAAAGGAAGATTTGTCCGCAACGTCTTCGGCGCCGCTGTGGGTGGCCCGATCGTAAAGGATAAGACTTTCTTCTACGGGGCGTTTGAAGGCACGCGAGTCCGAGGAAATTCCAAAGATTTCTTCTACGTTCCCACGGACCAGTTCTTCGCGAACGCGTCCTCCAACATGCAGGACTATATGACGGCGTCGGGGCCGATCGATGCCACCGCGCTGCCCGAAGTGATCACGGCGGGCCAGCTCGATGCCCTCGACGGAATCACCCTGGTCACGTCCGGAACCGACAGCGTAATCCCCGATGACACTCCACTGTTCCAGCATGTATTCACCACGGTTCCGATCGACGGCGGCGGCGCACCGCCGCAGAACACGTGGGCCTTTTTCGCGCGCGGCGACCACCAGATATCGGACCGCACGAGTCTCTCCTTGCGCTATGCCTGGTACCGGCAGGAACTGTTCCCGGGCTTCACATCGGACAGCCCGTTCTCGGACTTCCGCACAGGTCAGTCGTTCCGCAGCCAGAACGCAACCGTCGGCCTGACCCATGCGTTCAGTTCCCGGCTCTTTAACGAAAGCCGCTTTACTTTCAGCCGCACCACGCCGAACGCTCCTCTCGGCAAAGGATCGGCCAATGTCGCCTGCTTCCTCTATGCGAATGCAACCGCATTCACAGACCCGATCGCGTTCGGCGGATACCTCCCGCGCAGCTGCGCCGGAAATTCCCTGCCAGCCGGCGGCCCCCAGAACACCCTCTCCGGCTACACGGGATTCACGTATTCCCGAGGCCGCAACACGTGGAAGTTCGGTGGCTATCTGCGTCACCTGCGCGACAACCACACCTTCGGCGCCTTCGAAAACGGGTTCGGACTCGGCATCACCATGCAGTCGATGCTCGACGGCGTTACCGATGGCGATTTCCGTGTGGCGTTCAATCCGCACGGCGTGTTGCCGCTGCAAACTTACGATCCCGCGGTACAAGGTCCGGTGGAGCCGCCCAGTTTCACGCGCCATTACCGCTACAACGAGTACGCCTGGTACGCGGAAGATTCCATCAAACTGCTGCCGCGGCTCACTCTGACCGCTGGCTTGCGCTGGGAGTACTTCGGCGTGTTACACAGCCCCGATGGAGAGAAGAACCTGGATTCGAACTTGTTCCTGGGGACCACCGGCAACATCTATCAGCAGATTGCTGACGGGCAGTTCCGCCAGGCCAACAACTTGTTTAATCAGGACTTCAACAACTTCGGTCCGCGGCTCGCGATCGCATGGGACGTGACCGGAGACAGCCGGACGGTATTTCGCGCCGGGTACGGCATGTTCTACGACGCGAACTTCGGCAACGCGCTGTTCAATGTGATCCAGAACCCGCCCGCTTATGCGGTGGTGCAGGCTCCGGGGGGCCGAATCTTCCCGAACCAGTACGACACGCTCGCCGATGTGCTGGGCACCGGCACCTTCACCTATGCCAGTTCGGCCCGCATGCTTAACAAGGACATGGTGACCTCCTACAGCCAGCAATGGAACGCCACCCTCGAGCATGACCTGCTCGGCAAAGGCGTGCTGGTCTCGCTCGCCTATGTCGGCGCGAAGGGCGACAAGCTGTATTCGCTCAATAACCTCAACCAGCGCGGCTCGTGCATCCTGCTCGATACCTGCGATGACAACTTCCGCCGGCGGCTCAATACCGGCATCACCGGCATGAACCGCCGCGGCAACGAAGGCTTCTCGCGCTACAACTCCATGCAGTTCGGCGTGCGTACACGGGAAATTGCGCGCACCGGCCTGCAGCTGAATGCGAACTACACCTGGGCGCACTCTATCGACAACTCGACGTCGTTCTTCAATGACTCGGCGTTCGACTTCAACGGCAACTTCGGCTTCGGGGATCCCTACAATCCGGCGGCTGACAAAGGCAATTCGTCGAACGACATCCGTCATCGCTTTGCGCTGAACTACTCCTGGGAGATTCCCTGGGCACGGAATCTCACGGGCGCGTCCGGCGCGGCCTTTGGCGGATGGATGCTGAGCGGCGTGCTCACGGCGCAGACCGGCGGAGCCTTCAGCGTCTACGAGAACCCCGCGGGGTACGACGATCCGTGCAGCGCAAGTGTCGCTGACGTCTGCTATCCGGTAGTGACCGGCCCATTGCCTCACCGGGACGGCCGGACGCCGGCGAGTGCGGCGAATCGCGTCGTGCTCTATGACTTTGCCGGCTCGCTGACCGACCTCGGCACGTACTGCGAAGGCGATCAGGAGTGCGAGGCGCAGACCTACTTCAACCAGCCTTCGGGGCTGTTCCTGCACCGCAACTCGTTCCGCACGCCCGGCTACTGGAACTTCGACGCAGCCGTGCTGAAGAACTTCAAGCTGCCCTGGGAAAGCGTTGGACTGCAGTTCCGCGCTGAATTCTTCAACCTGTTCAACCACTCGAACCTGTACGCCGATCCCAATACCAACCTGTTGGCTTCAGGCCAGGCATTGGCCCGGCGTGGAGTTCCTCCCAGCCACGAACTGTATGGCACGCCGTTCGACCGGCGGAACATTCAGCTCGGCCTGCGGTTGACCTTCTAGATTCTGACCGCAAAGCGAAAGGGGAGCCGAAATGGCTCCCCTTTTTCCTTCGGACGTTGCTCCTCACTTGCGGACGGCAGATTTCTTCGACGTGTTCGCATTCTTGCGATACGTCCCGAGCCGTTCCAG
>DATIWL010000128.1:0-2699 GCA_035519435.1 Terriglobales bacterium
GGCAGACGGCGTGGTGGTGGACAAGTCGTCCGAGATCGGTGTGCTGGCCGCCGGCCGGCGTTATCTGGAGACGGTCGTCGCTGAGGCTGGAGACGTTGACATCACCAAGCACAACGTTCTGGTTTCGATCGGCCGTGGCATTCAGGAGAAAGACAACGTAGGGATCGCGCAGGAACTGGCCGACGCTCTCGGTGCGGCAGTGAGCTGCTCCCGCCCTGTGGTCGATGCCAAGTGGCTGGAGAAATCCCGTCAGGTGGGTTCATCCGGCAAGACCGTCAAGCCCAAGGTTTACTTGGCGTGCGGCATCAGCGGCTCGTTCCAACACCTGGCGGGGATCAAGGGCAATCCCTTCATCGTCGCCATCAACAAGAACCCCAAAGCGCCCATCTTCCAGGTGGCCGATGTCGGCATCGTCGACGACCTGCTGGAGTTCTTACCGGAGTTGACCAACAGAATCCGCGAAATGCATAGCGTTTCTGCGAAATAGAGGAATGAATCATGATCACGCCCAAAACCCTGAAGCTGAGTTTGAAATCGCTGCGAGACTTTGCCAAGAAGCGCCTGCCCGACGAAGTGCTGATCGAGCTGGATGAAAAAGACGAATGTCCACTCGAGATCGTTCAGCACATGTGCAGTCCCGACAAGCTGGGCATTCAGCTCCTTTTCATTCCTGAGGAGTTCGGAGGAATGGGCGGAGGGGCGTTCGATGTGTATTGCATCTGTGAAGAAATGGCGCACATCGATCTGGGCGTTGCCACCGCAGTGCTAGCGACGTTTCTAGGCAGCGACCCGATCACGGTCGGCGCCACTCCCGAGCAGAAGAAGCTCTGGCTGAGCCGCATTGCAGACGAAGGATTGCTGTTTGCCTACGGCGCGACCGAACCGGAAGCCGGCAGCGATCTGGGGGCGCTTCGCACGACGGCGGACCGGGTCATGCAGGACGGGAAAATCGTCGGCTACAAGATCAACGGCAACAAGCAATGGATCAGCAACGGCGGAATCGCAGGCGCTTATTCGGTCCTGGCCAATGCGCCCGGCGGTCCAAGCTGGTTCATCGTCGAGAAGGGCGCCAAGGGATTCACTCACGATGAGCCGGAGGATAAGCATGGCATTCGCCTCAGCAACACGGCGGCGCTGGCATTCTCCGACGTCTACGTCGATGCCGATCGGCTCATCGGAGGTGTGGAAGGCCAAGGCCTGAACCAGGCACAGGCGGTGTTCGGGTACACACGTCTGATGGTCGCCGCCTTTGGTCTCGGTGCCGGATGGGCCGCACTCGACCGGGCGATTCCCTATTCCACCAAGCGGATTCAGGCGGGCGCGCCACTCTCGGAAAAGCAGGGCTATACGCACAAATTGATTGTGCCGCACGTGGCCCACTTGGAAGCCGCTCGCTCCTACATTGAGGAAACTGCAGAGCGCATCGACGCGGGAAACGAAGGCAGCCTGAACACCGAAGGCGCCATCGCAAAATACATGGCGACCGAAGCCGGGAATGCGGCTGCTGAGGCCAGCATCCAGGCGCTGGGCGGCTACGGTTACACCCACGAATACATGGTGGAGAAGATCAGCCGCGACGTGCGTATCACCACCATTTATGAGGGTACTTCCGAGATTATGGAGATGACCATCGGCCGCGACCGCTGGCAGTTTCACTTAAAGACCCGCGGGCAGCATTATCACGAGCAAGCGCGGCTGTCCGAAGCTCTGCACGCCCAGCATCCAGAGGTGGGAGCAGATTTCGCGGCGCTGGCCTTTCATGCGCTCGCGGAAGTGATGGAGAGGGCGCGGGTGGCGAAACTGACCCGTCATCAGCACATCCTGCTGCGGTTGGGCGAGTTGATCGCATACGCCGAGTGCGCGGGCAGCCTGTCGCGTCGTGCCGTGAAGATGGCGGACGGCAAACTGAACGAAAAGACCAGCCGGCGTTTCGACCCAACCGGGCTGGCCGCGCTGAGTCGGATCTTCGCGCGAGAAGCTGCTCTCAAGGTGGCCGAAGAAGGCTTGCGGTGGATCGGCGGAGCTGGCGGTGTGAGCGATGCCGACCTGGCTGTTTTTGAAGCCGCTTTGGGGCTGCCGGCTATCCATCGTGCGCAAGCCGGCTTGATGTCTGACATGGATTACATCGCGGACGTGGTGTACGGCCGCGTGGCGAAAGGTGCGGCGCTGGCCGCGTAGTCACAGAAACATTTGAGCGATGTCCGGCCACTTTCAAGGGCCGGATGCCTCTCGCAAGGCAGGAGCATCGTCATGGAAAAGACTGCACATCGGGCTATCGCAATTGTGGGAGTGGGCGCGGTTCTGCCGGACGCCCCGAACGTAGCGGCATTCTGGGAGAACATAAAGAACGGCCGCTACAGCATCAGCGAAGTCACGCCGGACCGCTGGGACCCCGCGCTGTACTACGATCCCGATCACAACGCGCCGGACAAGACCTACTCCAAGATCGGTGGCTGGGTACGCGAACAGACCTGGGACCCGATGGCATGGCGGCTGCCGATCCCTCCCCGTGTCGCTGAGGCGATGGACGGGTCGCAAAAGTGGGGGATCGCGTGCACACGCGAGGCGCTCAACGATTACGGCTATCCAAAGCGTCCGCTGGACCTCGACCGCACCGCAGTGATCCTCGGCAACGCCATGGGCGGCGAGAAGCACTATTTCACGGTGCTGCGTTTGTACTTCCCGGAATATGCGCGCGA
>DATIWL010000129.1:0-27128 GCA_035519435.1 Terriglobales bacterium
CGACCACTACGATCCCAAGAGCGATATGAGCGCCATGATGCGCACCACCGCCTTCCCCGCTTCGATCGTTCTACAGATGATGTGCTCCGGCGCCATCGAAAAACGTGGAGCCGTGCTGCAGGAACGCGATGTCCCGGCGGAGGCATTCCTCACCGAAATCGAGCGGCGGGGAATTAGGATTGAGTATCGGGTGGAGTAGACACTCGGCTCTCTAGGAGGTTACTGACAGTCGATGGTGTAATTGCCTGATTACGACAATTGACACGAGCAGCCTCACTGCGGGGAACCCGAGCGGGTGGTATCGTGTTCCTTCTTAATCAAGGTGACGACCGAGGAGTACTTTTCTGTTGTTGCCGGGAGCCTGGTTAAACCCGTACGGGTGCGAACGGGGCATCGGATATTTGTGGCCCTGCATGAACTGGATCTGGTGTCTCGATATCGTCGTGCTTGCGTTCATGCTAGTTTACGTGCTCGCCGCTGGCATCCACGCTTCCTGCCGCTGCTACATAGTCCGGCGTCGACTAGGGATCGAGCCCGCCGACCGGAGTCAGAAAAAACTCGCCGCTGACCTGCGCATCAAGGCGCGCACACTGAACGCGATTGCCTCCGTTGCACCATTCCTTGGACTTGCGGGCACATGTTTTGGCATCATGAGCATATTCAGGGGCGTCGACGGGGAGATCCACGACGTACAGGCGATGATGATCTCGACTGTAACCGCAGCACCCCTTACAGCCGCATTCGGGATCCTCGTGGCGGTTCCTGCCATCTTCTTCTCTAATTATCTTTGTACACGCATAGACTCGCTTGAAAGCGAACTACTTGACTGCGTGTGCAGGCACAGACGACAACCCGCTCATGTCCGGCGATTTCTGTTAACGAAACGATTCTCGCAACTCCCCTCATTCGGACTCATAGCGGCTTTGGGCCTGACTCTTCTCGTCAAGATATGCATGCCTCTCTTTGGTCTTCCCGGCTTGAAGGGCCTCCCCGTCGAACTCGCCCCGGCCCGCTGCGAATACAGTGACATCGACCGGCTCCTCGTCTTGCGCGTAACCGACGGCGGACAGGTTTTTCTCAATGATGAGCAGGAGGACTGGGACGAGCTCGCGGCTCGTCTATCAGAGATTTATCGAATGCGAGAGGATCGCACGATCTATTTCTTT
The DNA here is from genome assembly GCA_035519435.1 of Terriglobales bacterium. Taxonomy (GTDB): domain Bacteria; phylum Acidobacteriota; class Terriglobia; order Terriglobales; family Acidobacteriaceae; genus Acidiflorens. The sequence goes on from DATIWL010000129.1 coordinate 1,167, forward strand.
GCGGACGAAGGGGCCTCTTTTCAGAATGTCGCCGACGCAATCGACATCGCCTCGCCGTACCTCAAAGTGCGATTGCTAACTCCAAGAACAGCGAAGGCTCCCTGTTTTGAACGCAGGGTGACTGATTCTAAACAGCACGCCTTGAGGTAGTTGTCGTAACATCCCCATTACACCAACAACCACCGAAACTGACGGCCTAGACTGCACTTTCGCCGCGCCCTACTGCGTCTCCCCCACCACCGTGATCTTTGACTCACTGCGAAACTTCTTGTAGTCCCGGTAGGTCTGCTCCACATCGACATTGAAGTTCTTCAGCAGCGCCAGCCGGATGTCCGCGTGAAACTGCACATGCTTCGGTAGCCAGACTTCGTAATTCACCCGCGTGGTGTCGACGATAATGCGCGTCCCCTTGTGAATGCGCGCCAGAAATAACCCGAATGAAATCGTGTCGGTGGTAACGATGTCGAACTTCACCCACTGTGTCTCGGCCTTGTCGATCCATATGCGACCCTTGATCTTGGGCAGAAACTTGGCTTCTTTCATCTGTGGTTCATATCCCGGACGCGGCTCCGCATCAAGCACCCACGCGTCATGCCCATCCAATACGTCTGACCCCACCAGGTGGAAATTGTAGGCATCGGCCACTTCCTTCACGAACTTCCGCCCGTCCTCGCGGTTCTTCTCCTCTTTCTCCAGCCGCTTGCGGCGGTCGCCCTCCGACTCGTTCTTCCGCTTGTCAATGATCTTCTGAATCTTCTCGTCTTCTTTCCTGGCCTCCTCCGCCGACAACGGCTTGTCGTCTTTCGCGATCCGCCGTTCAACCTGCTCGCCGTAGATCATCAGTACTTCTGACGTCCGCGATTCCACCTTCTTGACGTTGCCCTTGCCGTCCAGGTGACGCTCTTCCTCTCGCTCGATGTAGGTGTAGTTGCGCTGCCGTTTGTCGTTCTCCATGGATTTCTCCGCCGCGCGACGCAGCAACTCCCGGATTTGCTCCTGAGGTACGTTGCCGGAAGCGTCTGGATTGAGTTCGATCGGAGGCGGCACAGCGGGAAGTGCGTCCTTTTCGGCTGGAACTTCCGGAGGAGCCTGCTCAGCCTGCTGGGGTGATGGAGTTGCAGCTGGCGCGGATGGAGAAGGCGGAGTCTCCTGTGCCGTTGTGAAAACACTACAAGTCAGCGCAAGGAGGATCAGGCAGGCAAACTTGTGCATGGTATTAGATACGATGCGCAGACCATTACGGTTCGATGGCTGATGAAGATTAGTGCTTTCACTGGCCGTTCACTCGCTTGCGTGTTGCTAACAACCGCCGACCCAACAACTAACGACTCTTCTCCGCTCTCCCCAAACACCCCGCCTTGAACGAGCGCTCGTCCAACCGGTGCAACCGCTTCGCCTGCGCCGCCGTAAGCAGCGGATAGTGAAAAATTCCACACAAGTACTCCGCCACAAACCACACTGGCCTCTCCGTCGCCATCCAGTCGAGGTGGTCGAACCGCTTCATGTGAACCGGACGTGAAAATGTCCGCAGCGTCCGTTCCCCGCGCAGATTGAAGTACACCTCAAAATAACTGAGCGCCAACTCCCGCAGTGTCCGGTACACCGGCTCGCGATACCGGCACCCGGTGTAGTTCGACTTCGCCACCGCCCCCCAGTGCCCGCCTACTCGGTATACGGCAACTACGTGATCCGTGTCATGTTCAGCTTCGAGATCAATAATCAGCGGCGGATATCCATTCACCCGCAGCGCCGCCGCCGCAAACAGCGCCCCCTCGTAGCAATGCGAAGTATTCTCCCTCAGCACTCGCCGCGGCGACCAGGCCGTGTCCTGCAAGTGGTAGGGCATGGCATCAAGGGCCCGCTGAATTCCGTAGGGGGCCTTCAGGCTGCGCAGCTTGCGCAGTTCGGCGGGAGTGAAACCCCAGGCATTGGTAGTTTGCACTTCTCCTGATTCCTCGTTGAAGGCGGCCTTCCTTTTTTCCAGGCCCGCACTGCATTCAACGTAGCAGGAGATGACTGCGATTGGAATATACGAAAGAGTTCGCCGCGGCGGTTCTACCTGGACTTCGACTCAGCCCGCGCCTCGTTCTCCTTGACGCGTGCCTTGACCATCTTCTTGACGAGAGCAGCAGGAAGCGGCTTGTCGATGGGGAAACGAATGGTCCCCTTGGAAGTGCTGTACGCCCTGAGCTCGTCCTGGTAGGACTTGAGAACTCCGGCGCCGGGGAAGAAGCTGCAATGGTCCTTGAACGCAGCAAAGTAGACGAGCACACCGTGATATCGGTAGGCCGGCATGGCGTAGCTGATGCACTCGGTCGCCTTGGGCGCGGCCGAACGGATCGCTTTGCGGAGTTCCTCGAGCGTGCGGCGCGCCTCTTCCGGCACACCAGCGAGGTAGGAGTCAATATCTTTCGCCGGATTGTTCATCCTTGAAGATCTCATGGCTCTTCTTCTCCTCATACAGACACTATTCCTTGCCGGTCATCCGCCCGCGATCGCTCCAATCACAAGAAACGGTTCTTTCCCCGAGGCCACAGCCTCCGGCAGGGGCGCGTCCGCTGATTCGTGGGTAAGGTCCTCCTCGCAAGCGAAGAAGCGCAGGAACGCCCGCCGCTGCAGGGTGACATGATCGCGAATCGCGCCGCGAAGCATCGGGTACCGCGCTTCCAGCGCGTCCAGAACCGAGCGTTGCGTAACGGGCGCGGCAACCTCCAGCATCACTTCACCACTGACATGTGCGAGTGTGCGCAAATGATGGGGCAATATGACCCGAATCATGGGTGCACCGTTCCTCCGAAGCCCCTAAGCCGCCTTCGCGTCATAGTGATTCATCTTCTGCCTGGCCATTGAACCAGAAATGGTGTTTGCATGTTTCCTCCTGGCTTCGCCGACTCGGAAAATCACTCACGCCAGGGTTTGCACTTCCACCGACAACACGGCCGGCAGATCCCGCACAATCGGATTCCAGCTGTCGCCCGCATCGGCCGAACAGTACACTTGCCCTCCCGTTGTGCCGAAATACACTCCGCATTTGTCGAGTGAATCGACCGCCATCGCATCGCGCAGAATGTTGACGTAGCAATCCTTCTGCGGCAGGCCCTTGGTAAGTGCTTCCCATTCGTTGCCGCCCGTCTTGCTGCGGAATACGCGCAGCTTACCGTCGGGCACGAAGTGTTCCCCGTCGCTCTTGATGGGAACCACGTAAATCGTTTCCGGCTCATGCGCATGGACATCGATGACAAAGCCAAAATCTGTCGGCAGGTTGCCGCTGACTTCTTTCCAGTTGTCGCCGGAATCGTCAGATCGCATCACGTCCCAGTGCTTCTGCATGAAAAGCACGCCCGGCCGCCTCGGGTTCATAGCAATGTGGTGGACACAATGCCCGACTTCGGCGTCGGGGTCGGGGATATATTGCGACCGCAGCCCGCGATTGATTGGTTTCCAGCTCTCTCCGCCATCGTCGGTACGGAACGCCCCGGCCGCCGAAATTGCGATCCACATGCGCTTCGCGTTGCTGGGATCGAGAATGATTGTATGCAGGCACATGCCGCCCGCACCCGGCTGCCACTTCGGGCCCGTACCGTGACCGCGCAGTCCAGGTAGTTCGCGCCAGGTCACGCCTCCGTCGGTCGAGCGGAAGATGGCCGCGTCTTCGACCCCGGCATAGACAGTGTTGGGATCCGTGAGCGACGGCTCAAGATGCCAGACGCGCTTGAATTCCCACGGATGCTGGGTGCCGTCGTAGAACTGATGCGTCGTCAGCGGCTTCCCCGTGCCAGCGGAAGTGTCGTACACAAACTTGTTGCTCTCGCCTTTGGGCATACCGTCCGGCGTTGTCGTTTCTCCGGGAGGCGTCCCGGGCTGATGCCACGTTTTGCCGCCGTCGTCGGAGCGCTGGATGATCTGCCCGAACCACCCGCTGGTCTGTGAAGCGTAGATGCGGTTGGGATCGGCGGGCGAGCCCTTCAAGTGATACATCTCCCAACCGGAGAAATGCGGACCATCGACCTTCCAGTTCTCACGCTTGCCATCGGAACTCAGAATGAAAGCTCCTTTGCGGGTTCCCACCAGGACTCGAACGGAACTCATGAATCGCTCCTTGGCTGCTCAGCAGGGTCGGCGGAGACAGGGTTGATCACCCTGCCTCTGCCGAACGTTAACAAGATGTAGGCGAAGTGTTAGGCTGCCTTGCTCAGCTGGCTGCGCATCTGCTTCATAAACTCGCGCATCGCGGCGATGTGGCCCGGAGAGCGATTCTCCACCCACTTTTCGTAGCGCAGCGAGGCCTGCTCCAGATTGATGAACAACTGCTTGTAGACCCACTGCTCGCGCAGAGCGGGTGTAATCCCTCGCAACCGCTCCCAGACACCGTAAAACTCGCCGCTGGTTTCGAAGAAGAGATCTTCGTGCAGCAGGCCATAGTTGAGCATCGCGCAGGCTTGCTCCCAGTACCCGAATACCATTCCGACGAAGGCGCCGGCTTCAGTTCCGGGGGCCGCGATCTTCATGAAATCCTCAGGCTTGTCCACGAAGAAGTTCTTCGTGAACCAGTCGCGCGCTTGCCTCAGGCGGGCTTCGCGCCGCAGATCATACAGTTGCAGTTGAAGTTGTGCCTGTTCGTGAGTTGGCTTTGTTTCCATTGGATTGTCTCCTTTCTAATTCTTGGGAAAATTGGGATCCGCCTTCACCTCCAGGATCTGCTTGGTGTGGCGGTCACTGTGGCCGGCAAGAAAGAGAATCCAGTCGTAGCCATCGAGTGGCTGCTGGAAAGGATTCTCGGCAGACACGTGCGCGCGCAGGTCGGGCGTGGATTGCAGAAACTCAATGGTGTTGGCTCGGCTCTTGAGGAAATGATCGAGCGATTCCGCCGCTGTCCAGCGGCCCGTCGGTACCAGAGGTCCTGGCGCTTGCCTTTTCTGCGTCCGGTCCGGGAGCACGGCCAGGATCATAGCGTCAATCTTTGCCGTGTCGCGATCGGCGGGACCAGCGGGCGCCTTCATGATGTTGGCGGTGATGTTCTGGAAAATGAAATCCTCGCCCAAAGCAATATGTTCGAGTGTTTCGGCTACGGACCAGCGATCTGGCGCGGGCTTGAATCTCATTTGGGCTTCGGAAAGGTCTTTGGTTGCGGCGACGACACCGTCGCGCGTCTGCTGGAGATACTGCAAGCCCTTCTCGCGGTCGGCCTGCGAGAGAGTTTGAGCAAAAACGGCGGTGGCAAACCAAAGCAATATCGCCGCCAGGGAGAGTTTCTTCATGAAGTCCTCCGTTCGTGAATGCAAGAGCGATTACACGGCGTAATCAAATCGGGCTTCTACTCTATCGTCGAACGACACCCAAGAAAATCGACACGACAATGGATTACATAGCAGTGCAGGCCGTCAGGCTCCCTTCCCACAGTTCACCATCCAGGGAATTCCGAAGCGATCGACGAGCATGCCAAAACGTGCTGCCCAGAATGTTTCCTGCAAGGGCAGCTGCACGATGCCGTTTTCCGCCAGCGAGCGAAAAATCCGTTCGGCCTCTGTTGGATCCGAGAGTCCGATCGTGACGGAAAAGCCTTGTGGCTTTTGATAACGGCTAGGCAGTGCGTCGGCGCCCATCAAAACAGAGTCGCCCAGATCCAGAGTGGCGTGAAGAATCTTCTTCCGCCACTCCGGCGGCGACTGGTCAGCCATGGGGCTTCCTTCAAACGGCATCATGGTCAGGATCTTGCCGCCCAGAACTCCTTCGTAGAACTTGAAGGCCTCCTCGCATTGGCCGTCGAAATTAAGATGCGTAATCAGACGCATCGTCCCTCCTCTAGGCAGCGGAAACTTCGGAACCCCAGTGCCCTAGACAATACTCAGGTTTACTTGTGAATTGCAAGTGAATTTATGCTATCGTTCAAGTATGGCAAAACGGAGCAGCGCAAAGCGCCGCTCGGGTTGTCCCCTGAACGCATCCGTTGAGATGCTGGGCGATCGCTGGTCGCTGCTCATGATTCGCGACATGATGCTCCGCGGATCGCGCACATTCAAGGAGTTCCTTGCTTCCTGGGAAGGCATTGCGACCAATATTCTGGCGGACCGCCTCCGGCGGCTGGAAGCCTACGGCATCATTGAAGCCCAACCTGATCCGAAGGATGGTCGAAAACTCATCTACCTGTTGACCCCTAAAGGTATCGATCTCGCTCCCGTGCTCACCGAGATGGTGCTCTGGGCGGCGCGGTATGAGGACACAGGGAATGAACCGCTGGTCCGGGAGATACTCCACGACAGGCGCGCGTTTCTGGCCCGCGTACGGCAACGCTGGGAACAGAACGCGAAGCGGCCGGCCATCAGTTAGAGGGCGTCTCTTGCGCCGGAGGCAATTTCATCCCTTTCACAATGGCCTCGTAGCGCGGATCGGAGTGGATGAAGTCGAAGTCAGGTTCATTTTGAATGAAGGCGAGCCAGGGAACGTGCGCGGCATAGGATTGTTCCAGCCAATGGAGCGTTTCCTCCCGATGCCCCGCGTGGGCGCTCAGGCCGGCGAACTCCCATGGGGAAACATACATCCGGGCCTGCAATTTCTTTACGTGAGCCAGTCGCCATTCCGTAGCGCCCTGGACACCACCGCGGCGGAAGGCTGCTTCCAGTTCGGCCGCGCTCTTCGGAACGTAGTCTCGCGCCAGCTCCTGAATGGATTCGGCTCGCATTCCGTTGTGCCAATACAGTTCTGAAAGTATGTCGTGCGTAATGAAATCGCCCGGCTGTACTTCATCCCGGGCGCGCAATTCAGCAATGCCAGCTTCGAACTGCCGGGTGCGAAGCAACATGTATCCCAGCGCCCATGGCCGGATTCTCGGATCCAGTTCCATGGACTTGCGGTCTTCCTGAACTGCTTCCTCGCTCCGCTGGAGTGCGAGGAGAACATACGCACGCAGGTGATGGGCTTCCGAATATCGCGGGTTCAGCTCGACGGCACGGGCTGATTCCCTCTCGGCGGCCTCCCAATTCCAGCGAAGGAAAAATTGAACCGCCGCCATACTGAGATGAGCTTCGGCGACGGAGTCATCCAAAGCAATCGCTTGGCGGGCTGCGCTTTCGGCTTTCACCATCGCCTCCTCCATGTCCGTTTTCGGCGCGCCCAACACCACAGGAGCGGTATAGGAGTCGGCAAGGGCGGCGTGAGCGGCGGCGTAGTCGGGTTGGAGTTGAATCGCCTTCAGGAAGTGTTCGCGACTCTTGTCATACTGATGGCCGAACCAGTAGTAGCGTCCGAGCAAATACCTATCGTAGGCCTCCGCATTGACGCTGCGCTGCGAGAGCCGGACGGGCATTGCAGTTAAACCCACCTGCCGGGAGATGGTTTGGGCGAGTTCCGTCTGCAGGGACGCCAGGTCGCTCAGGTCGCGGTCGTAGCTTTCCGCCCAGACGTGACGGTCCTGAGGCGCGTAGATCAGCTGCGCATTAATGTGCACGCGGCTGCCCGAGCGTTCTACCGAGCCTTCCAAGATGCCGTCCACCCCAAGTTCACGGGCCACATCCGCCAGCGGTCGATGCACCTTTTTGTACTGCATGACGGAAGTGCGTGAAACGACGCGTAAGTCGGCGTTCTTCGCGAGCATCGTGATTAGCTCGTCCGTCATGCCGTCGGCAAAGTATTCCTGGGCCGGGTCAGCCGAGAGGTTCTCCAGCGGCAAGACTGCCAGGGAGTGGATACGCGGTTTGGCGGTACTCGAGAAAACACGATCGCGGACGTCGCGGACATTCAGCCCGACCACTGCAGCAACGATGCCCATCATGGCTGCGAATACGACGATCGCGATTTGAAGCGCACTCCAGGCAGGGGCCTTGCCTTCAGCGGTAGCCGCTGCCACTCTACCGAGGGCAGTTCCCGATTGTGATTGTTGCGGAGCATCCTCCAAAGCGGCGCCCGGCGGCGCAGGATTGCCATTTTCTGCCGCCGCAAACGAGGTTGCTGCCACGAAACGGTAGCCCTTCCCGGTAACCGTTTGAACGAAACGTGGGTTCTCGGGATCGTCGCCTAAGGCCTGGCGGATCTTCCGAATGGCGGTGTTGATGCCATGCTCGGTGTCGAGGAAGACGTCCTTGCCCCAGATTTTTCCAACGATCTCGTCGCGCGTGACCAGTCGGCCATTGCTTTCCGCCAGGAGGACGAGAAGCTCCATGGGGATTTTTTCCAGCTTCAGGACACGATCCCCACGACGCAACTCATAACGGCCACGATCCAATTCGAAATCCGCGAATTTGATTACGCCGCTCGACACGGGCCCGTCCTCGTCATTTCACTTCCGATCAAATCGGTGTACCCATTCCAGGCTTCAAGGGGCCGGAGGAAGGCCCATCTTTTTTACGATGGCCTGGTAACGGGGGTCGGAATGCGCGAAGTCGAAGTCGGGTTCGGTCTGCAGGAAAACCATCGTTGGGACATGTTCTTCATAGGCCTGCTCCAAATAGCGTAGGGCCTCCTGCCGGTCACCAAGGCGGGCACTCATCTGCGCAAACCGCATCGGGAACGTGTAATTCCCGCCAAGAACCTTCTTCCAATGAGCGACTTCCCACTCCAGAGCACCGCGGACTCCACCTTTGCGGAATGCGCCTTCCATTGCTGCACGGCTTTCAGGAACATACTCGAGAGCCTCTTCGTGAACGGACTCGGCTAGCAAGCCTTTTTGCCAATATGCGGTTGCCAGGACATCGTGGATCAAATCTGGCATCACCTCGGCGCGCGCCCGCAGTTCAGAAATGGCGGCATCGTACTGCCGATCGCGGAGCAAGGCGTCCCCCAGTAAGAACGGGCGGCTGCGCGGATCGAGTTCCATGGACTTCCGGGCTTCGTCAACCGCGTCCCGCATTCGTTGCAGAACTATGAGGACGTTGTAGTGCATGTACCGGGCTTCTGAGTCTCCTGGGTTGAGTTCGATAGATCGCTCCACCTCTCTCTCGGCCGCCTTGAAGTCCCAGGCAAAAAGTAAGTTGAATGCCGCCATGGTGAGGTGGGCATGAGCATCCGAATCGTCCAAAGCCAGCGCCTGCCGGGCGGACTGCTCTCCTTTCGCCATCGCCTCATGAAACTCCTGCTTGGGTGCCCCAAACACCAGCTCGGCAAAGTAGGAGTCGGCCAGAGCCGCATGAGCGGCCGCGTAATCCGGTTGCAGCCGGATGGCCTTCTGGAAAGACTCGCGGGCCTTCTCGTTCTGGCCGCCGATAAAGTAATAGCGGCCGAGCAGGTAGGCATCGTGAGCCTCGGGGCTGACATGCCGGCCTGTCGTGGCGCCCGCCGTTGTCGAAAAGCCCACCTGACGGGCAACGGTTTGGGCGAGCTCGGTTTGCAGGGACGCCAAATCGTTCAAGTCCCGGTCGTAGCTTTCGGCCCAGAGATGCCGGTCCTGCGGTGCATAAATGAGCTGCGTGTTGATATGCACGCGGTTGCCCGAGCGTTCCACCGAGCCCTCGAGGATTCCGTCAACGCCCAGTTCGCGGGCCACTTCGGCAAGTGGACGGTGCACTTTCTTGTACTGCATCACCGAGGTGCGAGAGACTACTCGTAACTCGGAATTCTTCGCCAGCATCGTGATCAGCTCGTCGGTCATGCCGTCAGCGAAGTATTCCTGTTCAGGATCCGCCGAGAGATTCTCCAGCGGCAAGACAGCTAAAGAATGGATTGGCTGGCGGGGTGATGAGGTGAAGAGCCGCGTTCGCACTCCACGAACATTCAGTCCGAAAACAACCGCGGCAATTCCCGCGCAGGCAATCAACGCCAGCCCTGCGAGTCGCGCCACCTGTCCGGCACGCGGCTTAGCGGTTGTCGCGGGAGCAACGGGAGCGACTAAGCGGGTGTCGCTGCCTAACTCTGATGATGGTGTCACCTCTGGGCGTTCGCCCGCCGAAACCGGGGCGGTTGTGGCCGCGCTTCCATTTCCTTTCGCCGGAATCGTGCTTGTGATCGCGATGAAACGGTAGCCCTTCCCGGTGACAGTCTGAACGAATCGAGGGTTCTCGGGGTCGTCGCCTAGCGCCTGGCGGATCTTCCGAATGGCGGTGTTGATGCCATGCTCGGTGTCGAGGAAGACGTCCTTGCCCCAGATTTGCCCGGCGATCTGCTCGCGTGTAACCAGTTGTCCGTCACTCTCCACAAGGAGCAGGAGTAGCTCCATGGGGATCTTCTCAAGTTTGAGGACACGATCGCCGCGCCGCAGCTCGTAGCGGCCAACGTCCAACTCGAACTCTCCGAACTTCACCAGGCCGATCGGCACCCCAGGCTCCGAGAAGGGCCACAAATATACCACTACTCTTGCCGGCATCCCGCTAGGTGCATTGGTTTCATCCACTTGCAACCTTCACCAAAGCTTCACCTTGAATTCACCGCGGCTCCCTTGCCTGCTTGCATGCACCTGGATCAGGATGCCCGCCACCAAGGAGGCTCCATGCGAGTCATGAATCTGAAATTCGTCAAGTTTGCTGTTTACGTGGTCCTAGTCGTTGGACTCAGTGTCGGCGCGTTCGCAGGGTGCGGGGACACCCTGTCCGTTATGGCCGCAACTGCCGCTTCCATTCGCACCCAGTCCGGCACGGCGCAATCCGTCGCTCGGCCACAGACAGCCGACCGCAGCTATTCATCGATTGTCGGGCTTTGGCACATCCGGTTCGTCGTCGGTGATACGACGATCCAGGAAGCGTATCAACTCTGGAATGCCGGCGGGACCGAGGTTCACAACCCGAACGTCGATCCGCGAGCGGGCAATGTTTGCCTGGGAGTGTGGAAGCGCATGGGTGACCGTGTGACCTACAAACTCACTCACCGCGTGTGGAACTACGACACGAACGGAAACTTCGGGGGAACTATACACCTGAGCGAAACGATCACACTGGGCAACCATGGCACCACCCACGGCGGCACCTTTGACCTCGGTTTCTACGGCCCTGACGGAAGCTTCCTGGGCGATGTCCCCGGCAATGTAATCGCAGAACGCGTTGAGGTCGAGTGAACCTGGATGAGAGCGCGTCTGCGGAGATTCCTGCCGCATGGTGTGCCCCCACCGGCAACGGGTGAGGCTTCTAGCATGCTGAGAGGGGCGGGCTGACGAGCTCGCCCCTGCTTTTATGTTACGGAATATACTGGGTCGCGTCCGCGAGTTACCAGCGGGCAGGTGGACGCGCGATTGGCGACGATCTATTGCAATCGATGTGGGCTACAGAGCGCTTCTGACGCCCAGTTCTGCCAGCAATGCGGAGCCTACCTACGATTGCCCGCAACAATGGCGGCGCAACCCGTCGACCGCGCGGGGTTGCCTCCAGCTCTCGCTGGCGTCCGATACGCGGGCTTCTGGATTCGGGTGGTCGCAGCGACGCTCGACTGGATGCTTATGTTCGCAGCCTTGTTTCCCATTCGATGGCTGGTGGGGTCGTCTGCCACGCTGGCAGGAGAATTCTGGCAAGTCCCCACCAATAAGGCTTTGCACGTGAGTCGCCTCGTCCGCATCGGATTCGCTGTCGCAGCTGGATTTGCCTACCGCGCTGGGATGGAAAGTTCTCGCTTTCAGGGAACACTCGGCAAGATGGCGGTGCAAATCAAAGTTACTGACCTCGCCGGCGATCGCATTTCTTTGGAGCGCGCCTCAGGGCGGTACCTTGCCAAGTTTCTGTCGACCATTTCACTCGGCGTGGGATATCTGATGGCAGGCTTCACGCCGAGAAAACAGGCTCTTCACGACCGTGTGGCGGGAACGCTGGTGCAATACCGCTGATGCACGCAAGACCCGGTCGCGCCTACTTCTCTGCCACCGGTTTCGTCAGCAGGAACGACTTCACCACAATCTGGTTGGGCTGCATTCCTACCGGGATCATCGTCAGCAGTGAATATTCCGAAGGCTCCAGCTTCTTCGGCTTGCGCTTCTGAATCACCGCGACATCCCCTGAACCGGAGTTGAGAACCAGCAGATAGTTCTGGCTCTGCGAAAGCGCAAGCGCGTCCGGATGCGTTCCAACCGGCAAAACCGCAATCATTTTGCCGAGGTCAATGTCGTATACCGCGACGTTGTTTGCGCCAAAATTCGATACATAGAGCCGCGCATTGTCGGCGGAAACGACGGCGTGCGTCGGCTGGCTGCCGATGAGCGCGCTGCTCAGCACCTCGTTCGGTGTGGTTTCGATGATCGAGATACTGTCGGCGCCGAAGTTGCTCGTGAACAGTTCGCCGCCGTCGGGCTTGAGCGCGAGGCTGATCGGCGACTTGCCCACATCGAGCAATGCGAGCAACTTATCCTTCTTGATATCCACCGCTGCCACCTGTCCGGATGTCGAGCACGAAACGAATGCCTTCGACGAGTCGGGAAGGATAGCGATGTCTTCCGGATTCATGCAAACCGTTACCGCGGCGCGAACCGTGAGGCGTACGGCATCAATCAGCGATACCGTATTATCGGCGCGGTTGCTGACGACCACCGTTGTTCCATCCGGGGACACCCGTGCCAGTCCTGGGCTTCCGCCTACTCGGATCGTGGAGGCCACTTTGCGCTGGTCGAGATCGAGTACGGAGACGTTCGCAGACCCAGAGTTCGCAAGGTAAGCGCGATGTCCGTCGGGAGACACCTCAATAAAGTAGGGCCTGCCATGAACTCCGATCGTCGCAGCAACCTTGTTTCTCTCGGCGTCGATCACGGTGACATTGTTCGAGCCCGCGTTGACGACGTACACCTCATTCTTCTTCGGATTGGCGGCGACTCCGGTCGGTTCTGCCCCCACCTGCAACGTGCGCACAGGCTGGAAATAGCGCACATCAATCACCGTGACAGTATTGCTCTTGCCGTTCGTGATGTAGGCGTATTCGCGATAAAGGGGACCGTACGTGGTCAGCGTGCGCTCGTGGTAGTACCACCAGCCGAGCGCCACAGCTAGGGGCACAAGGACCGCGATAAGGAGGAGTTTGCGCAACTTTAGAACTTTGAGATCGTGAGCATTCTATCCGATGCGTTGACTGCTGAACTACGATGCAGCGGCCGCAAGTGAGCCTGAGAACTGTCTATGGGCTCCGACTATTTCGACACCGACACAGGTGCCTCGGTTCCAATTCCAACTACCGTCCGTCCCAGCACAGCTGCAATCTGCCTCACCTGGTCCATCAACGCGTCGAACTGGTCTGGGAATAGCGACTGCATGCCATCCGACAGCGCCCGGTCGGGATCGTTATGGACTTCGATAATCAGGCCGTCGGCTCCTGCAGCGACGCAGGCACGCGCTAGCGGCGTCACTTTCTCGCGCTTCCCGGTACCGTGGCTCGGATCGGCAATGATCGGCAGGTGGCTCACACGCTGCACCGCGGGAATCACGCTCAGGTCGAGTGTGTTACGTGTGTGATCCACAAACGTGCGCACACCTCGTTCGCACAGGACCACCTGATAATTGCCTTCGCTCATCACGTATTCCGCCGCCATGAGAAATTCTTCGAGCGTCGCGGATATTCCGCGCTTGAGCAGAACAGGCTTGCGGGCGCGTCCGGCCCGCTTGAGCAGCGAGAAGTTCTGCATGTTGCGCGCACCGATCTGGATCACGTCAGCGTAACGCTCGACCAGTTCCAGGGATTCATAGTCCACTGCTTCGGTGACAATCCTCAACCCAAAACGGTCCCGGACATCCGCCAGGATGCGCAGGCCTTCTTCGCCCAAGCCCTGAAAGGAGTAAGGAGACGTGCGCGGTTTATAGGCTCCGCCGCGGAAGAATTGCGCGCCGGCGCGAGCCACACGCTCGGCAATGGCAAACACCTGTTCGTGGCTTTCCACCGCGCAGGGTCCGGCAATGACCGCCAGATTCGTGCCACCAATCGTCGCCGTTGAACCAGGAAAAATGATCACCGTGTTGTCGGGCTTCACGTCCCGGCTCACCAGTTTGTAGGGCTTCGACACGCGAATGACCTCCTGGACGCCAGCCATGTCGTCGAATGTGCCGCTCTCGAGTTCGCCCGGATTGCCGGTGATGCCGATGGCCGTCCTCTGCGCGCCGGGCATAGGATGAGCGCGATACCCGAGCGCCTCGACCTTCTGGCAAACGGCGCGCACGTCGTCCTCGGTGGCCTGAGCGCGCATCACGATGAGCATACGAGTTACTCCGGAATTTAGTGTAACAGGACAAGCTGGGAGCTTCGACCTGCGCGCTGCGAGCGGGCTGCTCTAGAATTTAGTCCAAGTTTCAGGATCTCTCGGGCATGGAGGCTTTATGTCAACCAAAGAAGCCGTCACGATCGTCTGCCGGGCATTGGCAATTTACTTTCTCGCTTGGCTGTTGTACGACCTCACCTACTTGCCCTCCGCGGTGCACCCGTTCTTGCACTATCAGGCCAGACTTGGCTCCCTGAGCGACACCGCCTACAACGCCTACATGTACAGCAGCTATCGCTTGTCGCTGTCGTTTCTAGTGCTTCGCATGCTGGTCCTCTTCTTTGCGGTTCAATGGTTTTACCGCGCGGGTCCGACGCTACATGTCTACTTCCTCGCCCCCAGCGAGGCAGGTGAGCCCGCGCGGGCCAACTGAACCGCCGCTTCCAGAACGAGTCGCGGCGCATTGTAGAATAAGTGTTTATCCTTGCGATCCTGAAGCTATATGGCAACAGAAGACAAAAATCTTCCCGCCCGCGACGAGCGCTACGACGCGCACGGCATTGAACAGAAATGGATGGACCGCTGGCAGAGCGATCCGTCGCTCTACGCAGCCGAGGTCAACTCGAGCAAGCAGAAGTATTACGTGCTCGAAATGCTTCCCTACCCTTCCGGCGCGCTGCACATGGGACATGTTCGCAACTATTCGATTGGCGACGCCCTGGCGCGCTACATGTGGATGAACGGCTACAACGTGCTGCATCCCATGGGCTGGGATTCGTTCGGCTTGCCAGCGGAAAATGCCGCCATCAAGAACAACACGCCGCCGCGGGAATGGACGCTCGCCAACATCGCCGCGATGAAGACGCAGATGAAGCGTCTAGGCTTCGGCTATGACTGGTCGCGCGAAGTCACCACTTGCCTGCCCGACTACTACAAGTGGAACCAGTGGTTCTTCCTGAAGATGTACGAGCAAGGGCTTGCCTATCGGAAGAAGAGCAAAGTCAACTGGTGCCCCAAGTGCGCCACTGTATTGGCAAACGAACAAGTTGTCGGCGGCATGTGCTGGCGCCACGAGGACACGCCGGTCGAGCAACGTGAACTCGAGCAGTGGTTCCTGCGCATCACGAAGTACGCGGACGAGTTGCTCCACGACCTCGAAAAGCTGGGCGGCTGGCCGGAAAAAGTCCGCATCATGCAGGAGAACTGGATCGGGCGCAGCGAAGGCACACTCGTTGACTTCGACCTCGGCGGCACGATCGGCCCGGCGGGATCGACGATCACGGTTTTCACCACACGTGTCGACACGATCTTTGGCGCGACTTCGGTGCAGTTGGCGCCCGAGCATCCGATCGTGAAAGACATGACCGCGCGCGACGCCGAGTTGCGCGCCAAGGTCGAACAGTTGATCGCCGAGCAACGCAAAGCCAAAGAAGTCGGCGACATTGGCGCAATCGAGAAGCACGGTGTCTTCACCGGACGCTACGCGAAGAATCCCTACAACGGCGAAGCCGTTCCGGTGTGGGTGGCGAATTACATTCTGATGGACTACGGCAC
This sequence comes from Terriglobales bacterium, assembly GCA_035519435.1. Lineage (GTDB taxonomy): Bacteria > Acidobacteriota > Terriglobia > Terriglobales > Acidobacteriaceae > Acidiflorens. The sequence continues at coordinate 16,801 of DATIWL010000129.1, forward strand.
CGGCGCGATCATGAGTGTGCCCGGGCACGATGAGCGTGACTACGAGTTCGCCAAGAAGTATGGCATCGAGATTCGCCTCGTCATTCTTCCGCAATCGAGCGATCCGGAAGAAACCATGGCCGAACCGCAACTGCCGTTCACCACCATGGACGGCATCCTGGTCAATTCTGGGGAATTCAGCGGCCTGAGCTGCGAAGATGCGATCCAGAACATGTCGGCGCAGGCCGAGGCGGAAGGCTTCGGCAAGGCAACCGTCACGTTTCGCCTCAAGGATTGGGGCATCTCGCGGCAGCGCTACTGGGGTACTCCGATTCCTGTGGTCTATTGCCAAAAAGACGGCATCGTGCCCGTCCCGGAGAAAGACCTGCCCGTCATTCTGCCAGACAACGTCGGCATCACGCTCAGCGGCGGGTCTCCACTGTTGAATGTGCCGGAATTCCTCAACACGACTTGCCCGAAGTGCGGCGGCCCGGCGCGGCGCGAGACCGACACGATGGACACGTTCATCGACTCTTCGTGGTACTTCTACCGCTACGCCGATGCTCACAACGACAAGGGGCCCTTCGATTCGAAGACAATCGCCTACTGGTTCGGAGCCGACGGGATCGATCAATACATCGGCGGTGTCGAACACGCCATCCTGCACCTTATTTATTCGCGCTTCTGGACGAAAGTCATGCGTGATATGGGGATGGTCAAGAACGACGAACCCGTCAAGCGTCTGTTCACTCAGGGCATGATCATCAAGAACGGCGCGAAAATGTCCAAGAACCTGGGCAACGTGGTTTCTCCGGACGATATGATCGAGCAATATGGTGCCGACAGCACGAGGATGTACACGTTGTTCGCGACTTCCCCGGATCGTGAGCTTGACTGGCAGGATGAGGGCGTCGCTGGCGTTCAACGCTTTCTCGCGCGCGTGTATCGCTTCTTTGTGCAGAATGCCGATCCCATGCATCCGGAATGGCGCGACCCGGTCCCCGGAAACCTTGAGGGACCCGCTCGCGAAATTCAGCGACGGTTGCACCGCACGGTAAAGAAGATTACCGAAGACTTTGAATCACGCTGGCATTTCAACACCAGCATCGCGGGCCTGATGGAACTAACCAACCAGTTGCTCAACGACATCGGCCGCTGGCAGGAAGTGCGCGAACGCCAGGTGAAACTGACTGGCAAAGCGAATCCCGCAGGGACAGCTGAGATCCCCGTGCCCTTGATTGCCGACGTGCAGCACAAGATCGCGCTCCTGCTGTCGCCGTTTGCGCCATATCTTGCTCACGAACTTTGGGAGATGATCGGCGAAGACGCAAGCACCATGCTTCGTCAGTCATGGCCGAAACACGATCCCGCCCTCGCCGCGGAAGACGAGATCGAGATTCCCGTGCAAATCAACGGCAAGCTGCGCAGCAAGGTTGTGGTGCCCGCCGCGGCGACTGACGATCAGGTAACGCAAGCCGCGCTGGCAGATGAGAAGGTGAAAGCGGCAATTGCCGGGAAGCAGATTGTGAAGGTGATCGTCGTGCCCAAGAAGCTGGTCAACATCGTTATGAAGTGACGATGCGTTTTTGCAGCACGGGTCATCTCACCATCGGGTCATCCGGCCATCAGAATCTGTGCCGCGTGGTTTTCAATGATCCGATCACCCGATGACCCGATCACCCGATTTTGGGTTCAGGGCCAAACATATCGATCTGTTTGCAAACTCATCCCGCAATCTGAGACACTCATCCGTGGAAACCCAATCCATCGTTGTCCTCGACTTCGGAGCGCAGTATTCGCAGCTGATTGCGCGCCGCATCCGCGAAAACAAAGTCTTCTCGGTCGTCCTTCCCTTCAACGCTTCGCTCGAGGAAATTCGTAGCTATAACCCGGTCGGCATCGTCTTGTCAGGCGGGCCGTCTTCGGTCTACGACAAGGGCGCGCCGCATGCCGATAAGCGTGTATTCGATCTCAGCGTGCCGGTGCTGGGCATTTGTTATGGCCTGCAATTCATGGTGTATGCGCTCGGCGGGAAGGTGACACCGGCCGCGAAGCGTGAATACGGGCACGCGACCGTCGAGCGCGTGGCTGAGTCGCAGCTGTTTGAAGGCCTGCCGAAAGTGCTGGCAGTCTGGATGTCGCATGGCGATTCCGCCGAAGACCTGCCCGCCGGATTCTGTCTGACGGCGAAAACTGCCAGCGCCGTCGCAGCGGTCGAGAATCCTGAGAAGAAGTTCTGGGCCGTGCAGTTTCACCCTGAAGTCCATCACACGCCGCTCGGCGGGGATATCCTGCGAAATTTCGCCTTGAAGATCTGCGGTGCTTCGCCGACTTGGACTGGGCAACACTTCATCGATGCCACCGTTGCCACCGTCCGAGCCCAGGTTGGAAATGGCCGCGCCATCTGCGCGCTTTCGGGCGGCGTCGATTCGTCGGTCGCGGCTGTGCTCGTCGATCGCGCCTTGCGTGAGGGTGCCCCACCCTTGCCGCGTTCGTTGCGGCAGGGTGGCGATTTTCAACGCGCAACCGAAAGCTCCCGCCTGACGTGCGTCTTCGTCAATAACGGTGTCCTGCGCAAGAACGAATTCGAAAAAGTGCAGCAGAACCTGCGCGACAAGCTTGGCCTGCACCTGATCGCCGTCGACGCGACCGACCGTTTCATGTCCAAGCTCGCCGGCGTCACCGACCCCGAAAAGAAACGCAAGATCATTGGCGCAGAATTCATTGCCGTTTTCGAGGACGAAGCCCACCGCATCGAGCAGCAAGAAGGCCACGTCGACTGGCTCGTTCAGGGCACGCTCTATCCCGACGTGATCGAGTCGCGCTCGGTGCGAGGGCCATCGGATGTAATCAAGTCGCATCACAACGTCGGCGGATTGCCCGAGAAGATGAAGCTCAAACTCATCGAGCCGCTCAAAGACCTCTTCAAAGACGAAGTGCGCCGCATCGGCCGCGATCTCGGCATGCCCGAAGACATCCTGCAGCGACAGCCCTTCCCCGGCCCGGGTCTGGCTGTTCGCATTTTGGGTGAAGTAACAAAAGAACGCGCCGACCTGTTGCGCGAGTGCGACGACATCGTCGTCACCGAAATCAAGCGAGCCGGACTCTACACGAAGATCTGGCAGTCCTTCGCGGTCCTGCTGCCCGTCATGTCGGTCGGCGTCATGGGCGACATGCGGACGTACGCCTACACCTGCGCTATCCGCGCCGTCCACTCCGAAGACGGTATGACCGCCGACTGGGTCCCGCTGCCCTATGAAGTACTGAAGACGATCTCGAACCGGATCGTGAACGAAGTCCGCGGCGTGAACCGCGTGGTGTATGACGTGACCTCAAAGCCGCCGGGGACGATTGAGTGGGAGTAGGAAGGTAGCTCACTGGGCACAGCTCTTAATCCGCTTGCTTTCAACACCATTCTTCGTAATCCTAAACACATCTATTGGGCCCCCGATACCACTTGGCGGAGGCGGAGGCTCCTCCGCTTGTTTTTCTGCGGAGGCGATGACGCATTGCGCTACCGTTGCTGCATCGTTAAGTGACATCATGGCGACAGTCTTGTCCCGAATTTGTGCGTCGCATCGTGAGATATTCACTCTTTGTTGTACATATTTGTCTTCCCCCAAAATCATGCGGTCTGCTTGATCAGTCTTCTCGTACACATATATCGTCGGGGCATCATATCCAACCCGCCCCTGTGCGTCTGCGGTCATCCTGATTCTTCCAACTCGAACTTGGCCACTCCCCGCTTCGTAGGTGACTATCACACCTTGAAAAAGACCGCCGTCCTCCGCGGGATCCAAACGATGAGTACGAGAGTACTGAGTGACGAGGTCAAGGCATCGTGTTGCTATTCGCTGGAGTTCGGGGATTGTAAGGAGAGTATCCGGTAAGAGATTAGCCTGATTCGTCAGGAACTTCGTGATGTCCAGAACGGGAGTGCTCTTTTCCACGTGCTGGCAAATATCTATACCATTGGCTGGGTCCGAGACCTGGTTGCCGTTTCCTGTGTAAAAGACAACTGTGTTCTTTCGCAACTTCGGATCAAAAATCTTCGTGTGACCATCGCACGTTTGCCCTTTACAATCGTTCGCGTGTCAGATGCGATCACTACGCCGGCGTTCGAAGGGACTACCACAACCACGGTCCCACGGACAGCCACCTGACCACAACAGAGTGTTGTCAGAAGCAGGACACTAAGAACTCGACGGCACATCATCATCCACTCCGCCGTTCTGTGAAACTACGTCAAACTGGCAAAGGGTCACTATTCTAGCCGGGTGCGTGCACCACCTGTAACCCCAGCACTTTCTCAAACGGATCGAAATCGTGGTCACGATGCAGAAGTTGATTCCCGCTCAGCATGCAGAAGGTCGCAATCCAACAGTCGATGGTCTTGCGGACTGTATAACCTCGCTGGCGCAGTAGCCGATAATTCTCGGCCGCCGCAACCGCCATCGGTGCGCCGCCGGTGGCAAAAACGTCGAATGTGAGGAGATCGTGACGCACGCGCCGGAACTCGCCCGAGTCGCGAATCCCTTGAAGCACTTCGCAGAGAGTCAGGTCGGTCAGGCCCAAACGTTGTGTCGTCAACTCGCGTTCAAGCCATTCGGTTTCAGGATTGCTAGTACCTGCCAGATAGTCGATCCAAACGGTCGTGTCGACAATCACCATGTCTATCCAGCAATTCGTCCGTGGCGAGACTCTGCAAGATTCCCTTCCCACTTCACTTTGCCGCGAAGCTTGCGGATACCGCCCTGCAGGCGCGTCTGGATCAGCAAGCGGAGTGCGGCTTCCACCGTCGCCTTCTTCGTGCCAGTGTCGCCAAGCCGCATGGCCTGGCGCATTAAACCATCATCGATGTCAATATTGGTTCGCATTCAAGCATTCCCAATGTGTAAGTTTCTCATATTTATGTGTATAGTTCAAGCTTGCCGCAATGACTCGTATCCCATTGAATAGTTGGCACAAATCCCACTACCATATCCCTATGCCTGTCGACACCGAACTCCAGCAATCCGCGCACACCCGCATCCACGCGCCGCGCGGCACTTCCCTTTCCTGCAAAGGATGGCAGCAGGAAGCGGCTATGCGCATGCTCATGAACAATCTTGATGATGAAGTCGCCGAGCGGCCGCAGGACCTGGTCGTCTACGGCGGAACAGGCAAGGCTGCGCGCAACTGGGACTGTTATCACGCCATCGTTCGCGCGCTTAAAGCTCTTGAGAGCGACGAGACACTGCTGGTGCAGTCGGGCAAGCCGGTCGGCGTGTTCAAGACGCACGATTACGCGCCACGCGTGCTGATTGCCAACTCGAACCTGGTCGGGCATTTCTCGAATTGGGAGAAGTTCAACGAACTCGAACGCGCTGGACTGATGATGTACGGCCAGATGACCGCCGGCTCTTGGATCTATATCGGCTCACAGGGCATCGTGCAGGGGACGTATGAGACATTTGCCGCGGCTGGCGCAAAACATTTTGGCGGCGATCTCAGCGGTAAGCTGATTGTGAGCGGTGGCATGGGCGGCATGGGTGGCGCGCAGCCGCTGGCGGCCACCATGAATGGCGCGGCATTTCTTGGCATTGATGTCGATCCGGAACGTATTAAGAAGAGGCTCAAGACGGGTTATTGCGACTTTCTCGTCACCACGCTCGACGAGGCGCTGCGCATTCTGAAGAACGCAGTCCGCAAGAAAGAGAACGTTTCGGTCGGACTGGTCGGCAACTGCGCCGACATCATTCCCGAACTCGCCGAGCGTGGCGTTGTCCCTGACATCTTGACTGATCAGACGTCGGCCCACGATCCGCTGAACGGCTACGTGCCGAACGGCATGACGTTTGAGCAAGCGCTGGAACTTCGCAAGCGTGATCCACAGGCGTATCACGAACGCTCACTCGACGCGATGGCGTGGCACGTCGAAGGCATGTTGCGGTTGCAGAAGATGGGCTCGGTCACATTCGACTACGGCAACAACATCCGGACCTTCGCCTTCCAGCGCGGCGTGAAGAATGCGTACGACTTCCCGGGATTCGTTCCGGCATATATTCGTCCGCTGTTTTGTGAAGGGCGCGGGCCGTTCCGCTGGGCGGCGCTTTCGGGTGAAGGAGCCGATATTGCGGTCACAGATGACCTGGTGCTGGAGTTGTTCCCCGAGAATCGCAGCTTGCGGCGCTGGATTGATCTGGCACGCAAGCGAATCAAGTTCCAGGGACTGCCAGCGCGCATCTGCTGGCTGGGATATGGTGAGCGGGCGCAGTTTGGGCTGGCGATCAACGATCTCGTCAAGAAAGGCAAGATCAAGGCGCCGATCGTCATCGGCCGCGATCATCTTGATTGCGGCTCGGTGGCTTCACCGTTTCGCGAGACCGAAAGTATGAAAGATGGTACCGACGCAGTCGCTGACTGGCCCTTGCTAAACGCGCTGGTGAACACAGCGGCGGGTGCTTCGTGGGTATCGATCCATAACGGCGGAGGAGTTGGCATTGGGTACTCGCTGCATGCCGGACAAGTCACAGTCGCCGACGGCACCGACATGATGGCGAAGCGGATCGAGCGCGTGCTGACGACGGATCCGGGAATGGGCGTGATCCGCCACGTGGATGCCGGATATGAAGCGGCAACGGAGTTCGCCACACGGAAGAAAATTCGCATTCCGATGGACGCCAAATGAACCACGGAGACACGGAGGCACGGAAGGAATGCAAGCCAATTTCTCGGAGCGGCGATGCCTAAACCAGGGAGAGTGTTCCTCTTAAGTGTCGGTCAACTTCTTACGCTCCATGCAACAGACCCTGGTCCGCGCCGCGGCGCTTCCCTTTCCGACCTGGGCATCGTAGAAGACGCAGCCGTCCTCTGCCTCGGCGGCAAGATCGTCTCTGTCGGCACCACGAAAGACGCCCTCCGGGATCCCTGGCTCAAGAAGAATCGAAACAAAGTCACGGAGATCAACTGCGGCGGCCGCGTCGTTCTGCCGGGCTTTGTTGATTCACACACACATCCGGTGTTTACGCAACCGCGGCTCATCGACTTCGAGAAGCGTATCTCCGGCGCGAGCTACGAAGAAATCTCCGAAGCTGGTGGCGGAATCCGCTCCAGCCTTGAAGGCGTGCGCTCGGCGAACAAAGCGGCACTCACACAGAAGGTCCTTGCGGCGCTCAACGATCAAGCCAGGCATGGCACGACAACCGTCGAAGCAAAATCAGGCTACGGTCTGACCCTCGAATCAGAAGTGAAGTCTCTCGAGGCAATCCGCGCCGCCGCCAAACAATGGCCGGGAACTGTGGTCCCAACGTTTCTTGGCGCACACGTCGTTCCGCCCGAATATCGCGGTCGCTCACAAATGTACGTGGACCTCGTCTGTAAGAAGATGCTGCCCGCGGTAGCGAAAGCCAAATTGGCGCGGTTTGTTGATGTCTTCTGCGACCGTGGCGCTTTCACCGAAAAGGAAACTGCCACGATCTTTGGCGCGGCGACGGCATACGGTTTCGGTATTCGGGCGCACCTCGGCCAGTTGTCGACGCCGAGTGAGGGATTCATTGAATCGCTGGTCCACACGTGTGCGCCCGCATCTCTCGATCACATGGACCACGTACCTGATGCCGATTTGCGGGCCCTCGCCGCCAGCAATACGGTCGCCACCCTGGTTCCCGGCGCCAACTATTTCCTCGGCCTGAGCCGCTATCCGAATGCGCGGCGGATGATCGAGGCTGGCGTAGCGGTCGCGCTTGCGACCGACCACAACCCCGGCACATCACCGACCGTCAGTATGCCCATGGCCATGTCCCTGGCGTGTACCCACATGAAGATGTCGCCTGGAGAAGCGATTGCTGCCGCCACGATCAACGGGGCCTATGCCCTCGGCCTTGCCGATCGCAAGGGCAGCATCGAACCAGGTAAGGATGCGGACCTTGCCATCTTCGATGTGAGAGACTACAGAGAGATCCCGTACTGGTTTGGGGCAAACCGGTGCGCGCAAACGGTTATCGGCGGTACCGTTCAACGCTGACTTGCGGAGAACCGCATTCCGCTTCGTCTCGTACTTGTAGAAAACGACATCTGATGAAACTTCCCTCGGAGAACCTCCGTTCATGAAGCGTTTGGTTGTGTTGTGCATGGTTGTAAATTCCCTGTTCGCCTCGGCGCAGCGCCTTCCGGAACTGGCGCGGCCCAGCAACTACAAGCTGACGTTCGCGCCCGATTTCGAGAAGAACATCTTCTCGGGGCGGGAAACGATTGCGATTGAAGTTCTTAAGCCTACGACTGAGATCGTGCTGAACGCCGTGGACATCGACTTCCTTGGCGCCTCGATCACAAGCCAGGGAGTCACGCAGGAAGCAAAGGTCTCGATCGACAGAACCAAGCAGATGGCAACCCTGAGGGTTGAGAAACCGCTGCCCGCGGGCCCGGCGACGATTCAGGTCCACTACAACGGTTTGCTTAACGACGAACTACGCGGATTCTATCTGGGCAAAGACGCACAGGGCCGGAAATACGCAGTCACGCAGTTCGAGTCCACGGACGCGCGGCGCGCTTTTCCTTCCTTCGACGAACCGGCCTACAAAGCGACGTTCGACATCACGGTCATTGCTGACAAGCAGCATGTCGTCATCTCGAATGCGAAAGTATTGAACGACGCGCCCGGCCCAGAGGAGGGAAAACACACGGTGAAGTTCGTGACCTCGCCCAGGATGTCGTCTTATCTCGTGGCGATTGCGGTCGGGGAATTCGAGTCTGTGGAAGGCGAATCAGATGGAATTCCTATCCGTGTGTGGGGAACACCCGGCAAGAAGGAGTTAGGCAGGTTTGCGCTCGAATCGGCGAAGTTCAACATGCATTACTTCAACCAGTACTTCGGCATCAAGTATCCGTTCGAGAAGCTCGACTTGATCGGGCTACCGGATTTCGCTGCCGGCGCCATGGAGAACACCGCCTGCATCACCTTCCGTGAGGCCGTGCTCCTCATTGATGACAAGCATGCCTCCGTTTCGCTGCAGCAGGATGTGGCTGAGGTGTTGTCGCACGAGATGGCTCATATGTGGTTTGGGGATCTCGTCACGATGCAGTGGTGGGACGACATCTGGTTGAACGAGGGCTTCGCGACCTGGATGGCCCCGAAACCGGTTGCCGCCTGGAAACCGGAATGGCATGTTGAACTGGAGACGGTTCGCGACACGATCAGTTCCCTGAACACAGACTCCCTGCGCTACACGCGGCCGATCCGTCAGGCGGCGGAGACGCCGGATCAGATCCAGGAACTCTTCGATGGCATTGCCTACGGCAAGACGGCAGCGGTGCTGCGGATGCTTGAGGCATACATTGGCCCGGAAGATTTCCAGAAGGGCGTCAACCAGTACTTGAAGCAACACGCGTACGGTAATGCAACGGCGACGGATTTCTGGAATACGCTGGCAAAAACGTCGGGCAAGCCGGTGGATCGCGTGATGCCCACGTTTGTCCAGCGGCCGGGCGTCCCGTTTGTTGCGGTGCACGCGGACTGTAAAGGTGGCACAACGCGGGTCACGGTTCGACAGCAGCGTTATTTCTATAACCGCGAGCAGTTCAAGGACGATGAATCCGGGGAGCTCTGGCAGATCCCGCTGTGCCTCAAGGACGGAGGAACCGGCTCGACCTCCTGCCACCTGCTGACCGAGAAAGAGGCGCAATTCCAAATCGCGGGCTGCGGACGCTGGACATTCTCAAATGCCACAGCCCAGGGTTTCTACCGCTCGGGATATGACACCGCGAATTTGGAGGCCGTCACAGCAGACGTGGAAACGGGTCTGACTCCGGAAGAACGCATCATGCTTCTCGGGGATGTGTGGGCGGCTGTGCGCGTCGGCAGACAACCGATCACGGACTACCTGGAACTGGCGCAAGGCCTGCAGAATGAGACAAGCCATGCTGTGCTCAGTGAGATGTTGCTGCAGGTGGAATACATCGGACGCTATCTGCCCTCGGAAAGCGATCAACCGAAGTTTGCTGCCTGGGTCCGGAATCTCCTGGCTCCTTCCATCCGCAGGCTGGGGTTTGAACCCAAGCCTGGGGAAAGCGACGAAGACAGGCAGTTGCGCGCGCGGCTGCTCGTGGCTTCGGGAACTACCGGACAGGATCAGGAGGTTCTGACCTGGGCGCGGCAATGGACTGAGCGGGCGCTCCTGAGCGACACTCCGCTCGATGGCACAATGGCCAGGGCCGCATTCGAACTCGCCGCTGAGCGCGGTGATGTCGCTTTGTACGATCGTCTGGTGGCCAAGCAGAAGCAAGCGCGCACTCCAGAGGACTTCTACGTGTACCTCAGCGCGCTGTCGTCGTTCCGTGATCCCAAGCTGATTTCACGCAGTCTCGACCGT
>DATIWL010000130.1:0-43871 GCA_035519435.1 Terriglobales bacterium
GCGAGATCCAGTTTACTGGATTCTTCAACCCGACGATCGGCGGTTTGCATAACGCGCTTGCTTCGCTGCCAACCACGGATGCAGTTGCTACCTATTGCAACGGAGTGGCCCTCGGAGCGCCTTCAGCAGCTTGTATCGGGAAGTCCATCGACTATGGAGTGACGCGCGGGAACGACGGCATGATCAATGTCGCGTGCGATGTCCAGTCGAATGGGTTCGGATTGGAGTGGGGTTTCAGCGCGACCCCGTGCGTCCGGGTTGACACTACAGCGACAAATGGAGCGAGCGTTGACACTTTAGCGTCAGCGAGCTTCGGTGGCCAGGCTTATCTCCAGGTGACCCTCTTCACTGGCACCGACGCCACGGTGAAGATCCAGGACTCCGCAGACAATAGCTCGTTCGCGGACGTTGCCTCGTTCGCCTTCCCACAGATCACCTCATCCACCCCGCTCTCTACCAGGATCGCGCTCGCCAACACGGCGACGATCCGACGGTACGTCCGGGTGGCCACGGTGACCACGGGCGGCTTCAGCCTGCTGGATTTCCACGTCATGGTGGTTAAAAACGCTATCGCAGGACAGGTGTTCTGATGTTCCGACCCGACCCTTTGGCTGGCGTTGGTGCCTACAAGACCTACGGGCTTGTCCGTCCACTGGCAACACACTGGCGCAGGGCGACCTGTGAAGAGGTGGAATGCTCGGCTTTCCTGCATGGCTGGATCACGCGCGTTCCTCGCGGTTCAGAGCAGGCGCAATACGTTCTGAGCAAAGCCCACGGCCGGACGTTCACTGAAACAGCCGGGCTCGATTCGACCGAGCACGAGTTCCTGTTCGGTCCTGGGCAGACGTGCTTTGGCTCGGCCGACCACAAAGTGCCCATCGAGCGTGAACCAATCTATATCGTCCGCGACGGAGATTGGCGCGGCAATCCGACCGGATGGCGACGTGAACACAAGAACGGAGACGACTGGGTTGAAGACTTCGGCGAACATCAGGACGTTCTCGCGGCTCGCATTAATCGCGGGTAGCGCATTTGTCATCGGATCGTGCCAGCACAAGTCGACGATAGCGCCGAGTCCTAGCGTCACTCCGAGTCCAGCCGCTCATGCGGGCCAGTGTTATACCAATGGATACACGAAGAAGAATGGTAGTCACGTTGGCGGCTACTGGCACAAGTGTCTCAAGACGTCATAGCGACCTTAGTGGAGAGAGGATGAAAACCGCCATCTGGATCGTGGCATTCGCAATGGTTGCTTTCGTTGGCTACCTCATCGGTGGGGTGGCCAAGAAGGCGCCAGTTACGACGAATGAATGCCTTGGTCGCATCGTCACATCCGCTTCGAACGAGACGTCCTACGATCTGTGCCCAGAGCTGTCGGACAACGATAAAGCTCTAGTCATGGAGCAACTGAGCGATTATCTGAAGAGAGGAATCTGAAATGGCAAAGCAAACTGGTCTAGGTTGGACGACGTGTTCCGTCGATGACTCGGGTGGCACCGTCCGGGCGATCATCAATGATGTGACCAACCTTCAGTTTTCGACACCGCGCGGCGTGCAGGACATCACCGGTATCGACAAGTCCGCATACGAGCGCCAGCTCTTGCTGGCCGACTTCTCGATCACTCTGAATGGTGTTTTCAACCCAGCAGCAACTACCAGTTCACACGCGGTGTTCTCGACCGTTCCCTCAAGCTCTGTCAACCGCACAACGACCCTGGTGGTTGGCGGCAAGACGCTGGCTGGCGAGCTGCTCTACACGGACTATGCACTTACCCGGGCCAACTCTGGCGAGCTGACCTGGTCTGCGCCTGGCGTGCTCGCGGACGGCACTGTACCTACTTGGGCATAGGATTCAAGTCATGGGCTTCAAACCTCAGCGAACGCTGTACAAACTCAAATTCACGGACGACAAGTACGACGGAATGGAAATCGTCGTACGCTCCGTTCCGATCGGTACTTTGGCCAAGCTTCAGAGTGAGGGAGAAAAGAATCAGAACAGCATCAATGAATTGTGCGAGCTACTCTCATCCAACATTCAGTCTTGGAACCTCGAATTCCACGACGGTTCCCCGATGCCCATTACGTTGGACTCGCTCCTAGATCAAGAGTTTGACTTTGTCTATGACGTTGTGAACGCCTGGACTTCGGCGATTACGGGGGTAACGGACGAACTAAAAAAAGACTTGAAGAATGGAGGGAATACGGAGGAATTGAATCTCCCGATGGTTCCATTACCGATGAGCCCAGTGAGCTAGCTTATGCACGAACGATCGTCGGTCTGTGCAGAGACTTCCATTGTCTGCCGAGTCAGCTCTACAAGGAAGATGCTAGTTTCCTGCGTCTGCTCTTGATAGAGAGTCTAGGAAAGAGACCCGATGCCGAACCTAGTCGAGATAGTCATTACGGCTAAGGACTTGGCCACTCCGATCATGGAGAAGTCCAAGACCTCGGCCTTCGCCATGGGCGGAACTCTCGACAAGATGGGCAAGGTCTCGGCCGCTGCTCTGGTTGGTATAGCAGTCGCGTCCGTAAAGATGGCGGGCGATTTCGAGAATTCGACCACGCGCCTGATGACGAGCGCGGGTGAGTCCGAAAAGAACATCGACATGGTCCGCCAGGGCATGCTCAGGATGGCCGGGCAAGTCGGTATGTCGGCCGAAGACCTGTCCAAAGGCATGTACACCGTCGAATCTGCTGGGTACCACGGAGCGGCAGGACTCGATGTCCTCAAAGCCTCGGCTCAGGGCGCAAAGGACGAGAACGCAGACCTTGCAACGGTCGCGAATGCGGTGACCGACGTCCTGAAGGATTATCACGAACCGGCCGCGAAGGCCGCTGATGTGACGAGTCAGATCGTCGCGGCTGTTTCACACGGCAAGACCACGATGGAGCTGTTCTCCAATGCTCTGGCGAACGTGCTGCCTTTGGCTGGTCAGTTGCACATCAGCTTCGCGGATGTCTCCGGCGCCCTGGCCGAGATGACATCACATGGCATGAATGCTCGGCGGGCATCGCAGAACTTGGCGAACGCCATGCGCGAGCTGGTTAACCCGAATACGGTCATGACTGGAGAACTCAAGAAGTTCGGCTACACCGCGTCCGATCTACAAGACTCGCTCAGTAGCCGCGGGCTCACCGGAACGCTCCAGTGGTTGGCTGATGTTGCCGATAAGGGTGCGGCGAAGATCGGCCAGAAGCCGGTGCAAGCGCTGGCGAAGCTGACCGGATCGAGCGCTGCCCTGACCGCTGCTCTCATGGTGAGCGGAAAGAACGCGGACGAGACCAACGAAGCAATCAAGGACATCGGCAAGGCATCCGCCGATTCCTCGGGCAATGTTGAAGGCTTCTCGAAGATCCAGAAGAACTTCAACCAACAGCTATCCGAGCTGAAGGCAAGCGCGGAGAGTGCAGGGATTGAGATCGGGGATAAGCTCATCCCGCCGCTGAAGACCCTCATGGGATTCCTCAGTGGGCACCCAACTTTCGCCAAAGATTTGCTCATTGGCTTTGTCGGTCTGCTCGGCGTGTTGACTGCGTATTCCGCTGCTCTACGTTTGGTCGCTCTCGCGCAGGTATTGTGGGCGGGCGCGACCAAGGCCGTCACTGCTGCGCAATGGCTTCTGAATGTCGCAATGGACGCCAACCCGATCGGTTTGGTTGTTATCGCGATCGCTGCTCTAGTCGCTGGGTTGATCATCGCGTGGAAGACCTCGGCCACCTTCCGCAATTTTGTCAAAGCCGCGTGGGAAGACATCCAAAAGGCCGCTGCGAACGCTGTCATCTATATCTTGAAGTATTACCGGATGATGATTAATGCGGCCCTTGAATTCGTGGATGTCTGGATTCATGCAGCAGCTAAGGCGTTCGGTTGGGTACCCGGTCTCGGGGACAAGCTCAAAGCGGCCGCGAATGCTGTTGACGGATTCAAGAACACAGTCAATAACAAGTTCGACAGTATGATCACCAAAGTCAAGAGCTTCGATGACAACGTCAATAAGGCATCGAAGGAACGCAAGCTTCAGGTCAACATCTCGCAATGGACGTCGAACCTGGACAAGGCCAAGGCTTCACTCAAGTCGGTTCCGGATTCCAGGAAAGCTAAAGTCCTGGCAGACATCAAGGATCTGGAAAACAAGATTGCTCAGGCCAAGGCTGAGCTGGCCTCTTTGCGGTCCAAGACCGTGACGGTGAACGTCCGCACGGTCACGACTTCCTCTGGTGAGGTAGCTCGGCACGGGTTCGCTTCGGGTGGTATCCGCGGGGCCGCCTCAGGTGGTCCGCGCAGCGGTTTAACCCTGGTGGGCGAGGATGGCCCGGAGCTGGCCGATCTGCCGACCGGCACCCGGATAAGGCCGTCGGGCGAGACTCGGCGGATGTTGACAGGTGAAGGTCAACGCCAGGGTCCGTTGCCCGCGCTCAAGGTGACGTTCGCGGGGAACATGGACACGTTGTTCGCCACTGCCTTCCAGAAGGCGCTCAATTCCGGCCTGATCAAGATCAGCTTGACACGGAACGTGGTGGCGTAGATGGCCGGGGCTCCATTCCTGCAAAACGTACCGGCGTTCAAAGCCTCTAACCCAAACGCCAAGCTCTTCGTTGAATGGGCGCCCACAGCACCGGTTCCCACTTTCGGGGACGATTCAACCGGCTGGACCTGGGTGGACATCTCCGGAGACGTACTCCAGGCAGACGACGGATTCATCTCGATCACGCCCGTGGGCCGTTCAGACGCATCAACTGCGATGCAGCCAGCCGGGATGACACTCGTTCTTGACAACCGGACCGGGGCATACTCCAAGGGCCCACAAAACTCGGTCAGCGTCCGGCTGAACATTCCGATCAAAGTCTCTATCGCCCTGGATGGGTCGACCAAGTTCGTTCGTTTCCAGGGCTACATCTGGTCCCTGAGACCGGTTTGGGATCAGACTGGCCAGTACGCTCGGGTGGAGTTGAGCGCGGCCGGAATGACAAGGCGACTCCAGCAGAAGTCGAATCCGGTGCTGAGCTCGCTCAAACGGGCTGCCTTGCGGGACACCCGAGTCTGCAACTACTGGTCCATGGAAGACCTGAGAAATGCCCAGCAGTTCAGTTCGAATGTATCATCGTCTTCGAATCCGATGACGTTCTCGAATATGAACCCGGCTCAGGACTCAAGTCTTCCGGGTTCTGGCGCGCTGCCCACGCAGACTGCAACATCGACATATTCGGCCAACATCTCCGGCACCTTCACTCAATCTGACGCTGGTTCAACGATCATCTTCTACCACAACGCGCAGGTCAATCCCACGGGAGACACCGCGATCATGCGTGTCCACATGCGCGGATCAACGTCTATCACCCGGTGGGAGATCGTTCTTCTCTCTGCCGATCTCACGCACGTCAATATCAAAGGCTATGCGGCAGACGGCACCGTGGTCATCAACGATCTTCGCGGAGCATTCTCCTACATCGGCCTCGGGCCAATTCAATACGTCTTCGCTGTGCACCAGAACGGCGCAAACACCGAATACAATCTCGCGCGCGGCGGCATTCTGTTCAGTGGATCCACCACCGGAGGATCAACAACCGCCGGTACCTGCGGAACACCATTCCAGGTCTCCATGCTCGCCAACGCAGCAAATGCGGGATACGTACTCGGGCACGTCACTGTGCTGAACCAATATGTGACGAGCTACTCTCCCCTGCCTGGCCAGGCGTGGGTCGGAGACAACGGAGACTCTTCCGTATCCCGCGTCTTCCGGCTCTGCAAAGAGGAGAACCTTCCCCTCACGCTGAACGGCATCAATCTGACCGGAGCGTTCGACCCTACACCGTGGGCGACCGGAGATTACACCTGGATGGACTACCAGACACAATCTCCTATCCTGACGCTCTTGCAGCAATGCGCGGACTCGGATATCGGCTTCCTGTATGACGGTCTCAGCCCGGGTGTCGCCCTACGCAACAGACGATCAAACCTGGAGAACCAAGCAGTCAAGCTGACCCTCAATGCGGCCGCGGGACAGCTCAGCCCACCTTTCCAGCCCGAGGATGATGATCAGCAGATCGTCAACAGGTTCACGGCCAGTCGAGCAACCGGCGGAACGGCCAGCTACGAAGACGACACGGGCGACTACGGCATCAATACGATCAATGTCTATGACGACTCCGCCACAGTCAGCCTGAGGTATGACACCCAGCTGACCGACTATGCCGGATGGAAAGTTCACCTCGGGACAGTCTCTCAGTTCTATCGGTACCCGACCATCACCTTGGACGTGCGCAGGCTGCAATCCCTGGCCTTAACGATCCTGACCATCCTTCCTGGTGATCTGATCAACATTCAGAATATCTCAAGTTTCACCTCGACCCATCCGGCCGGAGACATTCTCCTGATGGTTCAGGGATGGTCGGAGAATCTGAGTGGTGTTCGCTGGGACATGGTCCTCAACTGCACCAGCTCGACTGTGTGGCGCGTCGGACTCCTGACCACCGACACAAACACCTCTGACACGATCGACGCCATCCACCTGGACTCGGAGAACTCGAAGCTAGCGGCCGGAGTGTCCGGCGGAGCAACGAGCCTGAGCGTAGCGACCACCGGGGGCAACAACCCGCTGTGGACCACTGCCGCTGCCAACTTCCCGATCATCTTGAACGTGGGGGGCTGGCAAGTAACCTGTACCTCCATCTCGGGTGCGAGTAGTCCGCAGACGTTCACGGTCAACGCGATGCCCGGGGCAGCAGCGATCAACTCGGTAGTCAAGCTCTGGTATCCGCCAACTCTAGGAATCTGACATGTCCAACTCGTTCGTTGCCGGGCAACGTTTAGCGGCTTCAAGGATTCCGGGCCAGCGTCTCTGGACTGTCTCTTCGACTTCGGCAACGGCGGCCATCGGTGCAACAGAAACTGTTGTCATCACTTCGCCGAGTTCGACGTATGTTGCCGGGGGCGCCTATACACTCAAGTTTCATGGGATGCTCAGGCCGAGTGCGGCAACGGCGGCCAGTGCCGGGATTCAGATTCGGGATACGAATGCGTCCGGTACGGTGCGGATGTTGATCCGTCAGTTCGCGACGCCTGCTGTCGTAGCGAACTATGACGCTTATTTTGAATGGACTGTGGCCAACACAACCGGGTCTGACATCACGGGACGCGTTCTTGTTTTGACGCTCACAGGAACGGCCGCGCCGACGTATCAGATCAACGCCGGTTCGCCCAATGCCCCGTACTATCTAGCATGCGAATACTCTGGTCTCCAAACCGACTTCTCCGAAGCAGTGGCCCTGTAGGAGGAAACATGTCTACGTACTACACACCCAACATGAATGGCACGAAGTTCATTGCCATGCAGTACAACGGAACCAACACGTCTGACATCCTTGACGCCATCAACGCGACTCAACCTAATGGTTGGCCCGGGAACGGGAATCCTGGCGGGCCTGGCCACTTCAGTGATGACGGATCAGGGAACCTCACTGTCACTGCGACGGCCGGTTATTCGAACAGCAATATACAGCCGTTCATCCCGGGCTCTTTAGTTACCGCCCCAGTTCCCGTGGGTTGGTGGGTAGTGTGGGCATCCGTCGGCACTTACAACGAAGTTGCAGCATGCGTCAGCGACACTGATTTCATCGGCATTTACAACGAACTCGCCTGAACAAAAGGAAGCTCCCCCATGTCGATCACCTACATTCCAATCCGGTCGCTCGATCCGCGACTGAAACGCCACATCTGTCACGACTCCCGGTCTTGGAATTACTCCCTGCCCACGGATGGAATGACGCTACAGGATAAGACCTGGGCCATGTACATGAATGACGGCAAGCTTGATCAGGGGAACGTCGGCGCGTGCACCGCGGAAACCGCTGATGAGCTTCTGGCATCGGACCCGCTCTTTGACACGCTTGACCTAGCAACCCAGCAGGGCGTCACCTCGGGTGCCCAAGATTGGCCGCTCGCGTTCTACCACGATGAGACCGCGGACGATGACATCTCGGGGACTTATCCGCCGAACGATACGGGGAGCGATGCCCTGGGAATGGCCAAGGCGGCTCTCGCGCGCGGCTTGATCTCCGGCTACCAACACACTTTCACCGCAGAAGACGCCCTGCTCGGGCTGTCGAACGTCGGTCCGTTCGGGTGGGGAACGCTCTGGAAGACCGGCATGGACAATGTCGACGTCGACACCGGCCAAGTCAAGTACAGCGGGGCCGTGCGCGGCGGACATGAGATCTCCGCCTACCGGATCGACGTCACGAACGAGCGCGTCTGGTGCCACAACCACTGGGGAGCATGGGGGTACCAGAACGGCGGGACGTTCTGGATCAGCTTTGCTGACTTTGAGAAGTCCCTGGCCGACCAAGGGGACGTCGTCTTCTTCACGCCACGCACCTCGCCCGCGCCGACCCCTCAGCCACCGGCTCCACCAGCGCCTACCAGCCCGTTGGCGATAGCGGCGAAGACGCTGAACCCGTGGTCGGCCGAGCATCACCTAGGAGAGAACGCCAGGGCAGCAGCGGCGTGGAAGAAGTACTACAAGACGGTCGTTGCGAGCTGAGTCGCCCAGTGGTCGGCTGGTCCTGTCTATCCAGCCGACCACGCGCCCGGCCGTTAAGGTTGATCCTGACGGCTTAGTTGGTAGGGGCAAGCGTCCTGCGACGCTCGGCTGGACATGTTTGACTCCCTGAACTACTATGGAATGGTTCGGCCTCCCAAGCCGTTCGATCCGAGCAAGACTGCTTCACGGCTTGCGGACGTGAAGCGCAGAGAACGCCCTGGAGTTTCGCCTCCCGGGCGTTTCTCTTTGTCCCTGTGTTCGAACATACGTCCGTCATAAAATTCCCTGAGATTCCCTGGCTCAGACTATTGACCCTTAACTGTCAACGTGTAGACTGAAGCTACCAACTCAGGGAGGTTGATTCACATGGCCAGCAAGAGCGACGCGGGCGTTGTCATGACGGTGACGCTCGTCAGCGCGGTAGCCTCCGCCTGGAAGAAAATCCGTGAACTGAACCCGGACGTCCCGAAGGTCATCCTGACCGTAGGGTCCGGTACGCTCGGCGCCAGGAAGGGCATCGTCCACCTCGGACACTTCGCGGCGAACCGCTGGCAGCACACGGATGACACGAAGTACCCGGAACTGTTCGTCGGTGGTGAAGGTTTGCGCCAAGGAGCTGAAGAGCTTCTTTCGACGCTGCTGCACGAAGCTGCGCACGGGGTCGCTCACGTGCGCAAGGTCCAGGACACCAGCCGTCAGGGCCGCTATCACAATGATGCCTACGCGAAACTGGCAGGAGAGATCGGCCTCGAAGTCAACAAGGACGCCAAGAATGGTTGGAACCAGACGCGCGTCACCGATGACATCCGGGCCGATTATGCCAAGGAGATCGCCCTCCTGGGAAAGGCCCTCACTGCCTACCGTTACAATGAGCTTGAGGCCAGGAACGGCGGGGAAAAAGGCGATGGCGAAAAGGGCGAGGGCGACGGCGAAGAGAAAAAGAACTCGAACAACCTGAAGTGCGTGTGCGGGTGCGAGAAGCCGCGCATCATCCGAGTCTCACGTTCGGTCCTTGAACTCGGTGCCATCGAATGCAGGGAATGCGGCAAGGACTTCGCACCAGCTGAGTGACCGCAACGTCAAGACCCCCGGCTCCCTGGAGACCGGGGGTCTTGACGTTTAAGAGTCAGACGCCTGAGGAGGACGCCAGGACCGGGGGACAGTTCGCCGGACGCCAAGTTGAGCCGTAGACGCTCAGGATCTGAGTCTCAGTCATGATCAGGTCGTTGTGGCGGTACAGAGACAGACCGTTTCGGTCTGTGTGATCGACACGGACCCAGTCGTCTCCGTCTCCATCCCTGATTACCGCACTCACTTGGACTTGACCTCCTTGACGTCTCTCAGGAGCTTCTCCGCGGCCTTGACGGCCTTGGCGGCATCAGCAGCGGCTTTGCTGGCCGCAGCTAGAAGCTCGGCGCTTCGGGGTTCGTCGCTCACGATATCAGTCCGAGTTCCTTGAACGCGCGTTCGAACTCTTCGGCGGAGCAGCGAATCTGATAAGCACGGTGGAATGTCCACCCTTTACGCCGCTTTGCTTGATTGATGAACCACATCGGAGGAGCGATGTCCTTGTCTATCCGATAGCTCGCGGCCGAGATCTGCGACCCGATGACAAGTCCGAAAATCGACTTGTCCGCGTTGACTGCGACCGTAAGATCGGTTGGCTCTCCTGACCATTCGCCTTTGACGGTGACTTCCTTGGCGATGCGATACTGACTCATCATTCCAATCTCCCCTGGGAAAAAGAACACAAAATCGTTCATTCGTCGTCGCACTCCTCGCATGTGTATTGTCCGTGTCCGATCGGCTGGCCGCATAAGTCGCACTCGTGCCGGTCGTAGTTGCACTTGTCGCAGCACAACTGACAACCGTGATTGGGTGCGACTTCTACGCCGTCGCACGTGCGCGTGCGATGCTTCCGGCCGGTCCAGTCGTTGTACCAAACGTACGTCATGATGCAATCAACCTCCACGTTTCAATAACCAGAGCTTCGACACTTACTCCAAGCCAGAATCCGAGGAAGTAGCCTCGGTAGTACCAATCGCGCTTGTTCATGCTGCCATCAACCTCCACACTTCGAAAATCTGCGGATGTACCGAAGTTCTCTCGGAGTCGGAGGGTCAAACGGGCCGTTCGCACGACACGCTGGCTCCGAGTAGCAACCTTGATTGCAAATGCCAACCCCGCGATAGTACGGGCAACGCGTCATCGACGCTGTTTCTTGAAGCCGCTCCAAAAGATCGGAGCGACCTTGTTTCTGACGATTCAGGAGACGCCTCATGCTGCGATCAACCTTCCTGCGTAGTTTGACAGGTAGTTCGGGTTGCGCGTCTGGATCATGCGCTCAACGATCGGAACCGCGAGGAAGGCGTCAATGATCTTCAGCATTGACACTGAACGGTCAAACGAGTCTTGCAGGTCCTCACTTGCAGTGCCACACTGCTGGTCCCGAAGCTCGCGGGCGACGAAGCGGGCAAGCTCAACCGCGTTCGTCTTGACGGCCCGAACCTCTCGGGCGCTCAGGACGATGACCCACTTGCCGGATATCTTGCGAGCGCTCGGCAGCTTCGCCGCGAAGCGGCGGGCGGTGCGCTCGGAGCGGCCGATCAGAACGGCAAGCTCTTTGGTGCTCAGTGACTTCGTTGTCTTGGTCATGGACCAAGCATACAACGAAACTCCCTGGCTTGGAAGCTCGAACGCGAAAAATCCCCGAACTTTTCGTTCGGGGATTTTTCTAGAGGTTCACGTCCACTGGGACCCGTCCATGCACTTCACCTCCATTCAAAGATAAAAGGTGTCGAGAACTTCAGCGCCGATGCACAGGTCGTACTTCGAACACCCATTCTCTGTTTCGGCCAAGACAACATGAGCAACGAGCGGCTCAGCATCGTCCTCTGCGAAAACATAGATCTTCTCGTCACTCAGGACCATGTCGCTATAGGCAAAGTACTTACGGATGTTCATGATGTTCATAAGGTCCCTTTCGAGGTCCGAGACAGTGTGGTGGGCCTTCGTCACCCACACATCATCGACCAGGGTCCGGACGATGAACATGTTCCAACCGTTCCTGAATGTGTCTTTGGTAAACATCTCAGGCTCCTTCGCCTCGAAGTGTGCGTCGGCGAGGGAGGGAGTGACCGGACTACCGGTGTGTGCGTCCCTCGCTGACAAGACCAACACTACTCAGGTTTTCAGGGAAGTCAAGTCAAAATCTCAAACTCTGCGCAAAGTCAAACGCAGCTTGCCTTTTGCGCGTGGTCCAGCCGTTCGGGCGCCAGTTGGCCCGGACCCAGAGGTTTCGGCGCGAAGACCAGTGTCGACACTCGATCCCCGCCCTACTGGCCGTTGCTGGCAGCGGGCCAACGAGGAACCTCAGCGGTCTGCCGGTCTGGCTCATGACATGTCGGGCGCGCACGTAGTCGCGCTCGATCGGCTCAGGACCCTTGATCTCCAACCAGGACGAGCAGGACCGGCCAGGCCAGAGGTAGAAGTCCGGGAGGTAGCCACCCTCCGGAGTTTTGAACCAATCCCATTCGTACGCGAACGGCACTCCGAGCTTCGTGAAAAAACCTGCCCAGCGAGCTTCGGTCCGAGACCGATATTCAATGCCGTTGAAGCGCGAGGGAATAGCCGCGACCGTATGGTTGGTCCTACGGTCTAGCGGCCTATCGCGGTTCCCTGCCATTCGCGTTCACCCTTGACTTTTGCCTGGCACTGGAATGAGTACCTGAGGCTTTCCAGAATCGACCGATCAAAGAACCACTCAAGCAAGATTTCCCCCGCAACTGTCGGCATGTCGCTCGGACGGACTTTGCGGACCGAACTGCCGGAAGCGACGAACGACCCATCCAATTTGGTGATGAGCCAATCAATGTGGGTCCACTCGCGGCCTCGCGCGTCGAAGCGGGCTTCCATGACAATGAGGGTGATCATTGCCATGGAAGCCGCAACGATGAGGGCCAGGGTCAAACACAATGCGTCCCACATCGCTTGACCCTCTTTTCAGATTCCGATCTTGTATGCGATGGTCCGGAAAAGCTTCCGGACTGGTTTCCGGACCAGAACCAGGCTCAGTCCGGAAACCAGAACGGCTACCCAGATCCAATCCGGAATCCGGCCTAACCGGAATCCGGATTCCGCTATCCGGTATCCGGTTTCAATCCGGAAACCGGACCGGACCAGCCAGACGGCCAATCCGGATACCAGCAGCAGCCCGATACCGACAACCGCCGGTTTCCGAATTGATCGCAGAATCCGGATTCCAACGAACCAGCGCCAATGACGCCTTCCGAACACTCGGGCCGATTCGCGGTCTGCGATCGCCCAGAACCCTAAAGCTCGTCTATTCATGACAAGAGGCTATCACTTGTCAGGCTCAAGAACGTCTACGGTGTTCGTAAAGGTCTGTGGCACGAACAGCCCGTTGTACAGCTTCATCAGGACTCCGAAGGATTTCGCTGCATCTTCGAGCAGATCGGCCGTGTGCTTGAGAGGCCGGACCATTCGATTGATCTTGTAGATTCCCTCCATGTATCCCATGCGCGACTTCATATAGTTGGTGGCCAGCAGTTTGAGACGAATAGACGCCTCGTTGTAGTCGTCGCTCATTCCGATGCAAAGGTGTCGATTCTGATTGACGTAGTGCTCAAGCCCGCTTCGGGTCTTGAGTTTGTCGATTTCCCCCGAGGCCAATCCGGCCATGATTGTCACTCTCCGTGTTGCAGACGTTGGCATTCGATTCGGACAATTCGGGAATGCAGACGTTGGCATTCCCCAGATCCCTTTAGGCAGGCAGGCAGGGAATGCCAACGTCTGCATCTTGCAGACGTCTGCATTCGGCTACGCTCCGTTGCCCACAGGCACGGGCACCTGGAACCGGCCTCGGCCCAGACGCTCCAGGGCGCCGCTCTCGCACGCCTCAGTGATCAGCTGAGAGACAGCGGGGTCGCGATTGGCCTCAGGCAGGCCAAGCGCGTTTCGCCATTGAAGAACAAACTCAGCCGTCGACATCTCCTCTCCCGAGTTGCCCAGCAGGATGCTGGCAAACAGCTCGCGCTTCTCCTTTTTTGACAAAACTCGCTTGACGACTCCAGGCATGTCTGGTTCGGTCATGTCGATCTCCGGCATCCCTGAAGGTTTGATGTCTTCGCGCGGGTCGATTTCGTCGAACAGCTCTGGGTCCGGCGTACGCGGGCGGCTCAGGTACAGCTCGCTGGTCGGGTCGTCAAAGTCGGGATCGCGCTCTGCATCCATTTCCTCTCCCCTGTCTTCCTCGATCGTGGTCGGATCGTACGATGGGGTCACGGTCCGGATTCCGGAAACCGGACTGGAAACCGGATCGGAAACCGGACTGGAAACCGGACCGGAAACCGGACTGGAAACCGGATCGGAAACCGGACTGGAAACCGGATCCGATCCGGATTGCCAAGCCGCGTAGGCGTCACCGAACGCGGCCCGGGTGACCGGATCCAGCTTCGGTCCGGATTCCCGGAACGCGGCCATGCTGGCCCGGACCATGCCCTCAAACTCGTGCTTGCTCATCCCGAAGAAGCTCCGGAATGGGGTCTGGTTCGCCTTGTCGCTCGCCCCGTTCAGCGCGCACATTGCCCTGCCCGGGTACCGGACGTTCCAGCCCCCCGGACTCACGCCCGTGGCGAGCGTCTCGTCCGGCAGGACGAACTTCGCGTCCTGATCGTCCTCAACGCCAAAGCAGATCCCCTGAGAGAAGGCCGACCTGAAAGATGTCGGCACCTGATCGTAGGAGAACCGCTGCATTGACGCGCAGATGAAGATCCCCGCGCTCAGGCATTCGTTGCCCACCTGCGTGATCGCGCTCGGCTGACGGAGAAGCGCGCATGAACCGAACTCCTCGATAAACCAAGCGATCGCGGGCATCCGGAGACGAGGGTCCGTGAAGCACGCTGGTTCCCAACTTGAGTAGCCGCACTTGCCCAAAGCAATATTGCGTTCACGGATAGCGGCCTTGATGCTTTTCAGTTGACCGAGAAGTTCCGCGTCGTTCGTCGCTATCCACGAGTTTTCTCGCGTAAGCCCCGGCCGGAGCAAGCCAAGCATCTGCTCGCCTTTTGAGTGATCCGAGATCATCGGGAAGACGTCACAACGCGAGCGAACCTCGCACATCAGGATCATGACCAGAACGCCCTTGCCGGAGCGAGTGACGCCACCGACTTTCAGGTTGCCCTTGGCGATTCCCGCAACATCGTCGCCCATCACATAAAGATGAACAAGCTCGCCAGATTCGTTTAGACCGAGCGGAATCGGCAAGGCGATGGACTCGTCTGCGTGTTTCGGTCCTTCCCACGGGTAGGTGCGCTTCGAGAGATCTTCCCAGTAGATCTGGATCTCGGCGTCGCCCATGCGCTCTCCCGGCAGGACACGCACTCCCTCGTAGATTGCGCCCACCTCTGAGCCGATGCCCGGTGCCGCGTTCAGAGCGTCCTTCGCTGTCTGCCCGGGAGCGAGTGTCGCCTGGACAACCGTGCGATCTGGGGACTCCTCGATCTTCCACCTGCGGGGACGCTTCAGGCCATGCCAGTCCGGCTCTTCCTTCGCACCGTGGTCGTCCTTGCCCTCGCCAGCGATGACCTCTAGACGGCGGATATTCCACGATACGGCCAGGGCGAAACCGCCGATGAGAACGAACTCGATCGTGGCGGTGCCGACTCCGAACACCTGCAAAACGTAAAAGAACAGGCCGACCACCGCGACCGTGCCAGTAGCGTGCATGCGCTGAATAGCCTGCCTCGGGGCAGCGTAAGTCCAGGTTGCGAAAGACAAGCCCATAAACACGGCTAGAATCACCGTGGGAGCGATTCCGGGGCCGTATGCAGTGTCTGCCCACAGATGATGGAACAGAGCCCCTAGGGCGAGCACAACGGCCGGGAGCACGTGCGGCCCTACGAACGGGAGCATTTTAAGCAGAGCTGTGCGCTCGACCGCCTGAGCGGCCGAGCGCATCTGCCCGTGACGCTTGACCATCAATTCCCCATGATCTCGCTTTGAAGATGTGACTCGAAGAGCTTGATCAGACGGTTCGCCCGGGAGCCTCCACACTGCATGCCCTTGCGAACAGCGGCAAGGCGCTCGGTCTCGCTCAGGGTGAAGAACTCCAGGTCCGGCCAGAGGCGACGCATGGTCTCCACATCACGCCGGTCGTTCTCGGCGCGCTGTCCGCCAGCAGGCTTGGGCGCGAGCTTGGGCTCCGGCTTGGGCGCGGGCTTGGGCTTGGGCTCAACGACGGCCCTGGTCCGGGGCTTGCTCTTCGCGTCCGGGAGTGAGCACGTCGTCACGACACAGGCCAGAATGGCAGCGTCGACCATGGCAGCTCCCACGTGCACGGAGAACGACGTCCCTCCGCTGAGGCGGATGAAGTCCGAGAAGTGCTCGTAAGAGGTGGCCAGCAAGCCAGCCAGAACCAGGCCGACAAAGAGCCGGATCCCGACGTGAATCTCAGACCAGGCTTTGATCAGTCCCTCGGAGATGCAGGCTGCCATGAGGGGGATTACCAGATAGGCGACTCGACACCCGGCGCTCGGGGCGCTTTCAAGGTTCGTCCATGCGGTTGCGACAAGACCGATCCAGGATGCCAAGTGGAAGCAATTCCTGGGGGTCACAAGCTCGACTCGACTAGGCTTCATTGTCTTCGTCATGTTGTCCACTCCCTCTCGTTTGTTCGCGTAGATACGACCGTACCTGCCAATCCAAGGAAAAGCAAGGGAATCCAGATCTGACTTGCGTCCCAGGTCGTGGCCATACACTGAAGGCAGAACATCGAATAACCGGAGAGACACGATGGACTGGGCGACGCTGCCGATAGACAAACTGGGAGTGGTCGGCATCGTTGTCGTTTTTGGGTTACTCGTTGCCCGAGGGTCGCTCGTTCCGAGAATCGTCGTGAAGGATCTGACGACATCCAGGGATGAACGGATCAAAGAGCTAGCAGCTGAGCGAGATGCACGGACATCCGCGAATGAGGCACTCATGGAGGCCCTGAGGGTCAGGGACGAACAACTCAGGGAATTGATGGAGTTGGCCAAGACTGCGAACGCACTATTAGGTGCGCTCACTAAGGGGCGCGAAATCTGATGCGCTGGCCTCCGTGGAAAGAGCATGAGGAACCAGAGGATCAGCCGACGGCGAACCTGAAAGACGCCGAGCAGACGAGACTTGATGCCGACTCTGCTCTAGAACAGGTCCGCAAGGATACCGGCGCCGCGCGCAAGCTTGCCGAAGATCTGCGGAACCTTCGTAGAAGGAACCATTTCGCAGACCTGATAGATGAAGCACTAAGAGGTGATCAATGAAAGCGGCAACCGATGTGTGCATTCTTGTCGCCTGGTCCGCATCGCTTGCGTTTGCAATTCTCTATGGCTTAACTGCGCGGTGGTGGAAGACCCAGATCGGTCGCCATATGATGACGTGGGGAGTGCTGGTCTTCGTCATTCTTAGTCTGTCGTCCGTCTCGGCCGTCTTCGGCCCGGACTATGCGGCTCGCCCTATTGTGCGACTCGCGGTCTTTTTCTTCCTGGCCGGAGGGCTGGTCAACCAGCTTCGCATACTCGTTACGACTCAGCTCCGGAGGAAGAAGGATGACCTTCTACATCATTGACGTCTCCAAATACAATCCGGGTGTCGACTTCGACAGAGTCCGCGCGTCCGGGATCCAGGGAGCGATCGTCAAGGCTACCGAGGGCACAATAAATCAGACCGGAGCCGACACGACGAACGTCTTCAAGGTCTATGCCAGGCAAATCAGGAAGGCCAACTTCCCGGTTTACGGCGCCTACCACTTCCTCCGGCCGGGGAACTACGGGTCACAGGCGGCTAACTTCTACAACTCCGTCCGGGCCGCCTACGGCACCATAGAGGGTTGCTTACTCCAACTGGATGCGGAACAAGCTGGAATCACTCTCGCAGACGTACGCGGCTTCCTAACCGCGTGGAACGCGATATCCGGCGCGTATCCGCTGGTCGGCTACTTTCCGAGATGGTTCTGGGAGCCCGTGACGCAGGGACCGACTCTGCTGAACGGCTTCAAAGGCTGGTGGCAATCGTCGTATGTGCTCGGGACCGGAACCTATACGGCTCTCGCGCAAAGGATCGCGAGAGGATGGGATGCTTGGGATGGGATCACACCGACGATTCTTCAATATTCATCGTCTGCCACCGTTCCTGGCATTAGTGGACTTTGTGATGTCAATCAGATACGCCTTCCGCTGCCCATGTTCCTCCTGCAATGCACGCGCCAACCGATCGACCCAGGACTAGGAGAAGAGAACGAGATGAAGCTGATTCAAGCCTCCGGGGACAATGCAATCTGGGCCGTCTGGGGATTCTCCCGACGTCACGTGGGGAACATGGACCAGGTGGCAGATCTTGAGGCCATCTATGGAGTCAGGGTCACGCCGGTCGATGCGAGCACTCTGGGGCTGTACTCTGACTTGGACGCTCCCGCTTCGGGCGCGAAGTAGAAGGGGAAACCGGATGACCAGATACAACAAGTTCGTGGCGGCTTTCGCGCTCGCGGTACTGAGCGCCCTGGTCGCTGTCGGCAAGGACGGCATCACCTCAGTTGAGGTGGTCAACGCGCTGCCTGCCGGGATCGGGGCGGTGCTGCTGCTGGTGACCGACGCCCGGCCGTGGATGAAGGCCGTGGCCTCCGGGCTGACGGCGGCCCTGGTGGTGCTGTCGGCCGCGCTGAGCGATGGGCACATCACCTCGGCCGAGTGGTACCAGATCGCGTTCGCCCTGGTTGCGGTCGTGACGTCCGCTCTTGTCCCGAATTCAACGACACTCCCAGAGCGCCGTCTGGGTCACGTGAATTAGTCACCCATACTCAAGAGCCCCGGACCTTCAGAAGGTCCGGGGCTCTTGACGTTTAAGTGTCAGGCAATTGAGTAGAGGTTCGTCTCCAGGTTGACGTCAAAGACTCGGCTGACCAGACCCTTGCGAACCAGCGCGTCGGCCGGTCCGAGCTTGAAACCTTCGAGGTTCTCGCGGTACCCGGCGAGACGCCCACCCGCGTAGGGCTTGCCGTAGGCCCGAAGAGCTTCGAGGCATTTTGCCTGAGCGGGGCTGAGGTTCGTCATTGTGTCCTCCTTGGTTGGTAAATCAAGCATAACACACGAACTTGGCCCAAGTCATTGGACTTGGGCCAAGTTCTTCAGCGGTCTTTGACTCGAACGGTCGGGAAGTGAGGAGGACTTTGCGGTTCGACAAACCTACCGTTGATCAGTTCCCATGCCGCATCGGCCGAGTATCCCCACGTATGCCCCACGTCCTGGTATGCCTGCACATATGTGAGGTATTTCCGCGCGTCGGGCGTCAAGGGAAAGTACTTGTCCGGCATAGTGTCGACGCTAATGCCCCAGAGCGTCGTAGGCAAGGTGCATCCAAGGCGTTTGGCAATAGCTCCGACAAGGCATCCAGTGAACGTCTGGGGATCCTTGTGGTTGTAGGGCGCTGCCATCACGTAGTCGCAGCTCTTCGTCCCGTTCGGGTTGTAGACGAAGTGCCAGCCGCGTTCCTGGATGATGGCAGCGGCGGCAATCACGACGTCATTCAGTGTGAATTCGAGCATGTCTTCCAATTTGTCAATCATCTCATCCTCGCTTCGGAGTCTCTAGGAGAAGTCGTACGAATCGATTATCCAGCACTTCGCGCCTTCATCAGTCCAGTCACTGAACTGAACAAGCGCAGTGCCTCTACAGAGCGGCTCGAACCTGTCCAGGGCGGTCAAGAGCATCTGAAGAAAGTTTGAGTCCCCCTGACGTGTGCGTTCAATTTCCACGCCGTCTGAGCCATAGAGAACCGAGTCGCCGTTCTTGATGTCTTCCTTGATCATCCAGCGTGCCATGTCTTCACTCTCCAAACGGAACGAACTCTCCAAATGGAACGAGGAACGCGTATCCTTTATCGGATACGCGAATGAGCATGAGCTGCTGATTATCAAGACCAAGTTCGGCTTCAACTTCAGCGAATGCCTGGCGAAGAATCGAGCCGAAGTCGTGCCCTTCGAGGTGTCGCGTGTCATCGCCACCGACGAAATAGAGCATTGGCTTAACCTGAATAATTTCGTCTCCGAGAGTTACAATCCGAGACGGGAACAGGAATGCGACTGTCTTACCGTTCATGACCTGTGGTCACCTCCTTTGGCTGTCTGGGACCAGTCTCCCTGAAGTTCAGGCAAAAAGCAAGCGCTTCGACCAAGTTCTTCTAAAAACCTCGATCCTGGAAGACCTCAGCCAGAAGCGGGAGGATGATGATGTTCAAGAGGATGCCGGTGACTACAGTGCAGAGGACCCCGATGTTGCCCCACAGATGACCCGAGGCAACGACAAGAGCGCATTCGATGAGCATGACGATGACAACGACCTTCAGGAACATGTCGGCCTTCTTTCGGTTGGAAAGCAAGCAACCCAGGGAAGAACCCTGGGTCGCTCACGTTGATCAGACGATCTCGGTGTAACCGGCCTGGATCGTCTCCTGACGGACATCAGCGAGCTGCAAGACCGTAGCTCGCCAGTCTGTCGACCGGAAGACGACGATGCCGTTAAGCGAGACGGTGTAGTCGGAGAGATTGCGGTAGACAGGGTTTTTCTGCATCCCGTAGACGATGGTCACGTGAACGCCGTCTTTGGTGAAGGTGTACGCCTTGAGGTCCATGAACCAAGCATAACCCTAGATTCCAGGGAAGTCTAATCTTCCCAGAGATCCGGCCGGTTGTATTTCAAGTACTGGGCAAGACGCAGGAACGCCAGCTGACTTGCCGCGTAAGCCTCTTCCTCGGGGTATGTGGCCTCAGCGGGCGAGACCGAGGTATCTACGAACGCTCCGTAGGCGTGTGTCGCGCTAGTGGCCCGGAGCTGCATGTTGGACGAATCTCCCGAGTGCAGCGCCAACCAGTACGCGGCGGGCCAGATCGTCCCTGTACGCCCATCCTGATCAAGCAGCGAATCGAAGACATCCACGAACAGCATGTTCAGCCCATCGAAGCAGGCGTACGCGGCCGGACGTCGTGAGCCCCAATCCGACGTTGGTGTCGTGTCCGGGAACTTGATCCTGGCCGTTGACGGATCATAGGCGGTCGTTCCGCTCAGATCGAGTGCGGATACCTGCAAGGCGCGATATACAAAGTTGAAGTTCCATGCGACACCGACCGGGGTGGTCAGGCCAGAGATAGCCCGAGCGACCCAACCGAACAGGTTCTGCGTGATCGTGGTCATGTAATCCGGGTGGATGCGCTGGTGGTTGGTGACCCGATCCAGGGAGTCGACATTGTATCCTCGGCCTGCGATCCAGGCGGAGACCGTCTGCCCGTAGACCATGGTTGACGAGTTAAGGTCAAAGGGAGAGCTGAAGGCGCAGACGTTCAGCTCAACTGCCTTGGTCTTCCAGGTCTCCGCGTGCGGGTGCAGAGGCATGAGCGCGCTGCCCACCCAGAGAACGGCCGCGTTCCAGCTCAATTCCTCAGCGGCCGAATTGCCGGAGCGCGTCGGCCCGTCGTTCGGGTTGAGTGTGTTCGGGCCGTCCACATATCCGGTCCCGCTCGGGACCTGCCAGAAGTCCGTGTTCAAGCCGAGCACGTACTCGCATTCGGACTCGATCATGGCGAGCACGTTGTTCCGATCCACGGTGTTCGGAATCAAGTCGTACCAACCGCAGAGCGCGGCCAGGCCGACGTACGCGGCCCAGAGTGGAGACTGCCAGCTGTGTCCCCAGGTCTGCGCACCGGATAGCGGGGTGGTCGCCGCGAGATGCTGCCTGGCGCACATGACGATGAGCTTGGCCGCGTACAGCCTCTGCACCATGGATGGCGTGCCAATCGATACCGACCACTCGTTGTAGGAACCGGTGAACAGGGGCACTGCGAGGGTGAAAGCGTTCATGGCCGCACCCCGAACGGCAAGTTCCTGGTTGTACGCGGTCGTTCCCGGATTGCCCGAGACGACTGTCCAAGTCAGTGCAGGGATCCCCGAAGTCGGATAACCCCGCTTGGTCGGCCACCAATAGTTGACGATGTAGTTCGACGCTCGCGCAAGCTGGGAATCGAGTGAGTCACCAGCGATGGGGGGAATGGTCACTTCGGCTCCTTGTCAAAGAGCGTGCGCCCGCCGTGCTGGTAGGGACGCGTCTTGTTGTAGGCGATTTTGCGTCGATACTCGGCTTCGAGGTCGATCCCATAGACATCGCATGTATCGATCAGGCGAATCAGAACGTCGGCGAACTCGGAGCCGACGCCTTCAGGCTTGGGAGTCGCGCCGATGCCGTTGTCTGGTTCAGTCTGGTCCGCAATTCCGTTGTCCCTGAACGCTTCCAGGGCCTCGCTCAGTTCGGAATGCAACAGAGCGATATAATCCCCGAAGGTATTCATTCCGCCGCGCCAGCCTTTGTCGACGTTGACGAATCGAACCTCGTCTTGAATCTCGTCCAGCGTCAATCCGGACTTCGGATATCCCATCACGCGCTCTCCTTGGTCCGCCTCGGAACTGTGTATTTCTTGATTCGACCTTTACAAGGATTCGCCTTGGGAGAACCGATTAGGCGCTGAACGGTTACGCACGGTTGTCCGTCCGATGCCCCGCACGTCTCGCATTCCGCGTATGTCTCCCAGGTAGGGCGCCAGAGCGGTCTACGGACTCGCCTGTGCCTTTCGACCTCTTCATCGGTATATTTGGGAAGAGTCCGTCTGGTTCCGCAGGGAAGAATGCGGAACTTGAATTCACTGGTCCGCCATTCGTAATAGTGGCATCGCTCTCCGACGAAGGCCCTGCATTCCGGACAGACGTCGTACTTGTCCCAATCGAGCGCTTTTCTTTTCGTTTCCATGCCTCTCGCTCCGAATACACATAGACCGGTACAGCTATGACCAGCGCGGTTGCGGTTGCCCAGCCAGCAGCCAGGCAATAGCAGCAACCATCCGAGATGATCACCGGACGGCGATCGTCGCCTGTACACCGGGCAGTTCGTTGACGAACGCCCTCGGATAGATCGCATATCTGCCATTCGGCAACCTGGTGTAAGTCTGATGGCTGACCAGACCTTTGCGGATATAGCGACGGATGGTCTCCGGGTTAACGGCCAGGAGCTTGGCCATCCCCAATACGGTCACCGTGGTCGCGGACGGGTGAATCAAGACTGTGGCGTTCATTCGGGAGATATCCTCCGATGTTCAAACAAGGCTTGTGGACACAGGGCGACGGACGAGCGGGATCGAAATCGATCGTGACGAATGAGCCGCCGTATGCGTACGGATCGAAAACCAGGATGGCTTTGCAGATCTCGCAAACCATCCGGTTGTCCTCGAAGGTCACCGTGCCAACTACGATCGTCATGCCTCGGAGTGTACTACACCGCACGACATCGTGCTACAGTGGGCGCGTCGGCCAAACTCAGGGAGTAGGCATGGGATTCAAGTTCAAGAACGAGGGCGACCCCTCTGAGGTCCGGACTCTCAAAAGCAAGGATGGCAAGAGGGTCATCAAGCTGGTGCACTCGCCCGCGATGAGCCGCAAGGACTTCGAGGTCCGTCTTGAACTGGCTCGTCAGCACGTCCGCCAGCACGACGAGAGGCAGCGGGAAGCCAGGGCGGCAATCGAGCGCCAGCACCGCAACAGCTGAACCTGAAGATCGCAGACAAAACCTAGGGAGCGAACATGGGATTCTTCACGTCCAAGCCGAACGAGCATCTTCCGATGGACAACGACGGCGGGTTGGGAACGGTCAGGAAGTTCCGGAGCAAGGACGGGCGCCGTCGCATCACGGTGCACCGGAGCGCCGTGATGTCCGATCGGGACTGGGAGGACAGTCTGGAGGTTGCCCGCAGCAACGTCCGCGACCATGACCGGGTGCAGCGGGAAGCCAGGGCGGCAATCGAGCGTCAGCACCGCAACAGCTGAGCCAGGCTAAAGACAGCGCCCCTCGGGTTGAAACCCGGGGGGCGTTGGTCTGTCTAAAACGGCGGTGGACTCCCGTTTCCGCTGAGATTGCAAGAAACTTCGGACTTTCTCTTGACTTCCCTGGAAACCCGAGTAATGTTGTTCTTGCAAGGGGAAGTCGAAGACAACAAGGGAGTTGGTCAAGATGTCCACTACTCTGGTCAAGGGCGACAAGGTCACCAGCATCGAGACGGTTTGGATCCCGACCGGCGCGCTTTGCCTCGACCGTATCGACTACGTTGACGGTTCTTCGGTCTTCAGCTCCTCGCACTCCTACCGGGCAACCGTGATCACCGATGGCGAGATTTACACTGAGGACTACGCTACCGAGCAAGACGCACGCGACGCGCTTAACTTCCACTGGTACAACCTGCGCTGACAGATTAAAGACAACGCCCCTCGGGTTTAACCCGGGGGGCGTTCGTCTGTCTAGAACGGCGGTGGACTCTCGTCCGTGTAAGCCGAGGCTCGTGGATGCGGTATCGCTGCATCCCGAATCGCGGCCGACCACTCGCCCGAGGCGGGAGGCCGCTCAAGGTATTCGACCAGGGCGCGGGCGGCACGGAGCTGAGTCTCCGGAGTCGTCCCAAGGGATCCGATCACCTGATCGTTGCACCACTGGCAGAGCAGCCCACGCTTCTCGCCAGTCTGGTGATTGTGATCAAGCGCGAGACGCTTGATCTTCTGTCGATGGCCACAGACTGCGCACCGGCCGTCTTGCAGTTGGTACATCTTCTCGTAGGTCGGGCCGTTCGCCCCGTACACGCGCCGGACGTGCGATGAGTGCTTGGCCCGAGACTCGCATCCACGGCACCGCGTACCCGGGCCGAAGTAGAAAATCGGCACATGCCAGGCGCACACCGAGCAAATCTGGTCTCCCTCATGCATCCGGTTGCGAGTGAGCGCACCTATGCGCCTCAGGCAGTGCTCATCTTGTACCCCCGGGGGCTGAGCAAGCAGCCAGTGCCAATAGCACCATCGACTGGACCGACCGAACTTCGGGCGACCACAGAGGATCGGACCGACCTTCTCGCCGCAAGGCTGTTTCACGTGAAACGCTCCTTAGAACAAGAAAAACCCCGACCCTTTTGGGATCGGGGCTTCTCGTAGATATCAGACTTAGCCCTCGTCCTGCTCGATCTCGGCCTCAACCTCGGCCTCAACCTCGTCCTGCTCGGCCTCGTCCTGCTCGGCCTCGGCCTCGTCCTGCTTGTCCTCTAGCTCGGCCATCGCAGCAGCGACGGCGTCCTCTTCGAAGGTCAGCGCCTTGAGCTGGGCGTTGGCGCGAGCGATGTTGATGACGTAAGCCGCACGCTTGGTATTCACTGTCTGAAGAACGTTTTCGTACGCCTTTCGGGTACGTGCAAGACGAGCATCCAAGTTCTTGAGCTTGTCCATGTTCTGATCGAGGCGCCGCATGGCAGCAGCCTTGGAACGGGACATGCCCGCATACTTGTCGGTTACGGTCTCAGCGGTCACGGTCTTTCCTTTCTGGAGATTGAGTGTCGCACGCCCCGGGACGGCGTGACGGAGGCGCGTCCCGGGGCTCTCTGCGACGGTGCGTTATCTAGTCGTCGCCACCATCGAAGGCGTCGACGTCCTCAGTGCGAAGCAGCTCGTATTTGAAGTACTTCGCAGGTTTGCCGGTCGTTTGGCCCGGAGCCCGCTTCGCGTCCGTGAACGTGACCTTGAACACGTCCCCAACGCTCAGGCCGATTCCGCGGGCCGCAATCAGAGAACGCTCGAAATCTGCGAGAGCCCTCTGAGCCGGATATTTCTTACCCTTCTGCGTGACGGAGTAGCTGTAACCATTGCCCACTTCGTGGGCAACACCAGCTGACTCATCGTCAGGGTCCTTGACCCAAATGTCACCCTCGACATACTCAACGGGAACGACAACCCGGAACATCGGGTCCCCGTTCTTGAAGGTAGCCGGTTCCTTCGTCTCGAAGTCGAGCGCCCTCTTGAGAGTCGGCTCACCGACGACTTTCAGGGTCGCGGACTGCCCCTTTTTGGCAGCGGCCCACGTGAACGACGAACCTTCGTCATTCCCGAGGATGGCGCTCTTCCCGTACTCGCCCATGCGTGAATCCTCACTAGATTGTCAGATTGTCTCCGCAGAGCGAGGGAGGAGGGTCCGGACTACCGGAGTGTGCTTCCTCGCTCTGCGGTTCGTACGGCCTAAGTGCGGCTTACGTTTATTCGGCCGACACCTAGGGTCTTCGACCAACTCGGCATCGTGTCGCGTTGACCGTTCGTGCGGTGGGATGGTCCGTCTTCTCCGAGGTCCCGACGTGCTCAACTTTTGAACTTAATCTGACTTGGCGGTTCTGAGCCTCACCTCAACGCGTTCTCCGCGAACCAAGTCGGCAACGTCGCCAGATGCTCCAATGTTGGCGTTTGATCCCGGATTCACTAGGACTCGTACCGGGCGCCTCAGGTCTTCCTACGTTGCTCTGATTAAGTTTTCAAGTTGCTGTCTTGCCCTACAAGAGAGACTCTACACGAACTTCAGGGAGATGCAAGCCTTTCAGATCAAAGACTCTCGGGAGGCTCGACCGACCACGCGGCGGCCACTCCGGACGTCGCTTGACCGCCTGAGAGCAACGGAGCGTCAAACCAGTTCATCTTGGCTCGGAACGCACGCACTCGCGGAACTAGCTCCGTCAGCGCCTCAAGAGCGGGCGCCAGGGGCACCGGGTAGATTGCGCAGGTTCCCTCGCCGTACGGCGCGTGGATGATGTACGCGACATGCGGGCAGATCGGCAGGTCGGTCCTGATCCCGGTGTCGGGATCGTAGAGCTTGCTCAGCGAGTACGCGGCCAGTTGGAGGGCCATCTTGGACTGCCCGAAGTCGATGCGGCCGGTCTTCAGGTCGTAGACGCGAAGGGCGTTCAGGCGCGTGACGGACTTTCCGGGCACACACTCGGAGCATTCGACCCAACCCAGCCGATCCGTCGTCCCGAGATACTTAAGCGTGTCATTGACAAGCCGAGCTTCGATGAACTCGAAGGTGCAACCCTTCGTCGCGGTGGCATAGGCGGCTAGCATTGACCGTGAAGTGTCAGAGAGGTTGCGCCAGTCACGGCGCCCGCCGTCGTACTCGCGCGTGATCTCGTGGAAGTCCGTACCGAGGTCAGCTTTGAGCTTCCAGTTCGCCGCATCCTTCGCCGCGTACGCAACCTCGTTGAGCTGTTCCTTGACCTGGTCCTGGGGCGCATCGAGATCGACCCGTTGCGCCTGTGCGACAAGTTGCGGCCGGACGGCCATGCCGAGGGCCACCATACGGTTCTGCCACTCGCCGAGAGCGTACGTATCTTCGAGGCAGGAAATGAACGTCGTCACGCGCGTGTAGATAGCAGACTTCCCGCGCGGCTCACCCGGCTTGTCCGTGAACCCGTCCATCTGAACAACCGGCTCCGGCCAGTCGGGGTTCACAAGCACGTACGGACGGCCATTCCACGTCCGGTTGACGTGCCCTGGCCGGTAGCCGAGCTCGTCGTCTCCGAGAATCGCGCTCATTCAGCACACCCTATGCTTTCCGGTCGGATCGATCCTGAACAGATATCTTACGAGAGTTCGTTCCGCCTCGGTCAGGCCGTTCTCCCTGGTAGCACGACGCAGATTGCAGATGCGATGCGTGCCCGCGAGATTAAAAGCATCATTCGTGCCACCCTCGGAGTGAGGCTGCAAGTGATCGAACGACAGTCGGAAGATTCCGTCAAAGAATCTGACGGATCCGTTCTCATCCAGGTAGTAGAGCAAGTTACCACAGAGCCAGCATTTCCAGCCGGTCCTGTTCAAGACAGAGCGAAACGCTTTCTGGCTCTTGGGCCAGCCGGGTTGGCTCCTTTTTCTGGACACGCTCTCACCGGGTTGGCGGTCGAATACACGAAACATTGATCTCAATCTCTGTGTCACTCACGCCAATAGCATGAAGAGCTTCACGCGTCTGCCTCTCTATCGGATCAACTGCTGGTATCAGATGACGCCCGACCCATTGCTCAGCCACCTCTGCACTCAGGCCGACGATCCACTGAATTGCCTCATCGCGTGTCATTGTCTGATCCTCTCTATTGAAACATCTTGTCGTATTCGGTCTGGTTGTGGATGTGCGGAAGGCGACGGCCGGAGTCAACACGCAAGACTTCCTTGTGAAAGTCCTTGTGCGTCTCAAGGAGTTCAAGTTTGAGCTCTTTCGTCTTCGGCGGCTCGCCTACGTACAAACCGTGGAACATGAACAAATGTGAGCTAAGTTGGGCTGGCGAATACCTCTCGCCGAAAATCCAGGGAGTGAATTCGCGGTCATTGCCCGGTCCGTAGACCGCGATCATCTCGGCGCCGAGCTGCTCCTTGAGCAGGCGTACCTTGTCCTCTTCGAGGTAGGCGAGACGGTATCCGGCCTCGGTCTTCCTGCCCTCGTGCTGCGTGCGGACCAAACAGGCTTTCGCCGGGTCCGGTCGCCCGGTCTGTGTCCCCCCCGGCCGGGCCAGCGTGTAGACGTCGTCCTGGATCGCCTCTACCTGAAAGATCGGCCGGGATTCGTTCAGCCGGGTGTAGTCGCCTGGCGCGAGGTCCCCCCAGGTGACCGCAATCCATTCATCGATGGGCTTCACGGCTGTTCCTCCGTGCTGGAAGCCTCGGAGATGGCGGCCAGCCCGATGGCAGCTTGGTCGTGCTCGTCGAAGACGGCCGCGCGAGGCGGATCCTGCTCGATGCTGATCAGCTCGTCGGCGCGTCGTAGTACCCAGCCGTCTGCGACCAGAGCAGCGGCGGTCACTTCAGCGATGGCGGACGAGCCGCCCAGTGCCACGGTGAGAGCGGAGACGATCCGGTCCCGCTCGGTGGTCTCAGGGTCGATCACAGGACGGTGGGTTGGGGTCTCATCGACGGGCTTCATGAGGCGATTCTCCAATATGCGGTGGGCCTCTGGAAGGTCCGAGGCTTGGGCAACGGCTTACCAAAGAAGGACGAGGTATCGAAATCCTTCTCTCTACGTTCAACTCTTCCTTGACGGAGAAGACGATTCAGTACCATGGAGATATGGCTCCGGTCCAACTGCGTGTGCGACATGACGAAAGCGCTCGATCGCCAACCTGGATTCTGCTCAAGACAAAGCAGGATCGCGTCTTCGGCTGAGAATCTGCTCATCTCATCAGAACCGAAACAGGGTCTATTTTTGCCTTCTCGCACTGGACAATCAGGATTCGCTCGAAGAACCACGAACCGACGAAGCTTTTGATCGAGTATCTGGCCTTCAGCGTTGCAAACGATCTGTCCTCAACCTCGGAGCAACCGAACACAGCAAGCCAGTCTTCGATGTCGTCTTGGTTCTCAAAACTGATGACTACCGTTCCGGGCCGAAACCGAATCCCGGAAGGCTTCGACCATCCGAGGTCGATTCGATCTGCGATCACGCGCAGAACGTGAGACTGAGCCATCACAGATCATCTCCTGGAAGGGCATATGCGTCGAACTTGGGGAACTTGGAACATCTCTCCCCGGAGCGCCAGGAGCAGTCGAAGCAACCAAGAATGTGGCTGGCCTGCTTGGCGTCGATACCAAAAAGCTCACGATAGATGGCAAGCGCAGTCCAAAGATCGTTCCGGTGTTCCCGCACTTCCGCCAGAAGCTCGCGGTTTTCTCCAACGAGCCGACCGTTTTCGCGTTTCAAGTACAAGATGGCTTCTGATTCAGTCACGGTTCCTCCGGTCTTTGAGATACGGACAACAGCACACTGATAGTACACCTAGCTTTTCAGGGAGTCCAGACCGTACCATTGGGTCTCGTGACTAGTTCGCCGGACCAACCATCGCGCCGTGAGCTTCTGGACAGACAAGAAGTCGTCCAAGTGGGCGAGACTATGCAGGACCAGATCACGGAACTGTGCGAGCTGTACAGCATGAAACGAGCCGGTGTCTGCCGTATGGCCCTGGCTCGGGCGCTCCCCGCGATGCTGGCCGAGGCACGCAAGTCCGCGAGGCTTACGGAGTAATGCCCCTTACTCCGTAGGATAGGTGGGGAACGACGCGCTCCACCTGACAAAACCCCCGGCGCCCACCCCGTAGCCGGGGGTTTTGTCATGTCCAGGGTCGGGAGGGCAACGCGTGGTACGATGTGTACCCACGGTGTACTAACCGTGTGCAAAGACAATCGCCCCGGGGGCCAAATCCCGAGGCGACTGAGAGCGGAGCGCGATGAATAGTTCCGATGGTACATCGATTCTGCAAGAAGCGATTGAATACACGAAACTTGGTATCCGGGTTATTCGCCTGCACTACGTGAAAGAAGACGGCGGATGTTCCTGTTCAAGTCCGGAGCGCCTCAACTCCAAGCACGCGATAGGTAAGCACCCGGTAGACCTCGCATGGCAGAAGAGCCCAAAGCTCTCGATCCCTGACGCGTACGCGCTGTTCGACGGCGAACCGTGGAACCTTGGGGTCGCGACCGGAGACACGTTCTGGGTTCTGGACTACGACCCTGGACACGCATCCAAAGAAGCTCAGGCGCTCGCAGAGCGGCTCGAAGCCGAAGGGCTACAGCCGACCACGCTTACGGGCTCAGGTGGACTGCACTGGTGGTTCAGCCTGCCGAATGACTTTGAAGTGTCAAATAGCTCAGGCCGGTTGCCACAGGGCTTCGACGTACGCGGGCATGGTGGGCAGGTCGTGTGTCCGCCGTCCGTCTCAGGTAAAGGTCCGTACGTCAAACTTGAAGGAATTGTTCGCAATGCGCCTGACTATATTCTTGCGGCCATTCGCCCCGAGACGAAGTCGCCTGAGATTGGCCAAGTCGATCGGACGGCATATGACAGTCTCTCTGAGTTCAAACGGGCGCGGATTGACGCCTACGTTGCGAATTCGGTTGGGAAGATCTCGGAGATTCTGAGTGGGCTCCGGGACCTTGAACTCGGAGCGAAACCCGGATGGGACGAGACCTGCTTCAAGTGTGCGTGTGATCTACTAGAAATCGCTCGCTCGCCCTGGAACGCCTATTCCGAGTCCGACGCATACAACGACTACTTCTCTCGGGCGCCCCGAGACTCGGGCTTCGGAGACGAGCGCGTCAACGCGAAGTTTGCTTCAGCTGTCAAGAAGCGCAAACAACGTCCTGCCCCGAAGTGGATCAACGAGGCTGAGGACATCCCGGAGACTACGGACTATGATCCTCAAGAGATACCACTGATCGATGGCTTGTTGATCGAATACATTGCTCTCGATCTAGGTAAGACATACAAGTGGTCAACCGGTTTCGGATGGTTGAAGTTCAACGGTTCGCGTTGGGTCATCGATCATCCGGAACCAGCAGTACGTCTCGCAGTTCGTGACTGGCTGCACAAGACGCTGAAGAAGCAGAAGGACAGTGCGCGGCTTCAAGCGTTCGCAAAGAAGATGGGCGTCGGAAGCCTGAACGCGCTGACTTCGCTCTTGCGCGGATGCGGACCGATTCTCGTGGAAGCCTCGGACTTCGACAAAGACCCGAACATTCTGAATTGCACGAACGGGGTAGTCGACCTGCGCACGGGCGAGCTGAAGCCGCACTCAAGCGCGTACCTCGTGACGAAGATGTGCTCAGTCGACTATGAGCCCAAGTTCACGACGGACGACTTCCAAGCCGCATTGAGCGTCATGCCCGAAGACGTGCAGCCCTGGCTTCAGCTCCGATTTGGTCAGGCGTGCACCGGCTTCACTCCGCCGGACGACGTACTCCTGATCCTGCAAGGAGGAGGATCGAATGGGAAATCATCCATCATGGTGCCGACCACCAGGGCACTGGGGGACTACTTCTGCTTTCTGTCGGATAAGGTCCTACTTGGGTCTACGGCAGACCATTCGACTGACTTCATGGATCTTCGCGGTGCGCGCTTCGCGCTGCTTGAGGAAACGCCTGAAGCGAGACGGCTAGACGTTCAGGCCGTGAAGAAAGTCATCGCTACACCCATCATGACAGCGCGCGAGCTCTACAAGAACAATGTGAGCTGGGTCCCTTCGCACACGATGTTCATCAACACGAACCACCCTCCGATCGTCACCGAGACCGATCACGGCACGTGGCGTAGGCTCCGCATGTTGAAGTATCCATTCACGTTCAGGAAGCCCGGCGAGAAGTGCGTAGACGAGTTCGACCGGCCAGCAGACATGGGCCTGCGCGGACGACTTGAGGAAAACTCCGACAACTGGAAAGCCGCCCTCGCATGGATGGTTTGCGGGGCAGCTCGCTGGTATGCGGACGGCAAGGTCATGCCGGAAGATCCTGAACGGACGCTGAACGACACGGAGCGCTGGCGCACGGAATACGACCCGATCATGAAGTTCTTGAACGAGTTCATGGTCGAGGATGCGAGTGCGTGCGTTACGTCGGACGATTTCTGCGCCGAGTTCAACGCATGGCTGAAGATCGAAGAGCAGCGACCGTGGGCAAACCAGACCGTGGTCAGTCGATTGACGGGACACGTCATGGCAAGTCGGTGGCGGATTTCGAAGGAGCGGCCGCTCAAACGCCCGGAGAACATCGCCCGGCCGAGCGGCTACCTGGTCGACGGACTGGCCCGTCCGCTGCCCAAGCGGCCGACGATCCTGCATGGGCTGAGGTGGGACGAGTGAATGCAGTACGTGCGTTCTGCTCCACGGGCCGTTTTGGGGGCAATGCCTACACGATTAGTAGGAGTCAGCCTGTCTACCAGGGAAAACCTGTTTTTGAGACAGGGGAGACAGGCTGGAAACCAACTTTTGGATTTTCATTTCTCGCGCGAGATCACTTTTGGTTCCAGCCTGTCTCCCCTGTCTCAAACTACAAAGGACAGACACCCAAACCCACAGTGGACAGTTGCCTTACGGGTACCTCGGGGTGTGCTGATGGTAGGCTGGTCGTCGAACTCGGAAGGAGGTAGCGAGCATGGCAGAGCCCGTTGAACGATCAGAGCCACGAGCGGACGCTATTTACGATTGGGACAAATACGCGGACGGACGGATGTGGAAGTTCGAGCGAGGTAAGGATTTCCTCGTTGATCCTAAGTCGTTCTCAAATGCGGCGCGCAAGGCCGTGAACGCTCGTCGTGACCGAGTTTCGGACGTCAACATTAAGATTCGTCAAGGTACGGTCTTTGTTCGCTTCAATCTGAAGAAGGGGGTAAATGAAGATGACTGATGTCTCGAAGGACGGCTTCCCGGTCTGGCGATGCTCAAAGGGACATACGAACGACATGCTGACTGCGACATGTCGGTATCGAACGATCCTGAGGCGTTGCGCGCACCGAGTTCCGTGTCCAGACCATCGGATTGACAATGAACTGACAAAAGGAAGGCCGATCGAGCTCAGTCAGATCTGCGGTTATTACCTCGAATACGAGGTATGCGCAGAGTATCGCCCGTGTGCGAAATGCGGCCTAAACGATAAGC
Organism: Terriglobales bacterium; assembly: GCA_035519435.1. GTDB lineage: Bacteria > Acidobacteriota > Terriglobia > Terriglobales > Acidobacteriaceae > Acidiflorens. The sequence continues at coordinate 32,896 of DATIWL010000130.1, forward strand.
CTGTGCGCATGAGTGCGGATGGAAACTTCTGTGACGCGTGCCGACCGAAGTCCGAGCCTTGGCCTTTCAGTGTCAATGAAGCTCCAAGGTTGATCGTTAAACGTCAACCGGTTCAGCCTGCGGTCAAGGTTCCGGCCGTTCGATTCAAGAATGCGGCATCCTTGGCTGTACTTTTGAACTCGAAGCACGGCTTCGTGTACGACGTCCAACACGCTATCGGCCCCGAGCCTGAGCGCGTTGAATCGGTAGCCATGCGCATACGACGGCCAGATGGCATGCGTGCGGTTGTGTTTTGGGGAGGCGAGAACCTCAGCTTCAATCGAGCGATCGTGCGAGACATGAGCGGATGGGGAACGCTGAACCTGACAGACTTCAAACGTTGGTGCGGCTTCGAGATTTACCGCAAGACTCGTGCTGTGACGACTCGGACTAAAGTCACAACGCAAAAGTTGAAGGACACGATGAGATGACGACGTGCAGGTGGTGCGGACTTCACGAGACGGACGCTGAGCACGAGCGCGATATCCTCGAAAAGTCCGCTCGCGTCTCCGAGGGTTTCTGCTTCTTCTGCTCGTCTCGCCTTGAGGTCAGGGATGGGTGCGGCTACCACTGCGGGCTCTACCAGAACGCTGACGCACTGGGCTTCACGGTGAGTTCGTGCCCGATGTAGGCCGCTCCCCACGGGAACACAGCAGGACGTTGACCGCCACGAAGTCGCAATGCTAGACGTCGTCTTGATCGGAATATTCATAGGGACACAAATCAAATGACTTCTCGGCTTACTTATCCGAAGGTGGTGAATTGATGGCGACGCCGAATCATCTTGAACGTGGCGGACGTAAGTTCGCTCTTGTTCGCGATCTTGCGAAAGGCGAGCAGACGCAGCGCCAATTAGCCGCAAGGTATGGCGTATCGCAACCGGCGATCAGTCAGTTTGCTCAAAGATACGCCGAAGAGATTCTTGAGACCCGCGCGAACATCGACGACAAACTGATTGGTCTGTGGGTCGCGGACAAGAGCGCTCGCATCGCTGAATATCAGGATGGCATTGAGAAGCTCAAGGAGATCATCGCTGAACTGACCGACTCGGAGAGCAAAGAATCGGCCCTTGTTCGTGCCCAGGTCAGTGGATTGATGCGCACTATGCAGGCCGGGCTGCGGGCGGTTGCGGATGAACTCGGCTCGATCCCGGTCAAGAGTCTCACTGTCACGGGCGCGCAGGTCACGTACACAGTTGAAGCAACTCAACAGGAACTCGAAGGACTGGACTGATGAAGTTACGGGACGAGGCGATCGTGCTGTACGCGCACAGCGGACCGAATCGTGCGGAACGCCGAGCTAGGAAGTTGGCCGGGCCGAGCGTCAATCGCCCGGCCACTCGGGCTGAGCTGGAAGCCGCGATGCCCGAGCCGCCCGAACATCCGCTCTTCCTGCTGCGATGATCACCATCACGGCCGAAGAACTCCCCTTGGTTGAGGAGGAGATCCGTCGACGTACGTGCGGTTGCGGCACGATCGGTGTGGAGCGCGCGCTGAAGATCGCCCGGCACCGGCTGGCTCATGGTTGCGACGAATGGGAAGACTCTTGTGCTATGCGATACCAGGCCATCTATGGTTGATTGATGCCGCTTTGCGCGGGAGACAAGACTGACTTTTAACTGTCAACGAGAACGCCATTCTCGGGAACTCCGGGTGTGATGACTACCGAGCTTCAGCACCACTACTCGGCCCGAGGGGGATGCCGGGCCGCCTTTTTCTCCCGAGCAGGCGAGACCCTGGCCAGCGGACCAGCAGGAACAGGCAAGAGCAGGGCCGCCCTGGAGAAGCTGCTCGCCGTCTGCCTACGCAACCCGGGCACACGCTGCCTCATCGTCCGCAAGGTCCGCGCCACCCTCAGCTCAACCGCTCTCCAGACTTGGCGGGCGTTCGTTGGCAAGGAAGCCATCGCCGCTGGACACTGCGAATGGTTCGGCGGATCCGATGAGCGTCCGCCAGGCTATTACTTCCAGAACGGAAGCTCGATCGCAGTTGGTGGCCTGGACAAGGCCATCAAGATCATGTCCAGCGAGTACGACATCATCTACGTACAGGAAGCCACCGAGCTGGACAAAGAAGACTGGGGATCCCTGCTCACCCGGCTACGCAACGGCAACATCTCGTACCAGCAGATCATCGCGGACTGCAACCCTAGCTTCCCCACGCATTGGCTGTACATGCGCGTGCAGAGCGGCGCAGCGACCATGTTCAACACACGCCATGAAGACAATCCAATGCTGTTCGATGAGGATGGCACGCTCACCACGGAAGGCCGGGCGTACATAGAGAAGCTTGACGCGCTCACCGGAGTGATGAAGCAGCGTTTGCGCTACGGCCTGTGGGTCGCTGCGGAAGGCATGGTCTGGGACGACTATGACCCGAGCGTACATGTGATCGATCGCTTGCCTGAGGGCGCCGCTTCCTGGCCGAGATACTGGTCAATCGACTTTGGGTTCACGAATCCGTTCGTGCTGCAATGTTGGGCGAAGGACCCCGATGGTCGGCTGTACTTGTATCGTGAGTTGTATCGGTCGAAGCGTCTGGTTGAGGATCATGCGCGGGACATCCTGAATATTGTGCGGCCGGACGGCGAGTGGATCGAGCCCAAGCCGAAGGTCATCATTTGCGATCATGATGCGGAGGATCGTGCCACTTTCGAGCGGCATTCGGGTTTGCACACGATAGCTGCGATCAAGAAGGTGTCGGGCACGGACAAGGCGCCGGGCGGCATACAGGCCGTTGCTCAGCGTTTCGTGGTGCAGCCAGACGGCAAGCCGCGTCTTTATCTTGTGCGCAATGCGCGCTTGCATGTGCCAGACATCGAGCTTGAGACTCGCAACGTGCCGACGTGCACGATTGAAGAGATCCCGGGCTATGTCTGGGACGACACGGCCCGTGTCGGTATGAAAGAGCAGCCAAAGAAGGAAAACGACCATGGCTGTGATGCTATGCGATACCAGGTTGCTTATCACGATCTGAAGCCCAAACCGGATATTCGTTCATTCGATGCGTTCTGATCCGTATCGAACATAGTCCCTGAAAAACTGGGACACAACGGCGAACGCGCTAGTTATGGTGCCATGCCGTATCATCCGCATCATGAACGTCAAACCATTGCGGGCGCCCAGCTCGGCCATCGTGCAATGGCTTGTCGTCACCACCGGATTCGCATTCCTGGATGCCGCTGCCTGGCTCTGGATCATGCAAGTCGGCATGGCTGCAATCGGGTTGAGCCTGCTGCTCGTCGCCTACCTCATCGCTCTCAGCGAGAAGGCATAGCATGCGCGGGCCGTTCGCTGGACTGGCGCGCAACGCGATCATCCCGCCCGGACATCGGCCAGTCGCTCGGGGCACGGGTGGCGCAACGATCTTCCAACCGCCTCAGCTCAGCGGATCTGGCCTCAAGGCGTACGGACGTAACTCGACACTTTTCCCCATCGTCAACCGCCTGGCGCTCGACACCTCTAACACCACGTGGCACCTCTACCAGCCCGGAGCGAGCGGCGAGGAAGACGACCGTACGGAAATCAAGCCAACCAGGCACCCGGCCGCTCAACTCTGGGCTCACCCCAACGACTTCATGACCACCCAGCAGTTCGTTGAGATCGGCCAACAACACCTTGAACTGACCGGTGAATGGTACTGGCTCATTGTCCGTTCCCCTTCGATGCGCGGCGTGATTAAGAGCATGTGGCCTATCCGTCCCGACCGGATGACTCCGGTTCCGGATGACACGACATTCCTCAAAGGCTGGCTGTATCGCCTGGAAGACGGCAAAGAAATCGCCCTCGATCTGGATGAGGTCATTCAGATCAAAATGCCGAACCCGGACGACATGTATCGCGGTATCGGACCCGTGCAAGCTGCGATGATCGACATTGACAGTTCGCGGTACAGCGCCGAGTGGAATCGCAATTTCTTCATCAATGGCGCGTCTCCGGACGGCGTTCTCACAGTCGACCACAACCTTGACGATGACGATTACAATCGCATAGCTCTGCGCTGGCGCGAGGCGCATCAAGGTGTTTCGAACGCGCATCGGGTTGCCATCCTTGAGGCTGGCATGCAGTGGGAAGACCACAGCTTTAACCACAAGGACATGCAGTTCACCGAGTTGAGGCAACTGAGCGCGGACTTCATCCGGCAGGCATTCGGATTCCCGACGTTCATGCTCGGCAACGTCAACGACGTGAACCTCGCCAATGCACGCGCATCCATGGCTATGTACGACGCGCAATGCATTGATCCACGCGCCAATCGCCTCAAGCAGACCCTCAATTCACAATTCCTTGGATTGTTCGGGACGAACACGCGCGGCTTGTACTTCGATTACGAGCCTGTTGTCAAGGCCGATGAACAAGCGGATGCTACAGTTGTCAATACAAAGGCTTTGGCCGCTCAGATCCTGATTTCCAGTGGATTTGAAGCAGATGACGTTTTGAATGTGGTCGGCCTTCCTCCAATGGTATGGCGCGAACCGGAGCAACAACCTCTGCCAGGGCAGACCGATCCGAGTGAAGAGGGTGAGAACGAGGATGCCGAAGGCTCGGATGGTCAAGTCAACTCGCCCAGTAGCGAATCTGAGGAAGGGGAAGACTGATTGGTTCAGGTTCTCCAACTTGGATCAATCGACAACCGAACTCTTCATTTATGATGAGATCGGATACTGGGGCGTCACCGCAGATGATCTGGTTAGCGAACTCAAGAATGTGCACTCGGACAACCTGACTGTGCGGATCAACTCGCCGGGCGGAGACGTCTTCGATGGAATAGCCATTCTGAATGCACTCCGCTCATACGATGGCACAGTCACCACGATTGTTGATGGACTCGCTGCCTCGGCCGCTTCGTTCATCTTCCAGGCCGGTGCGGAACGAGTTGTTATGAACAACTCGGAGATCATGATTCACGCAGCCAGTGGGCTAGTCATCGGCAATGCCACAGACATGCGCAGGATGGCCGAGAGTCTCGATCGCGTGACGAGCAACATCGCTAGCGTATACGCCGAGCGTGCTGGCGGTGATGTCAATTCCTGGCTGGCTGCGATGGATGAAGAGACCTGGTATTCCGCAGATGAGGCTGTCTCCGCAGGTCTTGCCGACCGTGTTGAGGGACGTAAGTCGAAGGAACCCGAGAACACGTTCGACCTCTCGATCTTTGCGCACCGTGGCCGAGCGAATGCACCTGCACCACAGATTGATCCCATTGAAGAGATTCCGGCGTTTGATGCTGAGGCATTCCGGAAGGCGCTAGAGGAAGTGAACTATGTCTGATGTTCTGATCCCGACGTCTCCGGATGAGTTTGAGGCGACCCTCAACGATCAGAAGAAAATGCAGGAGCTATACAAGGCTCCCGGCGCCCTGGCCAAGTTCGTCACGGGCTATGCGAATTCAATGAAGGAAAGGGATGAGACCCTCTCCGAGCAGATTCGTGACCAAGTTCAGCTCACCCTGAAAGACTGGCTGGCGGAGAACGAAAAGACGGGCGCGCGGCCCATGTTCGAAGTCAATGGTCCGAGTACCGCCCCGGCTATGTCCGCCAAGAACGCGCTCTATCAGGAGAACGCGCCAGGCACCGCGCTCGATGGCAAGTTCAAGAACCGCGCCGACTTCTTCCGTGGCGTGTACGCGGACTACGTCAAGTACAACGGTGCCGGATTGGGCGAATACCGTGATCGCATGGCCGAGGTTGCTCAGGTAAAGAACTCTTTCGGATCGACTATTCCGGCCGACGGTGGATTCCTCATCCCCGAGGTTCTCCGCTCTCAACTGCTCATGCTCAGCCTTGAAAGTGCAGTTGTGCGCCCTCGGGCTACCGTCATCCCGATGGATAGTCTGCGTGTTCCTATCCCCATGGTCGACTCCACCACGAACGCGACCAGCGTCTACGGTGGCATTATCGCCTACTGGGGTGAGGAAGGCGCACTCCTGGTCGAATCCCAGGGCGCATTCGGCCGTGTCGTGCTCGATGCAAAGAAGCTGACTGCGTTCGCGGGTGTGCCCAACGAGCTTCCGCAGGACGCCAGTGCGTTCAGCGCGTTCCTTGATGCCGCTTTCCCGTCTGCAATGGCCTGGTATGAAGACATCGCCTTCATGAAGGGCTCGGGCACCGGGGAACCTCTCGGCTGGATCGGATGCCCTGCCACGGTCACCGCATCCGCTGTGTCCGGCCAGGGGGCGAACACGATCGTTGTCGAGAATCTCGCTGCCATGTTCGCCAGGATGCTGCCTACAAGCCTGAGCCGGGCGGTGTGGGTCGCTTCTATCGATACTTTCCCTCAGCTCGCCACGATGGCGCTGAGTGTCGGTACCGGTGGTGCGCCGGTCATGCTGACCAACAGCGGTATCTCCGATGCTATGCCCATGAGCATCTGGGGTCGACCGGTCATCTTCACCGAGAAGGCGAACACGCTCGGCACGGCGGGCGACATCTCGTTCGTTGACCTGAGCTACTACCTCATTGGCGACCGGATGCAGATGCAGGCCAGTGCTTCCGAGCACTACCTGTTCGGCAACGATAAGGTCGCGTACCGCTTCATTCAGCGCCTCGATGGCCGTCCTTGGCTGAACTCCGCGATTACTCCTCAGAACGCTGGCAACACGCTGTCTCCGTTCGTCAACCTCAGCTCGACTCGTACGTAAGCTCAACTTCGGTCGAGGAACTTCCTGTATGTAGGGGAAGTTCGGTTATGCGTCGGGTGGGTAGGCAGCATAACGGCAACACTCTGGTCCGTCCCCGGAAAAGCCGGTTGTAGGACCCAACTGAGCGGCATTGAAACCCCGTTCAGAGAGGAAGCAAATCATGGCTGGAATGGAAGGACTCGGGCGACTCTTCAACGTTGTCCCGATTGCGGCCGGACGTGGGCTGAACTTGCAGCATGCGTCTGCGATCACGTTCATCTGCACTGGAAACGACACGTTCACCGTGACGGTTGCCCAGGGATTCGCGGGATCATACGCGACTCCCGGAAACATCATCACAAACACGTACACGAACACGGCGACCAATGGTTCAGCAGCTTGGGTGAAGACCACTCAAGCTGCGTCGAACGCGGTCGTCATCGCATCGGGATCGGTGGCCTTCACCATTCGTGGCGAGTCCCTGCCGGACACGAAGAACTACGTCAAGGTGTCGGTCGGCGCTTCTGGCTTGGTCATGGCTATTCTGCACGACCTGGAAATCCAGCGCACTCCGGCTAACCTTGTCATTCCGAGCGCGTAGGGGCTGACATGTCGAATCAGCTCTACAAGAACATTGACATTCGCACGGTCTCCCTCGGGATTGCTGTGCAGCGCGCAACGGCAACCTTGCCTGCTACTGCCACGGGCAATATCTTCGTGGTCAGCCTCGGGCGCATTCTGGTGGTCAGCCTCATCGGCGAGGTCACGACCGCGATTCAGAACCAGGCGTGCACTCTCGCAATCGGTACCGCCCCGACCGTCGGAACCGGCTCAACCACAGCACTCGGTACTGCGACATCGATCATCGCTGCGCCGATCGGCACCCACTTCGGGGCGAACCCAGGTGCCGCTACCGTGGTCGACCTTTCCACTCAAGCTGGGGTGAACGTCATGAGCACCCCGTTTGTGGTGAACCCCGGGAACATCACAATCACCACATCCGCGACCAACACCGGCTCGGTCAAGTGGGATATCGCCTATATCCCCTTGGACAACTCTGTGAGCGTGGTAGCCGCCTAGGAACTCCTAGGGCGCGTAGTCGGGCAGGGAGCCTCGATTACGCGCCCTAGGTCAGGAGGAGGGAGGACTTATGACTTACGTAGAGACCCGTCCGCCCGACCCTTTCGCAGTTGCTTCGGGCCAGCAGACGATGCGCCGTGAGGACTGCTCATCGGTTGCGCTCGCGTATTCGACCGGGGATGTCAGGCTCACCATGCTGCGCCCTCGGTACAATTTCACCGCGACGCAGATAATTATGCGCACCGGATCGACTGCCGCAGCAGCGACTCCGAGCATCTGCCGATACGGCCTGTATCTGCTGAACGCGGCCGGAGACACCTGGACTCTGGTTGGCAGCACGCCGAACGACACCACCTTGTTCGCGGCCGCGAATACTCAGTACTCAAAGACCATGTCCGCTTCTGTTGCCATGAACCCGGCCTCCCGGTACGCGATCACCGCCATGTGCGTCACTGCAACGACCGCTCCTAGTTTCACCGGAGTGTCGACTCAGGCTGATGTGCTCAACATCGCTCCCGCAATGAGTGGAACCCTGCTCGCGCAGACGGACTTGCCATCCTCTATTCTCGTGGCGAGTCTCGGAACTACCTCGCAATTGTTCTTCGGAATTGTCGCTCCCTGAGGAGATATGGTCAGATGGCAAAGATCAGTCGATACGGCGGACCGTCGGATGCGAACGCTGTCCCTGGCGAGGTTCGCGCTGACGCTTCTGGCCGGATCAGCTCGGCTCATCCGGATGAGCAGGGCGTCCTTCCGCTGTGGGGGGAGCCGACCGAGGTACCGTTGAGCGAACGGGAGGAAGAATGGCCTGGACCAGCATCTACGCAATCGCCCGAGAAGCGAACGAATACAAAAAGTTCTACGAAAGCCACACGCCGCTAGCTTGTCCGAACGACGGAGAACCGCTGAGTCAAGGCCCTAATGGGGTTCGATTCTGCAAGTTCGACGGCTGGCGTTGGAACGGAACATGGGATGGCGACAGCCACCCTTACTAACTGAATATCCTTGCTCGACTGGACTTCCGTAGAAAGCAACCGGACATGGCGAGTAACACCCCATCGGGCGCTTACTACGCGTCCGTACAAGACATGCAAGCGACGCTCGACTTCAACGAGAGCGCCTACAATGTAGCCCAAATCAAAGATCGGCTTGCCGAGGCGACCGATCTAGTTGACGGTTACCTGCACCGTAACTTCTTCCCCGTCCTTGAGACGCGATCGTTCGACTGGCCTCCCGAGGGGCCGATGATTCCGTGGCGCCTCTGGTTGGACCAGGGCAACGAGATCATCTCAGTCACATCGATGACCAGTGGCGGAGTCTCGATCCCCGGCTCCAACATCGTGTTGCAACCGAACTGGTCCGGGCCGCCGTTCAACCGGCTCGAAATTCTCATCGGAACGAACTCGTTCCTCACTGCCGGGAGCACGTGGCAGAACGCGATCCAGATCACCGGAGTGTGGGGATACTCCAACCAGACCATCAGCGCCACCACTCTTGCCGCTTCGATCTCCACCACCTCGGCCACGACGCTCACTGTTTCGGACTCTTCGAGACTCGGCATCGGCAACGTCATTCTCGTTGACTCCGAGTACATGGTCATCAATGACAGAAACTTCACGTCTACCTCGCAGTCTTTGCAGACTACTCTGAGTGCGTCTGCCGCTAACAACACTGTGGCTGTGACGACAGGTTCTGCCTATGTGGTGGGCGAGACGATCCTGCTCGATGCCGAGCAGATGCTGGTCCTTGCGATTTCGGGCAACAATCTGATTGTGAAGCGCGCCTTCAATGGCAGCGTCCTGGCCGCCCACATAGGCTCTACGATCTTCGCGTCGCGCTTGTTGACGGTTACTCGTGCCGCGCTTGGAACGACCGCAGCGACGCACTCAAACGGCGCAACGGTGAATCTGCACTGGATTCCGCCAGCGGTCAAGTCTCTGTGTGTGGCTGAGGCCGGTTGGCTCTTCCAGGGTCAGGCGAGCGCGTGGCAGACCGGAGCGACAAGCCGGGCCGGTTCGGCGAAGAACAGCCCTGCTTTGAACAACCTGATCGATCTCAGGGCGCAGGCTCAGGCGATCATCGGCCGTTCCGGAAGGACTCGCCATGTCTGAGGTAACGCGCGTACTTGGCCCGCTGTTCGACGGACGCGCTCAGGCGCAGATTCCGCTTCTCATGGCGGAAGCCGTGCACCAGGCTGCGCGTGTCGGAGAACAGGACGTGCACATCGCACAAGCCGCGAAGTTCGTCAACCCGACCGGGCGCTACGAATCCTCGATCCGTATTGAAGGCTCAGGTATAACCGAGCAGATCACTGACGGAGGCATGATCTACGGACCGTGGCTCGAAGGCGTTGGGTCGCGCAATAAGACGACTCGGTTCAAGGGCTACAAGATTATGCGCTCCGTGACCCAAGGACTGAAGCGCGAAAAGGTCAAGGTCATTCTCGGGATACTCGTACCGAAGCATGTAGCGAGGATGAACGAATGACCAACGTCGGACTGACCTTCAGTACGCTTCTGGATGGTGTCGTTTCTGACGCCCTATCGCTCGGCGTGTTCGACAAGGTGAACACGCACGAGCCGAAGGCCGCGCCGATCAGTCGCGGAGTGGTGTGCTCGATCTGGATCGACAGCATTCAGCCGACTTCGCAAGGTTCAAGTCTGAACAACGTCACCGCAGTAGTCGTCCTCAAGGCCCGCTGTACCAGCTCGATGCTCTCTGAACCGCAAGATGCTATCGATACGAACATCACGAATGCGGTTGACGTTTTTATGGGCGCTATAGTCGGTGGCTTCACTCTGAACGGCGCCCTGCGCAATGTCGATATCTTCGGGCAGCATGGACAATCACTCGGCGCGGATGCTGGATACATCAACATTGACGGAAAGATCTTCCGGGGCCTGACGATAACGATCCCGTGTGTCGTCAATGATGCATGGACCGAGGTGGCGTAATGACGAAGACAACCGGACTTGGCGATCAGCTACTGGTGAACGGCTATATCGTCTCCAACGACACGGGTGGTCTCAACCGCATCGGCGGAGGCCCGGCCGCACTTGACATGACCGGAATCGATAAGAGCGGCTACGAGCGACAAGGCGGGTTGCGTACAGGCGAGATCCAGTTTACTGGATTCTTCAACCCGACGATCGGCGGTTTGCATAACGCGCTTGCTTCGCTGCCAACCACGGATGCAGTTGCTACCTATTGCAACGGAGTGGCCCTCGGAGCGCCTTCAGC
>DATIWL010000131.1:0-38223 GCA_035519435.1 Terriglobales bacterium
AAGGAACTTCTCGACCGAGCACTTCCCCTCATGAACACTATCGTCTTCGCTCTCGAAGAGAATGGATTCCCAGTCAAAACCGAGCAAGCATCGACATCGGCTCACATCTTCGAGCAAGACATAAAATTCGCAATCAGAGAAGACCTGAAAGTCAAAGAAAGACAAACGGCAAATGGTCTTTCCCATATCTACGAGCGCAGTGGCAGCCTAGTCTTTGAAATATCGGAGTATTCCCCCGAAAAATGTCGCAAACGATGGGCGGATGGAAAAAGACAGCGAGTGGAGGAAATGCTATCGCAATGTGTAGCTGGACTAATGCTGGTTGCGAGATACGTCCGCATTTGGCGGGAAGGACTCAGGAAGCAGCACGAGAAATGGGAGCGGGAGGCAAAGGAACGTGCGGAGTACCAGAGGCTCAGCGAGCAACTTGATGAGTGGATGGCAGGCTGGCAGAAGGCGAAACAGATTCGAGAATTTGTTGAGGCCGTTGAGAAATACTGCGTCAATAACGGAGAACCCACTACTCCAGAGAGCCCAAGGGGGAAATGGATTGCATGGGCGCTGGAGCGTGCAAACGCTTTCGATCCCCTAGTAGAAGTCGAAGACTCAGAGGAAGAACCAGAGGAAGTACCGCTCTGAGTTTGAGTCGGGTGGATTGGTCGCCTGCCTGTGGCTGAACTGTGGCTGGAAGCCCCGAAAAATCGTGGTCAGGCCTACATACGCCGAGCGCCATCGAAAAAAGCTAAGTCCTAATTTTTACAATGACATTGGAAAAAGCGAGAGACCGAAGGATAGATTTTGAGTCCGCTGCGTCTGCCAGTTCCGCCATCCCGGCTGGGAATACACCGATGACTGAGCTCTTAGCTTAGTTCACTTTCGCTACGCTGTCATCTGGCCGCTCAACGAATTGCCCGGAGGGTCGTGTAGCAGACTTGGCTTCGTCTAGACGCCCGCAGTGTAAGGCATGGCCTTTTTGCCGGCGATGGCGCTGAGAATCTGGCCGCGCTGTCCGGAACTTAACGCCGTGAAGCGGAAGCCGCACTCCGTCCCCGATCGTCGGGCGACCTTCGCCGGGATCACGAGTTCTTGGCCGGCGGAAAGTGGGATCCTCAGCGTCGCCGATTCTCCCACCTCGATGGTTGCGGCAACGAAGGCGCCGAGCCCACTTTCGCTCAGGTCCCGGGCCCAGCCCTCGGTCTCGACGATGTTTCCTGAGCGGTCGATGCGGATCTTGAACCGAGCCTCAAACGGATAGCGAGGGACAATCCGATTGCTGCCGATGAGCGAGCCGGCCACCGCCTGCGACACCACAAATTCCTTACTCAAGCATGCCCATCCTGAAGACGATCCATGACAAACCGATGCTGCGATGATTCACTTCGGGGGAACGTCGGGGACACTACGCTGGAAACTCCCAGCCCTCTTCCTTCATCTTCCGGTTCGTCCAATGTTGCAACTGTTCGAAGACAGACGGCTCGATCACGACAAATCGCAAACCGGCCCGTCCTCCGGCATCGGCCCACACCAGACGCCCTTTGCCCTGAATCTCGATCTCGCTGTCAGGCAAAAGGAAACTCACGTCGAGCAATCCTGAAAATGCCCCGGGCTCGGCAATGTTATCCAGGCCCATGCCTCCGGTGCTCAGGTTGACAGCTTGCGCCTGACATTCCTTTCCGCTGCCATTCCTCAGCGTCACGGAAAGGTTCACCTTGGCGCGGAAGAACTTCTGTTGATCCTGACTGATAACTCCAAGATTCCCTTTCTTCTCTCCCGTGGGTACGTCGATACCGTATTCGCGCAACTTGCGGCTAAGGGTCCGCCTCGAAATTCCGAGTTGCTCCGCCGCCTGGGCGCGGTGCCCGCACGTTCGCTCCAGGGCGCTGATAATCATCTGCTCTTCCATGTTCTCGAGATTTCCGAGGGGAAATGTCATCCCGCCCAGTGTCGCCACCGGCTTCTCGCCAGAGAACTCGGCCGACACTTCTGCTCCCGAGATCTGCGGACTGGTGCTCGCCATGGCCACCTTCGCCACAAGGTTCCGTAACTCGCGGACGTTTCCCGGCCAGTCGTGCGATTGAAGTGCAGTCAACGCATCCGCCGAGAACGTCTTCTCCTGAGCCTTCAGAGACAGGAAGTGTTGCGCGAGCACGGCAATGTCTTCCACCCGTTCCCGCAGTGGCGGCACGCGCAATTGAAACTGGCTCAGGCGGTGAAACAGGTCCTTGCGGAACCGTCCTTCTTTGACCGCCAATTCGAGATCCTGGTTCGTCGCAGCAACAACTCGAACGTCCACCGTGATCTTTCGGTGACCGCCGAGCCGGTAATATGGCGCTCCGTCCAGAATCCGCAGCAGCTTCACCTGGATCTGCGTCTGCAATTCGCCGATTTCATCCAGAAAGATGGTTCCCTTGTCTGCCAGTTCGAAGAGTCCCGGCTTTGACGATTCGGCGCCGCTGAATGCCCCTTTCTCATAACCGAACAGTTCACTCTCCACCAGATGTTCAGGAAGGGCTGCGCAATTGATGTCGACCAGAGGCTTCTTCGCCCGGTGCGAAGATTCATGAATCGTGCGCGCGACGAGTTCTTTGCCGGTTCCGGTTTCCCCTACGATCAGCACTGTCTCGGTGTGCCCCGCGACCCGGTCGACCATGCCCATGAACTTGTGCATCAAGGGACTGGCCATGATGAACGAGGTGCCGTCAACGACGCGCCGGATTACTTCGCGGCTTCCGTTGCTCCCCTCGAATCCGGCGACAGAAGCGCCGTTCAGTGCGGCTTCTAACAGCTGCTTGTCTGTGATGTCGATGGCGAGCGCGATGATACCGGCCGGGACCTGATCGGGATCCCGAAGCAGAGTCATGCAAATATGAACGTAGACGTCCTGGCCCGATTTTGCTCGCGATCGGATCTCGCCTTCGAAACGCCCCTTCTCGAGTACCGCGGGGATAATCTGCCGTCTCAGCAGCGCTTGTTCCTCAGGACGATAGAAGATCGCAATATTCCGCCCTGTGACCTCGTCGGGCGTATAACCGTAGAGACTCACACCCCGATTGCAGCCGGTGATGTTGCCTTCAAGATCGGTAGTGACAACCGCGTCCTGGAGCTGGTCGAGGACGCCGGACGGCAACACTGCCCACTCCGCCCAGGCTCGGGTCTGGCGGCTTCGGTCACGCCCCGTTTTTTGGTCTTTCTCTGCAGCCGTAGTCATGAATGGAGGCTGACCAAGCCCACTGTCGACCTGGGCCTTCACCTCACTCCCGGATCCGCCGGATCTGCCGAATCTGTCTTCCCGTCTCGTCAGTTCCACAGGGCGCACTTATCCAACGATCCTGACACAGTCCGGCGAATATCCTCACTCCGTTGCGCTCAGGGGTAGAAACCAAGGTAACGTTCCGGAAGTAGTCCCTAACCTGGCGAGTTGCGAGTCCTCACCAGAAGGATTCCAATAAGTCCATCGCTCACTCCGTGTTTGCGTTCATCGCCTTAGAACTCACACCCAAGCGGCGCTCTGCAACGGCGAGTTACCTCAGTAAGATGTGCCAGTTCACTCTCTGCTCTACCATCCTGAAAAGCGGCGGTTACGATTTGTCACAAGATGCCGGAAACCGGGCCAAATTGGCGCGGCTGCAGTGATGTGCTGCCCACGAGGAGCGGGGATCAGAGCGGGTTGCGGGGCGTGACCCACGTCGTTTCATTTGGCGCCGTAACCCCAGTAATGTCAGCGACGGAGGTGGCGGACCGCTTGCGAAACAGGTAAGTGCGGTCGTGTCGCAGTATGTCGAAACGGGCAATCCTGTTCATCGGTACAACGGCGGCGATCGGCACGTCGGTGCTGGCCTATGCCTTTTCGCATTGGCAGACTACCGGCCTCGAACGGTTTGCCTGCTACCTGACTATCGCTCTGCTGTCATCGGGCCTCAAGATCCAATTGCCTGGGATCGACGGCACCATGTCCGTCAACTTCCTGTTCATTCTCCTGGGCGTCCAGGAAATGAGCCTGCTGGAGACCCTGGCCATTGGGTGCGCGGCGAGCCTTGTTCAATGCATCTGGCAGACGCGTCAGAAGGTTGTTCCCGCGAAGGTCATCTTCAATCTCGGCATGATGGCGAATGCCATCGGCCTCTCGTATTTTGCCTACCATCACTTGACCTCCCTCCTTGGAGAAAACACACCCGTCCTGCTGGTTGTGACGGCGCTGATTTTCTTCCTAGCCAATACCCTGCCGGTCTCGGTGATCATCTCGCTGACCGAGGGCAAGTCAACCCGCAGAGTATGGTCGGAGTGCTACTTCTGGTCGTTCCCCTACTACCTGGCCGGCGCCGCGGTAGTGTTCCTGATAGGCCTCATCAACAAACATGCGGGATGGCAAGTCTCGCTGTTGGTTCTTCCCATGATCTTCTGGTTCTATCGCTCCTACCGGCTCTATCTGGGGCGTCTCGAAGCAGAGAAGAAGCAGGTCGAGATCGAGAAGAAGCACGTCGAAGAGGTAGCTGCCTTGCAGTTGCGGACGATTGAGGCGCTCGCTCTCGCCATTGAGGCCAAGGATCACACCGCTCACAAGCACCTCCATCGGGTCCGAGTATTCGCAACCGGAATCGCACAGGAACTGGGACTTTCGGAAAATGAAACTGAGGCGATTCGGGCTGCGGCCCTGCTGCACGACGTCGGCAAATTGGCGGTTCCAGAACACATCATCAACAAGCCGGGCAAGCTAACGCCGGAAGAATTCGAAAAGATGAAAATCCACCCCGTGGTTGGGGCGGAAATTCTGGAGCGTGTCGCGTTTCCTTATCCTGTGGCGCCGATCGTCCGATCCCATCACGAGAAATGGGACGGAAGCGGCTATCCCGATGGCTTGAAGGGAGAGGAGATCCCCATTGGGGCCCGCATTCTGGCCGCCGTCGACGTCATGGATGCGCTGGCCTCAGACCGGCAGTACCGGAGCGGCATGACCCTCGAGGCTGCGGTCGAGAAAGTCGCCGAGATGGCCGGAACGGCGTTTGACCCGCGGGTTGTGCGTATCTTGAGACGTCACTTCCACGAACTGGCGCAACGGCTTCAGTCGCAGTCCGTGACCTTGGCATCCGGGCTAGGTGCTGAGATCCGCATCGACAATGGAGGGACTCCCATCGAAGGCTTTGAGGATCCTGCCGTCATTTCCGTGGCCGGCGGCGACTCCGACTTCCTTGCCTCGATCGCCGCGGCCCGCCAGGAAGCCCAGACGATGTTCGAACTCAGTCAGGATCTGGGAAATTCGCTCAGCCTTGGAGAAACCCTTTCCGTCTTGTCGATGCGCCTGCGCAAGCTGATTCCTTACGATTCGATGGCGGTATTTCTCTGCAAGAACGGAAGGCTGATTCCAGAACTGGTCAGCGGCGACAACTTCCGCCTGCTTTCCTCGCTCAACATCCGAATGGGCGAAGGCCTGTGCGGCTGGGTTGCTCAGAACCGCAAGCCGGTCATGAATGCCGATCCGCAGAAAGAGTCGGGCTATGTGAGTGATCCGGAGAAATACACGACATTGCGCTCCACACTGGCCGTTCCCCTCGAAGGCCTGAGCGGAATCGTCGGTGTGCTCGCGATGTACCGCGCCGAGCGCGATGCTTTCACTGCCGATCACCTTCGAGTTCTACTAGCAATCAGTTCAAAGATCTCCCTCTCCGTCGAGAATGCCCTTAAGTATCAGCAGGCCGAGAACTCGGCTACCACGGATTTTCTGACAGGGTTGCCCAACGCCCGGTCCCTCTTCGTCCATTTGGCGCGGGAACTGGCACGCTGCCGTCGAACCGGCACGACCCTGGCACTGATGGTCTGCGACATGGACAACTTCAAGCAGGTCAATGACCTCTTTGGACACTTGGAAGGAGACAAGCTGCTGAAGGAGTTTGCCGACCACCTCAAGGAAATCTGCCGTGGCTACGACTACGTGGCTCGCATGGGCGGCGACGAGTTCGTGATTGTCGCGCCTGGCCTGAACCGCGAAGCGGCGGACGAGAAGGCCAGCCGGCTGAATCAATTGGCCATCCTGGCCGGCCACAAGATCGCGGGCCGGAACCTGATTTCGCTCAGCGTCGGAACCGCGTTCTGCCCAGAAGACGGTTACGACGCCGAACGATTGCTCGCCGAAGCCGATCGCCGCATGTACTCGATGAAACAGATCCATCATGCCGACATCGAGCGGGAGTCGGCTGGCACGACTCGTAGTCGCGGCGCTTCGGTGAACTAGGACTGCACAATGTTGTGGAGAATTGCACGCCACCTGTTGGCAATCGTCGGACTTGTCCTTGTGGGTGGACTCATCTCGGCAACTTTAATTCGCCTGGCTCCTGGCTTTGATACCGACGAACGCCAGCTCAATCCGAATCTGAACGCGGAGAGCGTCCGTGTCCTTCATGACGCGCGCAACAGCGAACATAACGTCGTAAAGTTCTACATCAGCTATCTGCGTGGCGCGCTGCACGGCGATCTCGGGATTTCTCACGCTCTCGAACAACCCATCCAAAGCCTGCTCCGCGACCGTTGGCGCGTCACCGCGCGAGTCGCAGGTTTCGGCCTCTTGCTTGGGTGGCTGCTGGCCGTCAGTCTTGCCTTTTCCGTCTCTCTGGCTCGCTCCTCAGGTTGTGAATTAGTTGGCACCGCGATCAGCGGAGCCTTTCTGTGTATTCCTGCTGCTGTTCTGGCATTGCTTTCCGTGATCCTAAACTCGCCCGGCTATCTCGCGATTTCGCTGATCGTCTTCCCCAAAGTTTATCGGTATTCACGCAACCTGCTTGCGAAGGCTTATGCCATGCCGCACATCACTGCAGCGCGTGCGCGGGGGTTGGGAGAATTGCGCATTCTGCTCTGGCACGCCCTCCCGGTTGTTGCGCCGCAGTTGCTCACCCTGGCAGGTATCACCGTCAGTATTGCCGTCGGCGCGAGCATTCCAGTCGAATCGCTCTGCGGGCTCCCAGGCATCGGGCAACTGGCATGGCAGGCGGCTCTGGCGCGCGATCTGCCTTTGCTGGTGAATGTCACGATTCTCGTTACGCTAGTTACCTTGCTGGCGAATTCCGGGGCCGATGTAATCGTCCACATGACGAGGTCCCGGCAGGCATGAGGTCGGCCCGCACGCTGGCGTGTGTCATCTTGCTCGTAGTGTGCGTCTTGTCTTTGGCCGCGAACTGGATAGCGCCCGCCGGCTACGCGAAGCAATTTCGCGAAGCCCCCGGCGCTCCACCGTCGACGCAGCACTGGCTCGGCACCGACGAGATTGGCCGCGACCGTTTCGCCCGCGTGCTGTACGGTACGAGAATTTCCCTGCTGCTGGCGCCGGCCGCGGCTCTGGTCTCCACACTGCTGGCCGCAGCGCTCGGCGGGCTCGCCGGTTACGTTGGCGGAATATGGCTGCGCCTGGCAACAGGTTTCACGGATCTGTTCCTCTCATTGCCCTGGCTGTTCCTGCTGATCACAATCCGTGCCCTGTTGCCGCTTAACGCTTCGCCGTTCGTGTCGGTTCTGATCACGTTTCTCATCCTCGGATTGCTTGGCTGGGCGGCCTCCGCACGCGTGCTGGCAACCGGCGCTCATACCCTGCGCAGTTCCGACTTCGTGCTTCAGGCGCGCGCGTCAGGGGTGCGTGGGTTTCGCCTTTTTGCCGTTCATGTTCTGCCTAATCTGAAGCCGATCCTCTACGCGCAGTTCTGGATTTCCATTCCGGTGTTCATCCTGAGCGAGGCCAACTTGGGAATTCTCGGCCTTGGTGTCGCTGAACCTTTGCCCTCGTGGGGCGGCCTGCTTCGCGAACTGGAGGGCATGATCTCCTTTCGCGATGAACCCTGGCGTTTGGTCCCGCTGATTCTGCTGATTGTAGTCATGACTTCGTTCCAGACTCTCCTGTCGAATGAAACTGAGGAGGTGGCCGCATGAGCCGCCGCATGTTCTCGAGACTGCTTCTCTGCCTTTCGCTCCTGACCGGGATAACCGCCGCACAGGACGGAACCGTGCTCCGCTTCTGTCTTCGTGCCGAGCCCAAGACCTTCGATCCGCTGAAGGTCGATGACGATTCCTCACTCACCATTCGCTACCTGACCGGTGGCGTGCTGGTACGTGCGAATCGCCAAACCCAGGCACTCGAACCGGAACTTGCCGAATCGTGGAAGATCTCGAAAGACGCTCGCCAGATCACCTTCAAGCTGCGCCACGGGGTCCGCTTCTCTGATGACAGTCCATTCTCTGCCGAAGACGTTGCTTACACCGTTACGCGCCTGATGGACCCTGAGCTCCACTCCTCCACGGGAGACGCGTTCCGCTCCGGCAACGGCACGGTAACCACAAAGATCCTCGCACCCGATCAGATTGCTGTGGCTTTCTCCGCGCCGGTCGTCGGACTTGACCGTCTTTTCGACCAGGTGGCCATTCTTTCGGCGCACTCGGCCAAAAAAGAAGCGACTGTCCTTGGACCATTCATGGTCGCCGAATACAAGCCGGGCGCAAATATCCTGCTGAAGCGCAACCCAAACTATTGGAAGAGAGACGCGCAGGGACGTCCCCTGCCCTATCTCGACTCCATCCGTCTCGACATCCAGCCCAACCGCGATGTGGAAGTTCTCCGGTTCCGCCGTGGCGAGCTCGACTTGATCAATTCAATTGACACCGAATATTACGACCGCCTCGCCGCGAGCCAGCCGGCGGTTGTGCATGACGCCGGAGCTTCGCTTGACTCCGAGTTCCTGTGGTTCAACCAGGTGGCAAACGCTCCCATTCCCGCCTATAAGCGCAGCTGGTTCCGTTCGGCCAGCTTCCGCCGAGCCGTCTCCGGAGCCATCAACCGCGACGATCTGAGCCGCGTGGTCTTCAACGGCCACGCTCAACCGGCGTTTGGTCCTGTTTCCCCGGCAAACAAGTTCTGGTTCAACAGCCGGCTGCACTCCGAACTTTACAAGCCGGAAGCAGCGCTGCAGCGCCTGCAGGGTGACGGATTCCGTTTGCAGGACGGCACGCTGCGCGATAAGGACGGCAACGCAGTCGAGTTCTCGATCGTCACCAACGCCGGCAACAAGTATCGCGAGCGCATGGCTGTCCTCATTCAAGAAGACCTGTCGAAGATCGGCATCAAGATGAATGTGGTTACGCTTGACTTCCCCTCGCTGATCGAGCGTATCGCGCAGAAGTTCAACTACGAAGCGGCCATCCTCGGATTTCAGAACGTCGATCTCGACCCCAACGGGCAGATGAACATCTGGCTGAGTTCCGCCGAGAACCACGCCTGGAACCCGCAGCAACAGACTCCCGCGACCGCATGGGAAGGGGAAATCGACCGCCTGATGCGTGAACAGGCCTCCGCTACCGACGCAAAGAAGCGCAAAGCGGCCTTCGATCGGGTGCAGGAGATTGTCGTCGAACAAGCGCCCTTTATCTATTTGATCAACAAAGACGCGCTCTCTGCGATCTCGCCATCGGTGGCGGGAGCGAGTCCGGTCATCCTGCATCCCCAAACATATTGGAACGCCGAGCGACTCACGATCCACTCCACCACCCAAGCGAGCCGATGACTGACTCCTCTACCAAGCTGCTTTCGGCGCATGTCACGGTCCGTTATCCGGGCAAGGCGCCCGTCCTCAAGGATGTCAATCTCGACATCGGCCACGGTGAGATTGTCGGACTGGTGGGACAGAGCGGCTCAGGTAAGAGCACACTCGCGCTGGCAATTCTCGGATTGCTCGGCCGGAAGCGCGCCACAGCAGAAGGCAGCATTCTCTTTCAGGGTGGTGACGTTCTCAAAATGTCTGAGCGCGACCTGCGCAATCTCCGCGGACGCGCGATGAGCCTGGTGCTGCAAAGTCCACTTTCGTCTCTGAACCCGGCGCTGCGGGTTCGTACCCAGTTAGCAGAAGCATGGCGCGCTCATGCCAGCGGCTCCCGCGCCGCGTCCGACGCCGCTATCCAGTCGGCCATGGCGAGCGTCAGCCTGCCTGCCGATGCGGACTTTCTGAAGAAGTATCCGTCCCAACTCAGCGTCGGGCAGGCACAGCGGGTGTTGATTGCCATGGCTGTCATCCATCGTCCCGCGCTCTTGCTTGCCGACGAGGCGACCAGTGCTCTCGATGTCATCACGCAGTCGGAAATCCTCGACCTGTTTGCCAGGCTGCATCGCGAGACCGGCATGTCGATCCTTTACATCTCTCACGACCTGCCGTCCGTTGCCGGAATCTGTCACCGCATCGCCATTCTTCATGAGGGTGAGATCGTCGAGTGTGGTTCAACCGAGCAAATCTTCTCGCGCCCCAATCACCCATACACCCAGCGTCTGATGTCGTCTCTCCCGCAGGTGCCTGCTGGATTCAAGTCGCCGTCTTCGAGTGCGCTGGCGGCGGCCGCCGGCAACACGGATGGGGCTCTTCTCGGCGGAAAACACCGCTAGGTTCTTCTCGCGCATGCGGACTGAGTACTTGAGTAACTACGTGTCTCGGAACTCCGGGACAAACTGTCTCAGTGCCAACCGACGGGGACAATGTGTCCTGATCTCACCCCTCACAAGACATCTATCCCGCTGTGGAATCAATAACATAACAAGTCTTGCATGGCCCAAGCCGTGCAACAGGAGTCCTGACGGCGATTGGCATCTTTACGTCACCAAGGACGATTGAAATGCGCAGTGACAAGAAAAAGACGTCAAACCAACGCAATGAGCGTCATAGCGCGGTCTGGGGTGGAAAACCGGTAGCGCTCCTGATTCTGGTCCTCAGCACCACCGTAGCCTTCGCTCAAACACGGCAGGTGATGCAGCTGAGCGACAATGGCGACTCTGCAGTCAGCCATAAGTTCTCACCTGACCTCGCCAAGATGATGAAGGCGAATGGGGCCGCGAGTCAGCGCGTCATTGTGCAGTACAAGAATGCCCCGACGGCGAGCCAGTTTTCGAAGGCCCAGGGCATGGGCGCGAAGTTTCACTCGCACTTGTCGCTGATCAAGGCCGGAACGTTCACCATGTCGCCCGCCGCCCTTCGCAGGCTGGCATCTGATCCGAACGTCGCCTTCATTTCGCCGGACCATCCGCTGAAAGCCATGGACGACCTCACCGATGCGGCGGTTGGCGTCAGTGCCGCGTGGAGCGCTGGTTATGACGGCTCTGGCATTGGCGTTGCCATCATCGACAGCGGTGTCAACGACAACCATACCGACCTGGAAGATTCCACCGGCACGGTTTCGCGCGTCGTGTATCACCAGGATTTCACTGGAACAGCGACCAGCAACAGCAACGGAGCGAAGTGGGACCTGTATGGCCATGGCACTCACGTGGCCGGCATCGTCGGCGGCAACGGCACGTGGTCCGGCGGACAATTCGCTGGAGTGGCCCCGAACGTTACCCTCATTGACCTTCGCGTACTCGACAAGAACGGTTCCGGTTCCGACAGCATGGTGATCGCCGCGATTCAGCGCGCGATCCAGCTCAAGGACACTTACAACATCCGCGTGATCAACCTATCGCTGGGCCGTGGCATCGCGACTGGATACGCCAGTGATCCGCTGTGCCAGGCTGTGGAGTCTGCGTGGCGCGCAGGCATCGTGGTCGTCGTGGCGGCCGGCAACTACGGCCGTTTGAGCTTGAACGGCAGCAACGGCTATGGCACTGTCACCGCACCGGGGAACGATCCCATGGTGCTCACGGTCGGCGCGATGAAGACCATGAATACGGCCGCCCGATCCGACGACCAGATTGCGAGCTATAGTTCGAAAGGGCCCACCACCTACGATCATGTGGTGAAACCTGACATCGTTGCTCCTGGCAACACGATCGTCTCGACGATCGATCATGGCAGCACGCTGGAAAGTCAGTATCCGGGGAACAAGCGCACAGCGAGCGGGGCGAGCAACGGCTACGGGCCACGTCCGTATTTCGTACTGAGTGGCACCAGCATGGCAACTCCCGTCGTGAGCGGCGCCATCGCGCTCTTGTTGGACCAGAATCCCGCGCTTACGCCGGACCAAATCAAGGCCCGGTTGATGAAGACGGCCTATAAGACCTTCCCGACGGTAACGGTAGCAGTCGACGCGACGACGGGTCAGACCTTCACCGAATACTATGATCTTTTTACAGTCGGCGCTGGCTATCTGGATATCGCCGCCGCGCTGAACAGTACCGACCTGGCTCCGGCCGCCGCTGGTTCGGCGGTCTCGCCCAGCGCGGTCTACAACCCCAGTACCGGGACAGTCTCGATCGTTAATGGCAGCTCCGTCGTGTGGGGTACGTCCGTGGTCTGGGGCACCTCGGTCGTGTGGGGCAATTCCGTTGTCTGGGGCACAAACGTCTCGGGCAACTCCGTTGTCTGGGGCACGTCCGTCGTGTGGGGCAGCTCGGTCATGAGCGGCTTTAGCGTCGTCTGGGGCACGAATACCAGTTCCGATTCCGGCTCCAGCGTTGTGTGGGGGTGCTCCGATTTTGACGGCGTCGATGCCCTCTCTGTCGATATTGAAGGCGAACAATAGTCAACACGTGTGAATTCCGAGGAAAGGAGGGAACCCTGATGCAATACACACGGTTGACGAAGGCATTCATCGCCCTGATGGCGATTGCTGCTGCGGCAATGATCGCGAATGCGGCCATTCGCGGCCAAAGCTGGCATCCGTATCTCGCATTGACGTTGTTGGCGATCGCAATGGCGACATCGCGGATGAAGGTGACGATCCCCGGCATCAACGGCAACATGTCGGTCAATCTGCCGTTTCTGATGCTGTCGATCATCCTGCTCAGCGCCACCGAGTCCATCCTCATTGCCTGTGCCTCGAGCATTATCCAAACACTGCCGAAAGACGGGACCAGGCTGAAGCCAGTGCGGATCCTGTTCAACCTCAGCATGATGGCGTTTTCCAGCGGTGCCGCCGGGCTTCTCTTCCACCAGCAAATGGCAGGGAAGTTGAACTGGATGTCAGCTCAATTACTGCTGGCCGGAGCGACTGCCGCCTTCTTCCTGGGACAAACGTTGCCTGTGTCCGCCATTGTCGCGCTGACGGATGGTGGTGGGTTCCACAGGATCTGGATGAGCATCGCTCAAATGTCTTTTCCGTACTACGTCCTAAGTGCAGGTTTAACTTCGATGGTGGAATCGGTCGGCCACTCTGTGGGTTGGTTGGCCGCCCTGGCAGTGCTGCCCATCATGTTCGGGATCTATCGCTCGTATCGGCTCTACTTCGCCAAGGTGGCAGAGCCTGCCAGTTTTGCTCTGGCTAGGGCTGCCCGATCAGGAGCCTGAGACAAGATCGATTTCTCGGAAAGAAAAGAACGCGTTTCGTCTTCGGCAAACCAGCCGCGACGGAGCGCGTTCTTAATTGTTTCCTAAAAGGCAGCTTCAGCGCCTGGAAAAGTTGAAGAGACGGAATCGTCAATCTCACACGTTTTCGGGACGAACCTGCTCCCCGCGACCGTGCCCGCTCAAGCCCTCGCCAGTTGGTCCGAGGCTTCCGGCAATCCAGCAGAATGCCACGCGTCAAATCCACCGGTGACGTTGACTACGTTGCGGTGGCCTGCGCGCTCCAACAGGCTGCACGCAATCATGCTTCGATAACCGCTCTTGCAGTGCACGGCCACCGGCAACGTCGGATCCAGCGGCGGCAATGCCTGGGAGAAATTGTCCAAAGGTCGGTTCTGCGCCTCCGCAATGTGTCCGGCACGCCATTCGCTGTCGCGGCGCACATCGAAGACGTGCACACGTCCCTCGCGCAGGTTCGCGGCCAGTTCCTGTGCCGTGACCTGTGGTGTGGTCAACAGCGGCAGTCCTGCCTTTTGCCACGCCATTACACCACCCGCCAGGTATCCGCGGACGTCCTCGATCCCGACGCGCGCCAATCGCATCTTCGCTTCTTCCACCTGGGCATCGCTCTCA
Source organism: Terriglobales bacterium (assembly GCA_035519435.1). Classification (GTDB taxonomy): domain Bacteria; phylum Acidobacteriota; class Terriglobia; order Terriglobales; family Acidobacteriaceae; genus Acidiflorens. Next base: position 13,863 of record DATIWL010000131.1, read on the forward strand.
GCCACCAGCAAGGGCTTCGCACCCAGGCCAAGAATTGTTCCCGCCCACGAAGCGAACTGCCCAGCCAACGCGATGTTGATCGAACCTGGCAGGTGGCCTGCGGCAAATTGATCAGGGGGCCGCACATCCAGTACGTTCACCTTCTTGCTTAACAAGCCTTCCACTTCAGCGGGTGTGAATGCCGGAAGCGGGGGCCGATCCGTCAGCGGGTCGGCGCCCGATCGGTTAATCTCCGCGTCCTGGAAAAAGTACCCCGGACGTGTTGGGAGATTCGTCGTTAGCTGCCGCACAAACTCGTCCCGGCTCGATATCTGCAGAGCGTAATTCGTCAGCCGCTCGGTTCCGATGGTGGACCATCGCTCCGCCCGCATGCTGCGTCCGCACAACGAACCCGCACCGTGCGCCGGGTACACCAGCACTGCATCTGGCAGCCGCATGAGCTTCTGGTGCAAGCTGTCGTAAAGGAGGCCCGCCAGTTCCTGAGGCGTGTGAGTTGTCGAGAGATCGGGGCGGCCGACATCGCCGATGAACAACGTGTCGCCGGTCATGACTGCCCACGGCTCTGGCGATTTCTGCTCATCGGTCACGACCAGGCAGATGCTCTCCGCCGTGTGGCCCGGCGTTTCCAGGGTACGAATTCCTAGCGACCCCATCTTGATCTCGAAGCCGTCACGCAGCGGCACATGCGGGAAGGCCGCATGGGCCTCTGCTCCGATGTAGATCCTCGCGCCCGTACGGGCCGCCAGTTCCTTGTGTCCGGAGACGAAGTCGGCATGCAGGTGGGTCTCAAAGACGTGGCGGATTCGAAGACCTTGCTCTTCGGCAGCTTCCAGATACAGATCGACGTCGCGTTGCGGATCAATGACCGCGGCCTCGCCTCCCGATCCAATCATGTACGAGGCATGCGCCAGACAATTCAAATAGAACTGTTCGAAATACAAGTTCGCCCCCCCACACAGCGACAGAGCATCCGAGCGGCTCCTAGGTTATCACTGATGCACGTCTCCGCTGGAAAGCGCTTCCCCGGGGCGCGAATCCCCGCCCGCTGCCTATTTCAGCGATTTCGCCTCAGACCGGTTCTTTGGCGATTTGGTATTCAACAGGGAGAGCAACTCCCGAGCTGATTCGGGAACGGGCACTTTCCCCTGCCGGACAATTTCGCGGGCACTGGCTTTCCTTCCATACAGCTTTTCGTTGGCACGGTTGTCTGGACGCAAAGTCGATCCTTCCAGCGAGACGCCGGCAAACAATCCCCGCGAGCGCGAATACGACAGGATCTCCGCCTTCATCACCACGTCCGTTGCACCGGTCGCTGAGCGGCCCTTCGGACCCGCCGCTGCCGAGGCATCAGCGCCGAGTTTCACCTTACTTCCCATCAGACTGTTTGCGCCGCCCGGATTCATGACCAGCAGAACAAAATCCGTAGCCTGCCCGCCGAGTTGGAATCCGATGTTGCCGCCTTCGAGTGCAAAAAGAGCCGGCGCGCTCCACGGGCCCGTGAAGTGCTGGCCCGTCCTGCACGTCATCACGCCACGGCCAAAGCTGCCGCCAATCCCGATCGCAACTTTCTTCACCGACGGCAGTACGATCACACACTCCGCTCGATCGAGCAGGTCTTTCGGAATGTCGTCTGGAATGTCCAGAATCTCTTTCACCACTTGACCGGACTCTTGAACGCGGTCGCTTTCTTTCTCGCTGTCAGCGGACAGCGGCAAGACGGTCACGAAAAGAGAGAAAAATACGGCCAGAAGTTTTTGCATGAAACCTCCGCAATCAGGGAAAAAATGTCCTGTGACTCCTCATCAGAGTACCCGATGAGATCAGTTGTGCACGTGCCTTTCCAGTTCACCCCCTCTGGAGCTCGCTCTGGATGTTGTCTCGTGAAAAACTGGACTGTACAACTTATTGACCAGTCGGCGGTTAATCCAGACACTGGCTGCGTACTCCTTTTGTAACTTGGAGTTGGGATAGGAAACAGCCTAGAGTCGGTCGAAGCGGCCGGGGTGGGATCTTCGGCCCCTCGCGTGCATCGAATGGTTTGAAGGGTCCGCGATTCGATCGCCAAGGCTGAGCCTAAGGTTGATGATTACGTATCGCCAATTCGGATTTGGGGTCCTGGCAATAGTTGCCCTTGCCTCGACTGCTTTCGGTCAAAGCAGCATGTATGGCACTCCTGCCGCGTATGCGGCTTCCGTGGCTTCTGTTGCTGCCGACGCTCCGGACGAACCGGTTCTCACGATCAAGAAGCGCGTCGACGAAGTGAATGTGCTCTTCATCGCAACTGACCGGCACGGCAAGTTTGTCCGCAATCTGAATCAGAATGACTTTTCCATCCTCGACGACCACAAGCCTGTCCAATCGATTGTGAATTTCCGCCGCGAGACCGATCTGTCCATCGAACTCGGTTTGCTCGTCGACGTGAGCGCCTCGGTCCACAGCCGTTTCGATTTCGAAAAGCAGGCTGCTACCGGATTCCTCGAGCACATTCTTCGTCCCGGCTATGACAGGGCGTTTGTAATCGGCTTCAACAAGAATAGCCACCTTACACAGGACTTCACCGATGACACAAGGCGGCTGGCCGCAGGAGTCCGTGAGCTCAACGATGGCGGTGGCACGGCGCTTTATGATGCGATCTACAAAGCCTGCAAGGAGAAGCTGCAGGATCGCGGAGAACGTCCCGTTCGCAAGGCCATCGTCATTCTCAGTGACGGAGAAGACAACCAGAGCGAAGTGACACGCGCGCAAGCGATTGAAATGGCCCAGCGCTCGGAAGTTCTGATTTATGCGATTTCCACCGACGATAGCGGACTCATCCTTCGTGGCGACAAGGTGCTGGAGGATCTCGCCTCGGCCACGGGCGGGCGCGCCTTCTTTCCCTTCAAAATGAAGGACATTACGCGGTCCTTTGCGGCGATCGAAGAAGAGTTGCGTAGCCAGTACGCCGTGTCCTACAAGCCTTCCGACTTCGATGCCGACGGCCGATATCGCTCCATCGAAATCACTTCCATCAAGAAGGACCTTCAGGTCCGCGCCCGCCGCGGCTATTACGCCCCGCGGCAGTAAACGTTTCGCCTCGCGCCTGATCGCTGCTCACAGCAGCCCGAAAACACTGATCTGCTTCTGCGCCGGTACATACACTTTCCCATTTGCTACGGTCGGCACCGTGAACTTCACTGAGTTTCCCGGATTGTCCCGCGTCGCGTTCTGGTTCGTGTTGTACAGTTCCGTGCTCAGGTTGGTCGCGCTGTACGCATGCAGCGTTAAAGGATTGTGATCCGTCTGCAGGGCCCAGACGATTCCATTGCTCGTTCCATTCGAAGAAACCGACGGTGTCGTGCCCGGATAGTTGAAGAATGTGCTGGTGTTCGAAACCGGTGTATTCGAAAGCAATCCCTTCACCGGATCGAAGCTGAACATCTTGATGTTGTCGCCAATTCCGCCAAAGTAAACGTTGTTGTTCCAGAATGCCGGCATACCCCACGTTCCACCGACCGCCCCCGGCAGGTTTTGGATGATCTGGTCGTCATTGTCAGGATTGTATTTCCCCATTCGATTGCGGTTCGTGAGGTAGATGGTCCCTTCTTTTCCTACCTGCACCAGCAGATACGGGTGAGCTTTCCCAGGACGATCGGGAATCAATAACACCCCACCGGAACCCAGGTCGAGGTCGGTGGATTCCAGAAATGCTTGATCGTGTGGCGTGAAGTAATCTTTGACAATGAGTTTCCCGGCTGTGTTGAAGCCCATCTTAACGATACTGTCGCCGAAATCCTTGCCTTTTACATCTTTGTCGAAGGTTCCGTTGCCGCTGGCGATGTACAGCAAGTCACGCGAATCCATCGCCAGGCCCGCCCCCGCCTGCCAGAATCCGCCCAGCCCGCCGTTCGGCGTCGAGTTCCAGACGCTCTTTTGCTGCAACGTAAGCGCGTCGTAAGCCATAACCCAGCCGTGATAAGGACCAATATCACAATGGGACGCCCACGCAATGTAGACCGCTCCGTTTTGTACGACTAGCCCTGCACGCTGCGCCTCGCGAAGAGGATTGAATGCCACCTTCTTGCCGCCATCGGCGGTGCCGTTGAATTGCGCCTGAATGGTAATCGGTCCACCGAATTTCTCTACGCCGCTCGTGATGTCGAGCGCATGCAGCCGCTGTACGAAATTGCCATTCTCTTTCGTCTTCGCGATCAGATACATGGTCCCGGTCGATAAATCAATGGCCGGCGTTCCTGTAATCCCGATTTCCGGAACCAGATCGTTGCAGCTCACGTCGCCGCTCGTCACCACGTTAATACCCGCACCCGGATTGATGAAACTCTTCTGCCATAGCGGACTCGCATTCGAGCCGGTATTGTTGTCTGCGTCGAACGCATAGACACTGTCATGTTCTGTCGCCACATAGACGACGTTGTGCGTCCCTTTTCCAGCGACGTTGACACTCGGCACGTAGAGCGGCTGCGCGTAGACGTATCCGTCCACGGTCTGAACAAAGAGCCGGCCGAACTGCGTCTTGTTCACCTTGGCCGGGGTCAGGATCGTCTCGTTCGTATTCTGTCCGGTACGGTAGTTGTCGTTGTGCTGGGTGGTGACGGCAACCTGGGCGAGGGCGGCGCAGCCCAGGGACAAGATTACGGACAACGTCGGTACACACAGGCGACGAAACATTGGAGATCCTCTATCGGTGAAAGGTAACGCAGCAGCGCGGGAGAGCCCCAAGACGGAACAGCACGGCTCTCAAAATCGTGTGGAGAGTTTCAGCCAGGTTTGCGAGTTTGTCAAGAGAAACGGCGCTGGACGCGGGATTTCGCCAACTCGTTCGTACGCAATTCCCTGCACTTGCCGGGATTTCCGAGCGCAGAATCGGGAAGGCGGCAATCGCCGCCCTTCCCGTTTTCGACTGCCGGCTTCAAGCAGTCTTCGTGACCGGACGAGCCGTGGCCCGGTACCGGCCGGGAACCGCCCGCGAAGCGATGGCGATCCGGTTCCACGCGTTGATAGTCGCGATCGTCAGTGTCACGTCGGCCAGTTCCTTCTCTGAGAAATGGGTTCGGACCTTCTCGTAGATCTCATCCGGAACATGGCCTTCGCGGACAAGCGTGACCGCTTCCGTCCATTCCAGGGCAGCCTGCTCCCGCTCCGAGTAGTAGTCGCTCTCGCGCCAGGCGTTCAGGCCGTACAGACGTTGTTCGGTCTCGCCTAGGGCTCGCAGATCCTTCCAGTGCATGTCAATACAATAAGCGCAACCGTTGATCTGCGACGCTCGCAACTTGATCAGGTCGATCAGATTCTGTTCCAGGCCTGACTCGTGCAAATACTGTTCCAGGCCGAGCATCGCCTTGTAGCCGCCCGGCGCCACCCTCGCCCCTTGAATGCGTTCTTGCATGACAAACCTCCCTGCTTCTTGCTTGGATGAACTCGGCGGAACGCGGCTGCTGAATTTTTTGGCTGCCTCGCCGAGCGAGTGTTCGAGGCGCGGAACCACATTGCGCACGAAGGGCCCGTATGCTACCGTCGCCTTGAATCCGTGTCGAGGTGAAACCGTCATGCTCTTGGCCCTTGTGGCAGTTGTAATCCTGGTCGGATTTTTCCTCATCGCGATGTACAACAGCCTGGTGCAGCTGCGCGTCCGGGCGGACTCGGCCTGGTCCGACATTGACGTGCAGCTTAAGCGCCGTCACGACCTGATTCCCAACCTAGTCGAGACCGTAAAGGGATACGCGGCGCACGAAAAGGGTACATTCGAGAACATCGCCAAGTACCGTTCCATGGCCATGCAGGCGACTGGCCCCGCCGACAAAGCCGCTGCTGAAAATCAACTTACCGGCGCTCTCAAGAGCCTGTTTGCGGTGGCCGAAAATTATCCCCAGCTGCAGGCTTCGCAGGAGTTCACCCAGCTCCAGAATTCGCTGAGCCAGACCGAGGATGCCATTCAGAATTCGCGACGCTACTACAACGCCGTGGTGCGCGATCTGAATACCAAGATCCAGTCGTTCCCGACCAACATCCTGGCTGGCATGTTCGGTTTCCAACAGAGGCAATTCTTCGAAACGGCGGCCGCCGATCGCGAACCGGTGGCAGTGAAATTCTGATCATGCTGCGCTTTCGCTGGATTCCTTCGTGGGCGCGCCTGTTCTCCGTCCTGGGTGCTCTCGGCGCGGTGTTGTTGGCAGTCGCTCCCGCCCGCGCTCAAGCCCGGAACTGGCGGATTGCCGACTTCAAAGACACGATTGCCATCAGCAGTGACGGCAGCGCACTCGTCAGCGAAAAAATCACGCTTGTCTTTGCCGGGCAGTGGCACGGCATTCATCGAACGATTCCCGTCGAGTATCCCGGGCCGCACGGGTCGAACTACACGCTGTACGTCGACGTGAAAAGCGTAACTGATGAAGAGAACCGGCCGCTGAAATACGAGGCCAGCCGTTCCGGCGCGTATCGTGATCTGAAGATCTACATCCCCGACGCAGAAGACGCGACCCGGGTCGTCAACATCGACTACACCGTCCGCAATGGCCTCCGCTACTTCGACTCACACGATGAGTTCTATTGGAACGTCACCGGCAACGACTGGCCGGTGCCGATCGACCATGTCTCCGCTTTCGTCACCTTTCCTGAAGGCGCAGCCGGTACACTTCGCGCCCAAGCCTTTACGGGCGTTTATGGCTCGACCGAAGGCCAGGCCACTTCCGAAGTCAAAGGCGCCGACGTGATGTTCGAGACGACCAATCCGCTTCCCATGCGCGGCGGCCTGACCATTGACGTCTATATCCCGAAAGGTGTTTTGAAAGAACCTGGTGCATTCACGAGGCTGGCGTGGTTTCTCGGCAGCAATCCAATTGTCTTCCTTCCGTTTCTGACCTTCATCGTGATGTTCGGACTCTGGCACACGGTAGGGAAAGATCCCGATCCCGGCATATCTGTGGCGCCCATGTACGAGCCACCGAAGGGAATGACTCCTGCCGAAGCTGGGACACTGATCGACGATTCAACCGACCCACGCGATATTACCTCGACTATCGTCGACCTTGCCGTCCGAGGCTATATCAAGATCGAGGAAACAACCGATACCACTCTGCTTGTCTTTAAGAGCAAGGACTACATTCTGCATCTGGTAAAGGCGCGCGAGCAGTGGGGCAACGATTTGGTTCCGCACGAACGTGTAATGCTGGAGAACATCTTCGCCGGCGGAGCTGAGACCCGGCTTTCCAGTCTGAAGAATCGCTTCTATACCGCAATCCCCGTGATCCGTGAAGACATCATGTCGTCGCTGAAACGCAAAGGGATGTATGCCCTCGATCCCGGATCCGCCAACGGATACAGTCTCGCTGCGGCGGTCGCGATCGCTCTGCTGCTCGCGGGCATCCAGTATCTGGGATGGGCGAACCTTTTCAACTCGGTCGCTCTATTGATCGCGAGTGGATTGATCTCCGCTGGGATCTGGTGGCTCTTCGCGCGCCAGATGACCGCAAAGACAGTGTCGGGCGTCCGCACCGCGGTCGCTATTCTTGGCTTCCAGGAATTCATGAACCGGGTGGACGCAGACCGCATCAAGCGCTTGCCGCCGGATACGTTCGAGAAGTATCTTCCCTACGCGATGGCCTTCGGGGTCGAACAGCACTGGGCGCAAGCCTTTGCCGGAATCGTGAAAGATCCGCCGAGCTGGTATGTCGGCTCGACACCATATTCCGGCTTCAATCCGATCTTCTTCTCCAGTTCGATGCACAGCATGGCGTCGGATATGCACCAGGTCTTCGTCTCAGCTCCGCGGGCCAGTTCCAGCGGTTCAGGTTTCGGGAGTGGTGGAGGGTTCAGCGGCGGCGGATTCAGCGGTGGCGGCTTCGGCGGAGGTGGGGGCAGCGCGTTCTAGCTTGCGATGCCACCCGATTCAACCCCGGCAACTCGCCACGATCAGCGTGATATCGTCATGTTGCTCGCCGGAACTGAATCTCTGTATTTCCTGGACGACGGCAGCGAGCAAATCGCCCGGTGGTAGATTTCGATTCTTGTGCAGAGCATCGAGCAGGCGATTCTCTCCGAATTCTTCTCCAGCCGCATTGAACGACTCTGTGACGCCGTCTGTGTACAGCACGAGCGTATCGCTTTCTCGCAGGCTGCATTCCCGGACGGCGCACTTCCATTCTGCGAAAAGCCCAAGGACCGTGCACGTCGACTCGAGTTCAACAACCGCACCGTCCCGGAGCAGGAATGCCGATGGGTGGCCGCAATTCGCGTAGCGCAGTCGTCGCATCTGATCGTCGTATTCGGCAAAGAAGAGCGTGGCATAGGCATTGTCCGGCGTATTGTCACAAAACAGCTGGTTGACGGATTTCAGCAAACGTTCCGGCTCGTCCCATGCGACCGTGCACTGGCTCCGCAGGTTAGCCTGCAGATTCGCCATCAGCAGTGCTCCGGCAATGCCCTTGCCCGAAATGTCTCCCAGCACCAGGCCGAGCCGCCCTTGCCCGAGATGGAGAAAGTCGTAGTAGTCCCCTCCGACCTGGCGGGCTTGGATACACACTCCGGCATAGTCTAGGGTTTTCAGGGGCGGCAGGACCTGCGGGAAGAGGCGCGCCTGTACCTGCTTGGCAATCTCCATCTCGTGAGCAGCACGGCGTTCCGCCTCCTGCTTCTCAGCGGTGGCACGACGCTGGGCCTCAACAGCCTGCGTCATTTCGTCGAAACTGACCAGCGCAAAGGAGTTCCTGTCCGGATCTTCGAACCGCGTGAAAACTCCGCCCCAGATCGGAGACTGCTTGCCAAGCAAGAGAGAGCGTGCGTTTTCGGCGCCGTCGACCGCCTTCTGCCGGTATTTCACACGGCGAAGACGTGGCGTGTGGCGGAATCGCACTCCCCGTCTGACCCATTCTGTGTAGGTGGCGATAACGTCCTCGGCGACAAATACCACCGGCGTCGGCTGGCCGATCAGCTTGTACTCTTCCGACTCCGGATCCGGCGCGATCAGGGTCAGTACAGCAGTGCCGTCTGGCGGAGATACGCCCACCCATCGCTGTCCCGATTGTAGGCACACGTCGAAGGCGAGACTGAATCCCAATTGATCGAGATAGAAGCGGAGGCTTCGTTCCTGATCGCGTACGTAGACGTTGACGGCGTGCACGCGGAGGTAGGGATTGCGCCAACCCTCGGGACGCGTCGCCTGGGCGGCCGGCAACGGGAAGGAACTCGCCATGGCGGATGATTATAGAACTCGTTTTCACTGGTAGCAGAAGTTGAACGCAACCACGGAATACTGGTTCGCGTCAGTTGGAAGGCTTGCGTTTCTTATAGGCCGCGTACCAATTTTTCTTGATCTCCTTCTGCGCCTCCGCCAACGTGATGGTCCCGTCGCAAACTTCTTTGTGAAGCTGGTTCTCTAGCCAGTCTTTTTCGTGCGCGCCGGGATGCTGCGTATAGGGTTGTGGCCACAAATTCTCAATCTTGTCATCGCCACCCAGTTCGCGGCTGATCAGATGATCGATTTCGCATCCCTCTTTCACGAGCTGTCCCTTTTTGCCGGTGTGCGTCTTGAACACGCATACACCCTCACCCTGCTTAGTCCCGTATGCCGCAAAAACGTCATCCTTCATCTTGTCGGTGACATGCCGCTCGTCTTTGCCCCATTTGACGGAGCAAACGGTCTGTTTACTGCGAATTCGTACCGCTCCGGTGGTAACCGACGAATCAGGAACCAGAGCCGGCCCCTTCTTGGCATAGTGTGCTTGTTGTCCATCAAGGGTCCCACCGATAACCAGGGTGATCGCGAGTGGCAGCAGCAAAAGTGGAGATTTCATGGAATTCCTCGTCGCCTCTAAAAGGATAGAACGGCGATCGTACGCAGAATTCTTCCCGCACAAAGAATTTTCTGGAATTCTTCCCGTTTCAGCCCGCCACGTTTGCCTGCTCGATTCCGGGCAAATGTTCCAGGTCCACTGATCGGGCCACGCGCAAAGCCACGTCGAATCGGGCTTGCTCTCTCTCCGGCAAAATGTCGGGCCGACGATAGGAATCGAGTAATTCTCTCACCCTCGTTCGTGCCCGGCTGAAAGCGTCGTCGGGCAGGGTGCCTTCCGGAATCTCACCCCGATGGGTCACGGCTGACGGGAAGTGCTGTTCACTGCGGAACAACGTGCGGGTTTCTTTCAGTTTGAGGAAGTCTCCACTTAGGCCGATTTGGGAGAACATGTGCGTTGCGAAGGAGGCAAAACCAACGTCGATTCCCCGTCGCAGCCGTTGCGCCGATGCTATTCCTTCTGCGTCGATGACGAGTTTCTCGAGACTATGGCAGGCCAGCGAATCGAGCATCCCGGCGCCGGAGATCATGTTGATTCCCGCCAGCGCACCGAGGGCCGCCGAGGTCGCGCTCTCCATCCCCGCCTGGGCATCCACGAGTTTGGACTCTGTCGCGACCATGTAGCCATGTGTCGGAAATCCTAGGTGTTTCCCGATCTGCGTGCAGGCCAGGTTGAGCATGACCGTCTCGATAGCGCCCATAGGCGTGCCCGCGCTCGACATGTCGAAAATCGCCGGCGCGCCACCCCACACAATCGGCGATCCGGTGCCGGCCAACTGATGGATGGTCACGCCGCTCAGGCATTCCGCGGCGTGCTGCACCACGGATCCAATCAATGTAACCGGAGCCGTCGCGCCCGCCAGTGGCATGGACACGATCTCCGCCGGCACGCCCGCGCGTGCCAACTGCACGATGTTCTCCGACGCAAAGTCTGACCAGTTCAAGGGCGGCGACGGACATACATCGAACACAGCGCGTGGTTTCTGGCGGAGGGCGTCGTGCCCCCCGGCATCCGCCGCCAGCAAGTCCAGCATCGCCTCGAGTGTCGGCCCGCTGAATGCCCCAGTCACCACCGGCTTGTTCGAAAACGAGAGAACCAGGAAGAGCCGGTAGAAGTCGCCGATTGCCTGCGGCACGTCGTTGCAGACTACGGCGGTAGACTGAGCAGAATACTCCGGCAACATCTCCGTGAGCTGCACCAGTTGCGCGAGATCATCTGCGCGCGCCAATCGAGGCAGGCCAGTGATTGCGTCAAGGATGTTTAGACACGACGAACCGGGGTCGAAGTGCACATCTTCCCCGCCGTAGTGCACTGAAGACGACCCGGTTCGGGCGTATAGAAAGAAGCTCTTCGGCGCAGATTCCACTGCGCGCCGCGCCATCGCTTCGGGAATGTGTGCCACCCCGTCAACGACGCGCGCGCCCGCACGCGCCAGAAGATCGGCGGCAATCGGAGCGACCTTGATCCCGGGATTCTCGATCAGTTCGAAAGCTTCCGCCAGTACTCTCTCGACAGTCGGCACGTCCAGCAATTGAAGTTTGGGAATCATGCAGGCCTCGCGAAGCGCAGTGATCCTACCAGCTTCCTCGAACCGGTTCAGTGACGGCTAGCACTCTCTGCAATCTGATCGTCTTGAGGAGGAGCCATGACGGAATCACATCTCGGGCGCCTCAGTTGGTTGAGTCACCTCCAGGTCGATCACCAAAGTTCTGCTCTGTCCCGCCGATTTGTGAGATCTGTCACATGGCCGAGTACGTAATGTCACCGCGCGGGCGGACAATTGCCCTCACAATGACCCCCGACGCAAGATTCCAGGGAGATGTGTGGCCGCGGGAGGTGTTCGTTGTCCAAATCAAACCGTGAAACTCTGGATCTCCTGAAGAAGGAACTTGCTTTCTTGGAACGCGGAGGCTACGGCGGAAATGTCCCGTGGAAGCCGGTGTCCATTTTCCTCGATTCCCCTTCCTGCCCCAACCGCCTGGACTCCGACCGTTCGGTTCCCTGCCAGGAGTGCTGGCTTTTCGCCTTCGTTCCCAATCAATATCGCGAGGAGCCGACCCCGTGTCACCGGATCGCTCTTAATCCGGAAAGCGAATCTGTTCACACGATGAGCCGCCAATACACACCCGGAGACGTGGAAGAGGCTGTCCGGAAGTGGCTTCTTGCGGAAATTCGGCGGCTTGAAGAGAGATTGGACACTGCGTCCGCAAACTGACTCCCACGCAATGCTTGTAGAATCTCAGTTCCTTTTCCCCGGTTGAGGAGTCACATCCTGAGGAAAGCTCTTGAGTGCAACTTCGCGTGCGCGCGAGCTGGTCTTTTTGTTTTCATCGGTGGAGTATTCGGTCAGTGTTCCCTTAAGCAGGTAATATGCTTCGTCTCCTGGCTCCTTGCCTTCACCCCGTTCTATAGTCCCGCGGAAGTCGAACCAGACCGCGTGTACCGTTTCTGTGGTGAAAGTGAGTCTGACTCCGTCAAGCTTACCTTCCTTGAAGAAGTGATCGAGAAAGGCGCCTCGGTCACTCTCCCGTTCCCCGTATCGCGAAATGAAGCCCGTCACATGGCCCGCTTCCTCCACCGTCACCTGAACGAACTCGCCCTCGCGAAGAAAGCTATACATTCCGGAATACTCGGAACCTGGCAGCACCCCGGCCGGAGGCTTGGTCTCCTGCGCCGGCAGGGATAGGAATGTAACTATAAGAAAAAAGGCAACTTGCATCCTTGAAACTGACATGTTCACCTCGAAGCTTCGGCCTGATTTCCGGTTGTCGCCCAGCCCGGAGTCACCACACGGGGTCGCAACGCCAAGGGCCAACTAGCTCGGATATAATCGTACAGAATCGCCGTCCAAAGCGAGATCGGCTTTGGATCCCGCCACTACTGGGGCGCCACTGAAGGAGTTCGCTGATTGCCTATGTTGGAACCAGGGTTGCGATCCCCAGAAAGAGACTCTTTGCAGCTGCTGGTTGAACTGGAGCCTCGTCATCGGGCCTTCTGGTCCAGTGTGGCAGCCGCGTTTCGTCCGGCGAGGAGGCCGCGCGGTGAAGAACTTGGGATCTGGAATGACGTGTTTGTCCGCCAGAGTATTCCCTGGGGCCGGCTGCTCGAATCTGCCGTCTTGCATGCGGGCGTCGCGGCTCTAATCTGGATGGTATCTGCGGCATGGTTGCGCCAGCAGAGCATCCAGGTCAAACCGGCCTTCGATCGTTCCGAACTGATCACCTACACCCCTGAAGAATATCTGCCGCCGCTCGACACCGGTCCATCAGACCCCGCGCCGCAGAGCAAGGGCGATCCGGTGCTCGCGCGTCAGGCGATCTTGTCTGTGCCTCCCGAAGCCGATAACCATACGCAGACGATCGTCACGCCGCCAGACATCAAACTCGCCCGTGATGTGCCCCTACCCAATATCGTCGCCATGGCGACGCCGGCACCGGCAATTCCAATCGAAGCGACCCGGGCCCCGCTCAAGACGATGGCCACGCCGGACGTGCAGGCCGTCGCACCTGCTCCCGAACTTGAGACCGCACAGAATCGTGTCGTTCGTTCCGCGCTCACTGCTCCAATTGCGCCACCCCCCGAGATTGCCCCGATGCGTTCCCGTGGCTTCTCCGGCCCCGACGCATCGGTGGTAGAACCACCACCTGACGTTGCCCGTGTGGCCGTCGGGCGCGCCAGTTCTTTGAATATGGGGCCCACCCAGGTAGTGGCGCCCGCGCCGCAACTCACTGTCTCCGAACAACATACGGTCTCCGGCCGAGGACTCGGCGGGCTTCCCTCGGGCGGTGTTCAACCGGTCGCGCCCCCTCCCAGCATTGGAGGCGGTGGCAGCGGGAGGGGTGCCGGCCGACTGATCGCCCTCGGGATACGCCCCGTGGCGCCAAGCGGGCCGGTCTCGGCGCCCGCCGGCAACCGGCGTGGGACGTTCGCCGCTGGCCCCTCGGGCCGACCGGGAGCCGCTGGAACACCGGGAGCCACCAATGGCCTTCACGGGTCCAATGGGAATCATGGCCGCGGTGACAACTCGCTTCCGGGTGGCCTGCATGTAGGCGCCGCTGATCCGGCTGGCGCCATCTCCAATGGAGACGGATCGGCAGCCAGCGAAAATCGGACGCCTCGAGAGATGGCGAGTGTAGCGACGCCGCACCTCGGAGGAAGTTCCAAACCGGCAGCGCATGTCTCCGGCGACAAAGTCACCGAGGTTGAGCGGCAGGTGTTCGGATCGCGGCGTTTCTACTCCATGATTGCCAACATGCCGAACCTGAACTCGGCTACGGGAAGCTGGATCATCCGTTACGCCGAACTCAAGGACAACCAGCAACCGGGAGTTCTTACGACGCCCGACGCGTTCCAGAAAACCGATCCGGGATACCCCATCGAACTCATGCGCGCCAACGTCCAGGGTACCGTCACGCTCTACGCGGTTATCCATTCGGATGGAACCGTCGGCGACATTCGTGTCCTCAGCAGTCCTGACGAAAGGCTCGAGCCGTTTGCCAAGAGCGCCCTCGCGCGCTGGAAGTTCCATCCCGCCATGAAAGACGGCAAGCCTGTTGCTCTCGAAGCGGTGGTGTTGATCCCGTTCCGCGCCAACCGGAATGCTTTCAAGTTTTGAGAGGAAAGTGATATGCGGCAGGGACAAAGCTCAGCCATCCTGCTTCGCCGCCCTTGCCTGAAGCTTGGACTCCAGCTTCTTCAACGTCCCGAGAGAGTAGGCAGCCGATTCGCGCTCGCGCCAGTCCGTTTCATCTTCCAATAGTTCCCCCAGGCGAACCATGACCGCCTGCTTCACTTCGCGAATCCGCTCGGGAAACTCATCGAGCTCGATTCCAACCAGGCCGGCGTCATTCAGTGACTTCCACAATCTCTGTTTGCCGTCTTTGTCTTCAGGGCGGGGCACGGTTTTCTTCATCGCCTTTCTCAGCCTTGACCAACGCCAGCGTGCTTATATCGCAGATACGTATAGGCGAGATACTGGTTGAGTTCCGCCCAGAACGGTTGCTCGCGCTCACGCGGGTCGAGCCCCGACTCGGACATAAATACGAGCCGCTCTTCGCAGGCCTCCCGCTCTTCCGCCGAGACCTCGTCGGCGTCGCGCCAGAGCGGGGGCTGCGGGCACCCTTTCACTTTGTGTTCTGGGAGCACGCGGCCGTCTTCCAGCACGAAGTCGCGCCACACCAACCCCCACCGCACCTCACGCAATACTCCGGTCTTCCACCCATCTGCGGATTGGAACGACACGACCTCGCCCTCTTCTGGAGGCCACTGGGCCTCCGGACGTAAATCGGCTGCTAGAGAGTTGGTCATGCAAAACGTCGGGTGGGAGATCTGGAGTTAGTTTCTCTCTTCCGGCCCCGGCTTGCGGCCGATAATTTGTGACCCTTTCGTCTGCGGCGCGGGCCAGGTGTGCCGCGACAAAACCCGGTCCACGGCTTGTTCCACCATGGCCAGGAAAGAACTATCTCCGTTCAATGGAGCTTCTGGGCTTGCCAGCGCGATATTCAAGGCAGGGCCATGCGAAACAACTTCCACGGCCGGCACTGATTCCGCCTCCTGGCTGAGATACCCAATCCACAGTACAGTCACAGCGTTGTAGGCAAGGCTCTTGATCAAACTCACCGTTTCGGCCTGAGCGTCGCCGAATACGGTCACCGCGCTGACCAGAATCAATTCGATACTGGCAAAAATGCCGAAGCCCAACGCGACTCCGAAGACCGGCTGACGCCAACAGTGCTTCAGAACGCGGCACAATAGCATAATCAGCAGGAATAGTCCGCATTGCATCAAACGGACGCTGCGTTCAAAACTCAGCACCGCAGCCACAACCCGGTCAGCGCTGCCTTCGTTACTCGAAATCGCCCCGAGAATCGATACCAGCAGCAACAATCCGCAGGCCCAGCGGAAGATCGTCGACGCCAGGGTCTGAATCCCCCCATACCGATGAAAGAGATGATGCAGGATCTCATCCATTACTGCGACCGCCAGCAACACGCTGATCGCATTCCCCGCCCAGTAGACGTCAAAATAGTTCTTCGAACCCTCGGCGAGGTCGCCTGCAAAGTACCTGTAAGTTACGAACAGGACTCCAGTCTTCGCGAACTGGAAAATGACGTAAGAAAAGAACCGCGGGAATGTCCGATGCACGTCGCGACGCACCATGAAGACGAGAAGCGTGATTTGCAGCGCGGGACCCGCCAGCCAGCTCGCGTACGAAAGCCAGTTCATGAATTGACCTGTTCCTGAGGCATGGAAGCATACTTCTCCCTGAGCAGCCGCGCAACCAGAATTTTGACGGCCGCAACTTCAACAGGATGCAAGTCGAGCTAGAGTCCTTATCTTGCTCCGCATTTCCTCCCGCGGCACAACGGCATCGGATCGCTGCCGTCGGCCACGAGGACCTCATGCCCTGTCCGAAGCACGGGATTTCCGCTGGAAGCGGCGTTTCTTGGCATCGCGCAGTACATCCCAGCGAGTGCCAATGCGGTGAGCAGAACTTCGACGAGCTTGTTCATGGGGGAGGTCTCCTGGACGAAGATCAAGCGCGCCGCGAAGTATATGCCAAATCCGGTGTCTATGGCGCAGTTGAAGCCTGTGATTTTCTTTTTTGCCCAAGTAGCGTAAGTAATGCACCTCGCACCAACCCCGCCGCTAACGCGTCTTCTCGATGATCCGTAACTCATTACCTGGGCCCCCCTCCGAGATACCAGCATGAACCGAGACGTCATCTCTGACCGGAGCTACAATAGAAAGGTTCTGGAGGTCCTTATGAGAATCGGGAAATATGAGACATCAGAGAGCAATATCGGCACAGCGATCTCCTTTCTGCTGATTGGACTGGGAGTAGGCGCTGCTCTCGGTCTGCTGCTGGCGCCAAAGTCAGGCAAGCAGATGCGCCGCGACCTACGGCGCTCCTACGAGGACGCCCTTGACACGATTTCCGAATGGACCGATGAGGCGAAGGAACGGTTCGACGAGGCCGTCGAGAAGGGGGCGGACTTTAGCGACGAACTGCGCGCCAAAGCTGAACCACTGACCCGCGTTTTGCGCCGTGACTAATGCTCAAGGCTGCGGCTGGTCGACATCTTCCAGTGTCTTTTTCTTCTTGTGCACCGTGCGGATGACAATCCCCACGGAAAATAATGCATTGTCTTGCTTCAGCCGGAATACCCGTGATTGGAAGTAGTCCGCTTTGAATCGCAACGCGAAACGGGGACTGATGTTGTAGTCCACGCCGCCTCCGCCAACCAGTCCCAACCCCCCGCTGACTACCGAGAATCTCGTTCCGTCTCCTGAGAGTGCCTCGCCTCGCACTCCCGCATGTCCAAACAGGGCTTCGGCAAACGGCGTAAATCGTTCTGACCTGCGAAATGGTATCTGGATACCAAAGAGGTAGTTGTAGTTCTTGGTGTCGACGTTAAACGTGTCCGTTCCTGGCGGGCAGAATCCCTGTGTGTCTGTGCCACCACAGGGCGGAAAGGGCGCCGGTACTGCGACCGGAATCCTCGAAGTACCGTATAGTCCATTGGCTTCAAAAACGAATCCCAGGTGGCTGGCTGCGTTCAGGCCAAGCGACACATTCCAGCCCTGGGGCCGCGCCACATGCCCGGAGTTGAAGTAATCGGTCATGCCATACACGTAGCCGCCGAACAGCTCTGCGCGAGGATACTTGGGGCCCGTCTGGGTACCTTCTCCAGGAAGCTGCGCCCACGCGACGACGCCGAGCGCAGTGGCCACCACCAGAACACCCAGGATTCTCCTCACGATTACTCTCCTCCTCGGAACCCTAATTCCCTACACTCCAGAGATCATTGCCGCGCTCGCAGCCGCCAATTCCAAGCAATTGGATGCTCCCAGACAGCTGGTTCCGCCCATCAGCACCCTCAAAATATAAGCAGGGAAGTCGCATCGGCATTGCCGCCGGAACAGCCTGTGGCCACTACATGAATTCGTGAATCGAACGCATGAAAATCAAGCCAATCAGTATATCGGACTGCAGCGGGGAGAACACTGTCGGGCCAGCAATGTCTTCTTATTCCACCAGCATGCAGTCTCCGTAAGAATAGAAGCGATATCCGGAATTCACAGCATGCCGGTATGCGTCCAAGACCAACTCCATGCCGCCAAGCGCGCACACCAGCATCAGCAGCGTCGATTGAGGAAGGTGAAAATTGGTCAGTAGCGCGTCGACGATACGGAAGTTGAAGCCGGGATAGATGAACAGGTCTGCCTCGCCATTTCCGGCCGAGACGCGACCCTGTCCCATAATCTGTGCGGCGAACTCGAGCGTGCGCACCGTTGTCGTTCCCACTGCAACTACGCGGCGTCGCTCGATCTTTGCCGCGTTGATCTTCTGTGAGACTTCGGGCGATATCTCGTACCACTCCCTGTGCAATTTGTGGTCTTCCACCTTTTCGACCCGCACCGGCTGAAATGTTCCGAGCCCCACGTGAAGCGTAATTTCCGCAATCTCGATCCCGCGCGCGCGAATCTGGCCCAGGATCTCCGGTGTAAAGTGCAGTCCCGCTGTTGGCGCGGCCACTGACCCCCTGTCCCGGGCGTAGATCGTCTGGTAACGCTCACGATCATCTCGCCGGTCCTCGCGATCAATGTATGGCGGCAACGGGACATGACCGATGTGCTCCACTCGGCAAAGGAAATCTGGCACAGGCGAGAAACGAATCGTCCGCTCGCCGAACATGCCGCGGCGGATGACCTCCGCTTCCAGGACGATGGGTTCGCCGAACCAGAGCCTCTCGCCGATCCCGATTTTTCTTCCCGGCCGAACCAGGCACTCCCAGTCATTGGGATCGGCCGAAATCTGCCGGGTAAGCAGAACTTCTACCCGCCCGTGCAGGAAGTCGCGAGCGGCCGGATTTTGCCGGCTGACCGGCTGCGCACGCGCGCCGCCGCGATGCCCGTAAAGCCGCGCTGGGAATACGCGCGTATTGTTCAGCACCAGCAGGTCATCCGGCCGCAGGAGACCTGGAAAATCTCGGAAATCGCGATCCTCAAAGGCTCCCTTCCCGCGCCTGACGTGGAGCAATCGCGACCCAGCCCGGTCCGCCAATGGCTCCTGGGCGATCCGGTCCGGGGGGAGGTCGTATTGGAAGTCGGAGACGAGCACCTGGGAATTATAGGATTCGGGGTTGGGGCGGTCCCAAATTGATGAGACCGCGAAACACATCAGGCGATCCTGCCCTGATTGCTGCCTGATAGCGACAAGATTATCGATTTTTGACACCGGAAACGGTTGTAAGCATTTCTGAACGTGCGGTACTATGACGGCGGGGCTTGGGGGCCAATGGCGAGCGAGCGACAACAGCGACTTGCGATCGTCGAGTTTGGCCGTCTGCTGCATGGCAATGGTTTCGTTGCCGCAACGGACGGCAACCTCTCAGTGCGCCTCGATGAAGACCGCTTCCTCGTTACTCCCACCTACATGAGCAAGGGCCGGATGAAGCCCTCCGACCTGGTGATCGTCGACAAGCGCGGCAACCGCCTCGCGGGTAAACGTAACGTTTCGAGCGAGATCGGGATGCACCTGCTCATTTACCACGTGCGGCCGGATGTGAGTGGAATCGTTCACGCCCATCCGCCCACAGCCACCGGATTCGCCGCCTCAGGCATGGACCTGAACCGCCCACTCGTGTGCGAAGTGGTGGTAGGGCTGGGCGAGATTCCTCTCGCGCGCTATGGAACTCCCGGCACACCCGAACTGGCCGATGCGTTGGAGCCGTTGATCCCCGACCATGACGCCATCCTGATGGCAAATCACGGCGTGGTCACTTACGGCCCGACGCTGGAAGACGCCTACATGAAGATGGAAACCGTCGAGCACTTTGCCCACATCGCCCTCGTCGCTCACCTCCTGGGTCGCGAGCAGCCACTGGGCGAGAAGGAAGTTGAGAAGCTCTGGGCGGTGCGTCATCGCTACAACGGCGGAGGAAAGTGCCCTTCGCCGCGCATACCGGCTTCCAGGGACGAGGTCCGCGGCGAGACCGAGACTAAGGAACCCGTCGTTACCCGGCCCTAGCCGCGGCGGGTGCACCCTCAGCCGCGGAAACTCACTCTCCTCCGATGCGAAACCTTAACCCCGCCCTGAAGTTCGCCGTCATTGCTGGATACCCCAGCACTTCGTTGTAATGATCGTTGAGCGCGTTGTTGACATTGGCATAAGCGGTCACCCGCGAGGTGAGGGCATACCATCCGCCAAGATCGACGCGCGCATATCCGGCGGCGTGCGTGATGCCGAAGCCGTAGAAGTCGGAATCTGCGCGACGGCCTACGAACGTTCCGCCGACATTCCATCCCACCCGCGACCCCTGATGCGTTAGAAGGAGGCTTCCGGAATGCTTGGGACGTCGCAACAGCGGCTGGCCGGGCTGATGGAGATCGTCGAACGCGAACGGTTGTTCGAGAATCTGCGATGACGTGTAGACGTAGGCTCCCTGTACCGAGAGCCGCGAATTGATCCGCCCCGTCAGTTCTACTTCCGCACCATGCGCCATGGATTTGTTGATGTTGACGTATTGCCCGCGGCCTTCCTCATCGCAACAGCTGTAGTCGATCTGGTGCTGAAAAAGATTGTTGAAATAGATTGCGCTGAGCTGGTACCGGCCGGACATCAGGCCCTGCTCAAAGCCGGCTTCAAATGACCGGCTCTCCTCCGCCCTTAAGTCCGGATTCGGTTTGGTGAACATATCGTTAGGAAAGGACTCTTCAAACCGCGGCTCCTTGATGCCGGTTGCATAGGAAAATCGCAGACGCGTTCCTGCCAGAACATTGCTGCCCTCAAGAGCCTGCCAGTTCAAAGCCACGCGAGGCACGGCCTTGTCGCCAAACGTTTCGTTGTGCGCGTAGCGCACGCCGGCAATCGCGGTCAGACGCTTCCAGTTCAGCCACTGTTGCACGTATAGGGCGTGGTTCAACCGAAGACCTGCGATCGTCGGAGGAAACGAGGAGAAAAAGCGTCCATTCTCGTCCTCAAACTCGTATCCAACCGTGGTCCGCGCCCAACTCCGGGGGATGTAGTCACCCTGATACATGAGTCCGGCCCGGTTGATGTGCGCTAGGTTGAGAAATGGACAGTCGCTGAACGTGGTTTCGCAATCGCGCCCCGGGGTTGTCGTATCGTTCTCGTTCAGACGTCGGGTGTTGTATTCGTATCCGGTGAAGCGATGGGTCCATCGCGAAGGCCCGGAGAGCAGCAATTCCGCGCTGCCCAGAAAGTTATTCGAGCGGGCGAACTGATCCAGGTCGGGCGGGAGACGGCGATCCCCATTGAAATCCCACTCGTTCTGCACGCCGGCACGTCGGTTGGAGTGCCGAGCCGAAACTCGAAACAGGGCCACGGGACTGATCTGGATGCCGGCCGTGCCTCCCTGCAGCGCATTCCCGTAATCTGCGTTCGGGCCTTGTCCATCCGTCTGGAACTGATCGGCAAAGAAGTTGTAGTCGAAGCGCGAACGCGCGCCCGCCAATGACGCGAATCCATGCGCTGTTCCGAAATTACCTCCATCAGCTCCGAAACGAAGTTCGGGAACAGCTGTCGTCCCGGCGCGCGTGAAGACCTGCAGCACGCTGGTCATTGCATCGGAGCCATATAGCGTACTTTGCGAACCGCGCTGAAACTCCACGCGATCCACCTCGGCCACGGGCACGCTGCCGAAATCGAAGGTGCCGCCGGGTTCGTTGACTGGCACGCCATCGATGAGGACCTTGTTGTAGCGAGAATCTCCGCCGCGTACAAACAGCGATCCCAGGCCGCCGCGCTGTCCGCTCACGTTGACCACCGCGCCCGGCAGAAAACGCAGCGCATCCGAGAGCGCAGCCGGTTGCATGGTGGCAATCTCGTCACCGCTCAGCAGCGAGATGCTGCTCGCCGTCTCCCGGGCCGGCACCGGCGTTCGCGTCGCCGTCACGACGACTGTTTCCGACGCCGGCGCAACCTGCAGCGTGACGATCGCCATCCCCGCCGTCGGACTTAGGTCGATGCGAGCCGCGGCAAATCCCGGCGCGAGCACCTGCACTTGCAGCGGTGCAACCGCATCGATGTTCAGGATGGCTACGCCATCCGCTGAACTTGTCCGAATCTGCAGAGGCCCGGCCTTGCCCGCCTTGAAGATCGAGACTTGCGCGCCCGCAACGACAGCCGAATTCGGATCAACGACCTTGACGCGGACTTCGCCGGCGAAAGCCGCCGGCACAAACAACACGAGAGAAACTGCGGAGAGAAGAACGAAAGAGAGAACCCGGACCATACCATCCTCCTTTGCACGCGAAAGGGGTTTCTGTGGATGGTTCACGCCGGTCTCCTGGCTTGCGAGCAAGGGCCGTATCGGCCCGTCTTGCGGCGGCGTCCTTCCCGGAATTTCTCCCAGTGAACAACCGCCAGGTCCTCGCTTACAGTTGCGCGGCAGCGCGGGATTCACACCCGCTTCCCATTCATGACACCGTCTTGACGGCGCACGAACTTGCGCGAACCCAATTTTGGAAAGAGCAAAAAGGCTGGCTCTGCAAATCTATCGTCGGAGAGAGACACCCGTCAACGGCCTTTTCGCGGCAAGACTCGTGCGTGGGTTGGCCCGGCTCTTGAACCGGAAGAGTGTTACAACGGCCCAGGGAAACCTCACAAGCTTCGGGTGGAAAACTCACTCGATCCGACGCGCGCGATGTTCTCTTCGGCAAAGCGCGTTACTCTTTCGAGCATGGCCTGGAGTTGGGCACGGTACTCAGCCATCTGTTCTTCGGATGCATCGGATGGAACAACAGTCTTCCTGCTGAGCCGCACCAGGGCGCGAGAAAACGGCTTCGGGATCATGAATTCGTCCCAGGTGTTCAGCACCCAGGCGTCGCTCAAAGCGACGTAGAACGCGGCCATTGGCAGACCGCTGATCTTCGAGAGCTTCACAGGCCCGGGCTTGGCGATGTATTTCGGTCCGCGCGGCCCGTCAATGGTGAACGCCACGGTCTCGCCTTGTTCCAGAACTCCCTTCATGCCGAGCAACGCGGCTGACCCACCGCGGCTGCTCGATCCGCGCACCGCCTGGAAACCGAATCTCTCAATGATGCGTGCGATGTACTCGCCGTCGAAGCTGCGGCTCACCATGACTGCGATCTTCTGCTTTCGCCAGATCCAGGTTGCGGGGAACACCGCCCGGTGCCAGAAGGAATAGATCACCGGCTTCTCAAAAGTTGCATCGGGCTGCGACGGTTCCTCCTCCCATGAAACTGCGTAGCGCAGTGTGGGGCCGATCAGGGCGATGGCCAGATACGCGGCCCAGCTGATGAGCCAGAGCTGGATGCGCTCGCGAAGCGAGAACTCGCGCTGCTCGGATAAAGGTGTTGGCCGGGGCTCAGCAACGGAAGGAGAGGAACTCACCAGGACATTCTAGAGAAGCCGGTCTCGGGTGTCAGGTCAGAAGTCAAATGTCGGAAGTCAAATTGAAGAAGTTGAACCTCTCGGCCTATGTGTTAGCACTTCTTCAATTGACTTTTGACTTCGGCGATGGTCTACGCTTCCAGGTATCCGCCGATCCAGTCTTTCAGTCGGCGACGGCGCTCATCCGAAATGTCGAAGCGGACGCCCACTGTCTTATTGGGCTTCTTCCAGGTGACATAGCCGCGCACGTGAATCCGCGGCAGGGTCAGGAGGGCGAACGATACCTCCACCAGCTGCCCAGGCTCGAGATGCGCCGTGCCCTTCAGCGACATGCCGCCGGTGCTGATGTCCTGGCTGGTAACGCTCAGCCGCGAGCCATCGGCGGCGACGACCGCAACATCGGTCATGACCGGCACGCGCACGTAGCGCCGGAATTCATGCAGCACCAGGGGCCGGGTCGAGCGTATGAGCTTGACCACGGCAGACCGTTCCAGCGGTTCGTGAAAGATGGCGTTGATGCAATACTTCGAAAAGCGCATGGCGTCCTGCGCGGTGCCGCCCACGCCGTAAATCACGATCCGGCTGTTGGAGGCCGAGTTTCGCGCCAGTTCGATGGTGCCGCCGACCGATTCCTTCATCGGCAGTGCGCAGGCATCGAACTTCTCGCGGTGCAGGCGCTCCTTGTGAACGCTCGAAATCGGAATCGTATCTATCCCAAACTGGCGGAAACATTCCGTCAGCAGGACGGTTGAAGCCTCGGGAAGATCAAACAGGGCAATGCGCGCCGTATTCTTCCGGGGCACGATTGGGATAGGGGCGAGGGAGGTTGCGAATTTGGTAGTCATGAGTTCTGGGGACGGAACTCCTTGTAAAACCCCATTCTGGCGGGCTTTTCGGCCGCTGCCTAGGTTTCGAAGGGCGTAGGGGAGAACGTCCCATGGGCCATTACCTGGGTGGACCCGGACAGGCCCGGGATTGGCCATTAGTTACGTCAGCAAGCAGCTAAGGGCATGAATAGCAATCAAAGCTCCGAGCTACGAGCCACGAGCTTCGTGCAACATAGGGTGAAGTGGTTGCTCGGAACTCGAAGCCCGAGGCTCGTAGCTGTGTTCTTGGCATTTCCCGCCTTCTCAGTAAAATGAGTAATGGTCACTCTCCCCGACATCCAGGCAGCTTTGGGCCGGATTCGCAGTTC
>DATIWL010000132.1:0-2809 GCA_035519435.1 Terriglobales bacterium
GCGATTCACAAAGCCAATATAATGAAACTCTCTGACGGCTTGTTTCTGAGCTGCGCCCAGCAGATCGCCAGGCTCTATCCCAAGATCGAATATCAGGAGATGATCGTCGACAACGCGTGCATGCAATTGGTGTTGCGGCCCCGCCAGTTCGATGTGCTGTTGCTGGAAAACCTCTATGGCGACATCGTCTCTGACCTTTGTGCCGGCTTGGTTGGTGGGCTGGGAGTGGTTCCGGGGGCCAATCTCGGCTCCCGCTACGCAATCTTCGAGGCGGTGCATGGCACGGCACCGGACCTCGCGGGCAAGAACCTGGCCAACCCGACTGCCGCAATCCTTTCCACGGTCCTCATGCTGCGACATTTAGGTGAAAACGCCGCAGCGACACGTATCCAGACAGCTGTTGAGGAGGTTATGGAAGAGGGAACCTGCCTGACTCGTGACCTCGGTGGCCGGTCGTCGACCACGCAGTTTACAGAGGCCATCATTGCAAAATTGAGCATCTGAAAGGACCGAACGTCCCACGCAGGCCTTGCCTATTTGCTGGGCACGGGCGGGCGGAGCCTTCTCCTTCAAGCGGCAATCCCAACGGGCCGGCGTGACGTTTATCAGACGTTCGGACCGACCCGCCATTTCAATATTTTTCTTGACATCATTTGGCGGCGAGGGGTAGTATCTTTTGTGATTCTGTTATAAAATTCATGGTCTGCGAAGCTGAGGATCATCCAGAAGTTCGACTAGAATGGCCGTGTACACGAAGATCTCAAAGAGAGAATTCAACGAGATAGCTGCGGATTACGGCCTTCCGCGTGTCACCGCGACGCGCGAGATCACTGAGGGATCTGTCAACACCCACTACCTGATTGAAACCGTCAAAGGGAAGTTCCTCGTCAAAATCGACGAAGTAAAGGGCGAGATGGAGGTGAAGCGCGAGCTTGATCTCCTCGTCTTCCTCCGCAAGCACGGTTTCCCCTGCCCTGTCCCCCTGACGGACCGGCGTGGCCGTCAGTATATCGAGTGGGGTAGAAAGTCCCTGTCTGTCTATCGTTACATCGATGGACACTTCGTGGAACCCGAGGATCTCACAGCTGGCCAACTGGAGAACGTCGGGAGGGTGCTTGCTGACTTGCACCTCATTGGCAAGACTTACAAGAAGGGCATCGACAACCGCTTCGGCTTCGAACGGGTTGCCGAAGTGTACTTTGATGCCCGCGGACGGCTGCCGCACTACTTCAAGAAAATCATCCGTACCCTCGACGAAGAAATTGAGTACCTGAATCATTACCTCGAAGGAAAGCTGCCCAAGGGGATCATTCACGGCGACCTGTTCCACGACAACATCAAGTTCAAGGGCGAAAAGGTAGTTGCGGTTCTGGACTTCGAGGCCGCATGCAGGGGCAAGTTCATTTTCGACCTGGCCACCGCCGTAAACGCCCTCTGCTTCGAGAGCGGAAGCTACTCCTTGAAGAAATTCGAGGCGCTGATCGGTGGGTATGAAGCGTTGCGGACGCTCTCACTTGCCGAGTGGGACGCCTTCCCGAACGAGTTGCGCTTCTCCGCCTTCCGGTTCACGGTGACACGGCTGCGCGATTTCTTCCTCAATCCGGTTGACGAGCGCCAGCGCATCAACAAGGATTTTCAGGATTTCTACGAACGCTTGCGCATCTTGCGACGCGAGCGCGCCGGTGGCATGGAACCCATTCTGATGGCGATGGCAACCGGCTACGACTACCGCAAGTACCAGCGCGTCAAAGCCGTCGAAAAGCGCAGCGGCCGCTAATCACCACGCGCTCCGTCGTTCGTCGCCGAACGGCGGTTGCAGGTCGGCGGGTTTCGGTTAAGATCCACCTCGATGTCGGACGCCTCGATCGAGAATGCGGTAACGGAGATCCTGCTTCGCCTCGGCGAGAACCCACAGCGCGAGGGGCTTGTGAAGACTCCCCAGCGCGTGGCGCGTGCGTTGGAATACCTCACCAAGGGATACACGGAGGATCCGAAGAGCGTCATCAACGGGGCGTTGTTCGTCGAAGACTACTCCGAGATGATAGTCCTTCGCGACATCGATTTCTTCTCGATGTGCGAGCATCACATCCTCCCGTTCTTCGGCACGGCGCACGTTGCCTATATCCCAAAGCACCGCATCGTCGGCATCAGCAAGCTCGCGCGTCTGGTTGAAGTCTATTCCCGGCGCCTGCAAGTGCAGGAACGTCTGACGACCCAGATTGCAAACATGCTGATGGACGAGCTCGACCCACTCGGTGTCGGCGTAGTCCTGCGTGCCGAGCATTTGTGCATGCGCATGCGTGGCGTGGAGAAGCAAAACTCGGTGGTGCTTACGAGCGCAATGCTGGGTGTCTTCCGGACCCATCAGGAGACCCGCCAGGAGTTTATGACATTGGTGAACAACGGTACGCGCTGATCCACTATCGACGAACCGGATCGGTTGACAGCCTGGGGAGGATTGGCTAAGGCCGTGGAGGAATTGAGTGGTCTGCACGACTGGCGCAACGTGGAATCAACCACGAGGGAGTGCTGACCTTCAGCGGGTCGAACGCCTGGGCCTCTGAGTTGCAGAGGTTCAGGCTTTTTTTTGCCGCAGAGGACATCGCGTGATCAAGAATTATCTCATCGCCCCAGGGCCTACCCCTGTGCCGCCGCGGGTGCTGCTCGCGATGGCGCAGCCGGTCATCCATCATCGCACGCCGCAGTTCAGTCAGATCTTCGCCGACGCCAAGCGCGCCTTGAAACAGCTCTTTCAGACGGAACAGGACGTGCTCATCCTGGCCGCCTCCGGCACCGGCGCCATGGAGGG
>DATIWL010000133.1:0-40729 GCA_035519435.1 Terriglobales bacterium
CCAAAGCGGTGCCACGCCAGCAGGCCCATGCCGATCACAATCAGGACAGGGATCCACATGGCCAGCGCGCCGATGTTATGTAGCCACTTGCCGACGTCGAGACCGACGACGTTCAACAGCGTGGCTCCAATCAGCGTGAGCAACGCGAACGTGATGTAGAACGTGGCATTACCCGACAGATATCCCCATTGATCCTGCCGCATGTAGAGGATGTTGCTGGCGGCGAAATACAGTACGGCGGGGAAGTAGGGAAGATTCGAGGTCCAGTAAGTCCACGCCGCCATGAAGCCGGAGAAATCGCCGAAGGCACGTTTCGACCAGACATAGAGGCCGCCCTCGTTGGGGTAGCGGGACGACATCTCGATCACAGACAAAGCGAGCGGCGTGTAGAAAGCGAGCCACGCCCCGATCCAGATGATGATCGAGCTCGGTCCCGCGGCCGCTGCGGTCGCAATCCAGCGCAGGCTTATGCCGGTGACGACGTAGAACAACAGCAGGTCGCGGAATCCCATCACGCGCTTGGGGCGGTTGGGATCCTGCGCGTCGGCGATGGAGACGCCGCTTCCGGCTAACGTGGCGGATTCTGGCCCTGGGTCACTCACGCGCTGAGTCAACGCTCGTCGTGAATTGCGAGCCGTAAGGATTACAGAGAGCGGCGATTCGGGCAACAAAATTTCGCGTACAGCTAGGTGATGTCGGCGTGCGAGGAGGCGAAGTAGTCAGGGCCTTGCAGAAACTTTTCGTAGCATTCCGTGCAGACCCAATCGCGGCCATTGCTATATCCGCTGTTGTGCTGGGGATCATCCGATTCACAAAGTTCCCAGTTGCAGATGCGGCACTGATCCTTCCTCCATCCACCGGGACTCAAGGTGAAGCTATCCCTATCTTTGGCAAGACTCGCGTTGAAGGAGGCCTTACCGTCTTTTCCTACCGCCAAATCGTGGGCTTTCCAGGTTTGCTTTTGCCAGTACCAGTTGAATTCCCGTAGTGGATTCACGCGTTCGCGGATGGTCTCGGCTGAACATGAAATGCCATGAATCTGGATGCGAGTCTCACCCTCCGCAAGGCGACCCCGGACTTCGGGACCTTGCACGTCGTCCGCTGAGGCGAAGCGTTCACGCAACTTCGGCAGTGACACACCTCGCTCCTGCAGGAGCGCAGCCGCAAAGCTGCGATTCTCTCGCAGCAATCCCATGAACAGGTGTTCGCTGCCGATGTGGCGATGTCCGAGTCGCTCGGCTTCTTCCGCTGCGTAGGCGAGCGAGCGCTTGCCCTCATTGCTTAGAGGCAGATCGACAGAAGTGGGCACGGACTGGCGAGCGGGAGAGTTGGCGTTGATTTGGGCCCGGATGGATTCGACCGAGCCTGCGGGCAACAGGCGCACGAGATGAGGATTGTCCCGTAGCATCCCGAGCAACAGATGCTCCGTCTCGATGTAGGGCGAACCAAACTGGATGGCTTCGTAGCGGGCGAAGAAAATGGCGCGACGCGCCTTCTCGGTGTAACGCTCGAACACGGGAACTACTCCGGAGCGACTATTCTACGACTCTTGCGCTTCCAGTAGAGATAGAAGGGAATACCCAAGAGAACGATGATCGTGCTACCCAGCGCTTCGCTCGGCCTGGTGATAATTGTGTTGACGAGCCAGACGATCGCGATAAGCAGGTAGATTGCCGGAAGCCACGGATAACCGGTGCAGCGGTAGGGACGGGCGACATCGGGTCGTTTCCATCGCAGGACGAACAATCCGACGACCGTGAGGGCGTAGGAAGACATCATGCCGAAGATCACGTATGTGTAGAGCCAATCGTACTTCCCGCTGATTGTTAAGACGGCTGCCCAGATACCCTGGCCGATCAGGCTGAAAGCGGGTGTGCGCCACCGGGGATGGATCCGCGCCATGCTTTGAAAAAAGGCTCCGTCCTGTGCCATCGCCATGTATACGCGCGAGCCGGAGAGGGTGCACGATGCGGCGGCACTGAAGCAGGAGATGGCGATCATGAGGGAGAGCCATACTGCGGCTTGAGGTGAGAACAGCGTTTCGGCCGCGGTATGCACGATCGTTTCGTATTTCGCCACTTCGCTTAACGGAAGCGCATAAACGTACGTCATGTTCATGGCGAGATAGATGGCCCCCACTGTGAGCACGCCGAACACCATCGCCAGCGGTACATTTCGCTTCGGTTCTTTGACCTCTCCGGCTACCCACGTTATGTAGACCCATCCGTCATAGGCCCAGAAGACCGCGATCAACCCCACCCCCAGCGCGGAGATCAGTTGTCCGGGGCTCAGTCCCATGCTGAGACCGCCCGCGGGGTGCGCGGTGAAATTGGACCAGTGCCCTTTACCAATCAAAAAGCCCAGGCCGACAAAGGCGGCCATGGCTGTGAACTTGGTCCAGGTCGAGACATTCTGCAGCAGAGCGCCCCACCGTAGTCCGAAGACATTGACGAAAGTGAGGATGGCAATGAGCACAAGTCCCACAGCGTGGGCGCGAGTAAAGGCAATGCCGAAGAGTGAGAAAACGACATGTTCCTGCGAGATTGCCGGGACGATGTTGCCCGTATACGCGGCTGCTGCCACGGATAGTGCGGCGATCGTGCCACCGTTCGCCACCGCAAACAACATCCATCCATAGAGGAAGGCGACCAGGTCGCCATAGGCTTCGCGCAGGTAAATATACTGTCCGCCGGAGTCAGGAAACATTGCACCGAGCTCGGCAAACGCTACGCAAGCGCAGAGGGAAATCGCTCCGCCCAACACCCACACCAGAAAGAACCAGAAAGGATGCGGCAGGGGGCCAGCGATATCTTTCGCGGTGAGGAAGATCGAGGACCCGATGATGCCGCTGACAAGGAGCAATACGGAATCGAGCAGGCCGAGTCCGCGAATCAAACTAGGTTGCTGGCGTGCTTCCTTTTGTTGGGCAGGAGAAACCGGGGTCGAAGTCATGTTCATCCCATGCCGAGTTCGTCAGGAGACTCGAGCGGAGTGCCGCAGCGGCGGCAAATGACGGCGGAACAGTCCCCGCAGGTGAGCGGATCGTCCACTTCTCTCGCGCAAACCGGGCAGTAGAGGAGCTCGGGGGATTTCTTTGCAGCGGGGGCCCTCTCCTGGCTGGAATCCATGAGCAGGCAACTGTAGCACAGTTCGGGAGCCGGGTCGGTAATCGCGAAAGAGAAAGAGATCGGGTGCAATTGTCGAACTATTCGTCGCGCTTCCGAAGAATGAGGTCGCCCTCAGTCGGTGGCAAAGAGAAAGGAAACTGGTAGACCTTGTCTTTCATCCACACTTGGAGGATGAAATCTTCACGCTCTTTCCAGGAGCCCAGCCACTTGTTCTTGGTGGGGAAGAAGACCCAGCCATGTGCTTCGGGACTCCCGGGCGACAGGATCGCAGACTCAAGACTCTGCGTGCTCAGGAATTCGATGAACTCCGCCACTTGCTTTTGATACTCACGGCCGTGGTTGGTCAACTCCTCCGACTTCTCCGGGTGCTTTTTGATCTCGCGCTCAATATCAAAGATTTTCGTGTCCACGTCGTTTTGCATCTGAGTGGCAAATTCAGTGGGATTGAGGATGCTGATGGTCACGTTGTGATGCCGTACGAACTGCATCCGAAGATCGGCAGGGAAGTCATAACTGCTGTGTCCGGTGTAAGTCACGCTGAGAAAAACGCTGAGTGGCTTGTAGAGCCGTCGGCGGCTCTTCGACAACTCCTGAGAGTCGACCAGCAGAGTCATGTCGAGATCGTCGCGAACCCATCGCCAGCGGTAGCGTCCGTCGTCGCCTCGTTGGAATTCGCAGCCGGGAGTGCCGGCGGTCCAGCGAACCGCGGGCGGTTCCTTGCGGCGGCCGCAGGTCGGGTCAACCACGAGAATCAGGCAGACTGCGAGCGCAATGTTCGGTACGCGGAATCGGGACCTCAACCTGGCGCGGAACACGTTCACGCCAGAGTACCCATCCTTGTGAAATCGGGCAAGGAATTGGCGTTTTGGCTTGGTCTTGCTCTGGAGGCCTGATACGATCATCGGCGGGAAAATGCCTATGCTGGCCTTCCTTTGGACCGTCATTATCTTGATGTCGGCGGCGCTGCTGGCCGAAATCCTGGCGTTGGTCGGGATGTTGCTTGTGGTGCGGCGGGCGACGCGTAAATCGGCAGAATTATCCAGAGAGATTTCGGCGAGAGTGCAAGCATCCGCCAGCGTGGTGAAGGAGTTAAAGCTCACCATTCAACCACGGCTGCAAGCGGTTCATGAGGACGGCAGGGCGATGGCATCGCAGGTCGCGTCGCGGCTTCGTGCTTTGCAGGTGACCTATGCGGACGCCAGCCGGAGAGCCGAGCGCATTCGATTGCGCCTGAATGACAGCGTTCAAACCGTAGAGCAGCATCGCCGGGGAGTGGTTCGTGAAGTCGCGGAGCCAATACAGGCTGCCGGACAAGTGCTGCGTGGTATCAAGCTGGCATTGTGGTTCCTGAGCAAAGTGGCGTAGATCTCGCCCACCCTTTCCTATTTATCGATGAGAATATCGGAGTAGCTGACTCTCCAGCGCGAGAGCGGTGTGTTCACCTTCGCCCACTGCTTGAACTCATAAAAATGACGGTATTCCCACCGCATGCCGCGGACGCCGAGTGAGCGTTCGGCCGCGTTGCCTGCGTCGGAAAGTTCGTAGCCAAGTTCCTGCAGGTAATTTCCAATCAACTGCTCGAACTGCTCCAGCTGATCTGGAGGAAACTTCTCCTTCCAGCGTCCCACAGGTGTGAATTGGCCCTCCTTCAAGTCTTCCTTGAATGAAGTGAGCGGTTTCTTCACGGATCCGATGCCGGCCGCTTGAATGCGCGCATAGTCCAGGTTATATCCAAGAAATTCGCCAATTCGCTGCAGAGCCGGCTCGGGATGTTCTACAAGTTCTTCGTATCGCACTTCCAAGTAACGGGGCCCGAGCGCAGTCCCATTCTTCCGCCCTTTGCGGACGATCCATTCCCAATACAGCCCGGCGGCGAGCAGGCTACGCCTCCGGTCCCAGGGAAGGGGGCGGCTCCAATGGCGCTTATCGAGAGACAACGCCACATCGCGTGCATCGCGGATGATGTGAATGAATTGCGCGTCCAGAAAGTCGCGGGCGATGCGCGGCATGTGCGGAATATTGGTCGGAGTTGAATCGATCCAGCGATCGACGCCTTGCTTGCGGGCGATTTCCCCCATGACGATGCGCATGAAGTCGCTGCCGTTGCGGCATTCGGCCATTACCTTGGCCTCGATCTCTGATGCTTCGAGACCGGAGACGCCAAACGCCTTGCTCCGCAGCCACTCCTGCATCATCTTTTTCTTGTTCGTGGTGGAACTTAGATCGCCGAAGATCGGCTCCAGCACGTCGAACACATTCATCTGCGTGTGAAAGTGCGCGAAACCTCCCGCTGAGAGCAGGAGGTGGTAGAGGAAGCTGGTTCCCGAACGAGGACAGCCTACGATAAAGACCGGAGGTCTCATGGGTCTGCAGGCTTGAATGCGGATGCCGCTGCGAAACGACAGTGTATCAGCCGGGAAGCTTTTGCCACGCGCGATCGGAGCCGCTGGATTGTGTTAGATTGAAAGTAGTGTGGGCGCGTAGCTCAGGTGGTAGAGCAACGCCCTTTTAAGGCGTGGGTCGCAGGTTCGAATCCTGCCGCGCTCACCATCTCGTAAGGATCCCGATTCTGATTGCGATCTCCGCATGAACCGACGGGATTTTCTTGTCTTCATCCCGAAGCTTTCGGCCGCTGCGTGGCTGCTTCCCCGGCTGCGCGACAATTCCGTTGCGGAAACCCCGGCAGAGATTGATCGTCTCTATCGCAGGGTGATCGTCATCGATTCGCTTTGTGCGCCGCCATTCCTGGACCCGGAACATCCTGCAAATGCGGAGGCACTGGCCGCAGCGCGGCATTGTGGCATCACAGCCGTAAACCACACTGTCTCGGAGCCAACGTTCGAAGACACCGTCAACAGCCTCGCCGCGGTCGAGAGTTTGGTGGAACGGTACCCCGATCTGTTCATGATTATCCGGAAATACTCCGAGATCGCGCAGGCCAAGCGCGGCAGCAAAATCGGAATCATGCTCGGCTTTCAGTACTCGGCTTCTCTCGAGGAGGACCAGGCGCGCATCGGAACGTTTCGCAAGCTCGGAGTGCGCATCATGCAGTTGACCTACAACAAGCATGGCGCGTTCGGTGATGGCTGCCTCGAGGCAAAAGACGGAGGATTGACAGGCCCGGGACGGCTGGCAGTAAAAACCATGAATGACTCCGGCGTTGCAGTCGACCTGAGCCACTGCGGCTATCGCACCACCTCTGACGCTGTCCGGGAATCTTCGAAACCCGTTCTGATCACGCATTCCGGGTGCGCGGCCGTTTATGCGCATCCACGCAGTAAGCCGGATGACATTCTGAAGGCTCTCGCTGACCGCGGCGGATATTTTGGCGTTTACCTGATGCCCTATCTGGTGGCATCCCCGACAGTTCCGACAAGGGAACACGTGATCAATCACCTGGTTCATGCAATCAATGTATGCGGTGCAGATCATGTGGGAATCGGTTCCGACGGTGGCATTGAAAAGGTCGTTCTCACCGATGCGCAAAGAACCGCATTCGAGGCCGATATCGCGCGGCGCAAGCAGCTGGGGATCGGCGCGCCCGGCGAGGATCGCTATCCGTACGTGCCTGATCTGAACGGACCTGACCACATGGAGATCATCGCCGCCGAACTGGCGAAGCGCGGCCAGTCGGCGGCAGTGATCGAAAAAGTGCTGGGAGTAAATTTCCAGCGTGTGCTGGGAGAAATCTGGGGGACGGCGTGAGTATGCATGCAAAGACGCGTGTGGCAGTTTCAACGGTGGGCACGATGTTCCTGTCCGCCATGGTTCTGATCGGCAATCTCACGGCGCAGCAAACGAAAGATCCAAAGAGCGCTGTTCCGGATCTGCCTGCTGATATTCCAGCAAATGCCGAACGCTATTCCATGCTGATCATGGGAAACCTTGCCGGGCAGCAGGCGGTGTGGACGGCGCCAGACGGCAGCGTTCACATGTTCTTCCAGTTCAACGATCGCGGCCGCGGGCCGAAGACCACCAGCATTTTGAAATTCGACGCCAAAGGCATTCCAGTGTCGGAGACAGTCACGGGAAATGACTACCTCAAGTCTCCGGTGAGCGAAGAGTATGCCGCCGATGCCGGCACCGCACGCTGGAAGAACAACTCAGAGCAGGGCGAAAAGAAGATTACCGACCCGGCGGTCTATGTCTCGATCAACGGAGCGCCTTCGGAAATTGGAGTGCTTGCCCGTGTAGCCCGGGCCAATGGAGGAATGATCGCGTTGCTCCCTGAGGGTGAAGCGCGCGTCGAGCCAGTTACAAGTCTCGATCTGGAGGCTTCCGGGCATAAGAAGCACGTGAACATGGTGTCCATCTCAGGACTGGATTTCTCGCCCACCTACGTGTGGCTCGATGATCGCGACGGTTTCTTCGCCTTTGTGAATCCGTGGAGCACGGTGATTCCGGAGGGGTGGGAGCAAACAGCATCGTCACTGATGAGCGCACAGGATCGGGTCGAGCAGCGAAGGTCCGCGGACCTGGCCGCCAGACTGGCCCACCACCTGCCGCACGGCGTCATTTTCACACACGCGAATGTCTTCGATGCGGAGAACGGGAAGATCGTCAGAGACCAGAATGTGGTTGTCGAGGGGAATCGCATTCGAAGCGTGTCTCCTGGCGCAGCGGTGAATGCGTCAGCCACAGAGGTTATTGACGCCACTGGCAAGACACTCATGCCTGGCCTCTGGGACATGCACTCACATGTTAGCGACAACGATGGCCTGCTGAATCTCGCCGCAGGTGTGACGACCGTGCGCGATCTCGGCAATGACATCGACACCCTCCTGGCCCGGCGCAAGCGCATCGAGGAAGGCAAGGAGATCGGCACGCGCATCGTGCTGGCGGGCATCATCGACGGCCCCGGACCCTTCCAGGGACCGACCAAGGTATTGGTTGCCACCAACGAAGAGGCGAGAGCCGCAGTCAAAAAATACAAAGAACTCGGCTACGTGCAAATCAAGATCTACAGCTCGGTCAAGCCGGAACTTGTGCCGGCCATCATCGACGAAGCGCACGAGAATGGCATGCGTGTGAGCGGGCACATCCCTGCGGGGATGACGGCGGCCGAATGCGTCAAGCTGGGCTACGACGAAGTCCAGCACGCCAACTTCCTGATGCTGAATTTCATGCCCGATGTGAAGAATACGAACACGCCATCGCGTTTCACGGAAGTAGCCAAGCGCGGCGCGGACCTGGACCTGAATTCGGCCGATGTGAAGTCGTTCGTAAAGCTGCTGCAGGACCGCCACACAGTACTCGATCCCACACTAAGCGTTTTCGAGGACATGTTCCTGACGAGAGCGGGGGAAATTCCCCGCGGATTCCAGCCCGTCGCGAAGCGACTGCCGCCCCAGGTGCGACGAGGCCTGCTGTCCGCCGGTCTCACACCGCCCACCGGCATGGAGGAACGTTACAAGCAATCATTTGCCAGGATGGTGGAAATGGCGGGCATGATGTACTGGGCCGGAATTCCGATTGAAGACGGTACGGACTCCATGGCAGGGTTCGCCCTGCATCGCGAGCTGGAACTCCACGTCATAGCGGGCATTCCACCGGTAAAGGTGCTGCAGAATGTGACGCTCAATGCGTCGCGCATCATGCATCTCGACCGCGATCTCGGCTCGATCACCGTTGGGAAATTGGCCGACCTTGTCATGGTCGATGGCGATCCTGTGGCCGATATCAGCAATGTCCGAAAGACGAAGTTGGTGCTCAAGGATGGTGTCATGTACCGGCCGGAGGAACTGTACTCAGCGCTGGGTGTGCAGCCATAGGTATGTCATTTGTCTGAGCCGCGCTGACGATCAGGTGCGCGGCCCCGCCACATCATTCCTCCAAAGAATGTAAATTAGAAGAGATGGCAACAATTTGGTGCAGTGCTCTCCTGTTTGACATGGACGGTGTGCTGGTGGATTCCACTCATGCCGTGGCGCGCGTTTGGCAGAAATGGGCGATTCAACGTGGCTTCGATCCAGAAAAGGTAGTGCAGGCGGCGCATGGGCGCCCAAGCGTGGTCACCGTGCGTGAATTCCTGCCGGATGCAGATGCGGAGGCAGAAAATTTGGAAGTTGAGCGGCAAGAGATCGAGGATCTCGACGGCATCGTTCCGATCCAGGGCGCAGTTGAGCTGGTCAAGAGCTTGCCACCGGGACGCTGGACCGTCGCCACTTCGGCAACGCGTCCCCTGGCGGAAGTGCGTTTACGGGCCGCTGGAATTCCGGTTCTCGATACGCTGATTACCTCGAACGATATCAAGCACGGCAAGCCGGATCCGGAGCCGTACCTGAAGGCAGCCGCGCGCCTGGGATTTCCAGCCTCCGAATGTATTGTCGTAGAGGATGCGCCCGCCGGAATCCGTGCTGGCAAATCTGCCGGGGCGCGTGTGATTGCATTGCCCACAACTTCTCCACGCGAGGAATTGGAGCGAGCGGGGGCCGACTGGGTCGTGCCCGACTGCGCGGCGATTGCCGCCAGGCTCGACGGTAACGGCCTTGTGGTCACCGTTAACTCAGCAAAGTAAGCCTGAAAAATCTCCGTTTGCGCACGTGTAGACCCTCATCTACAATCCTCAGTTCCTCAGAAGCAGCTCGCAGGCGCTGATTTAGTGTGGCAGGCGGCGCGGGCCGCGCCGGTGTGGAGAACTGCGGAACAGGCGGGCCTCTTGATTATCGGTGTTCCGAAGGAAAGTTATCCGGGTGAGCGGCGGGTGGCGCTGGTGCCGGCGGTGTTGCCCACGTTAACCAAGGCAGGATTTGAAGTTCACGTCCAGGCCGGAGCAGGAATCGAAGCCGGCTATCCAGACGCGCAATACACAGAAAGAGGCGCAAAGATTGTCGCGGACCGTGCCGCCGTTTTCTCCGGGGCCGACATCATCGTGCAGATCCTCTGCTACGGCTCCAACGACATCACCGGCAAAGCTGACGTGCCCCTCTACCGCAAGGATCAGATCCTCGTGGGATTCCTGCGTCCGTTTGGAGACAAGGAAGTCGTACAGGAAGTCGCGCACGCCGGCGTGACCTCATTTTCTGTGGAGTTGATGCCGCGCACCACGCGGGCTCAAAGCATGGACGCCCTTTCGTCCATGGGTACGATTTGCGGGTACAAAGCTGTGCTGGTAGCGGCGACCTCGCATCTGCGCATCTTCCCGATGCTGACCACTGCCGCGGGGACGATCACGCCAGCACGAGTCTTTGTCATTGGTGCCGGCGTGGCTGGACTACAAGCGATCGCAACAGCGCGGCGGCTGGGAGCGGTGACATCAGCCTATGACTTGCGTCCTGCGGCCAAGGAACAGGTGCAGAGCCTCGGTGGACGGTTCGTCGAACTGCCGATTGAAGCCAAGGACGCTCAGGATGCGCGCGGCTACGCCCGAGCCCAGGACGAGGATTTCTATCGCCGTCAGCGTGAGCTGTTAGGCAAGGTCGTACAGGAAAGCGACGTCGTGATTACGGCGGCTGTAATTCCGGGTAAGAAATCGCCCGTGCTGGTGACAGAAGACATGGTGAAAAGCATGGCGCCGGGATCGGTGATCCTGGATCTGGCTGCCGAGCGCGGCGGGAATTGCGAAATCACGGAACGAGGCAAGACAGTCATCAAGCATGGCGTGACCATCATCGGTGCCATCAACCTGGCGACGGGTGTTCCCTATCATGCCAGCCAGATGTATGCGCGCAACATCACGGCGTTTCTGACTTATCTGATCAAGGACCAGAAGCTGAATCTGAATCTCGAGGATGAGATTGTTCGCGAGACGCTCCTGACCCGCGGTGGCGAGATCGTGCATTCCCGGGTACGGGAGTTCTTTGGCTTACCGCCACTGGCGCCGAAAAGCTGACCGGAGGAATGGATGGCGAGCAGTTCGAACCTGATCAACGCATTGTTTATCTTCGTTCTGGCGGGCTTCATCGGATTTGAAGTGATCCGACGGGTATCGCCTCTGCTGCATACGCCGCTGATGTCGCTGACAAACGCCTTGGATGCGATCGCCGTGGTCGGCGCGATCGTGCTTGTCGGCGAGCACAAGAGTTCGCTGTCGGCCACGCTCGGATTCATTGCCGTCGTCGCGGCAACGAGCAATATTGTCGGTGGGTTCCTGATTACCGATCGTATGTTGCGTATGTTCAAATCCAGCCGTCCGGCATCCAAGCCATGACCCCCGAACTTGCCGGAAACCAGGTCGTCATCGAAGTTTTGTACCTGATCGCGAGCGTGCTCTTCATCCTCTCGCTGAAGTGGATGAGTTCGCCCACATCAGCCCGACATGGTATCTGGGCTGGTGAAGCAGGCATGCTTCTGGCCATCTGCGGCACGCTGCTGCATCACGGCATCATTGACTACCCCATGATCGCGATTGCTCTGGTTCTGGGCACGATCATCGGTATCCCTCTAGGCCGCGTGGCGATGACCGCCGTTCCCCAGCGAACCGCTCTCAGTCACGCGTTCGGCGCGTTGTGCGTGACGCTGGTGGGCTCGGCGGAGTTCTACCTGAGAACGCCCGATATCTCGCGGTTCATGATGTCGGTGCTGTCGATCGAGGTAATTCTCGGCGGTCTCACGTTTACCGGCAGTCTCATGGCGGCGGGGAAACTGCAAGAAATCCTGCCGCAACGGCCCCTGACCTATAAGGGACAAAATTTCGTCAATTTCCTGCTGCTGGCAGTGGCGCTGGCGCTTGCCGTGTACCTCGTGTTGCACCCGGGCAGCAGGATGTTGTTCCCCTTCATGATCGTGTTGGCGCTGACCTTCGGCGTGCTGTTGATCATCCCGATAGGCGGTGCGGACATGCCGACCGTGATCTCGCTGTTGAACGCGTATGCCGGGTTGTCGGCGGCTGCCATGGGCTTCGTGCTCGACAGCAAATTGCTGATCATCGCGGGCGCGCTGGACGGATCGTCCGGCCTGATCCTGTCGATCATCATGTCGAAGGCGATGAACCGGTCGTTCACAAACGTCCTGTTCGGAGCGTTTGGCCAGGTACAGGCGTCGAGTGCGGCAGGCGGGGAGGAGCGGGTTGTCCGGAGCGCGACCGCAGAGGAAGCTGCAGCCATCCTTTCAGCCGCGAACAAGGTCATCGTTGTCCCGGGTTACGGGATGGCTGTCGCACAGGCGCAACACAAGGTCCGCGAGCTCTTTGATGCACTGACCAAGCGAGGAGTGGATGTGCGCTTTGCAATCCATCCTGTCGCGGGCCGTATGCCGGGACACATGAATGTCCTGCTGGCCGAGGCTGATATTCCCTACGACCGGCTCGTGGAGATGGACGAAATCAACGGCGATTTCCCTGCAACGGATGTTGCACTCGTCATTGGGGCCAACGACGTTACCAACCCCGCGGCGCGTACCGACACAACCAGTCCGATTTACGGTATGCCCATCCTGGACGTCGATAAAGCCCACACCGTCATGGTCATCAAACGCAGCATGAACCCCGGGTTCGCCGGCATTGACAACCCTCTTTACTATCTCGATAACACGCTCATGCTATTCGGAGATGCCAAGGCCTTCGTCGGGAACATCGTACGCGAACTCAGCGGGGGACACGGGTAAGGACGGCGGGTTTTCCAAGGCGAGGAAGATCTGATCTAACTACAGGACTGCAGACATGTCAGGGGAAGGTTGGCATGGTCTGCAGTCCGACCTGCGACTACGCTGCCTTCTTCATCTGGCGAAGCTTGGCCCAACGCGCTTTCTGAGCAAGAGAAATTCTCCTTCGCCCTGCTGCAGACAGTACGCGCTTAACGCGGCCTGACCCACCGGCGACGCCTTTGCCTCGCGACAGCTTCTCCAGAACGGAAATAGCTTGCGCGAGTTGTTCGGCTTGCCTTTGCGCGTTCCGGCGGTCCTCGCGGAGCCGGGCCAGCGCTTTCTCAATATTTGTCATTAGAAACCCCCTCGGGTAAGTTACGGATAGCATTCTAGTGGTAACTCTGAACTTATGCTACCCGATAGTCAAGCCTCGACCGGCTTCTCAACCGATTTAGGAGCGGTGGTGCAGAATGGGCACCTTATCCCAGGGGTGGTAGAAGTCCCGACGAGCCGAAGAGAAAGAACGTCCCAACCGCAAGGCTGTAGATAGCCGTCAAGGCCGTGACGACGA
Source organism: Terriglobales bacterium (assembly GCA_035519435.1). Classification (GTDB taxonomy): domain Bacteria; phylum Acidobacteriota; class Terriglobia; order Terriglobales; family Acidobacteriaceae; genus Acidiflorens. Next base: position 13,222 of record DATIWL010000133.1, read on the forward strand.
CTTGGAAGCGTGGCATCTTCGACCCAAAGCCGAACAAACCCACTGCCGAAGCCGTCATTGCGGTGTTCATCGCCAGCAGGCCCACGATAAACATGCCCAGGCCGACGAAACCCTTGCTCACGCCCCCCAGGTTGGCAGTCAACAAGAAGATCATCAGTTGGCTTGGCGTCTCAGCACCAAGGCCGTGAATCACTCCGATCATCAGGACTGACTTCGCTGAGTAATTCCAGGAAGTGCTCTGCGGTCTGGGAATTTCGTGGTCATGTGCATAGCTCTTCACTTTCCAATGAATCCAGCGGAAGGCATTGGCCAAAAGATGAAAACGGCTGCGTGGGGCCGGATTTCCCCGAAATAGCGACCCGAGCACATAGATTCCAAGCAGGAGCAGAGTAATACCGACGAGGCGTTCCGCAATCCGGTCCATGCCGTGCGGCAACGACAATTGAAACAGGATTACGGCGCTTCCGAGAAGCGCGACGGTCGCCGCGTGCCCGAGAGCGTAGAGGAGTCCCAGGCGCATGCCGCGCCAGGGATTCTTCTGAACGCTGGTGATGTCCGTAATGGCGGCGATGTGGTCGTAGTCGAAGCCATGATGCAGCCCAAGTACCAGGGCGGACACAAGCGCGATTTGGAGGCTGCTCGTCGAATCTGCCATGAATGGTCCGCGAAGCTCAATCAACACGGACTGCTCATTGTTCCATACGATGCCGGAATGGGAAAGCTGGCCACAATCTTTAACCGGTCTTGACGGCGCAAATTCGAATCCGATGGATGTGGCGCGCCGGCCGGCAACCGAGTAGGCATGAACCGCGGCATCCTAAAATCAGTTAATCCCATTGTTGTGGGAAAGGGGCTACAATAACGGCAATTTCCGCAACCGGAGGTCGTTGTGAGGCGCAGGTACCCATTGGGTGTATTCGTCGTCGCTGTGTGCGTTTTAGTGCTGGTCTCGAGCCCGAAGGCGCAGAGCAACGGCAAATCGGTGCGGATCGGAATGCCGCAGGACTGGACGCAACACCACATCCTGTTCACGCGCGACGGATTGCTGGAAAATCCCGCCCTGATCTCCCGCGAGCCCCGCGTGTTGCATCAGGCATGGCAGAGATGGCAGACTCCGCGCGCACAGGATTCCGTCGGCGCCGCAGCAGGAGCCTTTGAGCCGGCAGGTCCGCAGCGTGACTGGAACGTCCCCCTGAATCTTGGCCGCGTCGCTCCGAACATGTTTCCGGCAAAATATTCGTTCGACGTCGGGGCGCCGCCGAATTGCCTGAACGACTACGTCGTTTTCGGGCTGAACCATGTCGGCCAGAACAACCAGGCCAATCTAGTGGCGTTTAACAACATCTACTCCGGCACTGGTCCGGCAGGAGTCTGCGGCACCGCACCCACAATACTCTTCGCCTACAACATCAGCACGCTTACGGCGGGCCGTATTCTCACATCGCCGGTGCTTTCACTCGATGGCACGAAGATCGCGTTCGTCGAAAGTGGGAATATCAGCGGGGTAAGCACCTCGGTTTTTCACGTTGTCACGTGGGCGACGGGCCCGGGAAATGGAACGAGTCCAACCGGTCCAGCTCGTCCTGGAACCGGCAACACGGCCACTATGACGAGTCTTACCTTTGCCTCCGCTTTGGATACGCGCTCCTCCCCGTGGGTCGATTACAAGAGTGACACCGCATACGTAGGCGCAGACGACGGCAGGATCTACAAAATTACCAATGTCTTCCATGGAACCCCGACGCTGGCCGGAGCGCCCTGGCCGGTGACGATCAGTCCGAACGTGCGCGCCTCGGCGCCTGTCCTCGACAATCGCCTTGGCCTCCTTATGGTAGGTAGCCAGAATGGAACGTTCTACTCCATCAATACCGGCACCGGCGTGGTGAAATCTCTCGTCGTCGGACGAAGCGGCGGAACCAATCCTGGAATTCTTGCTCCTCCGCTGGTCGACGTTACAACGGGCACCAGTTTCGTGGTCAGTTCCAATGATGGCACCACCGGAGTGTTAGTACAGGTCAACTCGGCCACAATGACGCAGATGTCTAAGGCGCGTATTGGGTTGGCCTCCAAGTCGGGGACGGCCGTCAGTTTGTACCAGCCCGCGTTCAGCAATGGCTACTTCGACAGTCCCGGTACAAGCGTAGTTCGTTTGTGCGGCACGGGGGCGACGGACAGCACGCCGTGGCAGTATGCGTTCGGCTTTACGCTCGTTTCCGGCAAATGGGTTCTGAACACTGCGCCTTCCTTTTCCGCGCAACTGCTGACGTCAACGGCCGCGCGGTGCACAGGCTGGACGGAGTTCTTCAACCCCAACGTCAACGGCGGCACGGATTTCTTCTTCTTCGGATTGACCGCGGACTGCACCGGGGCGGGCACCTCAGGCTGTGTGGTCGCGCGCAACAGTGATGTCTCGTTGACGAAGGTCGATATTACGGGTGGGTCGAGCGGGATCGTGATCGACAACTACAGCACTCAGGCCCAGGCAGCGAGCATCTATTTCACCGGCGCGACCACGCCGAACACCGCCTACAAACTGACTCAGAACGGATTGCAATGAAGGACACACAATAACCCTGCCGCCGGCTTCTTCGAGTCGAGCCGGGGCAGCAGGGTTTGTTTCTCGTCATCTTCTGGCGCAAGGACCCGCTGGCTACTCGTTTGCGATCTGCCAGCCTTTGCTGCCTCTCGACACGCCCACAACGACTTTTGTCGGCGCATCGTGATAGAAGTTGGCGCCGCGTTTCTCGATCAGGTTCGAGCGCTCCCAGGTGTTGAACGCCTTTACGGCGGGCCCAGAAGCATCGAAGAGGTCACCAGCCTTGTTGGGCTCCCATTTCCAGGTGTACTCCACCATGGCCTTGTTGGGATTCAGCATCGTGATCTTGCCGATTTCCACGAGCTTGCGTTGCGCGAGTGGCACGGCATATTCGTCGTTGCCGTCCTTGTTCTTCGATTTCTTCACGCCCGCAACGTCGGCCAGAAACGCTTCTCCTTCCGGCGTGAGGGCTACCGGCGTCTTGTCCTTCACTGGCTTGCCGATCTTGAGATAGCCGGCTTTGTCCAGCAGGCGGTAGTGAGGATCGTGCGGGTCTTCGTGGCCACCGGCAGTAAGACTTCCGGTCGCAAAACGGAGTGTCGGGGGACCCTGATTCTCGATGCTCGCCAGAATCACGGGAGCAGCCTCGGCGGTCGTCAGCACTTTCCGGCTCTCAGCCACGAAATACAAGGCGACGCCGACAACCGCAACGATCAGGGTCACAATCAGAAGCAGCGGAACGATGGAAGATTCCTTCTTTTCCATCTCAATCTCTTGCTCAAACATGGCATCCTCCGGCGGATTCGGGCTTCGGCGGAACCCCACCGCAGCACGCCTCCATTCTCCGCCTCACAGGTCCTGCGACCCAGTGACGTAGCTCACACGCCGATGTTGGAGAGATCACCACGTGTGGCAAACACGCAGTGCGGATTACCTGCAAGACGTTGCACCCCGGCTTTCTGAATGGCGGGCAACAAGAGTAGCAAGCGGTTCATTATCATATGGTTGCATGTTGTCCCAACCTGGAACGCGGATTGCGCTTGCGAAAGTGATTGTCGTCTCTGACTGGCCGCATGAGACACGCGATCATTATCGGGATATTCAAAACCAGCGCCGCCATTACCGTGGCTGTGACGCTGGGATTGACTTCGGTCGCGTGTGCTTCGCTCCTCGTCTCCAACCACGTGGACCTGGCAGGAACCGAGCAAGTCCTGCGCCACGTTCCAGGACATATCTCGGAATTCACTCCGGTGGCTGAGCCACTCGCCATTCCACGCTGCGGAGATGTCCGCCCGCCCGAAGCCTTGGCGACACCGGATCCCTTGCTGCAGTTTGAAGAAGCGGACCGCCGCATCCGGGTCAGTTTTATCGTCGGCGCCGATGGGCGCGTCCATAGTCCCTTCATTCTCGACAGCGGAGGGCCGCGCGATGACCAGATGGTTCTGCGTGTCGTGCGCCGCTGGCGCTATCGTCCCGCGCTCTGCAATGGCGTCCCTACCGACTCGGAAGCGCGCGTACAATTCGACATTCGCTAATGCCCGGATTCTCCTACAATGGCAACGGTGAGGTTGCTTTGAGCCCCGAAAAACCAAACACTCCGGAATCCGCGGGTCAACTGCCGGACAACGTTCCGGAGAATGTTGAACTCGAGGAGTTCTTTCAACGCCTTCCGGCCAACTTCCGCTGGCCCAAACCCAGCGCGGAAGCGATCGCAGCGGCCGTGGAAGCAATCCAGCGCATGTCCGGCGGAGGACCCGCCGAAGTTGAGACCGCAGAATCCGGCCCGGCTGAGGCACCAGGCGAGGATACTTGCGCGGGCTGTGGCGGGGCCTTGCCAGCTGCGGCGCGTTTTTGTGCCCGGTGCGGCAAGGCGAAGCACGGCGATGCTGCGGATTCAGGTCCGGCTCGGGCAGGCGGCCAGCATTACTATCACCATCACTACCATCACATTGTTCCACCTCAGAGCAGCCCGGTGAGCATCCCGACGGCAGATACTGCATCTGCGCCGAGGGGCAAAGCTCCAAGCGCGGGAACGAGCGGTCCTCCGGGACGAGCCGAGATCGCGGCACGCCAGGTGGTGCAGGACTGGGTACAAGCCTGCAACACCAAGCATCTGGATGATCTGCTTGAACTCTATGCTTCCGACGCAACTGTGATCCGCTCCAGCCTTCCACCTGTCCGCAGCCTCCCAGCGATTCGCGAATTTCTGTTTTCATTGCTCGAGGCCGGCTTGGGCGATGTTGAGATGGAATCCTTACGCACCGAAATGATGGGGGATGTCGCCATCGATCTTGGCCGCTGCAAGATGCTGGTGCCGGTGGCAATGGGCAAGCGGCGCGAAGAGCGGGGCAAGTACCTGGTCGTGCTTGTTCGCCTGCCTGCGGGAACGTGGAAGATTCTCGCCGACTGCTGGTCCGCCGATCTCGTTGTCAGCGCGGCTCCGGCTCCTGACGCTAGCCGGAAAACTGCCGAGCCCGCCAGTCCGGCCCGCAAGATCCGATAGACGGCGCACGAAAAACAAGAAGCCCCGATCCAAAGGATCGGGGCTTTTGTTGTGAGTGAAGTGGACGGTTTAGTAAGTGCGAGCGGTAAACAACTGGCGATAGCCGAGTGTATCGACGTCGCGGAACAGCGGAGTTCCCGGAGGAAGTCCGCCCGGCAACGCGAAATCGGCATCGAAGCTGTAGTTACGTGTCGGCGGCGAGTACACGACCGTGCAACACTTGAATGGAGCTGTCAGGTAGGTGGAGTAGTACAAGCTGACCAGTGAGCCCTTGTAGTTAAGAGCTTGTCCACTCCAATCCTCCAGGTAGCGGAGGAAGTTGTGCGACCCGCCATCGGTTCCGAAATCCTGCGCACCCCATCCTGGCTTGGGGAAATTCATGTTTTTCCCGCCCGCGATCGCCAGGCGATAGTACGTGGTCGCCGCGTTCCGGTTGCTCATCGTTGTGGGGTTGACAAAACTGTTCAGGTCCGACCAGCTGGTGGATAAAAGCGTGACCGAATCGGCAATGACCGAAGCAGCTGCATGGCCAGCGATGTCGTTGCCTCCAGCCCAGGTCGGGTCGGCCGCGTTGGAATTGTAGTTACCCTGCACATAGACCGGGTTTTCCGAGGCAACCGTGAATCCTCCCGGGCTCTGGAGCGTTCCATCTTGCCGATAGGGAACGTTGCCGAACCCGCCATCCACGAGTTTAAGCGCGTGGCGAGCACCGCTGACCCAGTTCTTGCGCCCCGTGGTCAGGCAACTCGTAATACGCGGGAGATACGGGTTATTCGGCGCCGCGCCGACAATTCCGGCGTTGATATTGGCCGCACCGTTGTAGAAGCCCAGGCCGATGTTCTTTGAGCCGTAGTTATCCAGGTTCTTGTTCTGGTTCACATCTTCCGGCGAATACTTCTTGCCCGCCGGGACCGGATCCAGCACGCCGTCGGGTACGCCGGCCGCGGATGCGCTGTTAATGGAGTCCTCCAGGCCTGAGTCGCCTGACTTCAGGATGCCGTTGTAGGGCGCGTACGGATTGTTCAACATACCGCGGCGGTCCGAGAAGTACAGAACCCATCCGTTCTGGGTAGCGAAGTCAGCACTCGTGCCGCTCACGCCAATCGCGCCCCAGAGCCAGCGCTTCAGGTTGCCGACGTCGATTTCGACGGCGTTCATCACGCCCACCGCAGCGCAAGAGTTGTTGCCCGCGGCGACGTCGCGCGTTTCCCCTTCACGCGTGTCATAGAAGTTGATGGGATACCAGTTCGTCCGGCTGACACTCGCTGCGGCTGTGCCAGCATTGGTCACGCCAAAGAACGGGCTGGTGCTGCCCCCACCCGTCACCATGTTGTCGGTGAGTACCTCAGGCGGGAGGGGGTTGCTCCACTGCGTGCAAACACCAGACACGGTTTTGTTGCAGACAGGTCCGATTCCGTTCAGCCAATTGTTGCCCGGATTGCCGTCGCCATTCCGATCAGCCAGTTGCTGCAGAATCAGGATGGCATTGGGATTGACCGGGTTTGCGCCGGCAGCAGTTGGAGGTACCAATCCGCGCGCAAAGCCCAGGCCCAGCCACTCGTTCGTCACCGCGTGCCAGACGCCCGCCGTATCTTTGTATTCCACTCGCAGCCAGCCGTCGATCATATTCCATGTGGAAGCATTCGCGGCGTTCGCCACGGTGTAGTAGGGCGCAGTCGGCATAGCCGCCGAGGGGCAACCCGCGGGACGGTTGCCTGCGGCGACCGTGTTAGGGGGACACAGCGAAATTGCCGGCGCCGGGTTGGCTCCGGCGGTGAGGACTGGCGCATTCGCAGGGATCACATTGTCACCGGCCGGATGGGCGGCGGGACCAAGAGGCCAATCTGCCAGCAGTGTCGCCACAGCATTTGCGGTCGGGCACGCGGCGTTGTTGCACGGAGTCTCATCCGGGATCGCGTTGGAGCCGACGGCGAAATAGGTGTTGTAAGTGGATCCCGCAGCCAGGGCAGGTAAACCGCCCGGAACCGAGGTCGCGATGCCGTACTGGTTGCTGCCCGCGACGTTGGCCAGCCGGACGTTGCCTGCATCTCCCGCGCCTCCAGGGAGGTCTGCCGGGTCGTCCGAAAGAAGGATGCGGATCTGCGCCATGTTGTACTCGCGCGACTGGCCCAGAGCTGTGCTATCCGTCGGCTGAGGCCGGCGAATGATCTCATACGGGAAGGCGGTTCCATTGACAAACGGCAAGGAGAGATTCTTGGCACCGGTACCGCCGGTCTGACCATAGTTGCCGTCGATCAGCTTGGAGTTGTAGTTACTCAGCGAGATGGTCGGCCACTGACCGTTCTGGCCGGATTGCGGCGGATTGCCGCCCGCGCCGGTGACGCTGCCTTCTGTCAAACCGAGGGCGCGGCATGCGGGCTTCGCGCCATCGCAACCTTGCGCCGCGGTGGGAGCAAGAACTGTGCCCGTATAGTTTGCGTTCGTCGGGAATCCGTTGGCCAGCTGTTGCCGTACGACGTTTCCGTAGGCCGAAATCTTGTCGTGGAAAGTGAGTGTGCTGCCGTTGCCGACTTCAGGGTACAAGTCGCCGTTGGTATGAACGCGGCCGGCAAAATCAAAGTTAGGACCGCTGAAGAAAGACAGGTCGCTGTCGGAAAACACGCCAAACTGAAACACAGGAATCAATGCCACCTGCGCCGTGCGCATCATGCTGACTTCCTGGCCGCCCGCTTGCGCGGCCGTGGCCAGCATGCTCACGGGAATGATCTGTGCCCAGAGACCCTGGTTGGGGCCCGACTGAATCTGTCCGAAGTTGTTCGCAAGAGGAGCCGCACAGCCGGATGCGGGCTGGACCTGATAGTCCTTCCAGGTGACGCCGGTGATCGTGGGCTGATGAGAACTCAGCGCGCAAATCTGGGCTGGGTTCGGCGCCTGCACCGACTGAAACATGGCAGCGAGGTCCGAGGTCATCTGTTCGATGCCGCCCTCGGCACTGTGGAAGGCCATGTTGTTCTTCACGTCCGCATCGGCCACCTTGCCTTCGGTGTTGACCATCATCATCAGGCCGATGGCGATGCCGGACAAAAGCAACAGGATCATCAGACTCGCGATCAGCGTGAATCCCTGTGAACGACCTCTCGTACTTCTCATCGGATAGCTCCTCGTAGTAACCCCAAGTCTCTTCGCGTGCGCCGCCGGTTACGGCCCCGACGACAGGGGATAGTCGTTCTTGAATGTCAAGTCGCGAGCGCTGACCGACGTCTGCAGATCGAGGCCCTGAAAGCCCTGCACGCCATGCATCGTGCTGGCCATGCTCATGTGCTTGATGGTGATCTTTGTGATCTGGCTGGGGGTCATCCCCTGGGAGGCGCCGCCATCATCCTGGTTGGTGAGAATGGCGCCGGTATTGAAGTTGTACAGGTCATACGTAAACTGGAGGAACGAGACGTTCTCGACCACGGGAATCGGTGTATGCCCGCTGATCTGACGCATCAGGCGGGGAGGGGTGATGGATTTGTCGATGTAGTAGGAGATGATGTTGATTCGGGTCCCGGAACCGGAAGCCCCAACAATATTGCCGATGCTGCCCGCGGCGGCTCCGGGCTGGTTCATCCTCAGCGGATCGCCGGAAGCGAATGTCACATCGTAGATATTGGCGGCAACCAGCGCCACATTCGTAACTTCCCCGATAACGTTCGAACTCTGCGCCCCTGCGCCCGCGCCGATCGTGACGTTGAAGAGCACAACGTCGCCCGGAGTCAGGCCGATGACGGGATCGTTGATGGCTTGCGGCGCCACGAGCGGCGGCGGCACGACACAGCTCGCCGGCAGAGGATTGTTCAATGTGAATCGCACGATGGTCGTCGTCCGCACGGTCACGCTATAGCAACTGAGAAGGAAGTTCGTGTCCGCATTGACCACCGTGATAACGTCCGTCGCTCCCGCTCCGGCGTTGACGATCGGCCCGAATTTCGATCCGGGAATGAGCCCATAGAGATAAGGCACGTTCACGCCGGAGACGAGCTGCGTGGGATACGCCACAGCGCCGCCGTTGATGTAACACTTCGGAATCTGATCGCAGCCGTAGACCGGAGACACCGTTCCGGCGCCCGAGGGCAGAGCGATCTGCACGTTGTTGCCCATGCCCGCCCCTGCCAGGCTGATGTCTTTCGTCAGCATGTTGGCGGCGGCGCGGAAATCCTGCTGCATCTCGGCGCGCTGCGACACGATCCAGGTCGCGCCTACGCCTTTGCTGTACATCTGCACGGCAGCGGCCATGACGATCAGGCCTAAGGCCATGGCGATCGTCATTTCCAGCAAGCTGAAGCCGCGGTGGCGGATTGTTGATCGACGGCGCATACTCCCCCTCTACCGGAACTGTGAAATGTACGAAGTCAATGTGTAGGTTTTCGCCTGCCGCGAGCGGGGAACGTAATACTGGATGCTGATGTTGATGGCGCGCAGCGAGGCAACGACGTTGCCGGCGGCGTCCGTGACCGGCTGGATCTGGACCTGGCGCTGGTAATTGGAGAGCGAAAGTTGCGTGTCATCGCTCGTGCCGTAAATGCCGTCCGGCCCCGGTTGTTGAATGGTGATGTAGCCACCCGACAAGGCGTCATCGGCGGTTCCCAGGATGCCATCGGCGCCGGCCTTGTACATCGGCTGGTAGCCGTTCAGAAAGATGCCGCCATCGCCCGCGTTCTGGATGTCGCTCCACTGCTTCTGCGCCGTGTCGCGCGCGGTGATGATGCTTTCGAGAGCCTCGTTCGCCAGCTGTTTCGCGATCATGTCCTGCTGCGATTCTTGCGTGGCCGAGATTGCCAGGCCGAAGACACCGAGGAGGCTGACCAACCCGATCGTCAGGATCGCCATCGACATCACCACCTCGATCAGGGTGAAGCCGCGCTGTGCTTGACCGCGGGGGAAAGTCGTTGCTTGAGTGACTACTGTCGTTGCCACGCGTAGCCTCCTGCTCCATTGCTATACAGCCGCCATCCGCGCATGCGTCCGGTCGCTCCCCATACGGTGATCGCACGGGAGCTCAGAACGTCGCCGCGGCGCGCGATGTAGACGACACCGCTGTTGAAGTTGCCCAGGCACTGGCCGGCGCCGCCGGCAGCGTCCTGTGCCGATCCGTCCGGACAGAAGTAGATCTGACTCGATCCGCCTATGCCGGTCCCGGATCCGGTGTAACCGAAATCGACGGCCTTATTGCCAGTCCCGAATCCGTCGGGCGTAAACGCGTTCGACGTCGGAATACCGGGCTCGTTGTCGAAGACGACGTCGATAGGAAGCTTGAACGTCACCGCCGGGCGCGCGCCCTGAAAGCCGGCGAAGGTCGGTGACACGGTGATGGTGTGCGGATTGGCCGTGGTGTCCATGACGACCACGTAGGACGTGCGTTGGGCCACCGCGTTGTCGCGTGCCTGGCGCATCGCCGAAAGCACGGTGTTATAGGCGTTGGTCACGCGCTGCTGTCTGAGCACAGGCTGCAGGCTGATGAAGCTGATGGTGGCCATGATCATGATGAGCGCTACCACCATCATCATTTCGAGCAGACTGAAGCCGCGAGTCCTGCTCAAACGACGCGATCGGTTGCTGCGCAGGTTTTGCATAAGTGTTGCCCGGTGACGGCTGCTCCTGTCGAAATGCCTGCAAAAAGTCAGCAGCCAGGCCGCAGCGCCATCCCGAGGAGAGCGTTTGTGCAGCCCAGGCTGAATAGGTTGATGGTAGGAACACCCGGAACATGCGTCAAAGTACCGGGGTACACCGCACCTTTGCACAATGTCCTTCAGATATGTAATGAAGTGGTGGTTACAAAAGTCACGAAGAGGCAGCTTGCGAGTAGGCGACAGCCGTCGACTTCGTGGTTCCCCGCCGGGTGCTGGGAACGTAGGCACAGGAACGAAAGTCGTAGTGCTCGGCCAAGCAGTCGCCGCAAAGATGAACCTGATGCACGCGGCATTGAATGACTGGTTCATCCTGGCCGCAGCGATCACAGATCGCTTTGCGCGCACGCTTGCCGGAAGGAGCGTTTGCAGGCGCGCCAGAGTTGAAGGCACGAGCTTTGATGTACACGCCTCCGGACATGACAAACAGCCCCATGGCCAGGATCACCGAACCCGCGCCAAGCATCGTGCGGTCCGGATCGGGGCCAAAAGCGGCGGGCAGAAAGCAGAGGCCGACGAAAGCAATAAAACAGCCGCTTGCGATCAGCCATGTACTCGTCTTCCCCGTCATGCCGTTGAGTCCTGGGGCTTCAAGATGTGCGCGGAAAGTCTGCAGCGCAACGCCAGATTAGACCGGGAGGTAAGGAAACTCCAGATGACTAAAGTTTCCCCCTGACACAGGTAACTTGTTGCTGGTACCGATCCCTCCTAGGATGCTGTCATCATGGAACTGCGAGTGCTGATTGTGTGCCCGGACGAAGATTCAGCGAACCTGCTGAGTTCGGTTCTGGGCGAGATGGGGATGACGGCAGAGCGGACGCCCTCGATCTCACGCGGCCTCGAGCGTTTGAACGAAGAAGCCTTCGATGCAGTGATCCTCGACTATCACGCCAACCAGAGTTCGGAGGAGTTCTTAGGTAAGTTCCGGCAAGGCAGCAAGAACCGGAATACGTTGCTGATCGTCATTGTCGACGGCGATTTCAGCGCCCGTCCCGTCTTCGGACTGGGCGCGAATTTCGTTCTCTATCGGCCACTTTCGCCCGAGCGTACGCGGCTCAGCTTGCGCGCGGCGCGTGGCCTGATGCGGCGCGAGCGCCGCCGAACTCCACGGATCCCGGTCAATTCAACCGCCAGCCTGGCCTATCCGGGCCAGGAGGATCTGCGCGCCACCATGGTCGATCTAAGCGACGGCGGAACCTCGGTACGCAGCGGCAACGCTCTGCCGCCGGCCTGCAAAGTCTACTTTCAGTTCGCATTGCCGGGACAACAGCAAGCCGTGCGACTCTCCGGGGAAGTGGCCTGGCAGGATGCCGCCGGACGCACGGGCATCCGCTTCGTCGATGTGCCCCAGGCATCCCGGCGCTTGATGCATGCCTGGCTGTTGCAGAACAGTTTCCGCCAGACAAAGGGTCAGCCAGCTATGCCCGCCGATCGCGCTCCGCAATCGGACAAGTCCGACAAAAACGTATTACCCGCGGTTGGTTTGAGTGGCAATCGCCGTGGAGAGCGGCGCTTCCCCTGCAAGCTGGGCGCGGAAGTGTATCGAGCCGGCAGCAGCGTACCGAATCGCTGCACACTGTCCGATCTGAGCGAGGGCGGATGCTATGTCGAGATGCCCACTCCCTTCGACGGGCAAAGCAATGTCGAGATCGTCGTACGCACGCCGGATATGAAACTAAGAATCAGGGGACAGGTGCTGGCCGTCCATCCTGGTTTCGGCATGGGGGTGCGCTTTATCTTCGACGACACGGCCGAAAAGGAAGAGATCCTGCGCCTGCTCGGAATATTGGCGGCCGGTCCCTCGCTCGACGAGTTGCCACGCTAGCGCGCTGCTTGGACCTGCATGGCTGTCCGGAAGTAGCCCAGAGACAACTGTAACCCCGCTTCGAGTTCCACCTGCGGTGCCCATCCCAGCAGGCGCCGCGCTTTGGAGATATCCGGCTGCCGCTGCTTTGGATCATCTTCCGGGAGAGGCGCAAACCGAATCTTGCTGGCGGAGCCGGTGACCGCAATCACTCGCCGTGCGCATTCCAAAATAGTGAACTCGTTTGGGTTCCCGATGTTCACGGGACCATGTTCTTCCGACCGCGAAAGGCGAAGAATTCCGTCGATCTCGTCACTGACATAGCAGAAGCTGCGCGTCTGGCTCCCATCACCATAGACCGTCAGATCTTCGCCCTGGAGAGCCTGGCACATGAAATTCGGGATGACGCGTCCGTCATGGATCTGCATCCGTGGGCCGTACGTGTTGAAGATTCGCAGAATGCGGGTGTCAACGTTGTGATAGCGGCGATAGGCCATGGTTACGGCTTCGGAAAAGCGCTTTGCCTCGTCATAGACGGAGCGCGGGCCGACGGGGTTCACGTGCCCCCAGTACGATTCGGGCTGTGGGTGCACGAGCGGATCGCCATAGCACTCGGAGGTCGATGCCATCATGAATCTGGCGCTGTTTTGACGGGCAACCTCAAGCGCCTGGAACGTACCGTAGGAGCCCACCTTCAGGGTCTCGATTCCGTGCCTGGCGTAATCAACCGGGCTGGCCGGGCTGGCAAAATGGAAGACGTAGTTCACCGGCCCGCAGTGGACCGGATCGCAAACGTCCTGCTCGAGGAATTCAAATCGGGCGTCGTTGCGAAGGTGCTCAATATTGGCCCGATGTCCCGTGATCAGATTATCGGCGGCGACGACGCGATACCCTGCCCCTAACAGTGCATCGCAAAGGTGCGAGCCGATGAATCCGGCTCCCCCGGTGACCAGCGCACGCGCAGGTTTCATGAAATCTAAGCCGTCTCCCGTTTGCCCGGACTGACCTCTGCCTGCACGTCTTCGGTCAGCGCCGCAGGACGCCCCACGCTGTAGTAGGACAGGCCGTGGGCCGTCATCGTTGCTGGATCATACAGATTTCTGCCGTCGAGGACGATCGGATATTTCAGCGCCTTCCGCATCCGGTCGAGGTCGAGAGCGGCAAACTCTTCCCACTCCGTAAGAATGAGAAGCGCGTCAGCGCCGGAAGCGGCTTCGTACGGACCGGATGAATATTCGACTCCCGCTCCCAGCACCTCCTTTGCTCTCGCCATGGCGGCTGGGTCATACACACAAATGCGGCAGCCCTCGTGCAGCAGTTCCTGTACGAGCAGGACCGCCGGTGACTCGCGGATGTCATCGGTGCCGCCCTTGAACGCGAGACCGAGGACTCCCAGCCGCTTGCCGCGCAAGGTCCAGAGCACACCCCGGACCTTCTTGAGGAACCGGTGCCGCTGGTCTTCATTAATGCGAATCACTTCCTCGAGCAAACGAAAATCGTATCCGCATTCTTTGGCGACGGAGCGGAACGCCATCAGGTCTTTCGGGAAGCACGAGCCGCCATAACCAATGCCCGGATTCAGGAAACGCGGCCCGATCCGGGAATCGGCGCCGATACCCTCGCACACCTGCTGCACATTGGCGCCCACGGATTCGCAGATCGAAGCGACCGCGTTGATGAACGAAATCTTCATTGCGAGGAATGCATTGGACGCATGCTTGATCAGTTCGGCGCTGCGGGTACTGGTGACGATCAGGCGTGGCGGGACCTGCGCACGGTCAGGCCGCGGGATAGCATCGCGGTGGGAATAGTATTCTCCGCTGGTCAAGGGAGCATAGATCTCCCGCAGTACCCCGGCGCACCGTTCACTTTCCACGCCGACCACGATGCGGTCCGGATAGAGAAAGTCGGTGACCGCAGAGCCCTCGCGCAGGAACTCCGGGTTCGAAGCGATATCAAACGAAGATGGATGAGCCCCGTTGCGAATGATGACGGTGCGAATCCACTGGCTGGTATAAACCGGCACCGTGCTTTTCTCGACCACGACCTTGTAGCTGCCGACCGCGCTCGAGATCTCCCGTGCTACTGACTCGACATAGGAAAGGTCGGCCTCGCCGTGATCCGTCGGAGGTGTGCCGACCGCAATAAAGATGGTGTCGCACTCGTGTGCGGCCGACTGCAGATCGCCCGTGAAGCGGATTCTCTTCCCGCGATGACGAGCGATCAGTTCCGGCAGAAAACGTTCATGGATGGGGATGGTGCCATTTTCCAGAGCGGCCAGTTTCTGATCATCGTTGTCCACAAGCACGACGTCATGTCCCAGGTCCGCAAAACATGCTCCGGTTACCAGGCCCACATATCCGGAGCCCACCACGGCGATGCGCATAAATATCTCCTCGGCGTCAAAACGCCTATCGTTGTGGAGGGGAGACAACTTACTTTACCAGCATTCCGGCGCTTTCCGGCATGCTTTTCCCGTGATCGGGCGGGATCACGGGCCTTGGTGATTGCGGTCACCGCCACTAGGTTCGAGCAGCGACAGAATGCAGATTGGGAGGCGACCATGCCGATCCTGATGGTAGCTCTGATTGCGCTGGCGGCTTTTGGCCTGATCGGTCTCATGCTGGCGTTGGCCGTTACCGTGGAGCAAAGAAAGAACCACGAAAAAGAGCCGCGGACGGCAAAGTAACGCCTTGCGAGGCCGGCGTTGAGCCGCGGCGACGGCTCTCCTTGCGGACGGGCCTGTGAGTGTTGCCGCCATGCCCACCGCTTCGCCGCGCATTCCGGCTCAAGTCTGCCTTTCGGTGAGAAACTCCTTTCCTTTGCTTTCCGGTCCTATGCTCACGACCAGAGCGAGCAACACAATCACCGCGATTTCGAATCCCGCCAGCGCGCGCGAGTAGCCGAAGTGCCGGTGCAGCCTGTCTTCGATCCGATTGACTGGCGAGGCGACGAAGTTTCCCAGTTGATAGGCCAAGCCCGGCAACAGGCCGCGCACCGCGCCGGGGGACAACTCGTTCAAGTGGGCGGGAATGATACCCCATGCGCCCTGCACGCCCACCTGCAGCAGGAAGGCACCCAGCGCCAGCATGCCGAGGGTTTTGCCGAAAGCCCAAGCCGGGATCACGCATAGTGCCAGCACCGTCGCCGCCACCAGGCTGCGGCGCCGCCCGATGTGCTCAGAGAGCTTGCCAAAAGTCAGCGCCCCCACCAGCGCCCCAACGTTGTAGAAGATCGCGATATTCGCCACCGTGGAGGTGGAAAACCCATGTTCGGACTGCAGGAAGTGCGGATACAGGTCCTGCGTGCCGTGCGACAGAAAATTCATCAGGGCCATCAATCCGATCAGGTATACGAAAAGCTTCCAGTGTGCCGCGGCGGCCTTCGCAATCGACCCGAATCCCGGCATGCGATTTTGCTTCCAGGCCTCGGTCTCCTTCACTTTCCAACGAATGTAAAAGGCCAACAGAGCGGGCAGGCCTCCCGCCCAGAACATGGCTCGCCAACCCCACAGCGGAAGTATGAATTTGGCCGCAATCGCCGCGAGCAGGTAGCCGGAAGAATAACCGGATTGCACGATGCCGGAGATGGTTCCCCGCCACTTCGGAGGAACACTCTCCATTGCCAGCGACGACCCGACTCCCCACTCTCCGCCCATGCCGATGCCGTAGATGGTGCGCAGAATGAAAAACATGGTGTAGCTGGTCGAGAAGCCGCAGAGCAGCTCGACCACCGAGAAGAACACGACGTTGGCCATCAGCGGCGTGCGGCGTCCGTAACGATCGGCCAGAAACCCAAAAATCACCGCGCCCACAGGCCGCATGGCCAGCGTCGCCCAGGTTGTGTCGATGATCTTCGAGGCGGACACATGAAACTGCGCTGCCAGCGTTTCGACCAGGAAGACCGCTACAAAGAAGTCGAAGGCATCGAGCGTCCAGCCGAGAAAACTAGCACTCACGGCGTGCCATTGATCGGGAGTGAGGGGGAAGCGCGAGGAGCGATCCGCGGTCATTGAGGATGATGGTTTACGACGGGCAGCATTCTATTGTTTTCCTGGCGCTTCGTCACTCCACGAAACACGAACAGCTAGCGACGATCGTACTGTGGCCACTCGTCTTTCGAACCGAACCGCAGGTCACGTTCGTTATAATAGGCAACTAGAGCGCACGCCCCGACGCATCCAAGAATCAGGTGAAATTTCCTCATCTATCCGCCGGTATCCTAGTTCTTTGTCTGCTCAGCCCGTCGCAAGGGGCCTGGGCGCAGGACCGCTCCGGAGAGTTGCACTTGGCCGTTTCCGATGCTTCCGGGGCAGCGTTGCCGGCGCAGGGCTCCCTGGTGAGCCAGGCGAATCACTTCGAACTGAGTTTTGATACCGATGCGACCGGAGAATTCGTTGCCAGGAAACTCCCGCTCGGGAACTACAAGCTGAGCCTGGAGCACGCCGGATTCGCTCCTTTCACGGCGCTCATTGAACTTCGCTCGGAACTGCCGCTGCGTTTTTCTGCGACGCTGAACGTGGCCTCCGTCAGCCAGACCGTTACCGTACGCGATTCCGACACTTTGCTGGACACGGTAAACGTCGGCAAGACATATCAGGTCGGCGCCTCGACCCTGCGAGACTGGGCCGCGACAACTCCCGGCCGCCAGGCAATCGATGTCGTCCAGGCACAACCGGGCTGGCTCCTCGAAGCCAATGGTGTGCTTCATCCCAGAGGCTCGGAATACGACACGCAATATGTAGTTGACGGCTTGCCCGTCCTCAACAACCGGTCGCCGGCATTCGCTGCCATGGATGACATTGAAGATGTGCAGTCGGTGAAGGCCTACACCTCCGGAATTCCGGCAGAATTCGGCCGCAAGGTGGGCGGTGTCATTGAAACCACCACCGATCGCAATCCGGGACGCGGGGTTCATGGCAGTGTCATCCTGGGCGGGGGTAGCTTCGTAACGGCAAATGGCTATCTGGGAAGCAGTTTTTACGACGGGCGCAATCTCTTCGGAATCAGCGTGGAAGCAGCCCGTACCGATCGTTTTCTCGACCCGCCTGTGTTGGAAAATTTCACCAATCGCGCCACCGTGGCGGGTGTAAAGGCCAGCTATGAGCGCGACCTTACCTCAAAAGACCGGGTGCGCTTCTCGTCCTACTTCAACCGTTCCGGAATGCAGGTTCCCAACGAATTGCTACAGCAGGAAAACGGGCAGCGCCAGGACCGTGACAACCGGGAGGTCGGCGGCCAGTTCGCCTATCAGCATGTGTTTTCTTCTCGCGTGATGGCGATGTTGCAGGGACGGGGGCGCGATCTGGAGGCGGGACTGACTTCCAATCCCTCATCCACTCCGATGGAAGTTTTTCAGGACCGGGGTTTTCGCGAAGGTTACGTGACCGGCACCGTGTCGGCCGCTTTCAAACACCACGAGATCAAGGCCGGAGCCGATTTCATCTATTCCGTCGTTCACGAGACCTTTTCGTATCACATCACGGCCACTGAAATTAATGGAGAGCCGATCTTCGATCCCTCTACGCCGATGGACTTCGCGTTCCATGGTTCCGGCGATGATCGTGAACAGGCCGCATTCGTGCAGGACAACCTCCACTTCGGGAATCTCAATATCAGTGCGGGCCTGCGCTTCGACCACTACAGCGTGCGCGTGGACGAGACGGCATGGAGTCCCCGCATCGGTCTTGCCTGGTATGTGCCGAAGTTAGGACTGGTGCTGCGAGGATCCTACGACCGCGTATTCGGAACGCCGGCCATTGAGAACCTGTTGTTGAGCACATCGGCCAAGGTTCGGACTCTGGATGAAGATGTTGCGCAATTGCCGGTGCGCCCGTCGCGCGGCAACTACTATGAGCTCGGCGTGACCAAAGAGGTGTTCCGACAGGCCCACATCTCTCTCAATGCGTTTCGGAGAGACATCGAGAACTTCGCCGATGACGACACGCTGCTGAATACCGGTGTCAGCTTTCCAATCGCATTGAAATCGGGCACGGTCTACGGTGTGGAAAGTCAGTTTGTTCTGCCGCAGTGGGGTCCGGTAATGTCCTGGGTCAGCTACTCGTACCAGGTCGCCTCCGCTCAGCTGCCGGTCGTGGGCGGCCTATTTCTCGGCGACGATGCCGCCGAGGAACTGAACTCCCACGACCGTACCTGGATCTCCCAGGATCAACGCCACACGCTGCATGGCCAGGTACGTTACCAGCCGTGGTCCCGGTTCTGGATCTCCGCCGGCGCATCGTATGGCTCCGGACTGCCCGTCGAATTGGGTGAGGAAGACATTTCCACGCTCGTGGATCAATTCGGCCAGCAGGTCGTCGATCGCGTCAACCTGGAAGCGGGGCGCGTGAAGCCGTCGCTAGCCGTAAATATCTCAGGCGCCGTCGAGCTGTACCACAAAGAGGCGCGCTCACTCCGCTTGCAGGGCGACATTCGCAATCTGAACGACCGCCTGAATGTCATTAACTTTGCCAGCGTGTTTTCCGGCACGGCGATCGGAGCCCCGCGCCAATATGCGCTGCGCCTCCGCTACGACTATTGACGGTTTGCCGGATCTCGTCTAACTAAGTAATTTCTCCGTAAACGACTCGAACATGATTTGTTAGTACGAGTTACCCGGCAGCGGAGAAGGCGTCCGGGAGTTCGGCGCCTTCCGTCTCAGCCGACATCCCTGGGGCACAAATCCGCGTGAGGGGTAACGGCAGCCCTCCTGGTGATTGACTTCGTCGGGAATTCGCGGGAAACTCGCCCCAAGCCTGCCTCTCCCTCGCGGCACGCAGGGCAGGCGATCGGGATACCGCCATGCTCCCGCAACCTATGTCGTGGTCAGAGCCGCGGGAAGACGACAGCAATCCGCTCGCGCAACCGGATCTGGTCCGGGCTTTGAAGCACGAGATTGACGCTGGCTTTCCTCCAGGGCTGGCTCTGGACCTCGTCCTCAACGAACTGGTTGTGCGAGCCACCAAAGCCACGCGTGCTCGGGCCGCCGCGCTGGCGCTAAAACGTGGCGACGAGATGGTCTGCCGCGCCGCGACCGGGGAACATGCTCCCGACCTTGGAATTCCTCTGAACACAAGCGATGGTGTTTCCGGTGCTTGTCTACGTACGCGTCAGTCTCAACTCTGCCTCGACACGGAGACCGATCCGCGCGTGGACGCCATCACCTGCCGTCGCCAGGGGATTCGCTCCATGCTGGTGGTCCCCGTGCTCGATGAGGGAGAACTGGTCGGTGTGCTCGAGGTTTTTGCCAGCGAACCGGGCGAATTCGTCGAAAGCGATCAAAACCTTCTCGAGATATTCGCTCGCGAGTGCAATCGCATCCGGCGGGCGGCCCTCGAGATGGGACAGCGTTCACCGGTTCTCCTCAGGCAGGAAGGGCCTGTGCTACCCGCCTACCCGATCAGGCTTTCGCCAAAATCCGGCGCGCCTTACGAAGTCTGGACTTTGGTTCTCGGCGGGCTGGCGATCGCACTGATCATCGCATTCAGTTTCATGATCGGGTCCCGTGTGGGCTGGTTAGGGCATTCGTCTCCTCCACCGGGAAGAGAGATGCCGGCATCCACACCAGTTTCAGGGCAGAGCCCGCCTCCTGCCGCGCCACACCCAAAAACTTCCGGAAGTGCGGCCTCGACGGCCAGAAACGAATCGACTTCCGAGTCTGGCGGCCTTGTGGTGTATGAAGAAGGAAAGGTTGTGTTCCGCATGAAGCCGGCACCATCCCGAAAGGCGCGGAGCGCAGAGTCCACATCGAATTCGCCCAAGGAAACAGCGCGAGTCTGGTTGGCAGCAGGACTTGCGGAGAGCCGCCTGGTTCACCGCATTGAGCCGCAATATCCGGCGGAGGCGGTGGCGGCCCACCGTTCTGGAGACGTGGTGCTTGAAGTAGTGGTCAACACAGACGGAACTGTGGCATCGACGCGACCTCTCCAGGGAGATCCACTGCTTGTGACCGCCGCTGCCGATGCCATCCGCAACTGGCGTTACGAGCCGTATCTGGTCCAAGGGCGCCCCGCCGAATTCCAGACGGACGTCACTCTGAAGTTCTCGCTGCCCGAATAGTCGTGTCCCATCACGAGAACGCCAGCTCTTTCGCGCGCTGCACAGCTTTTACCACCGCCTTGATCAGCGTCACGCGCAGCTTGCCTTCCTCGAGTTCCATGATTCCGTCGATCGTGCAGCCGGCGGGCGTTGTGACAGCGTCCTTCAATAGCGCCGGATGATCGCCGGTTTCCAGCACAACACGCGCGGCGCCAAGCGTGGTTTGTGTGGCGAGCAGGGTCGCGACGTCGCGCGGCAGTCCGACTTTCACTCCCGCTTCGGCCAGCGATTCCAGGATGATGTAGATGTACGCCGGACCGCTGGCGGAGAGGCCGGTGACTGCGTCCATGTGCTTCTCATCGACGACCACCGTGCGCCCGACCGCCTGAAAGAATCTGGCGGCAACATCGAGGTGATGTTTCTGCGCGAAACGGCCTCTGCAGATCCCGGTCATGCCCGCGCCAAGAACACACGGAGTGTTGGGCATAGCACGAATCACCGGAACTTCTTTTTCCAGTCCGCGCTCAATCATCTCGGTCGGAACCGATGCCGCGACCGAGATCAGCAACTGATTGCGGTTTACATGCCCGCGAATCTCGCGCACCACATCGACGACTACCTGCGGCTTCACGCAGAGGAAAATAATGTCAGCGTCACGCACGGCCTCCAGGTTGTCGGTGCCGGCATGGACTTTCAGTTTCTCTTTGAGCGACCGTGCCCGCTCCGGGTGCGCGACCGTGGCCCATGTTTGCGAGGGCGACAACAGACCGTCCCGCAGCAGCGCTTGCAGCAGAATGCCGCCGATTTTGCCTGTCCCCAACACCGCGACTTTCTTCTTATGCATGGCACTTTGGCCCATGGTGCTTCTCCTGACCTGTGAAGGCGAGCATCCAGACTACACCACGGGCGAGTCTTTTGTAGAAGCGCGGGCCTCGTTTAGCGCTGCAAAAATTGCATCGGAACGATCTTCAAAATCTCTCGTCCGATAGGCAGGGAAGCCGTCGCTGCGGGGGACGGAACGTTGAGCACATGCAGAAAGCGATCGCGTGGCACGAACCGGAAGTCGTCGACCAGGTTGCCGTCAGGCGCGAGGGCCTGCGCTCGGACTCCGCTTCCTCCGGGCACCAGATCTTTGCGCTGAATCTCCGGCACTAGCCGTTGCAGAGAGCGGACAAACGCGCTCTTCAACAGCGATCGCCGGTATTCGCCCATCCCGTAACGCCATTGCTTCCGAGCCATGGCGCGGAAGCCGCCGTACTGGAGGATTTCCATGGCTTCAGAGAAATCGAAGTCGATCCGCTTGTATCCTTCGCGCCGTAGTGCAAGCACGGCGTTCGGGCCGGCATCGATGGTTCCGGTAATCCGCCGCGTGAAATGCACGCCGAGGAAAGGGAATCGCGGATCGGGCACGGGATAGATCAGGTTGCGCACCAGGCTCGAACGTCCGGGCACGATGTCGTAGTATTCGCCGCGAAATGGCACGATCTGGACTTCCGGATCGTGCCCGGCGAGGCGCGCGATCCGATCGCTGTAGAGGCCCGCGCAGTTGATCACGTAGCGTGAGGGGAAGTCTCCCGCACGGGTCTGGATGACAGTTTCCGCCGCGGAATTTCGAAAACCAGTAACTGCGGCGCCGGTCTTCAGGTCCGCCCCACGACGGGTTGCGAGCTCCGCGTATTTCTCCGCGACCAGCGCGTAGCTGGTGATTCCGGTGGACGGTACCTTCAGGGCGCGAACTCCCTCTACGTGTGCCTCGATCTCGCGCATGGCTTCCCGGCTCAGCAACTCAAGGCCGATGAGACCGTTGGCCTGCCCGCGATCGCGCAATCCTTCCAGGCGCGAGGCCTCTTCGGCCGTAGTGGCGACGATGATCTTGCCGCAAACGTCGTGGGGAATTCCATGCTGCGCGCAGAAATTCACCATCTCGCGCGCGCCTTCCACGCAGAGCGTTGCCTTCAGTGATCCAGGCTTGTAATACACACCGCTGTGAATGACACCGCTGTTGTGGCCCGTCTGATGCTGGGCAACGGCATTCTCTTTTTCCAGGATCAGCAACTTGAGATGAGGGTATTGTTCGATGGCCTGCATGGCCACCGAAAGGCCGACAACTCCCGCGCCAACGACCGCGATGTCATACATAGGAATTTGTAGTCTGAAATCTGTGATTGGAAGCTGAAAATCTTGCCGGCTGATTCATTCCATACAATTATCAGTCACAAATCACCAATTACAAATTCAGGGACTCCATCACTGTACCGTCAGTGACACGGTCTGCCAGTGCGTGACCACGCCTTCGGTCGCGCTCACGGTGATGTTGGGGAACGTCCCCAGCGCGGTTGGAGTCAGGATGTCGATCCTGCCGGCGCCGGACTTGGTAGAGTCCGCTTGCGCGGTTGCCGTGACGGTCACTGTCGCCGGGTTGGGAACGACCGCTGGAGCCGTGTACGTTCCATTCGCATCCACGGTGCCATTGCCTGCTCCGCCCGCCACTCCCCAAGTCACATTCTGGTTCGCCGAGTTGTGCACAGTCGCGGTGAATTGTTGTTGTGTCGCGCTGATGGGCCATGCGTTGCCCGCTTCATTCGCGTAGAGGCTGACGGCGGAACTTGGGCTGACGGTCACGCTGATCGAGGGTGATGGAGATGGGGAACCGCCGCCGCCGTCGATTCCACCACATGCCACGAGCAGCGCAAGAAGCAGGACTGATCCGAGCATGGCCACGACTTTCGCCTTCCGGCTTCGCCCTTGTGCCGAAATGATCCCAGCCAGCACGAGTCCCGCAACCGGCAAGACCAACGGCAGGCGCGGGGTGGATCGCAAGGTGTGCCGCTGCCCAGCGCTGCCGACGCCGGAATTCGGACCCAGGGTCGCGATCGTGAGCGACACAGCGGTTGCCCCTGCCCCGGCAAAAATCTGCGCGGGGCTGAAGGCGCAAGCAGTCGTCGTGTCGGGCAAGTTGGAGCACGCAAACGTCACCGCGCTGGTGAATGTCGACCCCGGTGGCGTGGCGTTGAAGTCATAAGCCGGTGTCGTCTGTCCTGCGAGCACGGTGTGCGCTCCACCTCCGCTCCAAGTGAAGTCGGGAGGAGCGGTAACACTCAAAGTGATCGATCTGGCTCTTGCAGCGGGCGCCCCTGCCGTCGTTGCCTGGATCGTCACGTTGTAGCTATTCACCGCAATTCCAGCCGGAACTGAAACCGTTACTAACAGGTTCGCCGGTGTGGCGGATGTCGGGCTGACCGTAGCTGAGGGCGAGAAATTACACGTCGCTCCCGCGGTGATAACGGCTCCCTGACAAGTCAGCGACACAGTTCCGGTGAACGATCCCGACGCCGTGACTTGAAATGCCGTCGCGCCGGAGACGCCGCCCTGTTGCGCTGTCACTGTCCCTGGGTTCGGATTGGTCAAACCGAAATCCACGACGTGAAGAGTGATCGCCGCATCGTGGGTGATCGTATTCGCATCGGTACCGACCGCATCCGCGCTGAAGCTGTAGTCTCCAACTCCGCCGGATGCCGCAATCGTATATGCCGTTCCTCCGGCAACCGGAGTCACCTGCGTCGGACCTGGCGTGCATGTTGAGGGCGGAGTTCCGGTACAACTCAGGTTGACCGCACTGGCGTATCCATTCAAAGCTGTCAGTGTGCCGTGGAAAGTGGCGGTCTGCGTGGGGAAGACTGTTTGCGGCGAGTCCGCGATCGCATTCGCGAAGTCCGGAGCGGTGGCGAGCGCAAACTCCCAGATACCGCGGCCATACGTGGAAACGCGCAGCTTCTTCGTCCCGCCGGAGCTAAACATCCGGATTGCAGTGACCGCAACATCCGGCAAATAGCCGGTTGCTCCCGGTTGGGCCCCAGGGCCAACCTCCGTCCACGCGGCACCCGATGTCGGGCTGCTGAACACGCCCACGTCCGTACCCGCGTATACGACTCCAGCAGAGAAATCCACCAGCAGGGCATTCACCGGAGCGTCAGGCAGGCCATTCGTGGTGTCGCCGAACGGAGCCCAGGTCTGCCCCGCACTTGTTGTCTTCCAAATGTGAGTGTTACCGGCGCCCACAAAGCCCATCAATCCGACGTAAGCAGTCTTCCCCGTGGCATCTGAGTCATCCAGGACCACGGAAGAGATCGTGTAGTTCAGGGGATTGATGCTGCCCGTGACGTTCGCCATCGTCGTTGTCGCAGCATTTGTAGTAACCCAGACTTCGCCGCCGAACGGACCTCCACACGAGCCGGTGCAGTTGGGACCGGATCCTTCGGTGGCGGCGTAAACCACGTTCGACATGCCACTTTGCTTCGGCCCTCCGGCAGCGAGTTCACGCACGAGATTGAATTCATCTCCAGTGCATGTCGCGTTGCTGAGTACGTCAAAATTCGGGCTGAGCGTCGAAAAAGCTGTTCCTGCTGTGCTTCCCCGCCACACTCGGCAGGTGCCTACCAGCATCTCGTTCGGGTTTTGCGGGTCGAGAATAAACGGCGTGTAGGAGGGACCGGCATCCCCCGCGACCGTGGCATTCGTTACGACAGGAACGAATGTCGTTGCATCGCAATCCACCCCGCTAGTGCAGACCTGAATACTGACATCCGTGTTTGCGGTGAACCACTGCGTCGGAGTCGCGGGATTGATCGCGCTATAGCCACCGTCTCCGCCGTTCACGGTCGTCCATTCCGGAGTCAGCGCCGCGTTTGTGCTTGCCGGCGATCCGTTCCCTTGTGCGCCTCCGAGAATCGTGTTCTGGTCGGTCGGATCCAGAGAGAGCGATACGAACTGCATCATCGATCCGAGCGTTCCATTCAAATTGTCGAACTGGTTGCTTCCCGGCGTGTTGCAGGACCCAACCTGGAGGCCGCTATAGCCGTCGAGTGCGCGATAGATGCCGCCGTCATTGGCGAAGTACATCAGCGCCTTGCCGCCAATCACCGTGAAGTCCAGTCCATGCTGCGCCGGATGGACACTCGCCTTGCTGCTGCAGGTTCCGAAAGCGTGTGTGAGATTCAGCCATGAATTCGGCAGGTTGACGTCGACCGTGGAGCATGCTGTCTGGTTGTTAGGCAGTTTGCATTTGAAGAGGTTCGCGGCTCCGGCGTAAACATCGGTGACACCACTTCCGTCAGGAACCGCTGCCAATTCCAGGTTGAAAAAACCATCGCTCGCACCACAGCCTTCGGGGTCGCCGCAATTCGTCAAGCCTGCTTCTGAAATCTGAGTCCAGGCGCCGCTGTTGATCGAGCGCCAGATCCCGCCATCCACGACACTGCCGGTCGTGTCGATATCCATGAACCAGAAGTAGACTTCGTCATGGCCGCTAACGACGGCCAGCTGCCCGCGATAGATCGGGCAATTGGCGAGCGCAGAACACTCAGCCGTGAGGCCAGTCGGTTGACTGGCGAGTCGCGTCCAATTCGTTCCGTCGGAAGACGTATACAGGCCATGGTTTCGCACTGCCGCGATGAATCTCCCGGCGCTCGCGTTGTAGACGACGTCGGTGGCGGAAATGGGAGGTCCGTCCGGCAGGGATTGGTAGCTCCATGTCTGTCCGCTATCCGTGGAACGGTACAGTCCACGATTTGAGTTCGCTGTGATCGCGCCTTCGTCATATCCCTTCGCTGTTGTGGCCATCCCCGCGACCACGATATCCGTCTTGCCGCCGGCCGCACTCCAGGCAAACTTCGCTACGCCTAGTCCGGCAAACGGATGCGTGCCATTGTCGGCAGACGGAATGAAAGTCCAGTGCGTGCCGCCATCTGTCGATCGGAAGATTCCCACTCCGTAGTAACTGTCGAGGGAGTTGTTCGGTTCTCCGGTGCCCACGAGAATCACCGAGCCGTCTGACTTCACTGAGATAGCGCCAGTAGCAAGGGACGGCTGCTCATCCGTGACCGGGCTCCAGACCACGTCGGACTCGGGAACGGCCGCTGCATTGATCGACTTCCACACGCCACCGTAGGCTCCGCCGACATAGACCGTGTTTCCCGTGGTATCGCTCCGATCAATCGCGACGGAGGTCGCCCGGCCAGAAACAAGCCCGTAAAGGTTCCTGTCGGAGACCAGCGGCGCAGGTCCCAGGGAAACCCAGCCCGGTGTGCCGGAGGTGGCCGCAACTGCGGTCCGCGCTGGACGTTGCGCCCGCATAGTCATCTTTTGTCGGTAGGCCCTGAGTCGCAGCGCCGCCGGCGACGACCCCGCCCGCGCCTCCCGGCCTCGTCGCATCCAGGCTGAGCGCTTCTCGGTTCGCGGAGTCTTTGCCTTCGCCTCGGTGACGGCTGGAGCCATGGAATCCTGACCGAATGACGCCGCCAGGAGAACAACAGAAAGGAGGATCAAACGAACGAGGACGGATAACTGATGACTGCTCATATGCTTGCCTACAGAACATCCCTTGTTGGGTCACGCTACAGGTGGTGCGCGGGAAGGTCAGTGACTGGAGTCACCCTAAAATTGTTCGGTTTTCGGGAAGGGCCATAACTGGCAAGCGGACATGTCGAGTCTTTCTCCCTTAACAATTCATCCGATATACTGATTAGGCATGTCTGTAATCAAGAACATCGGCGCGATTGCCCAGGGCATGAGCATCACCTTCCGGGAGATGTTCCAGCCCACCATCGTCGAGAACTACCCCGACGGTCCGGGACCCCTGAAGGGCGCGAAGTTCCAGGAGCGGTTCCGTGGGCAGCACGTGCTGCAGCGCGACGAAAACGGCCTGGAGAAGTGCGTCGCGTGTTTCCTGTGCGCGGCGGCGTGTCCGGCGAACTGCATTTATATTGAAGCGGCCGAGAACACGGCCGAACAACGGGTCTCCGGAGCCGAGCGTTACGCCAAGGTTTACAACATCGATTACAACCGGTGCATCTTCTGCGGATATTGCGTGGAAGCATGCCCGACCGATGCGATCACACACGGGCATGGGTTTGAGTTGGCCTCATTCAATGCCAGCAACCTGGTTTACCGGAAGGAACAGCTGTTGTCGATTGCCCCGGCCCACTTGGGGGCGAACGCGGT
>DATIWL010000134.1:0-2706 GCA_035519435.1 Terriglobales bacterium
GTCAGATTAAGAGGTTGACGCGCTGTGGATGGTTAATGAGTGAATTACGATGTTAGGGTTAACCACTCAATGCCTCACACGATAGTTCACATTCGAGCCCTCGATTTGCTCGTCTATAACGAAGCTGGAAGTGGGAAACTCACGATCATTGGCAACCACGGCAAACCTCATTGTCTGGCCTTTTAGATTGCCTCGTGCACCGGTAGCTTCCTCACCAGTCGAAAGCGTTTGACCCGGCCAAAGTAGCTTAGAGGTGAGCCGCGCCCTGACGATTCCCAGCGGATAAGGGCGACAGTATTCGGAAGTAGCATCCATTACGGTCTGCCAGCGGCGTGATGCTATGTCCAATTGTTGGAGACGGTAGCCAATACTCACACCCGGAGCGAAGGCGTCAGTCAAGAACTCGCAGCGTTCGATTCGGCGCGGGAAAATGCCGAAGTTTGTGATGTGAGCATCATAGAGCTTGGTGATTCCCGGTATCCCGATGTCCCCATTGGCTACGCTGACATCAGCGTGCAGCGTCAGCGGCGTGAAGTGTCCGAATATAACTCGATGCC
Organism: Terriglobales bacterium; assembly: GCA_035519435.1. Classification (GTDB taxonomy): domain Bacteria; phylum Acidobacteriota; class Terriglobia; order Terriglobales; family Acidobacteriaceae; genus Acidiflorens. Next base: position 558 of record DATIWL010000134.1, read on the forward strand.
GTATCTCCACTACTCCGATAACGCAGACGAGAATGGCTGCAAGCAACAGCGGCGCTACTCTAAGGCTCTTGCTCATATTGTTGTTGTAGACACTCGGGTGGACGTTACCGTTCCCGATGACCGACGCAAACATGCGTTTACACTCAGAATGCCGGGATTGGTGTCATGCTAGTCATCTTCCAAACCGCACCACTACCCTCGCCCCCGCCGCCACCTTCGCCCCCGGCTCAGGCGATTGCTCTTTGGCTACGCCACTGCCGATGGCGTCGAGGTCAAGGCCGGCGTCCTGCGCAGCTTCTACGGCGGCGCGGACGCTCTTGCCGAGAAACGACGGCACGGCGATCCCGCCTTCTTCTACATCGAGAACTACGGTCCCGCTGGCCCGGAGCTTCTGATCCGGCGTACTCGCTGATTTCGGCACAGACATTGCACTTGGTACCGCGGAAGTGGGCGCTGGTTCGGGTTGCTTCATTGCCGCCGTAACGACTTGAGCGGCAATCGTGGCCGACTTCGATTGTGCCGGTGCCGCCTGCGAATCGCCGGCATCTGCAAGTTCCAGGGCCGAGCCCAGACGATCCGGAGAGCTTTCGTCGAGATCTTTGTCAGCGGCGTTGCGCCGCGCGAGCAACACCTGACGGCTCGGTGGCAACTCCACATCGTGCGGCACGTGCATATACGCCAGCACCTGCTGGGCGACGCGCTGGAAGACCGGAGCGGAAACCTGACCTCCCTGATGCTGTCCAACGGGAGAATCGAGAATCACGGCGATCGAAACTTTCGGGTCATTCACCGGAGAAAATCCGGCGAACGACGCGACATACTTCGTCTTGGAATAGGCGCCGGTGGCGGGGTCCACTCTTTGCCCCGTTCCCGTCTTTCCGGCGGAGCTGTAGCCTTCCAGGATCGCCTTGCGGCCCGTGCCATGCAGCACCACGCCCTGCATCATCTGCTTCATCTCGGCGGCGGTTAGGTTCGAGATCACGCGCCGGCTCTCGGCGGGCTGAAACGAAATCGTCTGCGGCGTGCTCTGTGGCTCGACGGTTCCGGCCACAATGCGCGGCGCTACCCATAAGCCGTCATTGGCGATGGTCGAAACCAGTGCGATCAGTTGCAGCGGCGAGATGCCGATCTCCTGTCCCATCGAAATGGCCCCGATCGATACCTTCGACCAGCGGCTCGGGGGCTTGGTCATGCCGCGGGTTTCTCCGGGCAGCTCGATCCCGGTCTGCTGGCCGAATCCAAATGCGCGGATGTACTTGTACAGGCGGTCTTCTCCCAGGCGGAGGGCGATCTTGATCGCGCCCACGTTGCTCGACTGCGCAATGATCTCCGATACGGACAACACGCCATGGCGTTTGCTGTCGCGGATGCGAAGGCCGTTAATGACGATGTATCCCATCTGGCAGTCAAACATTTCGTCGGGCCGCGTGATCTTCTCCTCGAGGCCAGCTGATACGGTCACGATCTTGAATGCCGAGCCTGGCTCGTAGATGTCGCTCACGGCGCGGTCTTTCAGAGCTTCGACGGTGATTTCCTTGCGCAGATTCGGGTTGAACGTCGGCCGGTTGGCAAGCGCGAGGATCTCACCGGTGCGTGGATTCTGGACAATCACTGTGCCGGCGGCGGAGTGCGTCTCCGCCATCGCCGTCTCCAGTTCACGCTCGGCGATGTACTGGATGTTCTGGTCGATGGTGAGGACGACGCTGTTTCCTGCCTCGGGCTGCTTCTCGACGCTCGAGAACCAGCGCTTGCGGGCGTCGACGGAGATAAGAAGCTTGCCGGGCTTGCCCCGCAACTCGTCGTTGAACTGGCGCTCCAGGCCGCTGAGACCCTGATCGTCGGTGCCGACATAGCCGAGCACCTGTGCCGCCAGTTCGCGCTTGGGATAGAAACGCTTTGGCTCTTTTTGGAAATGGATGCCCTGCAAATTCATCGCGCGGATGCGCTCGACGACTTCGGCGTCCGCCTTGCGGGCAACCCAGCAGAACGTCTTACGGGCGCGGCAGTCAGCGAGAACAACGCGGGGATCGTCCTTCGTGATGCGGGTGATCAGGCTGATCGTGTTCGGCAGGTCGGGGATCTCCGAGGGAGCGGCGAAAACCGAGTCAACCTGGAGTGACATCGCCCATTCGCGGCCGGCACGGGCATA
>DATIWL010000135.1:0-5510 GCA_035519435.1 Terriglobales bacterium
GTTTTCCACGTCGACGTTCAGGAAGATCGTGTTCTCGGACGTGATCTGCGGAGTAACGGTCAACCGCAGGAACGCGTCAACGTAGGTGACCGTCGGAGGACCGCCCAACTGCGCCTGGGTCACGATCGGAACGCGCACGCCCTGTTTCACCAGAGCCTGAATGTTGTTCTGGGTGACCACCCGCGGACGGGAGAGCACTTTGAGCAAGCCGCGCGACTCAGCCATGGAGAGCTGGAAGTCCAGACGCACCGTGTTGCTGGCGTTCAGGAACGTCAAGCCGCTGGAAGGCTGCGTGACGCCCAGATTCGAGAACAATGGGATCGTGTTACCGGTACCGGAGCCAACTGCCGGAGTGGTGATGTACGCCGGGGCCAGTCCGTTCACGTTGGTGTTGGTAACGCCCACCGTCGAGTTGCCGCCCAAGGCGCTAGCGCCATTGCCCCAGCCAAAGCCCATCTGGGTACCGATATCACGGGCGAACTGCCGGGTCGCTGCCACAACGCGCGCTTCGATCTCGACTTCCTGCGTCTTGCGGTCCAGCTGCGTGAGCAGGCGGTCGATGATCGGGATCACCTTCGGAATGTCGTTGACGATAACGGCGTTGGTACGGTCATCTGCGACCACGTCACCGCGCAGTGAGAGAAACTTCTTCACAGTCACAATGGCGTCCTTCGCCTTGGCGTAGCTGAGGAAGCGCGTGACGGAAACCTTCTCGACGGCCAGGGCTTCAGATTCGATCTGAGCGCGGCGCGCATCGGCTTCCTTCTTGAGAGTCTCAACCGTGGCGATGCGGAGGACGTTGCCTTCCAGTTCGCGCGCCAGATCGTTGTTCTTGAGAACGATGTCAAGCGCCTGGTCCCACGGCACGTCATCGAGAACGACCGTCAGTGTGCCGTGAACGTTCGGATCGAGCACAACGTTCAAGCCGCTGATTTCGTGGATAAGACGGAAAAAGTCTTTAAGGTCGACGTCTTTCAAGTTGACGGAAATCGGCTCGCCCGTGTAACGGGGACCGGCATTGGCGTTCTGGCCCTGCGCCATCTGGGCCTTCTGTTCGGCAGCCAGGTTCACGGCTGGCGAAATGCCCGTCGAGCTACCAGTCGCGCCGCTTGAGCTCTGCGCCTGGGGAGCAGCATGCATGCTTACAGGCAGAAGCTCGGCAGCCGTCTTGTCAGAGAAACGGGACGCCGCTTCTTCAGCGCGAACGGTCGGCTCATCGGTAGCCGGATCGTTCTTCACGTCCGTTTTGGCTTGATACGTAGGTTCGACCAGAACGAAGTTGCTCGGGGCAGCCGACGATGACTTGGCATCAGCCTTCGGCGCCTCGATGACGCGAGCAGAGAATGGCGATACCGGCTTGCTTGCGGGAGTCACATCGGCGGTCACCGCTTTGTTTTCGGTGGCGGACTGAGCGACCTCCTTCGAGCGCAAGGTAAGAACCAGCTTGCCAGCCGGACCCGGCGTCAGCTCGTAAGCACAAGCCTTCTCGAGGTCGACCACAACGCGGGTAGTCGGATGCGTCTGGCCATCCGTACCGATGCGGACAGCTTTGACGCCTGCGGCTCCCACAGCGATGCGGGTCTGCCCGGTAGCCATAACGGTTTCGGGCAGATCGACCACCACGCGAGCGGGTGAGTCCAGGGTGCTGACCTTTGGCGCGACCGCGCCATTGGCCTTCATCTCGACGCGGACTGCATCCGTGTCGCGGATTACGTTGACTCGATCGAGCTGGCTGGGCGTCTCGGCGGCCACGGCCACCACAGCCATCAGCAGCAACGATACGAAGATTGTGATTTGTTGCTTTCGCATTTCGCCTCTCCCCACCCGCGGGCCTGGCCCGCGTGTCCTTCTTGCAACTTAAGAATCCAAGAACGTTTTTATTGCTACTACACAGCCGGAGTGAAGATTCGCTTCACCACTTCATGCGTCGAACTCTTGCCGAGCTTGTCCTGCACCGTCTCCTGGAACACGATGGAGTCGCCCGTGATCTTCACAACGAATCCGTTGAACACGGGGTCGTTCTCGTGCAGGAAATACGCCTTGCCGATGTTGTTGGTCACGACCGCGATAAATCCGCTCTCGGACTTAACGACACCGCGAAGATTGATGGCATTGATCTCCAGGCATTTCTTGCCGGTGGAGCAGCCGGAGCCCTGTTGCTGGACGACCGGGCTGAAGAAGGGATCGCGCTTGCCGCTCATCGCCCACTTCTTCTCTTCGGCTTTGGGCTTCGCAGGCTCAGCGGGCTTTACCAGTTCCGGAGCGACGGCGACTGCAGGAGTTGCCGGTTTGGCTGCAGCAACCTTCGTGTCTGCCTTCGCTGGCGCGGAAGCTTTCGCAGGAGCGGCTTTGCCATCGGCTACTTTCGTTGCAGGAGCCGCGCTCTTCGGTGCAGCTTTCGCGTCGGCAACCTTAGTGGCCGGAGCCGCCGCAGCGGTCTTCGGGGCAGGAGCCGATAAGGCTTTGGCCGTACTTACGGGCGTTGCTTTCGCCGGAGTGCTCTTCGCTGCAACCGGAGCCGGGGCTTGTGCAGGCTTCGAGTTCGCCTGCACCACCGCCGGAGCTCCACCTTGTGTATGCAGGATCAGAGCGAATTTGCCGGCAGGTCCGGAAGATGTGTCGTACGACAAAGCCTTTTCCAAATCCACAACCACGCTGGTAGTCGGTGGATTCTTGCCGTCCATGCCGATGCGAACGCCCTTCACACCGCCGCTTCCCACGGGAATCTTGCTTTGAGAAGTGGCGACCGCGGTCTCGGGCAGTTCAACCAGTACGCGAGCCGGCGAGCTCAGCCTACTGACTTTCGGCGCAACGGCGCCGCTGGAAGTAATCTCGATCTGGATATCGTTGCCACCCGGCACGACGTTTACCTTCTGCAGCTGATTACTCGCAGCCGAGGAGGATTGCGCCTTCGCCACCTGAGCCGCAGCAGGCTTGGAGGCCGGTTTAGCCGGAGCAGGGGCCGTTGCCACAGCCGTTGATCCCGGAATGACCGCGGGCTTGACTGCCGGAGCAGGGGCACCCGGAGCGGGTTTCGCCGCCGGAACACCCGCCGCGTTCAGCGCCGCGTCGGTATCGTTGGCCTGTTTCTGCTGCAGCGATTTGGCCACGCTGCGCGCGTTGTCGATGGCGTCCGGAGTTTGTCCCACGGCGATCAGAGCCGCCGGGCCGCCCACCACCATTGCCACTGTCAGAATGCCTGTCGTCAGCTTCATAGGAATTTCCTATCTCGCCGCTGTGGTCGCCGGCTTTGCTCCGGCGGCAGCAGGAGGTTGCAGATCACGACTGAAATAAGTAGTTGCGGTAAAGGTTGCGATCACACTCTCGTTGGGCGCGTAAACATACGTGCGCTTGGCCTTGGCGCCGCTGGGGTTCTTCGTCGTCGACACAATCATGTTGCTGACGTTGACGATGCGCTCCAGCTTGCTCACCCGGTCAAAGAAATTCAGAGCCGAGTAGTACGGCCCATCCAGTTCCATCTCGAACGGAACTTCGGTGTAATACTGCTGCGGCTTCACATCCTTGGCGGTGTAGCGCCGCAGTTCCACTCCGGCCTTGACGGCCTCGCCGTCCATCATGGTGATGAAGCCGTCGACCTGTTTCTCGTCGGGCACAATGCGAGCTTCAATCTCGAGTTGCTGTTTCAACTCGGCCAACTGCTGCTCGATCTGCTTTAGCTTCGGCCGGTAGGACTCGAGTTCGTTGTTTTCCCGGATCTTGTCTTCCAGGGAATGCTGCGCCGCCGTGTTTTTTTCGGTCTGGCTCTTGAACACGGTGAAGTACAAACCCGCGGAAACAACCGCGCCACCGAGGATCACAATGCCCCACTGCTTGATGCCTGAAAGTTCGCCAAAGTTCGCCATAGGTCCGCCTTTACGACTTTCCCTTCCCGGCTGTCTCGGCAGCCGCTTTGTCGCAGGTCAATGTGAATTGGAAAGCCTGCATATCCTTAACCTGCTCGTCCTGGAAAGTCTCCTTGATCTCAACGTTCTTGAAGAATCCCGTCTTCTGCAGGTTGGCGATCAGGTTGGCGACGGCATCGGTGCTCAACGCCGTTCCTTCAAGGCTTACACTCGGTCCCTGATCATCCATCTTGCTCAGCCAGACAGCTTCGGTGTTGTTGACCGTTTCACCCATCATGGCCAGTAGATTGACCGGTCCGGTCTGGTTTTGACGTAGGCCGTCAATCACATCGACGCGACGCTTGTAGACGTTGGCCTGGTTCTGGCGGTCCAGGAACTTGGCCTTGACATCGGCCAGCTCGCGATTCTTCTGCTCGGCGAATTTCATCTTCGCGTCAATCTGCTTGGACAGATTGTCGAGGCGATACCAGTAGCCCAGGTTCCCCAAGCCGACGATCACCACGATGATGAGGATCTTTAGCTTGGGAGATCCCATGTCTCCCATTTCCATTGTGGGCAGGGCCGGGGCGCTGCCGCCGCGTTTGCCCTTGCCTTTGGAGGTTTCGAGAAGGTTGATTTTGATCATAGGGATTCAAAGCTCCTCAGGGCCAAGCCCACTGCAACTGCCATTTGCCCGGGATTCTTTTCCACCAGTTCCGCTCCAAAGCCCTCGGCCGGAGGCGTCACCCGCTGGAAAGGATTCAACAGTTCGACCGGCATCGAGAATTCCTGCCGTAGTGCTTCGACCAGGCCGGGTACCTTCGAAGAACCGCCGGCCAGATAGATTTTCTCGATATGCTCACCCGCGGCGCTGGCGCGGAAGAAGTCAAACGTCTTCTGAATTTCGAGCACGATAATTTCGGTCACTTGCTGCAGGATCGGCTGCTTGGCGTCTTCGCTCACCGTGCCGACCTTGTTGCCCAGCTTTAACGACTCAGCGTCTTCGAAACTGAGGTCGAGTTCCTTCTGCAGCGAGTCGGTATACTGATGGCCGCCCACGCTGACGTCGCGCGGGAACAATGGCGTCGTACCTTTGACGATGTTGATGTTCATCACGCTGGCGCCGAGGTTCAGCAGCGCCACGACCTGGCCCGGCGCTGGCTGGTAGTTGTACTCGTAGCAGTTCTGCAGAGCCAACGCGTCAATGTCGACGATAGCGGGGGTGCGTCCGGCCATCGAGAGCACGTTGGTGTAGTTCAGAATCTTGTCCTTCTTCACAGCCACGAGCAGAACGTCCATCTGCGGGCTGCCGACTTCGTCGGAGAGGATCTGGTAATCCAGGCTCACATCGGCGAGGTCGAAGGGAATGTGCTGCGCGGCTTCCTTCTCGATCGTATCTGCGAGTTCCTGGTCGCTCATCGAGGGTAGCGAGATCTTCTTCACGATCACGGAGTGCCCGCTCACCGCAGTGGCCACGGCCTTGGTCTTGATCTGGTTATCGAGGAAGAGCTTCGAGATCGCGCTGGAGACGGTGCCCGAGTCCACGATCATCGAGTCGACGACGATATCGGACGACAGCGGTTCCAGACCCAGGTGGGCGACTTCAATTTGCCCGCCCTTTTTCTTCAACTCGACTGCCTTGATGCTCGAGGAGCCTACGTCCAGGCC
>DATIWL010000136.1:0-27773 GCA_035519435.1 Terriglobales bacterium
ACTCCGGCGTTACGCCTTGTACCTTCATTCCGATCAATTCGTCAGCGTCGGCGTGAATGCCTTCCTGCTGCAAGGCGCGCACGTAGGCCGCGTCAATACCCTGCACTTTCATACCGATGATTTCGTCGTCATCGACTTTCACGCCGACAGCGCGCAGGTCAGAGATGTATTCAGGTGTCACGCCCTGGACCTTCATGCCGACGAGCGTGTCCGCGTCTGGACGGATGCCGAGTTCCTTCATTTTCTGCACGTATTCAGGAGTTACACCCTGGATCTTCAGCGCGATGAGTTCGTCAATGCTCAAATCGCCGAGGCCGGCGGCCTTCATGCCATCGACATAAGATTCAGCGGGCACAGGAGCCCCGGCTGGCTCAGCCGAGCGTACTGGAGATGGCTTAGCAACGGGTGCGGGTTTCGCTGCCGGAGACGGTTTTCCCGCAGGCGTTGCCGGGGCGGCCGGAACGGCTTGCGCCCTGACTTTTCCAGTGATTCCGAAGATTGCATTTGCAGCGACGAGCGCGACACTCAGGCAAAGAGCACCTGCGGTCAGACCGATTCCGCGCAAGCCGGAGCGCAGGCGATTGATACCGATGAGCCGCATGATGCGAGGGGAAAGTGGACCGCGATTGGCGGCCATGGCCATCGCCGGAGCGACGCGCCACTCTTCCATCAGGGTAAGGGCTCGCGCGTATTCAAGCGCGTTGCCACAGAGAGCGATGGCTACGTCGTCGCAGGTGTTTTCGCGCTCGGTTCGGATGCGGCGGTTCAGCCACCAAACGGCCGGGTGATAGAAAAGCAAGGTCTCGACGATGACTTGAAATCCGTTGACGAACGAGTCGAGGCGCTTGATGTGCGCGAGTTCGTGGGCAATTACGGCCTGCAGCTGCGATTCTGAAAGGCCGGTGAGCGCACTGACTGGCAAGAAAACCATGGGCCGGAACCAGCCGATGACGGCGGGAGCCTCCAGCCACGCACACTGGCAGTAGCGGATCGCTCGCACAATACCCAGTCGATTCTGCAGTTGAAGACAGAGTTCGCGGAGTCTGCCTTCGGCTGGGATCGATTGTCTGCGGCGCATGCGCTCGAGAACGAGGACTCCTCCGGTGCTGCGCAGGCTGAAGAAAGCAACGCCGAACAGCCAAGCCTGGACGATCCACGGAAACAGATCGGGAGCGATGGGCTGGGGAGAGAACGATGCGGCCGGCGTGGGTCTCCAATCCGCGAGGTGAAAAACGGCGGGAGCCGGGGCCGTCCCCGTCGCGGCCGGGCTGGCGTCACGGTAGTAGAAGAAGGTCGCGACCGGAGCGGCCAGCATCGCGACCAGGATGCTGACCGCCACCAGATACCGGGCCGAGGCGCGACGGAAGAGCGCCATCACGACCGCCGCCAGCGCCGCCAACGCCGTCCCCTGCCACAGGAAATGCAGGAGCGCCCAGCCCGCGGGCCGCATGAACTCCGGAGAAAGCCAGTTTGCGATGGTCATCGGCGGTTCCTTTCGTATTCGTTGAGCAGGCGGCGCAATTCTTCGATCTCCTCGCGCGAAGCCTTCTTGCCGGCAAGCGCGTGCACCATGAGCTGGCTGGCCGAGCCTTCAAAGACGCGCTGTAGGATGTCTCCCGCCAGCTGGCGCTTGGTCTGCTCGGCGGGCAGGCATGCTTCATAGACGTGCGCGCGTTGGGTTTCGTTTCGCTTGACCAGACCTTTTGCGGTCATGATCTGGAGGAATTTCAGGACGCTGGTGTAGCCGACGTCCTTGGATTCGGCCAGGGAATCGTGAACTTCGCGGACGGTCGACGGTCCGCGCGACCACAGCACGCGCAGGATTTCGAGTTCCGAGGAAGTCGGCTTCTGTGGAATCTGCCTCATGGTGGAGGGACTGTACTACGAAGACGTTCGTAGTGTCAACGAAAATCTTCGTAGATGACCATGTCATGACGCCAGGGATCTATGGAATTGTGACTTCTACCTCATTCGAGTGACTGGATTCTCGTCCCGCAGAATCGACGGCCGTGCAGACGTAATAGTACGTTGCGCCCGAAGTGACGTCTTGGTCCTTGAAAGTCAGTTCTGCAGTCGAGCCGATTAGGCCGTAGTAGCCACCCGAGATCGCACTGCGGTAGACGTTGTAATAGTTTGCCTCACTGCTGGCCTTCCAGGTGAGGGTGACGTAATGATCGGAGGAATGATCGCCGTCATTGGGCAGGGAGACGGCGCCACACCCTGAGAGCAGGAGGACAAACAGGACGCAAGCCGGTATTGGGGACGGCCGTTTCATCCGAGCGCATCCGGAGACTATTCATTTCAGTTGACGACATGGACTACCACAACAGGTAGGCCGGTGTCGGTGACGAGGGAAGGCGATGGGAATTTATTTCACCGATCGTGCTCAGCGTGCGCGCGGCCGGTGCAGCATGACACTCGGCTGTCAGTCCCAGGTCTACATCCCTCAAAGCTGGCAGCCGAGAGCTGAGAGCTTCCTATCTAAAGTAGATCCACAATCCCACCACCGTCGCCAGCAGCGCAAGACTGAAGACCACGTTCACCAGGTGCTCGGTGGGCGTTTCTTTGGCGGGCTTGCGCTCGGCGGCGTGGAGTGAAATCACGTCCATTTTTTCGTCGACGGTGGCGAAGGTCAGGCCGCCGAGTTTCTTGCGGTCGGGCGCGGGCGTCATCAGGCTGACGGCCACCAACACGACGCAGCACACGACGAACATGAAGATGGCGTAGTGCAGGAAGTTCATCGTCACCAAGTCCTTCACGACACCCGAGAATTGTGTCCCGCTCTTCGCCATCAGTTCGGTGATGAAACGGAAGGCGCCGAGGACGAAGCCGGTCATCAGCGACGAGATAGCGCCGGTGCCGTTAAGGCGCGTCCAGAGAATGCCGAGCACGAAGCAGGCGGCGATGGGCGGGCTGATGTAGGCCTGCACGCTCTGCAGGTAGATGTAGAGCTGGCTGCTGATGAGGTGAATGAACGGCACCCACAACAGACCGAGCAGCACCATGAATCCGGTCGCGATGCGGCCGAAGGTGACGAGCTGGCGCTCGGAGGCGTCGGGCCGAATCTTCTTGTAGAAATCGAGTGTGACGAGCGTGGAAGCGGAATTGAACACTGAACTCATCGCGCCCATGACAGCGGCGAGCAAGGCAGCCATGACGAGTCCGACCAGACCAGTCGGAAGGAGATTGAGAACGAGCGTCGGGTATGCGTAATCAGGCTTCACAACCTGATCGGGGAACAATGCGTAAGCAATGATCCCGGGCAGAACAAGCATGAAGACGGGCAGGATTTTCAGGAATCCGGCGAAGATGGTGCCGGCTTTTGCGTGGCCTTCGTCGCGGGCGGAGAGGACGCGCTGCACGATCACCTGATCGGTACACCAATACCAGATGCCGAGAATCGGCGCCCCAAAGAAAATGCCGGTCCAGGGAAAGTTAGGATCGGAAGCCGGCTTGATCATGTGGAAGTAGCCTTCCGGCACCATGGTGCGCAGATGTGCGAGCCCGCCGACTTTGTCGAGGCCGATGACCGTCAGTGCGACCGCTCCAGTGATAAGGATCAGAGTCTGGACCGTATCGGTGTAGATAACGGCAGCGAGACCTCCGGCAATGGTGTAAATGCCGGTCGCGATCACGAGCACGACGGCGGTTTTCCAGAGCGACCATCCGGCGACACGTTCGAGCACAACGCTGGCGGCATAGAGCTGCACGGAAATCTTGGTGAAGATGTAGGCGATGATCGAGATGCCCGCGAGATAAACCGCGCACTGGCGGTTGAAACGGCGCTCGAGGAATTCGGGCATGGTGAACACGTTCGAGCGTAAATAGAAGGGCACAAAGACCCACCCCAATATGAGCAAGATCAGGCACGCAAGCCATTCGAAGTGGCCGACCGCAAGACCCGACGACGCGCCAGTCCCCGACAGTCCGATGAAGTGCTCGGTCGAAATGTTAGACACAAACAACGACGCGCCAATGAAAAACCAGCTGACGTTGCGGCTGGCGAGGAAGTAGTCGGTGGAGGTGCGCTCCTTGCGCGCAAAATACAGGCCGATGGAAAAGACGAGCAAGAAGTAGATGCCGATGATAACCAGGTCGAGAGTTGCGAGACTGCGGTGCGAGACGGCTGCAATGGGATTCATCGCGGAATCGGGTCCAGCCCGGCTCGAGCGGGGAACAGGGCCGCGCGAGCATCCTCTCTTGAGAGTCGTTACGCCGTGCCGGACATGATAATGCCTGAGACGGACGAGCGGAATCAGAAAGTTCACCCGGCACGGGCAGAGCACACCGCGCGCTATTCAATCCCCAGTTGCCTCTGGATTTGCTCCAGCGGCACGTTCTTTGTCTCCGGAACCATGGTCTTGACCCAGATCAGTTGCAGGACCATCATGCCGGCGAAGAAGGAGAAAACGTATCCCGGCGGAAAGCTCGAAACCATCCGCGGGAAGAATGTAGTGAGCAGCGCGGCGAAGATCCAGTGCGTGAAACTGCCGAGCGCCTGGCCTTCCGCGCGATGCCGGTTGGGGAAGATTTCAGAGATGAAAACCCAGATCACCGCACCCTGTCCGATGGCATGCGCGGCAATAAAAGCAAAGATGCAGGCCGGCACAATGCTGAAATGCTGGGTGAAGAATGCCCAGGCGGTCAGTCCGAGAGAGCCGATATATCCGAAGGAGCCAATGTACAGGAGCGTCCGGCGGCCGAGGCGGTCGATGAGCCATAGTCCCACGAAAGTGAAGACCAGATTCGTGAGTCCGATGCCGACCGACTGGAGCAGCGCGGCTTTGGCCGCCAAGCCTGTCAGTTCAAAGATGCGAGGCGCGAAGTAGAGAATGGCGTTGATTCCGGAGAGCTGGTTGAAAAACGCGATCAGAATGGCCAGCAGGATCGGCTTGCGCAGACGGCGTGACCAGAAGAGCCCTGTCGTACCCTCGGCAGCGGACGCGGACGCAATCTCGTTCGCGACGGTTTCGATCTCTGCCTGGGAGGCGTCGGGTTGAACACGCCGCAAGACATCGATGCCGCCTGCGCGATCGCCCTTGCGGCTCAGGAGCCAGCGCGGACTCTCTGGGATCCCCAGACACAGCACGGCGTACAAGAACGAGGGAAAGGCGGCGACACCCAGCATCCAGCGCCACGCGTTTGTTCCAACGCCCGCGAGCAGCGCGTTCGAGACAAATGCGACCAGGATGCCGAAAACGATGTTGAATTGAAACATGCCGGCGAGCCGGCCACGCTGCTTGGGTGGTGCGATCTCCGAGATGTAGAGCGGAGCCGCGACGGTGGAGATGCCGATGCCCAGGCCGCCGATGAACCGAGCGGCGATGAAGAGAGGAAGGCCGTTAGCTAGCGCGGATCCGACGGCGCCGACAAAATAGAGAACGCCGATCCATAACAGGGTCGCCTTGCGCCCGAATCGGTCGGTTGGCCAGCCTCCGACAAGAGAACCCACAACGGTGCCGTAGAGGGCCGAGCCCATCGCAATGCCGTGCAATCCCGGGCTCAGGCCCCACAACGATTGAATTGTTTTCTCGGCGCCGGAGATGACGACGGTGTCGAAGCCAAAAAGAAATCCGGCAAGAGCGGAAGTGAGCGACCAAAAAAAGACGCGAGGATTCATAGGCGCATGCAGCTGATGCTTATGGAGCAACCTTATTTTGTGACTTCGGCAATGAACACTCCGAATGGTTCCAGCGATACGTCACTGCTTTTGGCGCTCGACTGCGGCGTCACGATCAGGGGCTTCAGTCTGGCGGATGGAAATCCCTGGGCCGCGAGATTGAAAGCAGCTTTTTGCGGCGACGACGACATGTTCAGCGCAACCAGCACAGCCTTCCCTTTGTAGCTCCGCAGGTAGGACATCACGTTGACATCGTCTTCGTTAAGGGAGATGTAGCCGCCTTCCAGCAGAGCTTCGTTGGTGTGGCGGAGCGCCAGAACCTTCTTGTACATGTTCAGGACCGAGTTCGGGTCTTTCGATTCGGATGCCACGTTGTGCGTCCTGTAGCTTGGCGCCACGGGCAGCCAGGGCACCGCCTTGCTGAATCCGGCGTTCGCATCCGTGTTCCATTGCATGGGAGTGCGCTCGCCGTCGCGGCCGATCTCCTTGGGCCAGCCCGTGCGGCCGATGGGGTCCTTCACGTCTTCTTTGCGCTTGGGATCGTTATTTTCCATACCGATCTCCTCGCCGTAGTACATGATCGGCGTGCCGCGCAGGGTGAGATAGAAAGCGGCCATCATCTTCGCGATGGCGTCGTTGTTCTTGCTGTCGCCGTAGCGGTTGTAGGAGCGGACGATGTCGTGGTTGCTGATGACATAGACAGGCCAGCCGCCGGCCCCATCGAGCGCGGCGATCTGCTTGCGAAACTCCGCCGGAGAGAGTTCGTTCACGGTCGTGAACATGAAGTCCATGGGCATCTGAAGTTCGTCGCTGTGCCCGCCGTAGTACTGCTTGAGTTCGGCAATGTCGTCGGTCCAGGTTTCGCCGATGAGCACGGCGCCGGATTCGTCGGCAACCTTGCGGAGCTTTTTCAGGACATCGTGCACTTCGGGGAATTTGGTGTTGTATTTCTTGTCCTGATTCGGATCGCCCTGGTTGTTCACGCCGGGAAGGGAAGGGTTGTCTTTCAAGTCAGGATCTTCAAACAGGATGTCCACGGCGTCGAGGCGGAAGCCTGAGACACCGCGCTTGTACCACCAGCGCGTCGTATCGAGCATCATCTTTTCGACGGCAGGATTGCGCCAGTTCAGATCCGGCTGCTCGGCATAGAAATAGTGGTAGTAGTACTGGTTGGTCGCGGGATCGAATTTCCAAGCAGAGCCGCCAAAGAGCGAGGTCCAGTTGTTTGGAGGCTGGCCGGGACCTTTACCGTCACGCCAGATGTACCAGTCGCGATGAGGAGCGTTCTTCGAGGACTTCGAATCAAGGAACCACTGATGCCGGTCGGAGCTGTGATTGACGACGAAATCCAGGATGATGCGAACGCCGCGTCTTTTACCTTCTTCGACCATCCTGTCGAAGTCGGCGAGCGTGCCGTACATCGGGTCGATGTTTTCGTAGTCGGAGACGTCATAGCCGAAATCCACCTGCGGCGAGGGGAAGCAGGGGCTGATCCAGATCGCATCGACGCCAAGGTCGTGCAGATACTTCATTTTCGAAGCGATGCCCTTGAGATCGCCGATGCCGTCGTTGTTGCTGTCAGCAAAACTGCGTGGATAGACCTCGTAGAAGACAGCGTGCTGCCACCACTGATGGCCTTCAGCGTCGGGCTTAGTCTGGGCGGCAAGCGATAGCGAGAAGACGAAGTAGAACAAGAGCGAAGGAATCAGCAAGAAACGCTTCGACATAACGGGCCTTCTTTCCATAGCGGATGCTAGTGTTTCGCAAAATTCAGGCTTACATCCTGTTGCACGTAGTCAGAGCCTCCGCTTCCGGCGGGGAACTCCACCGACAGAGATGCCTGATCGGCGTGAGAGTCCACGAGCTTGCCCCCTGTGACCGATGCGATTTGTGACGGGTTCCAGACCGACAATTCGTATTGCCGGCCTGCGATGCCGGAGAGCGAAAGCACCATCCGGGTATGGTCAGGGCTCCACGTTTGCGAGAGCACTCTCAAACCCACACTGGCGCTGCCGAGCGCAGGCAGGACGTTTGCGACACTGACATCGAAATCATCTTTCAACTTCACACGAATCGTGGTCAATGGCTGAGTCAGGGGGATGCTCACGGTCAGATGTTGGTCTGTCTTTCCCGGGACAAGCTTGAAGGCCGCGTTTCGGCCGTTGATTTCCGCGGAAGCAACGCTGGTCCTGAGGCTGACAGCGGGGGAGAGGTCGAGCACGCAATCTCCAGCCCCGCTGCGCTTCACCTCTGCCGTGATTAGGCCGGGTGTGCGCTGGTAGCTGATCGCAATCGTAGTCGAGCCGACACGCAGGTTGTCGACGGAGAACGACTTCCAATCAGCGGGTACATGCGGCGCGAAAGTGAGAATGTGGTTGCCCGCATCGGCGTCGATGCCCAGCATGCCGCGCAGAATCGGGCTGATGACCATGGCCGCCGACCAGATCTGATGGGGGGAATTCGTGGATAGCGGCTGGTAGTAGTCGCCGGAGAGCACTTCAGCCACATGGCCGAGGGAGCCGTCGAGCGCGAGCAAAGCGTTGGCGCGGAGGTTTTCGTACGCGGGCAAGGGCTCGTGATAGCGATATTCGGCCACAGAAGCCCATCCGGTAAACAGCGGCCACACGGATCCGAAATGATAGCCGGCGCCGCTGTAAACAGAAGAGCGATTGGAAATGATGCGCATCCCCCAGTCAGTCTGATGATCGTCCTGAGCGAGACGCTGGATCGTGGATTGTGACTTGTCTTCGTCGGTCGTGCCGAACCACATCGGAACCGTCGTCAGCACCGAAAGTTCATCGACGCGCCGGTTCTGCTGATCGAGAGCGAATGCGTAAGTCTTTTTGTCTGTCGACCAGAATGTCTGGTTGAAGATGGGCTTCTGGCGATCGAAGGCTGCTGCGAAATCCTTGCTTACATCATCTTTGCCGGCGATCCTCGCGAGATTGGAGAGCGCGCGAATCGCTTCCAGTCCCAGCCCGCTTTGGTAGAACTCGGTCTTTACCGGCAGAAGCGGGCCGCCTTCGACCCAACCATGGCCGATTCCAAAATTGCCTGGAAAATTCTGTTCGCCGTAGGTCGAACGCAAGAACTGATAAGCCTTCCAAAAACTGTCCCATTTCTGGCGGGCAAAATCCGCATCGCCGCTGTGCCTGACGTAGTCGTTCGCCGCGATGACGTAGAGCGGCGTAGCGTCCGCGGAGGCGTAGCCGTAGGGATAGTTTTTGAACCAGTCGACAAAGCTGGCTCCCTGGGCGATTTCATGCGGAATCTTGCCGTCATCGCGCTGGTACTTGCTGACAAATTCAAGAGCCGTGCGTGTGGTCGCAAAGTCGCCGATCGAGTTCAGAGCAAAGGACGTCCAGAACGCATCGCGACCGAAGAACCAGGCGAAGCCCGGACGCTGATCTACACCGGAAGTCTTATAGCCGGCAACGAGGCCTGTACCGAGATAGGGATTGGTGACAAGTCCCTGAATCGTGCTGATGCGCGACCAATCGTAAGCTTTCTGAAGGTCGGGGTCCGGCAACATCAGATTCACGGTACGGCTGAGGTAGTCGTGATAGTAGCGTGCGGACTCGTGGCGAAGATCGGGCCAGGAAGTGGCCAGACGCTGGTAGCTCAACTCCGCATCGGGCAGGCCCTGAGTTGAGGCAGCGATGAAGATTATCCGGCTCGACTTGCCCTTCTGAATCACGCCCAGGCGGAACGAACTTTCATCGGAAGAAGAAAAGTTTGTCTGGTAAGACGGACTGGGGGCGGATGCCGTGGGAGAACCAACGATGGCGGCAAGCTTTCTGCCCTCTTCGCCCAGTTCGAAGACGCGGTGGGTGTCGTCCCAGTTCAGATAGGTTCCGCCGAGACCGGCCGGCCATTCGAGCTGGAAATCCGGTACGAAGGCGGCTTCAATTTCGAGCGGTTGCTCAGTCTCGACGCCGAAGAGAATAACGGCGCCGGGTTCGTGCACCGGAACGAAGAACGTTTCGTGAACGGAAAAATTGTCGCCCGTATAGACGAGGGTTGCGGCCTCCGGCTGCACAATCAACGTGCGCACAAGAGTTTCAGCTGGAATCGCGTGACCATCGATGTGAAACGTAAGATGAAAATTGCGAAAGATCTTCAGCGGATAGACCCAAGCCTCCATCTGTCCGCCCTCGTTGCCGAGGAGAGCCGCGCGAGTGCCGACGATGGGAAGGAACTCCCATGTGCGAACGGGACGCGAGAGCACTGGATCGGGCGCCGAAGTTTGCGCCGAAACGCCCGACGCAAGAGCAGCGCATAAGGCAATCAGATATGAAAGCGGGGCGAGAAGGGAACAGTTCGATCTTTTCAAGGGATCACACGCTGACTATGCTGAGAACATTCTCTAACGAACTTCGAGAGACGTCGGCTTGCAAAGTCTCCCGGCACAAAATATAAGAATTCAGGGGCACAGTCCAGCGCGAGCCGGTTCACGGGTATTCCTTCTTGTCTTCTTCACGCCGCGGATTTCTGAAATCGCTGAGCCGAACAGCTTTGGTGTTGTCGCTCAAGGATATTGTGGGACTGGCGCGTCCGCTATGGGCCCAGGTGGTGCCGGCACCTGCATCTGCTGAACCGCAGAAGCCCGGAACGCCCCTCGGGGTGAGTTTCGAGGATGTCGGAAAGCCAGCGGGGCTGAACGCCAAGACCATTTTCGGCGGCGAGCACAAGAACAAATATCTACTCGAAACGACTGGCTGCGGCGTCGCCTTTTACGACTACGACAACGATGGCTGGCTCGACATTTTTCTCGTGAACGGCACGCGGCTGGACGGATTTCCGGCGGGGCAGGAACCAGTCTCGCATCTCTTCAAGAACAATCGCGATGGCACCTTCACTGATGTCACGCTCAAGGCTGGAGTCGCGCACTCGGGCTGGGGACAGGCCGTTTGCATCGGCGACTACGACAACGATGGTTACGACGACCTGTTCGTCACCTACTTCGGCAAGAATGTCCTTTACCACAATAATGGCGACGGCACGTTTACGGACGTTAGTGAAAAAGCAGGTGTCGCAGGAAATGGCAAGCGATGGAACACCGGTTGCTCGTTCGTCGATTACGACCGTGACGGGAAACTTGACCTCTTCGTTGCCAACTATATCGACATGGATTTGAAAACGGCGCCTGTACCGGAATCGGGGCCGTGCCTCTATAAGGGCGTGATGGTGGCGTGCGGGCCGCCGGGATTGAACGGTGGGAAGAACATCCTCTATCACAACAACGGCGACGGCACCTTCACCGATGTTTCCGAGAAAGCCGGCATTCTAAAAGCCAACGGGACTTACGGGCTGGGCGTGCTGACCGCTGATCTCGACAACGACGGCTGGCCGGATATTTACGTCGCCAACGATTCGACGGCCAGCGCCCTCTATCAGAATAAGAAGAACGGCACGTTTACCGACATCGCGCTGGAGGCGGGATGCGCGTTGAGCCCGGACGGGAAGCCGCAGGCCGGTATGGGGATTTCGGCAGGCGATTACGACCTCGACGGCAATCTCGATCTGGTGAAGACGAATTTTGCGGGAGATACTCCATCGCTCTACCACAGTCTCGGCGAGGCGGCATTCGAGGACACCACTTTTGCCGCGGGCCTCGGGCTGCACACGCAGTATCTGGGGTGGGGTTGCGGCTTTTTCGATTTCGATAACGATGGCTGGCCCGACATTCTGATCTGCAACGGGCATGTGTATCCGGAAGTCGAGCAACTGAAGACTGAGGCCGGATACATGCAGCGGAAGCTGCTCTATCGGAACCTGCGAAACGGCAGATTCGAAGATGTGTCCACCGTCGCCGGACCGGGAATTTCGAATCCGATCGCGGCGCGCGGATGCGCATTCGGAGACTTCGACAATGACGGCGACATCGACATGGTGATCAATCCGGTCAATGACTTTCCGCAGTTGATTCGCTGCGACTCGCAAACCGGGAACAATTGGATCAAAGTACGAACGATCGGGACGAAATCGAACCGTAGTGGCATCGGGGCACGCCTGCGATGTGTCACTCGAGTTACAGGCGAACCGCAGCCGCACCAGCAGATCGACGAAGTCCGCAGCGGCGGTGGGTACTTCTCACAGCACGACCTGCGAGTGCACTTTGGAATCGGGAAGGCAGAGAAGGTTGAACTGCTGGAAGTTCGCTGGCCGAGCGGACAAGTGGATACGCTCAAGGACATCAGACCGAATCAGTTGATCTACGTCAAAGAAGGCGAAGGGATTGTCCGCAACATGCAATTTGGAAGTACAAAGTAACGAACGAGAAAGTCAAAAAGCTCTTAACCGCAGAGATCGCGGAGAAAACGCGCAAAGTGCACACGGAGAGCATGGCTTAGGAAAGACGAAGGGTGTCGCTTCATGCCGGGTTCTTCGAGGGCGCCTTGATCGCCATACCTGCCCCTTCTTTCAGGGTGTGGATGGCGTCGACGGGAAGGTTCTCAAATCGTTCCTCCAGGCCGCTCGGCCAGCGGATCTCGACTGCATCCACTCTGGTGGCGGCGCCGAGTCCAAAGTGGACGCGCGTATCGTTGCTGGAGCTGTAGCTGGAGCCGCTGCGAACTTCATCGACGAGGGCGCGGCTGCCAACTCTGACGGAGACCTTTGCGCCGATGCCGTCGCGATTGGATTTTGTTCCCACCGTGCGAATCGCAATCCAGTGATTGGATGAGCGCACCTGGTTCACCAGCAGGCTGGGCTTTCCGTTCATGTTGGAGATGACCGCCGACATGCGGCCATCGTTCCAGAGATCGGCGACGGCAAGACCGCGAGAAGATGCCGTCGTCGTGATACCCGGCCCGGCGGAGGCAGAGATGTCGGCAAACGTCCCGTTTCCGAGATTGTGGTAGAGGATGCGTGGCTCTTCGTAGCTGCTGCCGAGATTCTGCTTGTCTACTTCCGGATAAACGTGCCCGTTCACCAGAAGCAGGTCGGGCCAGCCGTCGTTGTCAAAGTCGAAGAACATCGTTCCCCAGCCGAGATACTTCGTATAAAGGCCGAGACCTGCAGCGGTAGTCACGTCGTCAAAAGTGCCGTCTCCGTTGTTGCGATACAGAGTTGAAGTGTCGTCGGAAAAGTTTGTCTTGAAGATGTCGAGGCGTCCGTCGCCGTTATAGTCGCCGATCGTCGAGCCCATGCCGGCCTGCTCGCGGCCGTCTTCATTGAAAGCAGCGCCGGCGATCACGGCGACGTCGGTGAAAGTGCCGTCGCGATTGTTGCGGTAGAGAATGCTCGGTGTGCTGTCGCAAGCGACGTAAATGTCGGGCCAGCCATCGTCGTTGAAATCGAAGGTCGAAACGCTGAAAGCGTAGTGGCCGTCGGTCTTATCGATGTGCGCTTTCACCGTAACATCTTCAAACGTGCCGTCGCCGCGATTGCGGTAGAGGATGTTCTTCGCACCCAGCAGGCCACGGGGCCCGCACATCACGGGCACACCCTTCCACATGCAGGAAGGCCGTTCGCCCGGCGTTGGCGCGGTGGAGAGGTCAAAGTCGACGTAGTTGGCGACCATGAGATCGAGATGGCCGTCGCGATCGTAGTCAACCCAGGCGCAACCTGTACCCCAGGCTTTGCCGGTGCCGGCGACGCCGGCCTTCTCGGCGACCTCGGTGAAGACGCCTTTGTCATTGTGATAGAGGCGGTTTTTGCCGTAGTAGGTGATGTAGAGATCTTCCCAGCCGTCGTTGTCGTAGTCACCGGCGCAAGCGCCCTGGCCCCATCCGGTCGCAGCAAGACCCGCTTTGACGGTCACATCTGTAAAGGTGCCGTCGTGATTGTTGTGGTAGAGATGACTGGTAGGAGCCTGTCCAGCGGGAAATCCCTCGAGCGTGGTGCCGTTCACGATGAAGATATCGGGCCAACCGTCGTTGTCGTAGTCGAGAATCGCAACACCCGTGCCGGTGGTCTCGATGATGTACTTCTTCGTATCCTTGCCGCCAAAGACGATCGGAAAAGTAAGGCCAGCTTTCTCGGCTACGTCAATGAAGTTGGCGATGGGGCCAGTCGGCGTGCCCGTCTTGGCGGCCTGTCCAATGGCGAGCTGACACAATGCGGCCAACAGAATAAAAAGACCTGCACCCCGGGACTGGAAAAACTGCAACGGATTCATGACCCAGCCTGCATGGTAGGGTGCATCGCAGAAGAGGGTCAAGGAGGCGCGACCCGGACGAAGTCTGACAGGGCGTCATAGTAAGATTTGCAGAGTCGGCTTCCGGTTCCTTCGTGATTTACCTATCCGCGCGAATTCGTCTCGTGGGCGCTCTTCTGTGCTTTCTCTCGTTGGCTTCCCTGGCGCAGAAACCAGCGGACGCGCAAGCAATCGAGAAACTCTATCAACAAGGGCTTCAATCGCTGCAGGCCGGAGACTTGGCCGCTGCGCACTCGACATTTGAGAAAGTAGTGCGCCTGGCGCCGAAGGCGCCGGAAGGGCACAACTCGCTGGGATGGGTATTGCTGACGACCGGCAAGGTTGACGAGGCGATCAGCCAATTTCGCCGGGCGATCGCGCTGAAGCCAGCATTTGTGCAGGCGCATATCAATCTCGCCAATGCCCTTTCTGCCAAGCGGGAGTATGAAGCTGCGGAGTCGGAGGCTCGTGCCACGATCAAGCTGGCGCCGAATGATTCTGAGGCGCACCGAACCCTGGGACGAATTCTGAGCTTTGGCAACGATGTGCCGGGTGCAATTGCAGAGCTGCGCCGCGCGGTGCAACTGGAACCCGCGCGTGCCGAACTGCATGACGAACTCGGATCACTGCTGGTGCAGAGCGGACAGGCCGAAGATGCGGCCGGAGAATTTGCCGAAGCACTCCGATTGCAGCCGAATTCAGCGTCGGCAAAGCTTCATCTGGGGGTAGTGCGCTGGCAGCAACACTTGCTCGCCGAAGCACAAGATTTGTTGGAGGGCGCAGTAGCCGAAGCCCCGAACAATGCGCAAGCGCATTACTATCTCGCACGCGTATTGGGCGACAAGGGTGACAGCGACCGAAGCCTGCGCGAACTGCAGAGCGCGGCACAGCTCCAGCCCAGTGTTGGCGAAGTCCAGACTCATCTCGGGCTGGCGCTGCAGAGGAAAGGAGACGCGCTCGGAGCGGTCGCGGCATTTCGGCATGCCGTCCAGGCGCACCCTGACAGCGCTGATGCCCACAACAATCTCGGTCTGGCGCTCATTCAAGCCGGAGACGCCCCGAGCGCGGTCGGGGAATTCCAGGCAGCGTTGCGGTTGCAGCCGAACGACAGCGGATATCAGGGAAATCTTGGGATTGCGTACCTGCAGCGCGCCGACTTTGATGAAGCCATCCGCGCATTTCGGACAGCACTTCAGGTTGCGCCGGACGACGCGACGTTGCACTACAACCTCGGGCTGGCGCTAAAGCTCAAGGATCAGTTACCGGCCGCGGTTGCCGAACTTGAGAAGGCCGCACAGCTCGATCCGTCGCAGGCCGACGTCCGATACACACTGGGTGTGACCTTCTGGCAGCAGGGAGACTTTGCGCGCTCGGCCGACGAGCTTCGAGCAGCGATCAAGATCCGCCCCGATTATGCGGAGGCCTACTACACGCTGGGGACAGTGCTGAAACAGCAGGGCAATCTGCAGGAATCGGCAAGCGCGCTACGGGAGGCGATCCGGTTGCAGCCGGAGTTTGCGGGAGCGCACACGACGCTCGCTGGAGTTCTGCGGCAGCTCGGCGACACTCAGGGAGGGGCTGCCGAAGCTAAAATCGGCGCCCAGATGGCGATGGGGGCCAATGCCTTGCAGGCGGCGACGTTCGCAACTAACTCCGGACGACGATTGATGGCGACAGGAGACATTGAAGGGGCCATCTCGCAATTCCGCGAAGCGATCAGGTCGCGTCCGGACTACGCTCCGGCTCACTACCATCTGGCCCTGGCGCTCAAAGGGAAGGGCGAGAATGAAGCGGCGCAAAAGGAATTTCAGAGAGCGGCAGAACTGGATCCGCGCCTGCAGCCGCCCGACCGGTAGAGGTACTACCGATTTGTTCGCAAGGCGACGATGCTGGTTTCGACCGGGACACCGCGCGTCACTTTGACGCGCAACACGGCTTCAAATGGCTGGACTCCGTTCTTCGCCGCGTTCAGCTTCTGCAGCAGCTGGGCCAGAGAGTTTTCGTCGCAAACGAACTCGACTGCAGCTTGAGTTCCGATGGTGGTCGTGCCCGCAAGGATCAGAACCGAACGAACCGGATCCAGACCTCGGACCAGGGCGATCACGGAGTAATCTTCGACCAGCGATTCATTGGCGGGGCTTCCCAGAAAATGGCTTGGCTCGCCGTCCTGTGGATGCAGGTTCGCAATGGCTAAATCTCCGCGTCGGTCTCCTGTGGTGAGCCGTTGAAAGACGAAATTCTTGGTGCTGGGGATATCACGCAGGGTGAGGTTTTCCGCCGGCGACCCCACAAAGATCAGGTCGTTGTTCTTTGCGTCGTCCAAGGAGAACAGGCTGCCTCGCTTCACCCGGATCTGGCGGTGCAGCAAGTTGAATACGCGGTCCAGGTCGTGCACCGCGAGCACTTCTCCCACGCCGGTGTAATGATCGAGGATTACGCGCGGATGCGAGTCAAGGGCCGGGTTGAAATAGCGCATCCCGGTTTCAGGGCGGCCCACAAAAGCCCCATTGCTGAAGATGACCCAGGGCTCTTCGGGCGCCGAGACAAATGGCTTCCAGAATGTAGTGAACACAGCCGGGGGAGCACCGCTCCGCGCGGCGGCAATGGTCATTTGCCGGTTGCTCGTCAAGGAAACGATCACCGCAACCGCCGCCACGAGAAGAACAGCAAGAGAGACGACCGCCACCACCCACGAACGGGGAACACGCCGGGCGACATGTTCAGCGGCGTGATCTTGCGAACTGACCGTTTGCAGCTTGGCCGATTCCGGCGTGCGGAGGTGGAACGAAAGGAGGTAGGCGCCTTTCGGCATTTCCACTTGGACGGAATCGTCTGTGCCCTCCGAAGCGTAGTATTCGACCAGTTTCTGACGCAAGCGTCCGGCCTGAACACGGATGGCGGAGTCGAGCTGTGGGTCAAAGTCACTCGGGCGGCCGAGGACCTCGGTGGCAATCTGATATTCCTTCAGGGGACTTCCTGGATGTTCGAGGGCATGATCGGCCAGATAGCGGAATAACCTGCGGAGAGATTCCGAGCTGTGCAGGGTATGGCTATTCTCGATCTTCTCGATTTGGGAGAGAAAAAGGGCGCGATCGGCCTTCTGTGCAGCACTCACCACCATTAACATAGAGAGTAACAATGTCCCTAGCTGACTGCAAGCGAAGCATTTGTGCAATGTAACAGTATCAGACAGACTGAGACTTCCAAAAAGTCTTCGGTGGCGGCAAAACCGTAGACATTCAGATTGTGGGCCTTCTGTCTTTCACCAGGGCTGGCGTGGGTGGGTGTGTGGCCACTGCTCAAGGCAAGTTTGCGGGCACCGAACTCTTAACCTGCCAGCGTTGCGGCATTCAGTCAGTCTCTTAAAAACTGGAAATTCTTGTAACGTGCGGCGTTAAGACTTCCAAATGTCATAGGGTTCCGCTGTGGATCACCGCGTTTCGACATTGCGATTCAACATGGTAGATCCAAGGGGGATTCGGCAGAGAGAATGCAGCAGAAGTCAATAGCGCTTTCGCACTACTAAACTTTGTGCGTGTGGGGAAATTCAACCGAATCGATTTTGCGGGGACGATTTTTTTTCGTCGTTCCGAACCCTAGGCAGCAGTGCGGGTAAATGCGGGAGGATGGCGATGAAGAAGACGTTTGCGGTTCTGGCGATCGTGGCGGCGTTGGCCATGGCAGGAACTCTATGGACACCGACGGCGCATGCGCAGGCCGTATATGGAAGCATTCTTGGAACCGTTACAGATCCGCAGGGCGCTGCGGTTGCCAATGCGAAGATCACAGTCACGAACCAGCGCAAGGGCACGAGCGACACAACGACAACGAATGAAAGCGGAAACTATTCGGCGACGCACCTGATTCCAGACATCTACACGGTTAGCGCGGAGGCTGCGGGATTCAAGGTCGTTCAGGCGAAGGACGTAATCGTTTCCGCAGACGCCGGCTCCCGCGTTGATTTGACTTTTCAGGTGGGCGGCGCCAGCGAAACCGTCGAAGTGACGGCCGAGGCGCCACAGCTCAAGACCGATCGCGCCGATGTGGCGACGAGTTTCAACGAGAAGTACGTGGAAGACCTGCCGATCCTGAATCGCAACTTCACGCAGTTGCAGTTACTGGCACCGGGTTCGCAGAAACTGACGGGATGGAGCCACGCGGCCACTGAGAATCCCCAAGGCAGCCAGCAAATCTTCACGCAGGGACAGCACTTCTCCGGTACTGCATTCGAACTGGATGGAACCGACAACCAGGATCCGATCCTGGGCATCATCGTCGTGAACCCAAACCTCGATGCGGTCACAGAAGCCAAAGTTGCGTTGCAGAACTACGACGCGGAGTTCGGCAAAGCCGTGTCGAGCGTGGTCACAGCGCAGACGAAATCGGGCAGCAACGAGATTCACGGTAGCGGCTTCTACTTCCGCCGCTCCGACGCGCAACAGGCGCGCGACCCGTTCACGCAATCGCCCAACCAGGCAAATCCCGTCACCGGGCGGCTGATCCCGCCGTCACGCTGGCAGCAGTTCGGGTTTACGCTTGGTGGCCCGGTCATCAAAGACAAGCTGTTCTTCTTCGGCGATTACCAGGGTACGCGGCAAACGAACGGCGTGAGCGGCCTGTTTACGATGCCGACTGATCTTGTCCACGAAACATGTACCGGTCCCGGGACCGGCGGATTCTGCGATCTGAGCGAGTACTTGGGTGTGGCCAGCGGTGGTGGACAGGTTTTCGATCCCGCCACTGGATTGTCCGATGGCTCCGGTCGCACTGCGTTCGATGGCAACCTGATCCCGAACGATCGGCTTTCTCCGGCTGCCGTGGCAATTCTGCAGGCTCTTCCAGCGGCTCAAAACGGCGAAGTCACCAATAACTTCGTCGGTTCCGGATCGGGCCCCTTCAGCCAAAACGGCTTCGACACGCGCGTCGACTACGCGGCAAGGCCCAGCATCAATGTGTTCGGGCGTTTCAGCCTTAACTACTACAAACTCTCGGGCACTGGGATCTTCGGACAGATGCAGGGGCCTGGCAACGGATTGCTTGGCCTCTCCGGCAGCTCCATCACCCACAACTACAGCCTCGCGGCCGGCGTCACCAAGACGTTCAGCAGTTCGTTGCTCATGGACTTCCGCTTCGGCTGGTTCAAGTACAACCCGGTGACCGCGAAGCCGGACGGCGGCACTCCAATGTCCGACTTCGGGATTCCGTTCGCTAACACTGACGATCCCAAGACTGGTGGCTTGGGTTCGTTCCAACTGGGCCCCGATCAAATCAGCGGTTTTGGTGGCGCTCCCAACAACGGCGGCCAAGGGCTTGTGATTTCGAGCTTCGGCGACGGCCTGGGGGTCGCGCGCTGCAACTGCCCGCTCACCGAAAGCGAGCAACAGGTCCAATTCGTCAATAACTGGACCAAGATCAAGGGGAATCATCAGATCAAATTCGGGGCGGATATCCGGTATGCGTTGAATCTCCGCCTTCCCAGCGACAACAATCGCACCGGTGAATATAACTTCAGCCCCCAAGCCACCGCAGACGCCGGCGATGGTGGACTGGATCTCGCCACCTTCCTGCTCGGTCAGGTCACATCGTTCGCCCGTTACGTCAACAATCCTTCGGCTAGCGCAGATCCTGCCGAACGGCAGCGGCGCTGGTTCTTCTACGGCCAGGACACCTGGAGAGCGACGTCAAAGCTGACGATCAACTACGGGTTGCGTTGGGAAATCTACTTCCCGGAGACGGTGAACGGGAAGAATAACGGCGGATTTGCCAATATCACCGACTTGGGTGGCACGGGCGCAATCCGCGTCGCCGGCGTTGGTGGCATCGACCTGCACGGTAACGTCGATAACAAGCTCAACGCGTTCGCTCCGCGCCTGGGCTTCGCCTATCAGTTGACTCCCAAGACCGTGATCCGCGCCGGCTACGGCCGAAGCTACGACATTGGCGTGTTCGGGTCCAATTTCGGGCACACGGTTACGCAAAACCTGCCGGTGCTGCTCAAGCAAAACGTGAACGCCAGCAATTTGGGGCTCGGTTCCGGAGATCGAATCCCGATCTTCACGCTGGATAACGGCCCCGTAGATTACGGAGAGGTGACCGGTCTCACTCCCGCATTCCACGATGCCGACATCAACTCCGACGGCTTGATCCCGTTCCAGAGTCTTGGCTCGGATGTATCTGGCACGCACATTCGTCCTCCCAAGCAGGTGCTGCCAGCGGTGGACGCATGGAACGTGACAGTACAGCACCAACTGACCAGCACCATCTCGTTGGAGGCTGGTTACGTGGGCAGCAAGGGAACCCACGGATTCGCCGGCAATGGACCCAACTATGACGTCAACCCGGTTTCCCTGGTTGGGTTCACGGATGGTTTGCCACAGAACGCGCGCAGGCCGCTGTGCGGCACGTATGATCCAGACACGAATACCTGCAGCCGCATTACGTACAGCCTC
Organism: Terriglobales bacterium; assembly: GCA_035519435.1. GTDB lineage: Bacteria > Acidobacteriota > Terriglobia > Terriglobales > Acidobacteriaceae > Acidiflorens. The sequence continues at coordinate 20,210 of DATIWL010000136.1, forward strand.
GGCAACTACTACGGGAATGACGCGGCCAGCACCTACAACGCGTTCGAAGTCAAGTTGGACAAGCGCTTTGCGCGCGGTCTGCAAGTGCTCACCCACTACACCTATTCGCACGCCAACAACTACGACAGCAATTACTACGCGATTGACCACAACATCGCGTGGGGCCCGGTGGACTTCAATCGCAACCACGTCTGGGTGTTGAACACGGTCTACGAATTACCGTTCGGCAAGGGCAAGACGTTCGGCGGGAACGCGAGCCGAGCTCTCGACTACGCGATCGGCGGATGGCAGATCAGCAATACGACGAACTGGAGCAGCGGTCTGCCCTGGACTCCCAGCTTCAACGGATGCGGCAGTGAACAGGACGTTGGCATCTGCCGTCCGGACCGAGGGTCCGGCGACTTCCACGTGGGGGTATCGGGCAGCATCGACCCGGTCCTCCATAACCTCACCTACTTCACGCCGCAAGCTCTGGGCGGATCGTTCACCGATCCGGGAGTGGGCAATCTCGGCAACATCGGCAGGAACTCGTTCCATGGCCCGTCCGGCTTCTATTCCGACTTGTCCATCGTGAAGAAGTTCAATATTTATGAGCGGCTAACCGCGCAATTCCGCATGGACGCGTTTAACATCTTCAATCACCCCGTGTATGCCTTCAGTGCAAACAACGGAGCTAACAATTGCATCAACTGCACAGGCCAGAATGACGGCAAGATCACCGGCCTGGAAGGCGGCACCACGATGCGGCAGCTGCAATTCGCGTTGAGATTCGATTTCTAAGACCGCGTCGGCAGCATTTTCAGAGGGAGTCTTTCGAGACTCCCTTTTTTTGTGTTCCAATTACGGGAGCGTCCTCGACGGGACCTTGTCACTATGTGGCTGCACCGAGCATTGCCTCTCCTCCTGTTGCTCGCGGCGTTCTGCGCCGGACAGGACACACCCGCGTCCTCTGCCTCTGAAGCAGAACATGGGAGTAATCCGCCATCGCGGTTTGTGGACGCGCGCGCTCTCCTGCAGCAAGGCCGCTATGATGAGGCCATCTCGGAACTGCAGGCCCTGGTTGCCGTCAGGCCACCAGTCAAAGGCCTTGCTCGCGAGCTTGGCGCCGCCTACTACAAGAAAGGCGATTACCTGAAGGCGATCGATTCGCTGAAAACAGCCCAGTCCGAGGATGCTTCCGACAACGAAGCCACCCAGCTGCTGGGCTTGTCCTACTACCTGGCGGGGCGGCCTGCCGAGGCGATCCCTCAGCTGGAAAAAGTGCAATCGTGGTTCCCTCGGGCCAACGTCGACGCGGCGTACATTCTCGGGATCTGCTACATCCAGACCAAGGATTACCCTAAAGCGCGGACTGCCTTCGCGCGGATGTTCGAGGTACCGCCGGATTCGGCAGCGGCCTACCTGTTTGCTGCGCGCATGCTGTTGCGGCAGGAATACGATCCGGTGGCGGAGGAATATGCGCAGAAGGCGTCGGAAGTGGATCCCAAACTGCCGGGCGCGCACCTGCTTCTGGGAGAGCTCTATCTTTACAAATCACGTGTTCCGGAGGCCATCGAACAGTTTCAGAAGGAAGTGAGCCTGAACCCGGCGAACGCAAACGCATACTACAAGCTGGCCGACGCGTACTCCCGCATTCAGAAATATGACGAGGCGGAACGGCTTCTGCAGCGCTCGATCTGGCTCGATGCCAGTTCGACCGGGCCCTACATTTTAATGGGCAAGGTTCTCGCGAAAAAAGGGGAACTGGAACTGGCTGTACGCGCTTTGAAACGCGCCGCCGCGATGGACCCCAACAACCCGATGACCCATCATTTGCTGGGACAGACGTATCGCGACATGGGGAAAAAGGAAGAGGCGGAATCGGAATTAAAGGCGGCGGAGCAGTTGCAGACCAAGCAGAATACGCAGCCGTAGTCCCGTGGCAACTCATGACATCACGCCGTTACAAGATCGTCGGGCTGGGCGAGCTGCTGTGGGATCTGCTGCCAGCGGGCAAGCAACTTGGGGGCGCGCCTGCAAATTTCGCCTATATCTCGACGTTGCTGGGCAACGAAGGAATTGTTGCCAGCCGCTTAGGGTGTGACCCTCTGGGTGACGAGGCGGCACGCCAATTGTCTGCCGTCGGCGTGAACGCCGATTCGATCCAGCGCGACACGTCTCATCCAACCGGTACGGTGCGGGTCGAAGTGGACGCCGCCGGCCAGCCCAAGTTTGAGATTGGCGAAGGAGTAGCCTGGGACTATCTGGAATGGACCTCGGCCTGGGAGAAGCTGGCGGCGGAGGCCGACGCGGTCTGCTTTGGATCTCTGGCTCAGAGAGCGGATGTGAGCCGGGCGACAATCCGCAAGTTTGTCAGTATCGCGCGAAAAGGCGCGGTGCGTGTGTTTGACGTGAACCTGCGGCAGTCGTTTTATTCGAAGGAGGTACTCACGGAGTCCATACAGGTGTCGGACATCGTGAAACTGAACCACGAAGAACTGCCGCGGATCATGGAACTGTTCGGGGTGCCGCATCGTGACGAGATCGCTTCGGCCGAATCTCTCGTGGAGCGGTATCAGCTCAAGATGATTTGCGTCACCCGCGGCTGCCGCGGGAGCCTGCTCATCCGAGATCGCACGGTCAATGAACATCCGGGATATCGGGTGCGCGTGGCCGATACGGTTGGCGCCGGCGACGCATTTACCGCGGGACTCGTACGAGAATACCTTCGCCGCGCTCCTCTTGCCGCGATCAATGAAAGCGCAAATCGAGTCGGGGCGTGGGTGGCGAGCAATGCAGGGGCCATGCCCGTTCCTGGGTCCGCCGGCTTGGAACGGGAGTTGGCAGTGATCGAATGATGGGTAGAACCGCTCCTCAATTCGTGGCGGCAGTGGCCTTCTTCGCAATGCCCTCCAGTTGTTCCTTCGGTAATGCATGCAGCAGTTCCAGGAATGCGGCATTGGTCCATCCGAAGCCTACGACATTGATGGAGTAGCCGTACTCGACCTGCGAATCAGACGTTCGCGTCACCACGTTGTACTTCTCGCGAATCGTTCCTTCACGCTGAAAATTGTCGATGACGGTAGACAAAAATTCGCTCGAAGCGCGGTCCGCGTCGGCATTGAAACCGTAGCGGCGGAGTCCTTGAATAGCGAGCAGCTCGACAGGCGCCCAACCGTAAGGCAAATCCCACTGCGCTCCAGACTTGAAGGTGCTCATGGCCAAGCCCCCGGGGTGCTCAAACGCCGGGAGATTCTTTGCCACCGCCGCGGCCTGCTCGGGCGTTGCCAGGCCCGCCCATAGCGGGTAAAAGGTTGCTAGGTACTGATAGGTGGACTTCTTGCCGGCGGTGAAATCGTAGTCGAAGAAGAAGCCCTTGTCCGCGTCCCACTGATACTGTTGCATGCGGCTCCGGCGAGTGGTGGCGCGCACTCGCCAGAGTTTTCCTTCCGAGAATTTGCCGAGCCTGACGCTGATCTGATCCATGTCGGTTTCTGTCTTGTAGAGCAAGCTGTTCAAACAGACAGGAGCGAAATGGTGGGTCGCCGCGCCATAGGCGCCGAAGCGAAAAGAGATGTCGAAACCCGATTCGCGCATGGAGCGATCGCCTTTGTAGTAGTCCGTGCTCAGGCGAATCGTACGTTCGGGTTCACATTCAGGGCGAGCTTTCGTCGTCGCCAGGTCACAGACGGTGATTGTGTAGGAAGATCCGGACGCATCGGCGGTTTGCTCTTTCTGCTGCTCAACGAGGTAGTGATCCGCATCTTCGGGATGGACCATAAAGTAGCTGACCACTTTGCGGTAGAAACCGCTCTCGTCCTGCAGACCTTCGGGGGGCGGACCATTTCCGAAATCGTAGTAGCGGGCCAGCCCCGTGGTCCCGGCGAGGTGCGGTTCGCGGATCCACATCGAATAGTCCTTCGTCAGATATGGATAGGCGTGTTCCAGCCAGGCCGCGTCGGTCTTGCCTTTTTCCTTCTCGGCTTCATAGACAGCGAGAACCATCGAACTCAGGAACGGCGGTTGCGAGCGAGTCAGATAATAGGTGCGGTTCGCGTTGAGAATCGCGCCATAGTGTTCGATCTCGAAGAAAAAATTTTCAACCATACCGCGGGCGAGGTCGATGCGGCCATCGCGAAGCAATCCCAGGATGATGAAGTAGCTGTCCCATCCGTACATTTCGTTAAAGCGGCCCCCGGGCACGACGTATTTGTTTGGCAGATAGAGCAGGCCGTGCGCATGGATCGTACTGGTGTCGATTTCGCCGAGCTGATGGATTGGCTTAGGCAGATGGTCGATTTCGACATTGCAGTCCGTGTGGAGTTTCTCGACAGCCGGCGGCGTGGGAAAGTCCGCCGGCAGATAGAGAACCGGATTCACTTTCATTTTCGGATCGACAACCGAAGAGCAGTCGGTCATGGAGCGGGTGAGCGTGTCCCAACTGGCAGCGATATATTGGCGGACCTCAGCGACACCCGCACCGGGCTTGGCGTCCTGCGCGGCTACCCGCACGGGGAGCGTGAACAGCAGGCATAGACAGACGAATACCCCAATACGATTTCGATTGACTATCATCGACCCCACCCCGATGCCTACAATGATAACTCCCAGTGAGAGAGAAAGATCGCCCAAACTCGACAGAATCAGGCCGTCATGCCAATAGGGCGGCAGCGCCAGCAATTCCGGCTTCTTCGCCATAGCGGGCGACTACAACCGGAATCCTGTCGGGCCAGGGATTGACGCAGGCACCGGACCAACGCCGCGGCAAATCGTCGATGTAAGGCACAAGCATAGTGGCCACTCCGCCGCCGAGCACGATCACGTCGGGTTCGAGCAGATCAATGATGTTGCTCAGCCAGTACCCGAGGAGATCGAGGGTCTCTTTCACGACATCCTGTGCGATGGCATCGCCAGCGGCGGCGGCCTGGCCGACCATATAACTGGTAATCGTGGCAGGATCGCCGCCAGCCATGGAGGTTAGCTTCGAGACCGCTCCCGCCTGAACTTTCTGCTGCGCGCGGCGGGCGATCGCGGGACCGGATGCCAAAGCCTCGATGCATCCACGTTTGCCGCAACCACATCGCGGCCCGGCAGGATCAATTCCCATATGGCCACCTTCACCGGCAGTGCCGGTACGTCCGTGATAGATCACGCCGTCGAAGACGATCCCGGTGCCAATTCCGGTGCCGATACACGTGTAGAACACGTTGTGGTAGCCACGTCCCGCGCCCCATCTCGCTTCGGCGAGAGCGGCGGCATTGGCGTCGTTCTCAACTTTCACTGGGAGGTCGTGCTTCTTGCTGACCTTATCGGCAAGCGGGAAGTCGCGCCAGCAGGACAGGTTCGGAGGATTAATGATGACGCCGCTGTTCGGGTCCAGTGGGCCAGGAGAACAGATGCCGATTCCGCGCGGGTGACAGCCGGGAGACTTCTTCGCCAAGGCTGCCTGAATTGCCGATTCAACGGCGGCCAGGCCGGCGTCGGGTCCGGAGTGCGCCACCATGGGAAAACGCTGGTGCGTCAGGACCTGACCTTGCGAATCGACGATCCCAGCGGCGATTTTGGTCCCGCCAATGTCAACGCCGACGACACAACCTTGACTCATAGCTCTCCGCGCTGCGTGCCGCGCCTGGCTCGTTGCTATGCTGCCGACTGGGCTGCATGGGGATTCTGGCCGATCTCATGCGTCGCGATCGAGAAATACATGATGTAGACGTAGCAGAGCACCGGCAGAATAAACGCGTGATGAATGCCGATGCGATCGGCGAGCAAGCCCTGGAGTTCGGGGATTACCGCGCCGCCTACGATGGCAGCAATCAGAATCGCTGAGCCACGGCTCGTCAACTTGCCCAAGCCATCAATGCCCAGAGTGAAAATACTGGGAAACATGATGGAGTTGAAGAACCCGACCGCCAGGATGCTCCACATGGCGACATGGCCGGCACTCATCATCGACGCCAGCGTCAGCAAGGCGGCCACGGTCGCCGCGATGCCCAATACCTTGCGTGTGGCGACGCGCTGCAGAATTGCCGAACCCAGAAAGCGCCCCACCATCGCGCCACCCCAGTACACCATCAGGTATTTGGCGGCTAATTTTTCCGGGAAGCCGGCGATGTAGGGTTCTTTCATGTAGTTCACCAGGAAGCTCCCAATCGCAACCTCGCCTCCTACGTACACGAAGATGCCGACAGTTCCGAGCACTAGGTTCTTGTGCTTCCAAATACTGTCGTGCAGCTGCTTGAGTTCTCCCCGATGCGGCTCCGCCGACTCGATCACGGGGAGTTTGTAGAGGGAAATCACAATGGCGAGCAGGAAGAGAGCAACCGCAAACCCGAAATACGGCAATTTCACCGATGAAGCTTGCTGGATGCGGTACGCGTGCAATTGTTCGGGGCTCAGCGCCTTCATTTCGGCCGCGGTAAGCAGCGCGCCGCTCAGAATGAGCACGCTGCCGATGTAAGGCGCGATAAAAGTGCCGAATGAATTGAAGGCCTGAGTCAGGTTGAGCCGGCTGGAAGCCGTTCGCGGAGGGCCGAGAACCGCGACGTACGGATTCGCCGAGACCTGCAGCAGCGTCATGCCGCCGGCAAGAACCATTAAGGCCACAAGAAACAGGGGGTAGGAGGGCAAGGTCGCTGCAGGGATGAACAGCAATGCGCCAATGCCCATTGTGCACAGTCCCGTCACCATCGTGCGCTTGTAGCCAAACCATTCGATCACTTTGCCGGAGGGAAGAGAGAACAGGAAGTAGGCCAGGAAAAAAGCGAACTGGATCAGCATGACCCCGGCGTAGTTGAGATCGAAGATAGCTTTCAGATGCGGTACAAGGATGTCGTTCAGGCAGGTGAGAAAGCCCCACATGAAAAACAGTGTGGTCACCATGGCCATGGCGCCGCCGTAACTCTGGTTTGTTCCGGTTTGCGACGGCGCGGCTGTTGTCATCGTGACGTTCGCCATTCGAGGTGGTCTCCGTTTCCGCGTGCCAAGTTATGAGTTCCGCAGTTTTTTCGGAAGATAGTTGATTCGAAACCAAAGGGCAACAACGAAATCGCCTGGCACTACCAAAGAAAAATCGGTTTTGTAGTGATGTATGCCTTTGCCGGACTCAGCGTACGCGAGTATAATCCGGCGCGCAGAAATCATACCCGAAAACGTTTCCGGAAGCGACGCATCTGCCTCGCTCTGGCCGCTCTCGGGTACGCCCTGCGAACGAAAATCTTGCTTGGGGGTTCGTCATGATCAGCGCCCGGCGCGGCAGGCTTTGCTCCCTCCTGATCGTCATTCTTGTTGCTTTCTTCTCCACGGTCTCTTTTGCCGCACAGCCCACCGCGATTCCGTTGCACTCCGGCTGGCAGTTCCGCGCATTGAATGACAAGGGTCATCCGGGCGTGGAGCAATGGCACGCGGCGGAAGTTCCGGGTGTGGTTCAGATGGACCTGGTGCGCGACAAGCTGATCCCGGATCCCTTCTACCGCGACAACGAAAAATCGCTGCAGTGGGTCGGCCTGACCGACTGGGAATACCAGACCGAATTCGATGTCGACGCTGCAACGCTTGCGCGGGTGCACGTGGAATTGCTGTTCGC
>DATIWL010000137.1:0-5753 GCA_035519435.1 Terriglobales bacterium
TTCCGTTTGAACAATCGTGCCATCTTCTGTTTCTTCGGTCGAGACGGTCACAGCTTTGACCGCCTGCCACGCTGCAACATGCAGGTCCTTGCCAGAACCGAAGACCCCGTTCAACATGCCGCTGACGGCGCATAGCGCCACGTGCCCGCCATGCAGGGGCGTCAACGGTCGTCCTTTGACGGCGACGGGCTGGGGAAAGAGGATTCGAGCAGCTTGGCGGTAGGCCGAGGAGCGCGGAAGCAAGTCCTCGATCTCATCGAGCGGAAGGCCGCGATATTCCAGCTTGGCCGGACCGCTTTCGGGAACCGTGTACAACGGCGTGCTGGCGTCGCCCAGTGGAGTAAGTTGCGCATAATTCCCCCCGATGTTTGCGAACTGTGCGCGTCGCGCGACAATGTCGTCGTCCCTCAACTGCTCGCGTTCCCGGCGGCTGCGGCGCGTGGCCAAGACCACTACCTGGCGGTACCGGACGGACTCCGGATCAGTCAATCGGAAGATTCGCGTCGCCTTAAACTGCGAGGCAAGGATCTCGCCGCATTCACGGACATGCACCGCCGGGACCACAAGGACCAGAACGCCACCAGTTTTCAGCCAGCGGTACGTATGCGCCAGGAACACCCGTTCCGTGCGCTCGCTTCGAGTTTCGCCGGTGGTCCAGTCGTAGGGTGGATTTAGAAACGCCAGTCCGTAGGATTCAACGGGACAGTGAACGTCGAGGCAGTTGCCATGAATCAACTCATCGACAACGCTGGCGGCCTGTTCCGCGCGATACGCATCCAACTCGATTCCGTAACGCCGCGCGCAAGTTTCTCCCGTAATTGCCAAGAACGCTGCCCCGTCCCCGATGCAGGGATCGATTGCGGAGAACCGCGAAGCTGGGTAGCGAAGGCAGGCTCGGATACGCCGGGCTTCGGTAAGAGGCAGCGGGAAGTATCCGAGCCGGAGCTTTCCTTGAATCCTCATGGATGTTCCTTTCTCGGTGATCGTCTTGCTGTGCTGCTGCTGCTGCCGCCGCCCCGCCGGCTATCACCACTGGTGGATAGCAGATCTGGCCACAAACACGTGGCACGGCTCGCCAAGGGAGCCAAGGAGCAGTTCGGCCCTCGAATGGCTACACTGCTTGCAGAGGCAGGAGTGTGGGGAATTGTGCAGCAACCTGCTGCACAAATATCATCTCCACGGGACTGCCCCAGGCTTGGGCAATGGAGCGGCGATTCGTGAAACGAACCGATTCTTCGCAGTCGGGGTTCGCGCGATTGATTGGCGTCAGCGTGAAGACCCTACAGAACTGGGAAGCAGGACCGCCGCAGGCGGCGTTGCGGTTCAAGTGCAATGGAGCACACTTGTTATACCAATGTGGGTATAATGAACGGAGATGGACAAACCTCCGTCCCTGAAGCCGCTGTACTGGGTGGGAAGTTCGAAGCGGGATTTGCTTTCTTTGCCGGGACCGGTGGTGGACCTTTTTGGATTTGCACTTTACCTCGCTCAGGACGGCAGGAAGCACGAGCAGGCTAAGCCGCTCAGAGGCTTCGGTTCCGCCGGCGTCCTGGAGGTTGTCGAGGATTGGGATCGGAGCACGTATCGAGCCGTCTACACCGTACGGTTCGAGGGTGTGGTGTTCGCGCTGCACATATTTCAAAAGAAGTCCAAGCGCGGAGCCGCCACGCCCAAGGCTGATATCGATCTGGTCCGCGAGCGTCTTAAAGTAGCGGAGCAGATGGCAAAGGAGTTGTCCCGATGAAGAAACAGCGAGTCGTGCGGGGCATTCCCGTCGAGCAAGGTTCAGGGAATGTGTATGCCGACCTCGGGTACGCGGACAGCGAGGGCATGCTGGTAAAGGCCCAGTTGGCCGCCAAGATCGCCGAGATCGTCCAACGGCGGGCGCTTACCCAAACCCGCACCGCGGAGATCCTGGGGTTAACGCAGCCCAAGGTTTCCGCCATCTTGAAAGGGCGATTTCGCGGGATATCGGAACACCGTCTGTTGGAATGTCTGACCCGATTGGGCCGGGATGTCCACATTGTTGTCAGGCCAACGCCCAGGAGCCGGTCGACCGGCCGGCTGACGCTCTCCGTAGCATAGGGTCGCTGGAAAACACCGGGCGCGGATTATGGGGGCCAGGCTGATTCCGTCACGAAGGAGCGCACTTCGCCGCCGCCGCTGCTGTTCAAGGCGGTCCCCCGCATTCTTACCCCTCGACGAAAGGGTCCATAACTAACGCACATCACAAACATCCCCGCGAAATACGGGCCGCTCGTAGAGATATTCCGGACGATCATTAACTTGAGCAGCTTTCAGCAATCCCCGCTTGCGGCGCTCGGCTACGGTCTTCGGCGAGATGTGCTGGAGTTCCGCCATTTCTTCAGCAGTCAAGTATCCGGCTTCTCGGAGTCGATCATACCGGCTCTTCAGACCGTATCTCTGCTCGATTCTCATGATCCGCACTGGTCCGTAGGGATTGCCAACGCGCGTCAGTAGTCCGCGGTCGTTCAGGATGGTGGCGATCTCGTCGTAGGTGTGATCATCCAGCAGACGGTCGATCTCCTGCAGGATTTCCGGGCTTGTCTTGTGTTTCTCTCGCCAACAGAGCGGCGCGGAAACCGTCAGCGACCTTGTTGCACCTCCCTTGAATCGAACGTGCGCGGCGATGTCGGCGCCCTTGACGAGCGTCACATCTTCAATCAGGAGCCGGATCATTCGCTTCCGCTCACGGTCAGTGGTCGTCGGACTTTCCCACAGTTGCCCGAAGTTAGAAGCCAAGGCGTAGATCTTGGCTTCCTCCTCGGTGTCCAGCAGCCGGCGGTCGGCCTGGCGCTGGCTCTCGTATGCCGTTTGCGCTTCCTCCAGAGCTCGCAGCTTCGCGTTCCAGTCCGCCTCCAACGAGTCGGCCACGAGCCGGTTCGCCGGGTCCACGCGCATGTACCTTCGCTGGGCCTGTTCGGCCTCGAATCGCGCTCGATCCACTTGCGCCCGGCGGAGGCGATCCGCCTCCTCAAGGCGCGACTGAAGCTCCTTCTGTACAGACAGAGCTACCTCCAGAGCCAGCGGATTCACTGATTCGACGATCAGCTTACTGAGCGCCTGGTCAATGGCCTTCCCGGAGATGATCTGACATCTGGGCCGCCCGTTCTCGCTGTTCTCGCCGAAACAAGCATATGCCGATTCAAGTCCCCTTCCGCGATCGCGATACCGAACCAGCATTCGGGCTCCGCACATTCCGCAGATCACAATTCCTTGCAGCAGGGCGGGGCCTTCTCGCGGCGGACTCTTCATGCGGTCTGAGCCCTGCGCATAGGCGTTCTCCTTCAGCTTGCGAAGGTTCTCTTCGAATTCTGGCCAGGTAATGTAGCCTGGATGGGCATCCTTAAGAATCGTGTGCCACTGCTCTTGCGGCACTCGGTGCGAGCATCGTCCACTTCCATCTGGCTTCGCCCGACTTCGATTCCGGCCGTACACGAATGCTCCGGCATAGCGAGGATTACGGAGCACGTGAACGACGCGAGTGCGTCCCAGTTCACCCCACAACAAGTCTCCATCATGAAGTCCGCCACGCACCCGGTGCGGGAACAGCAGCCCCTGCTCGCGATACGCCTTGGCCGTTCCCAACGCAGATCCAATACGGCGGAACGTCGCGAACAACAAACGGATGCTTTCTTGCACTTGTTTGTCTGGGTCCAGAATCACTTGCCCTTGGGAGTTATACACGAGCCCGACAGGCAGCGGAATGACCAACTCGCCGCGGCGCGCCTTATTCAGCGCTCCTCCACGCAACCGGGCATGCAACACATGAAGTTCTGCCTCGGACATGGTCCCCTTCAGGCCCAAGAGGAGACGATCATTAAAATGGGCCGGATCGTAAGTGCCGTCTTCGTCCAGAATCAAAGTATCCGTGAGAGCGCAGATCTCGAGCAGTCGGTGCCAGTCCGTATTGTTCCGCGCCAGGCGGGACACCTCCAGCCCAAGGACGATCCCGGCGCGTCCCAAGCTCACTTCAGTCACCAGTTTTTGAAAACCTTCGCGATCCGCCGCTGAACTTCCCGACTGGCCCTGATCGGAATCGATAACATGGATCTGTTCCAAAGGCCAGCCCAAAGCGATCGCGCGCTGCCGTAAGGCGTACTGGCGCTTCCCGCTCTCCTGGTGCTCCAACACTTGTCGAGGCGTGGATTGCCGGACGTACAGATAAGCATTCCGCTTCAAGTGGCCGGCATTCACCTTCTGGTTTATGTCCGTTGTCATTTGATAGCCTGCAACTGCCGATAGCTCAGAGCCATTCCGGCAAGGATTGTTGCAATCTCGCCCTGCAACGCCGCCGGAACCGATTCCACTGACTTCGGCGCCGAAACCTCCGGTGCCGAAGCCGTCGTCGTGCATTTCGACCAGGACTCCATCCAACAGCACATGCCCTGCCGGAGAAGCATGGCCAAGCCCAATCCCCGATCACATGCGCCTCTTCCCAGAGCCTGCTGGCGCAGATCTTCATACCGCTTGGTAAGGGCATCCGCATCGAGAGCGCCCCATCGGCTCTCCCGCGCCTCAGAGCCGTTTTTTTTCCTGGTGCAATAGCGCCCGCCTGATACTTCGCGGATGGACACGGCGATCAAAACGCTCCTCGATCAAACGAGCGACATCGGCCGGTTTCAGTGATGGCTGGTCGGCGCGGGTCTGTTTGACGAACTCCAACACTTCAGGAGTCAGTTTGTGGCCTTGTCGGGGACCGCGCTTCTCGGGTACAAGCCCAGCCAATCCGGCCTCTTCGAAGGCTGCCTGCGCCTGGTAATAGGAGGGCCGCGAGAAACCGAACGACTCGGCACTCTGGCTCACCGATGACTTGTCGACCCGAACCTGACGGAGCATCTCGTACTTGACCTGTACGAGATCCCTGGCATCGAAAAAGTCGCTCTCCTGGAAGAGCCGATCGGCAACATCCTTTGGCCGCGGGTTCAGCGTGCCGGCGCGGCGCAAGGCAGCCACCTTGCCATCTTTGGGTTTTCCGTTGGCCATTAGCGTTTCATCTGAACCAATGCGTTATGACAATTATGTGTCATCATCGTTGACGTGTCAAGCTCAAAATGTGCGGCAGTTGCTTTCTAGTCGCATTATTATTGGTTAGCAATGCAGAATAGAGCGCTAGGCCCGCACAGACGCCAGCGGCCATGCACCGAATTGTCCTTACGGTCTGCACAGAATTCACTTTACACGGCTTGACCTCCTTTTGCATGGAGCGCTTCGACAAGCTTGACGAGCGCAAGCAGGTCTCCGACACGGAACAGCGACCGGTCGCCGCTGATAACTACGAAGGGATCGGGAGGGCGCAAGTCTGTAAAGCCGATGGGAATAGAGGCTTCCGAGCCAGAATCGTCGTAGTAGTTTACCCGCTCATCTCCCCAGTTGTGGCGGAAGTACCAGACCTCGAACTCACGACCGAATAGGGGGTGAAAGGGATGGATCACCCGAAAGCGTCGGGAACCAGACGACCCATCGGGTGTAGTTGATGGCGTTCTCTTTGATCGATTCCCAGCGCGCCACATGAAGATCGGGCCCTTCACCAAAGATTCCATTGAGCAAACCGGCCGTCGTCAGGAGGCCCATTTCCGTGTAACGGAGTAAGCGGCCTGCCGGTTGCGCGGACTTCCGGCGCGAACAGAATTCGGCCGGCCTGTCGATACGCCGCAGATGCCGGCAGCAGATCCTCCACCGTGTCCAAGGGAATGCCGCGATACACCAGTTGAGCAGGCCCGCTCGGCGGC
>DATIWL010000138.1:0-4243 GCA_035519435.1 Terriglobales bacterium
CGAACTGCCGCAGATGATGATCGACGTGCAGATAGCCCCAGCGGTGCCATTCTTTGTCAGGCATTTCCCCGAAAATCGTAAGCGACCGATGAACACCTCTTTCGAAGTGCGTTGAAATCGCGGATAGTCTTCGTATGGCGGGAAGCATCGTCGAGGACAAGGCGCGGGCGAAAGCCGGGCGATGGCGTGAACGCATCGCTGAGCAGCAAAGCAGCGGATTGTCGGTGAAGCAGTTCTGCAAGGAGCGAGGACTGTCGTCGTGGTCGTTTTACAAATGGCGTAAACAGCTTCGAGAGGCCGGGCCGGTGCGGTTCGCGCTGGTCGAACGCAGAACGCAGCGTGAGCAGGGTACGACGAACGCTGAACTGGAACTCGTGTTCGCCAGCGGCGAACGGTTGCAGATCCAGCGCGGGGTGGACGGCGCAACGTTGCGCACCGTACTAGAGGTTTTACGCGGATGATCCACCTGCCGGCCAGCGTGCGCGTGTATCTATGCCTGACATCATGCGATATGCGCAAGAGCTTCGATGGATTGCATGCCCTGGTGCGCGAGCACCTGGAACTGGATCCCTTTGCCGGACATCTGTTCGTGTTCGCCAGCCGCCGGCGCGACCGCGTGAAGATCCTGTACTGGGACCGCGATGGATTCGCCATCTGGAGCAAGCGGCTGGAGGAAGGCACTTATGCGATACCGTTTGGCGACGATGCGAGCGCGGCCCGGCGGGAGATTACCGCGCAGGAATTGGGAGCGCTGCTCAGCGGCATCGATCTGAGCGTAGCCCAGCGCCGCAAGCGATATCAGCGAAAGTGCTCCGAAGCCTTATAAATAATGGCTTGGACGCATTTCTCTATTGGAGAATCAAACATTTTCCCCTACCATTGTTGTAGTGCCGATCGACCCGAAGAGTCTGCCCCAGGATCCGCTGATCCTCCAGCAGATGCTCATCGATCTGACCGCCCAACTGGATAAGACGCAGCGGCTGTTGCGCCAACTGCTCGAAGCCCAACACAGCACCAGAAGTGAGCAGTTGAGCCCCGATCAGTTACGGCTGTTCCTCGAAGAACTCGAGCGGAGCAAAGCCGCTTCGAAAGACGATGACCTGCTTCCGCCGCCAGATGCCGGCTCGGGCCAGGGCGAGGGCCAAGATCACAGCCGTACACGGGGACGCCGGCCACTTCCACCACACCTGAAGCGGCAACGCATCGAGCACGATCTCAGCGCGGAAGACAAACATTGCGCCGGCTGCCAACAGGATTTGCGCCTGATCGGCGAGGAGACCAGCGAGCGGTACGAATACATTCCCGCGCAGTTCGTTGTGATCGAAGATGTGTGCAAGAAGTACGCTTGTGCCTGCACGATCAAGACGGCCACCAAGCCAGCCCAACCGATCGCCAAGAGCTCGGCGGGAGCGTCGTTGTTGGCGCAGGTCATTGTCGGCAAAATCGCCGATCACATGCCGCTGCACCGGCAAGGCAAAATCTTTTCGCGCTTTGGCGTCGACATTCCGGACCAGACGCTGGGCGGATGGATGCGGCAATCGGCGGAGTTGCTGGAACCACTCTATGCCCGCTTGAAATCATTCGTACTGAGCTCGAAGGTGACCGGTACGGACGACACGCCGGTGCGCGTGCTCGATAAGAGCTTGCCCGGGACCAGTCGAACGGCCCGGTTTTGGCCATACGTCGGAGACCGGGATCATCCGGGCGTGGTCTTCGATTACACTCCTACGCGGGAGCGCGCTGGACCCGAGAGATTTCTCGCGGATTTTCAGGGCTATTTGCAGGCCGATGCCTATGTGGCCTACGACAGCTTCTTCACCGATCCGGAGCGCGGATTGGTGGAGGTGGCGTGTTGGGCGCACACGCGCCGGCATTTTCACCAGGCGCTGGACAATGATTCGGCGCGCATGGGAGCGGCGTTGGCGTACATTGCGCAGTTGTATGCGGTGGAGAAGTCGGCGCGGCAAGCCGGTATCACCGGTGATGAGCTGCGCTGGTTGCGGCAGCAGGGGGCGGCGCCCGTGCTGACAGAGCTGCACGCGTATCTGCTGAAAATTCGCGAGGAAGTGTTGCCGAAGAGCCCCGCCGGCCAGGCCGTGAGTTATGCGTTGAAGAACTGGCCGGCTTTGACGCGGTACTGCCAAGACGGTGGCCTGGCAATCGACAACAATCACACTGAGCGGAGTTTGCGCGGCATCGCGGTGGGCCGGAACAACTGGTTGTTCCTGGGTAGCGACCGGGGCGGCAAGACGATGGCCATTCTGCGGAGCTTTGTGGGCTCCTGTGAGATGGTGAAGGTGGATCCGTTTGAATGGTTCCGGGACGTTCTGTCGCGCATTGGGGAGCAGTCGATTCAGGCGCTGGATGAGTTGCTGCCACATCGCTGGGCGGTAGCGGCTCAGGCCCAGGCTCAGGCGGCGCGCTAGCCGATATCACCGAGTTCTGGCGCAGACATTTCCGCCAGGCATAGAAGGTGCTCTCTTTCAGATCGCGCTCACGGCAGAACGCGCGGATCGGCTGGCCCGATGCTTCCTGCTCACGAATACGCTGCCGCCACAGTTCGCGGCGCTCCGCTCCTTGCTGCTGCATGCATCCACTATGCGCACCCTGTACCCGGATTGCCTAGCAGGATGCTGAAAAACAGAGTGCGGCGAAGGGATCTATCTTTGCCGAGTTTCGACCGAGAAGAACTGAATGAGAGAGTTCAGGTGAGACTGCAAGGAAGGAGCAAGGAAGAGGGGTCGAGCCTGGCTAAGGATGAAGCTTTATTCAGAGGATTCATGCGGCCGACTCCGTCATCAGATTGCGAATTCGCACAAGATTATACGCGGCGGCAGTGAATGTGAACATCCAGCCCACTCGATCCACACCGCGATGGCGTGTCTTGCGGAACATGCCCACGGTCTTGATCCATCCGAATACTTCTTCGATGCGTTTGCGTTTCCGCTGACTCACCTCGTAACCCGGATGGCGAGTGGTGCGGCCATCAATGGCACTGCCGCCAGGGCGGTTTTCGTTCTGCGCTACGTGCGGCGTCACCCGGAGCGATCGCATCTGCTCCACGAAATCTTTGGTGTCGTATCCCTTATCCGCTCCCACGGTGATGCGATGGCTCCCCTCTGCGCGTCCCGCCATCGCGATGGCGGCCTCCCGCTCCGCCGTCCCACGGCATTGCACCAACTCGGTATCTACCACCAAGCCGTGGCGGTTTTCGATCATCACATTGCCGCAATACGCCAACTTGGATTCCTGGCCGCCACTCTTACGGGCCAGCCGGGCCTCCGGATCCGTCCTCGATTCATGCGTCTCGTTACTCCGCTTTTCGCCGCGGAAATCCACCGTCGGATTGCCGGGATCTTCTGGCACAGACGCCTGGGTGGAACGATTCTTCGGCTGGAAACTCTTGTGGCTGGCCCAAGCCTCGATCAACGTCCCATCCACACTGAAGTGTTCGTCCGACAGCAGGTCGGCTTCCCGCGCTTGCTGTAGCACTTCCGCAAAGAACTTCTTGGCGATTTCCCCTTCCAATAAGCGGTCTCGGTTTTTGCTAAACACCGTGGGTACCCATACTGGATCGTCGATGTTCAGTCCCACGAACCATCGGAACAGCAGATTGTATTCCATCTGCTCCATCAACATCCGTTCACTTCTGATGCTGTAGAGCACCTGCAGCAATAACGCTCGCAGCAACTTCTCCGGCGGAATCGAGGGTCGGCCGTAAGCCGAGTACAGACCCTTGAAGACGGGTGACAGTGTCTTCAGTACCTCATCCACCATCCCTCGAATCCGCCTCAGCGGGTGATGGGCTGGCACTCGCTGTTCCGGTGACAAATAACTGAACATGGCACTCTGTTGGGTATCGGCTCCACGCATAGCGTCTGAAACATTATGACGTCTTTTGTTTCAGAACGTTACCGCTATCGTCACTTTTTCAGCATCCTGCTAAAGGGACGGGAGCCACGCATATATCGACGCCGTTCCCATTTCTGTGTCGAATCGCATTTCGTGCAGGTGCTCTTACCTCTCCGCCGGTGAATACGCCGGCGGACCCACCATCCATGCCTGGAGACTTCCACGGCATTCGCCTAATCTGGCTCAGGCCCCAGAAAGGGCGATATGTGGGAGCATCTCGCAAAACTGAAACAGCAAGTTCCCCTGCTGGACTACCTGCGGCAGCTCAACTGGAGTTCCCATCGCGTTGGCCGCCGACAGGAGTTCGTGGGTCTCTGTCCATTGCACGCCG
>DATIWL010000139.1:0-15302 GCA_035519435.1 Terriglobales bacterium
ATGCTGATGGCGCTCGCCTGTGGCATTGCAATGCGTGTCGCCACGCCACAGAAACCGCGCCCAGCTCTGATCGGTGCCGGTGTTGTAGGTGCCGCGCTGATTGCCCTTGCGACTCCACCCCTGTGGACGAACTGGAAGCCCGCTGGGCTGCCATGGCCTATTGAGTCCTACATTAACGGTGTGCACAACCTCGGCACACCGCAACCATGGCTCTTCCCCACCTTTCCCTGGACCGCTTTCTCCTTCGCCGGCCTCGCGATCGGTTTCATCCTCTTCAGCGACTGGGGTCGCGCGCACATAGTCCAGACCGTCGTTCTGCTCGGAGCAGGTGGCGGCAGTCTGATATTGCTCTCGCGCTGGCTCGACCACGGGCCGTTCCAGCTCTATTCCGTGTACGACTACTGGCACACGAGCCCGAACTTCGTCCTGATGAGGGTCGGCATTCTGCTTGGAATTGTTCTCTTCAGTTATGTCTGGTGCCGGTGGGGTCTCGGTGCGCGTGGGTTCAGCCCATACATTCAGCTCGGCCAGACTTCCCTGCTTGTCTATTGGGTGCACATCGAGTTTGTTTACGGACGTTTCTCTCTTCTCACCAAACGTTCCAACGACATTCGCACCGCTTCTCTGGGATTGCTGACGATCTTCCTCATGATGCTGGCGCTCTCGCTTCTGCGTACGCGGATTGACTGGAAAAGATTGGTCAGCTCCGTACGGCTGCGCTCTCCACAGCCGGGGTAAAGTCACGCCCCGCCCGACGCCGACAACTGCAGCACCGCGTTCGCCGTCAGTTTCAGCGCGATCCCCCAATTCTGCCGGGCTCGCGCCTCATCGTCGCCGTAGCCGCTCACGTAAACCGTCAGGTAGAAACCTTCCTGCGTCTTGCCTTCAAGGGAGAAGTAGCAGCGTCGCACACATGTCTCGACTGCCGATGGCGTCTCCGGTGTCTTACGCAGCAATTCGGTCAGCCGCTTCGCGAATAGCTCATGAAAAGCAAACGATTGACGACGATCAATGTCTGTCACAACCAGATCGACATAGCTCGCGCACTTGCACGATGCCCCGAATATCTCCTCTTCCGGCTCCAGTTCGTTGGTCGCCCACGCGTCGCATTTCGCGCTTTCGATCATGCTGATGGCGGAATTTACGGCCCGCAGGAAATCGGCGAGTTCGGGAAACTTGATGGCCTCTTCCATCCGCGCCAGCAGTTCCGGATGCCGCTTCAGGTCGTGGTAGGTGTACTTGCCCTCGGGATCTGTCCAGGGAAAGTCGAGCACCGGATCGTCACGGCCCAGTTCGATAGAGAAGTCAGCGTCCATTAGAACCCGCGCAGGAAACTTATGATCTGATTCTCGGCCCAGAACCCATCGTCCATGCCATCGGGAGCGCCAAGAAAGGCGCAGTGACCGCCATCGTCCGCCTCGATAAATCGTAGGTTCGGATTCGACGCGATCTTCCGCCGCGTCTCCGCCAGGATGCGCACGAACGGATCGTTGGCGGCGTGTACGACCAACGCTGGCACCGCGATCTTTTCGACCACATTCGACGCCGACGCGCGCGCGTAATAGTCGTCCGCGCCTTTGAAGCCGCAATAGTAGGCAGTGATTTTGTCGTCAAACTCGCGCAGGCTGCGCAGATTCTGCAGGCGGCTCACATCAAAATGATCCGGAAACAGTTGCGCTTTGCGTTTCATGCGCCGCCCCAGGTTGAAGAGAAAGTATCGCTCGTAGAGCCGGTTGACCGGGTCGTGCAGCGCGTCGGCGGATGCCGCCAGATCCATCGCCGGACAACATGCGGCCACTGCGTGAAACTGCGGGGGCCCCTGCGTCCCCCACTCGCCCGCCAGTTTCAGGACGAGGTTGCCGCCCATGGAGAACCCGGCGAAAGCCAGGTGCGACACACCATCCCGCTCGATGATGTGCCGCGCAACCGCTTCGATGTCGCTCGACAGTCCCGAATGATAGAGCACCGGCGCCAGAGCATCCGTCCCGCCGCAGTTACGCTGGTTGTAGCGGATGACGTTCATCCCCAGCGTCAGCGCCTTCTCGGTGATGCCGCGCACGTACTGCGAATCGCTCGACCCTTCGAGTCCATGGACGAGGATGATCGTCAGCGGCTTCGTCCGGTCCGTCTGCCAGTGGCACTGGCAAAGAACCTGGACGCGGGGCGCGACTTCGATCAATCGATCCTCAGGAGCGGGCAGGTTGAATCGCCGTGGAAGCAGGAAGCTGGCGATGGTCTGCACGTGCCCCCCGCGCAGCCAGCGCCGCGGCACGAAGGTCGTTGTCGTCTCGGGTGATTGCGTCGTACCCACCATCTGATTTTAAATACTGAAGACGAATCCTTGCGCCGATGGCGCTTCGCGGAGAGACCTTCATGCCGATCTTCGAGTACATCTGTAAGGAATGCCAGCACGAGTTTGAAGCGCTCGTCTTCGGCAAGGATAAGGCTTCGTGCCCCAAGTGCCAGAGCAAGAAGCTCGAGCCCCAGCTGTCGGTCTTCGCCGCGCAGACCAAAGGCAGTTCGTCGCCATCGATGCCGGCAAGTCCGTGCGGGTCCTGTGGCGATCCCCGCGGAGCGGGCGCCTGCTCCCTCAAGAATTTCGACTAAGTCCTTTGTATTCGTCTAAAAATGTTCCACGTGGAACATTTCACCAATCAACTATATCTACCAGATATAGCATGAGCCTGCCCGGAATCGGTCTGGCACTTTGGGAACCACGCGGCGAGTAACTGACGTGACGTTTTGCAGCGCGATGAACTGTCTTATGATCCGTCGCGATGGACCGCCGCAAAGAACCCCGGCTGGATCTGGAGTATTCGGTACAGGTGTGGGGTGTGGACCGGAACGCTCGTCCTTTTGCGGAGCTGGTTCGGGCCACGAGTGTCAGTTCGCAGGGCGCTGTACTTCTGGACGTTCACTCGAAGCTGCGCATGGGCGATGTGCTCGACGTGCAGCATGAAGCGCAACGGGCGCAGTTCCGCGTCGTGTGGACCTGCGGCGGAGAAGCCGGAATTCAGGCGCTGGCCAGCGAACCGGCAATCTTCGCGGTGGACATGCCAAAGACTTTTGAGATGGCGGGAACCGGATAACCTCGCCGAACCGCATTCATTTCGGCTTATCCCGCGTGTTTACGCGGAACTGGTTCCCGCCACTCCCTCCCTCAGGAAGCGCGCAAAAACCTCGTTTGAGAGCAGGCGGCCGCGAGCGGTCAGCCGCAGGTTCGTGCCCTCCTTGAGCAACAACAACTCTTCACGCACCGCCTCATCGATCACAGGCTGCAAAGCGGCAAGGCGCTCGCTGCCAAAGCCGTCGCGAACCATTTCCAGATCGAGCCCGCGATTAAGCCTCAAGCCGAGAAAAAAAGTCTCCTCCAATTCCGCTGACGGCGAAACCGCAGTGGTCAGGCCTAGCGATCGATTTATGTAGGCATCGAGCGAATCGGGTGTCGAGAACCGTATCGCCCTGCAATTGGCACCGTCCCGGGAGGGGAGCATCGAGTGCGCATCGACACCGAAGCCGAGATAGGGCTGGCGAGTCCAATACTTCAAGTTGTGGCGCGATTCCCATCCGGGACGGGCGAAGTTGGAGATCTCGTATTGGGGTATGCCGGCTGCGTTCAGGGTGTCGCAGGCCTGCGTGTAGAGGTCAGCAGTCGCATCTTCGTCGGGAACAAAGTGCGCATGATAGCGAGTACCACCGGCGATGAGTTCCCTTCCCAGGCGGGAATCTTCGTCGATCTCGAGCATGTACACGGAGACGTGCGGCACACCGCTCGCCACTGTCTCGCGCAACGACAATTCCCAGCTCGCAGCCGTCTGGTGGGGAAGCCCGGCGATGAGATCGATATTGAGGTTGGTGATCCCGGCGCTCCGCAGGCGCTCGATCTCTTCAAGAACGGTTGCTCGCTTGTGTAACCGCCCAACGGACTGGGCCTCGCGGTCCACGAAGGACTGCACGCCCAGGCTCACGCGATTCACGCCGCACGCAAGAAGCGTCTCGATCAGGGCAGGAGTCAGCGTCGCCGGTGCGCATTCGACAGTCACTTCGGCATCGGCGGAAACTGCGAACTTGTCTCGTAGCGCGGTGAAAATTCTGATGAGTTGATTGGAGTCGAGGATCGACGGGGTCCCACCCCCGAGATAAATCGAGTCAACCGTTTCCGGTAAGGCGCATCCAAGTCCGGCGGCAGCCGGGAATGCGCCCTCGATGTCTTCGACAACCCGAGCGACATATTGGTCGTAGGCAGCACGGGAGAATACGTCAGAGGCGAAGTTGCAGTAGCTGCACTTGGTACGGCAAAACGGCACCGAGATGTACAAGCCGAGGGTCATCCGTTGACCATAATTTTACGTGAGTCGGCCTGTGAGGTGCCGCACCAGATGGTAGGATCAAGCCTCGCTGTTTCACGGCTGGATGTGGCGGCAGAAAGGAAACGATCCAGTGCAGCGGCGCGTGGTCATCACCGGGATGGGAGTCGTCAGCCCGAACGGCATCGGCAAAGACGCATTCTGCCGCGCCATCCTCGCGGGCACCTCCGGCGTGAAGAGGATCACGCGCTTCGATCCATCTTTCCTGCCGGTACACATCGCCGGCGAGGTGCAGGGTTTTGATGAACTCGCCTGGGTGGATGCCCGCGAACGCAAGCACGTATCCCGGGCCGTGCCACTCGCGGTGGCGGCATCGGCCGAAGCCTTGGCTGACGCGGGTCTCGACGCCCCGGGCATGTCGCAGGAGGAAAAGCGCCAGGTTGGCGTGATCCTGGGGACCGGCGGCGGAGCACAGGAGTTCACCGAACATCAGTATCGGCTGTGGCATTCCGGACATGAGAAGCAAGCGAGCATTTTTGCGATTCCGTCCGGGACCATGGGTACACTTTCCAGCGAGATATCGATGCGCTTCGGATTCCGGGGTCCGAGTCATGTTGTGACCACCAATTGCACCTCATCCACAGACGCTTTGGGCTATGCCCTCGATCAGATTCGAATTGGATTTGTGCCAGTCCTATTGGCCGGAGGCGTCGATGTGCCGATCAGCCCCGCAACTGTGAAGGCTTACACACTGCTACGCGCTTTGACGGCGGAGTGGAATGACGCGCCGGAGCGCGCGTCCCGGCCGTTTTCCGCCGACCGCAGCGGTTTCGTGTTGGCGGAAGGATCATGGATGTTCGTCCTGGAGGATTATGAGCATGCACGGGCACGCGGGGCGCGAATTCGTGCTGAACTCGCTGGATATGGATCGACATGCGAGGCGCTGCATCGAGTGCGGCTCGGAGAAGATGGAGAGGAACCGGCGAGGGCGGTCGCGTTGGCCATGGAAGATGCGCGGGTCGGACCGGAGCAGGTGGATTACGTAAACCTGCACGGGACTTCTACCGAGTTGAATGATCGGGTCGAAACGCGCGCGGTGAAACTCGCACTCGGTGCACGCGCAGGAAGGATTCCCATGTCGGCGTTGAAATCGCAGATCGGGCATCCGCAAGGTGCCTCTGGTGCAGCGAGCGTTGCGGCAACGCTGGTGGCGATGCAGCACGAACAAATCCCACCGACGATCAATCTGGAACAACCAGATCCAGAATGCGATCTCGACTATGTGCCTGAGGCAGGACGACGGGCCGTGATCGAGCATGCCGTTTGTAACTGTGTAGGGTTCGGGTCGAAGAACTCAGCGCTGGTACTGCGCAGGATGTGACGGCTGCACTGGATTTCGCCGGTGGAATCATGGTCTAATGCGCGGCCATGAACTTCTTAATTCGACTTACTTTGTGTGTCGCCATTCTCGCCAACGGAATCCTTTGTGCACAGGAATTAGTGAAACGTCCGTACTTATTGAAGATTGATACAAGCTCCTTTGACAATTTCTCAGGAGCGACCAATGTCTGCCTGCTGGTCTGGGAAGACGGCCGCTATCGCATGGAGAAGACTCGCCAGGACCCCAGTGGGGGCCGGCCCGATACGCAGGTGTTCCTGGACACGTTGCCAGAGGCGAGCCTGAAGCAATTGCAGGCCGTCCTCGAGGACGTTCAGTTTCAGGCCATCCAGAAGGGCCACGAAGAAAGTTCTGCCATCGTGCGAGATCTCCAAACAATGCAGGCGGTGATCCCCCGCGCGCATGAAATCCAGACCTTCTTTTTCGTCAACGCGGAGGACCGCAGGCCCTACGAGAAAGCACTCAAGCCGTTTATGAGCTGGCTCAAAGATGTGCAGAAGCGAAAGGTGAAGGCGGCCAAGGACGAAAAACCGAACCGCTGCGCGGCGCCAATGGTGCAGTATCGGCTAAATGGGCCTCCGCCAGGGATGGAGGAGGAACCCGAATAGCACTGCGGCACGACGTCAGCGCGCATTTTCTGGTTAAATACCGCTGTAAGCCCAAGGAGTTGACCATGCCACGAAGAATCCTGGTATTCGTGTCTGCCTTACCGACTCTTCTTATCGCCTCGGCACTATGCCAATCGCAAACATCGAGCTCCAATAGTCCGTACCTGGCGCGCCTTGAGCATCAGACTCGTGAAGAAAATGTCTGCATGCTCATCCTTAAGGATGGCCGCTATCACCTCGAACGCACGGCGACGGGACACGTGCGCGTATTTGAAGGGACGTTGGAGTCTCCAGCGATGGGGGAACTTGATCCACTCCTGAATGCCCAGAAAGTCGTAGGCCTGAAGCAAACCGACATTGCGGCGGCGCAACCAGGGGATGAGGTGGACCAGATGATGTTGACTGTTCCACGCGACACCGGCTGGCAAACGCTCACCTTTCCAAGCAGCAGGAGCCGCAAACCGTACAAGGCCGAAATCGATCCGATTCTCAAGTGGCTGGATCACAACAAGCAACAGCAGACCCCACTTTCAAGTGCGGCAACGACGCGATGCGTACCGCCACAAGAAAATGCGGCTGCCAAGGGATTAGCCACCCCGAACGCATCCAACCCTTACATCATGCGGATCGTTGTCGACCATTACGAGCCTTTAGGGGTTGGAACGACCCTCTCCATGAACAAAGGGACCGCGGGAGAATCCGTCGGCGGAGTGACGGCCACGCAAGCAATGGATACGAAATCATTCAAGATCACGCGGACGTGCGCGGTTGTGTATGAAAGTGGACGCTACCGCTTTGAAAAGAGTGTCCGGGAAGCGGGAAATCTAACGCATGCCGATGTTTATCGTGAAACCCTGACGAGGGCTCAACTCGATGAACTGCGGCAGCTTCTTGACAATCCAAAACTGGCAGCTTTGCCCGACAACGTAGCGCCCACCGTGCTGGGACGGGAAGGCGATCTGATCACGCTGGCTGTACTCCGAGGCAAGAGCATGCAGTCTGTTGGGTTTGCCAGTTCGGGCCCTCGCCCCGCATCTGCCAGTTTGCAGGATGCTTCCATGCTGGCGCTCAGCGCCAACGTTGGGCTGACAAACCCGGTTCGCAAGTGGGTCAAACAGAACCTCGAGGACAACAAGGGAGCGCTTGTCAAGGACGTGCCCGCCACGGCGTGCATTCCCACGGCACAGCCCGAGTGAGGGCGGATTTGCCGTGCGGCAGAGTTGGTGGAGTAATGGCAGGATGGAAGCTTTTCCATCCTGGCCGCCCTTTCCGCCATCTATTTAAGGTAATCTTTAGGCGAACATTCGCGGCAGATGGCGTCCAATCAGGAAGAAGAAGTATTAGGTAAGGCATATGACGGCCGGTTGATGCGGCGGCTGCTCACCTACCTTCGTCCGTACAAGTGGCACGTCGTAGTGGCGCTGGCAGCAATCATTCTGAAGTCAGTCGCCGACGTGCTCGGCCCCTTCCTGACTAAAGTGGCGGTCGACAAATACCTGACGAGGTCCACTGCTTCCCATTCCTGGATCGGCGACCGCCTGAGTCCAGCGCCTCTTGTTGGCATCGCGCAAATCGGAGGGCTCTACGTCGGGCTCTTGCTGTTCACGTTTGCCCTGGAGTTTGTCCAAACCTACCTGATGCAGTGGACCGGGCAGAAAGTCATGTTCGACCTGCGCAGCCAGATTTTCCGCCACCTGCAGCACATGCACGTCGCCTTCTTCGACAAGAATCCGGTCGGGCGGCTGGTCACGCGGGTGACGACGGATGTGGATGCGCTGAACGAAATGTTTACAGCGGGTGTCGTGTCGATCTTCGAAGACGTGTTCGTCCTGGTCGGGATCGTGGGCATCATGACGGCGATGAACTGGAAGCTGGCGCTGATCACGTTCGCAGTCCTTCCAGTCATCGTGTATGCCACCAAGATTTTCCGTGACAGCGTGCGCGATTCTTACCGGCGGATTCGCGTGGCCATCGCGCGGATCAATTCCTATCTGCAGGAAGCCGTTTCGGGAATGCTGGTGCTGCAGCTGTTCAACCGCGAGAAGAAAGCGTTCAAGCAGTTCTCCGACATCAACAAGTCCCACATGGAGGCCTTCAAGGACGCGATCCTCGCGTATGCGTTTTACTACCCGATCGTGGAAACCCTGTCGGCGATCGCGATTGCATGCATCATCTGGTATGGCGGCAGCGGAGTCATGCAGAAGTGGGCAGTCTCCACTCTGAGCGTCAGTTTCTCGTGGAAGAGCCTGGTCTCCCCGACGCAAACGGTAATGACCATAGGGGTTCTCGTTGCGTTCATGCAGTATGCGCAACGATTCTTCCGGCCCATTCAGGATCTGAGCGAGAAGTACAACATCCTGCAGTCCGCCATGGCGGCAGGCGAGCGCGTGTTCAAACTGCTCGACACTCCGGTAGAAATCACGTCGGCGGCAACCACAAAGACACCGGCTGGGCCGGGACGCATCGAGTTCGACCATGTCTGGTTCGCGTATGGAGACCGTGCAGGAACCGGCGCACCCGGCACCGCCGAGGCGGACAAGAGTGTCCGCCCCACACCGGATTGGGTTCTGCGAGACGTGACTTTCGTCTTGGAGCCGGGAGAAACGGTGGCGGTGGTCGGACACACCGGGGCGGGCAAGACGACGCTGATCTCGCTGCTCATGCGCTTCTACGACGTGCGAAAGGGCGCAATCCGCATCGACGGAGTGGACATCAAGGAGATGAACCTGGCGGATCTGCGGGCCCGCTTCGGTGTGGTCCTGCAGGATCCCTTTCTGTTCACCGGGACGGTGGAAGGAAACATCCGCCTCGGGACGACGCGGATTCAGGATGAAGACGTGGAGCAGGCGGCGGAAGATGTAAACCTGGCTGACTTCATCCGGACCTTGCCGGGCGGATTCAAAGAGGAAGTACGCGAGCGGGGTTCGACGCTCTCAACCGGGCAAAAACAGCTGATCTCGTTTGCACGGGCGTTGGCGCACGATCCACGGATTCTGATTCTGGATGAGGCAACCTCCAGCGTCGACACAGAGACGGAGTTCCGTGTGCGCGATGCTCTGAATCGAATGGTCGAGGGCAGAACGTCGCTGATTATCGCGCACCGGCTGTCTACAATTCAGCGAGCAGACAAGATCATTGTCATGCACAAAGGTCAGGTGCGCGAGATGGGCACGCACCAGCAACTGCTCGCCCAGCACGGGATTTACTACAAGCTGTACCAGTTGCAGTACAAGGATCAGGAAGTTCCAATGACGACTTCGGCCACGCAGTCGACGGTGAGTGCGGACGATTAGCTGAGCGTTCGGTACAGACCCGGCGCTGTCCCAACCATTACAATTGCTGCCGTGCACATCCTGATCTCCGCCGGAGAAGCTTCGGGTGAAATGTACGGCGCCGAACTGATGGAAGCTTTGCGGCGCAGGAACTCTTCCCTGACATTCTTCGGCGCGGGCGGGGAGCGCATGCGGGCGGCGGGTTGCGAGATCGTCGTCGACGCCAAAGATCTCGCCGTGGTCGGCATCACGGAGATCGTCGGTCACCTGCCGAAGATTCTCGGCCTCTACAAGAAACTCATTCATACCGCCGACGAGCGTAAGCCGACGCTGGCCATCGTCATCGATTCCCCGGCATTCAACTGGCGCGTCGCGCGCCAAATGCGGCAGCGCGGCGTTCGTGTCGTCTACTATGTCTGTCCGCAATTCTGGGCGTGGCGGCAGGGTCGAGTACGGCTGCTGCGCAACTACATCAATAAGGCGCTGGTGATCTTTCCGTTTGAAGAAAACTTCTATCGCGCCCGCGGCGTGGATACGATGTTTGTTGGGCATCCCTTGGCCGACCTTGCGGCGCCGGAGATTTCGCGTTTTCATTACGCAGCGCAGCAGGCGCTCGATCATGCCAAGCCGTGGGTCACGTTGATGCCCGGCAGCCGCCGCAAGGAAGTTCGGATGAACCTGCCGACCATCCTCGATGCGGCCGGCAGACTGGGCGAGGGATACGAATTTCTGCTGCCGGTGGCGCGCACGCTGGAGCCGTCATTCCTGAAAGCTTTGATTGGAGACCGGGACATTCATCTGGTGCCCGAAGCGTTGCCGGCATTGCACAATTCCCGTGCCGGGCTCATCGCCAGCGGGACGGCCACGGTCGAAGCGGCAATGATGGGAACGCCGTTCGTGATGGTGTACCGCGTCTCGCCAATCACGTATGCGCTGGGCAGGCCGAGAATCAAGGTGCCGCACTTTGCCATGGTCAATTTGATCGCTGGGGAAAAGATTGTTCCCGAACTGGTGCAACATGACTTCACAGCAGAGAACGTGGTTGCAGAACTCCACAAGATACTGCCCGATGGCGATGAGCGCGCACGGATGATTGCGGGATTGGCGACAGTGAAAGCGAAGCTCAAGAAGCCCGGTGGACAGCCTCCGGCGGAAGAAGCAGCCGCCATCATTCTCAATATGCTGCGGTAGGCTGCGAGATCTCAATCGTGTCAGCAGCTTGTCAAGAAAACGTCTGTGGAGCGAGGTTCCCGCGGCGCGTCTTGTCCGGACAGCATCTTTTGCGGGAAAATCGTCATCATACTGATTACCGTGCCCCGAGGAGAATCTACTTGATGCAATTTCACTCTCGACTTATGAGTCGGGCAGTCTTTCTGTATCTTGCTGCAATTCTTTGCTTTCTCGCCGCACGGCCCGTGCAGGCCGCAGACAAACTGCGGTATCGGGCGGACGACTATCAGATCGATGCGGAATTGCTGCCGCAGACGCACAAGCTCACAGCGCGGGCGGTGGTCAAGATTACGGCGCTCGAAGATGTGAACGTTGTTTCGTTTCAGCTCAATAATGCCCTGCGCATCACGAAACTGGTGGATGCGGCCAACAAGCCCCTGAATCCGGAGCGCAACACCCAGGATTCCAGCGTGCGCTTCGCTTTGACAAGTGGACTGGCGAAAGACGCCAGCACGACCGTCACCTTCGAATACGAAGGCACGCTGGAAACGGCTGACGACAGTCCGGTACAGGGTTTGAAGCTCGCCTACGTCGGGCCGGACACGACCTACTTGTTGTATTCCGGGTTCTGGTTCCCGGTAGCCAACTACAGCATCAACCGGTTCACGTCGACGATCAGCGTAACCGTACCCGCCCATATGACGGTGATCGGCAGCGGGAAGGAGTCGCTGACGACGGCGTCGCCGAAGAAAAACGTCCCGGCGAATTCCAAGACCTACACGTTCACCTGGGACAAGCCGAGTTTCCCGGGGACGGTCATGGCCGGCACTTTCCAGGAGTTCAAAAGCGACGAGGCCGGTCTCGACCTGCACGTGTACTTCAAGCCTTTGCATCAGAATTTGGGCGCTAACTACGCATCCACGGCGGTGAAAGAATTCACGTATTACGTGACGCAATACGGCAACGCGCCGTCCACCACGTTGAAGGTTGTGGAGCTTCCCGACGATACCGTGCCCTCGGCCTGGGCGCCCGAGATCGCCGCCCTGGCGGGCAACCGCATCAGCGAGAAGGTCAACTATCGATTGCTCGCCAATACCATCGCGCATCAGTGGTGGGGAGTATCGGTCAGTCCCGCCGCCAAAGACGACTGGTGGATCAACGACGGCTTTGCGCGCTATTCCGAGGCTCGGTACGTTGAGAGCGCCGCCGGACAGGCCGGGCTTGAAGAGATGGTGAAGGACATGTCCGTGGGGGCGCTGGCCTACGATACCGTGCCCTTGTCCAGCACCGCGAAGCTGGACTATTTTTCGCCGGAGTTTCAGACGGTCGTCACCGACAAGGGCGCGATGATCCTGCACATGCTGCGCTGGCTGCTGGGGGAGCCGAAATATCTCAAAACGATGCGGGATTTCGCGACCAAGTATGCGGGGAAGCCGGCCTCGACCGACGATTTTCGCGCGATCGCAGAAGAGAACTACGGCGACAAGCTGACCTGGTTCTTCTCGCAGTGGCTCGACTCGACTGGGGCGCCGGAATTCAAGCTGAAGTACACGGTGTACCGCCTTGGCAGCAACAAGGGCTTCCGCGTGGTCGGGCATGTCGAGCAGGATCTGGACCTGTTTCGGATGCCGGTCCGGCTACGGATTGACACGGATGGAAAGACCGAGGAGAGACGGATCGAGGTGGTCGGCACGAACTCGCCCTTCTCCATTGAAACGTTTGGACGTCCGCGGCGCATTTCCATCGACCCCGACAACAACGTCCTGACGAACTCGAAAGACATCAAGCTGCGTTCTTCCATTCTGCGAGGGCAAGGCTTGATCCAGCAAGGTGACCTGGCAGGCGCGCTGACGGAGTTCAACAAGGCCCTCGACGTCAACAAGAACAGCTCACTGGCCAATTACCGGATTGCGGAAGTTTTCTATCTGCAAAGGAACTACCAGGCTGCCGCCAACGCCTATCGGGAATCTTTGAACGGAGACGGTGAACCGCGCTGGACGGAAGTCTGGAGTCACCTGCAGCTGGGCAAGATTTTCGACGTCACCGGCCAGCGCGAACGCGCCGTGAACGAGTACCGCCAGGCGCTCCAGACGAACGACAACACTTCCGGCGCTCTGGACGAAGTCCGCCGATACATGGAGAAGCCCTTCGAACGGGCGAAGGGCAATTGATCCCAACCTAAAGAGAAGGCCCGCACCGTGAGGCGAGTCAGCAGTACGGGCCGTTAGGCGACGAAGAAACAATAGAAAACACGGAGCAAAATGTCAAGTAAATTGATAGACATTATGGATTATTGATGATTGCTGGTGGTATAAAAGGTGGTATATTGGTAGCATGAAAGAGAAGACCTCTGTCACACTGTCGCCGGAAGTGTTGGCCGGTATTGACCGACTGGCAGGAGAACACGTCTCGCGATCGGCTTTCATCGAAGACGTCCTGCGCAAGTATCTGAAGAACGAGGAGCGGGCGAGGCGCAACGCACGTGAAATCGAATTGCTGAATCGTGCCGCGGATGAATTGGGCGCGGAAATATTGGACACGTTGGATTATCAGGCTCCGTGGGATTGAGGACGAGAACCCATTGAAACGTGGCGAACTCTATCGCGTTCACAAGCCTAAAGGTGGAGACCCGAAGAGGCATCGTGTATTCGTCGTCGTCAGCCGCGAGTCCCTTTTTGAATCTCGCTTCCCAACAGCAATCTGTGCCCCGATTTATTCCAGCGGTCAAGGATTAGGAACGCAGGTTGTAGTCGGTTCCGAAGAAGGGCTGAAACACACCAGTTGGGTGATCTGCGACAATCTTTACTCCATCCCCAGATCTGACCTTGCTCAGTTTGTAGGCTCCCTTTCACGCTCAAAACTCGAAGAACTCGATCAAGCACTCAGAGTAGCGCTCGACCTGGACTAGCGGAGACGAGCAGTGCCGCCCAGCCTTTACTTCGACATGCCTTTGAAGCCCGCTCGTCGTTGCTCGCTGTAGCGATGGAGAGCGTCTTCGATGATGGGGTACGCTTCCCCGGCGGGCCGGATTTCGTCCACCTCCACGCTCTTGCCTTCGAGCTGTTTGTAGTCCTGAAAGAACCGGCGCAGCATGATCAGTCGGTGCGGCGGCATTTCCGCGGCCTCGCGGTAAGCGTTGAACTCGGGATCTTCGGTCGCAATGGCAATGATTTTGTGGTCTTTCTTGCCGGAATCAATCATGGTCATCAGGCCGATGGCGCGGGCGTGGATGATGGTCAGCGGAACAACGGTTTCCTGGCAGAGCACGAGCACATCAAGAGGATCGTCGTCCTCGGCGAAGGTCTGCGGGATGAAGCCATAATTGGCAGGATAGTAGACCGCCGAGTAGAGGACGCGGTCCAACTTGATCAGTCCGCTGACTTTATCCAGTTCGTACTTCACGCTGGAGCCGAAAGGGATCTCGATGACGGTGTTGAATTCGTGCGGCAGCTTGCTTCCGGGAGTCACGTCGTGCCAGGGATGGATCATAAGAACAGGTCTCAGGTCTCAGGTCTCAGGCGAGCCAGACTTGAATAGTCTCAATGGTAAGTATTCTAAACGGTTCAAAATCCATCCGGTCGCGATTTGTTCGGCCCAGGCATTGGCCTGATTCCTCGCGGGTTACGTGCTGACGACCGGCTATCGACTACCGACTACCGGTTCTTGACCCCAAACCGGAGCAGCGCGTACAGTTTTCGAGTAGAGGTGGGGTTATGTCGGCGGAGACCAGCAAGTATCTGAAATTCGGAGCCGTGACGGTTCTCATCCTGGTTTCGCTCGGTTACCTCGCCTACACCGGTGTTCAGGACAGCAAGAGCTACTACGTCACGATCAAAGAATTGCAGGGCATGGGCGACGGGGCCTACTCGAAGCGTCTGCGGGTGGCCGGAAATGTGGTTCCAGGGTCGATCAAGCGCTCTGGAACCAGAGTCGACTTCCTGCTTAAAGAACAGGACCTCACCCTGCCCGTCTCCTACACCGGGACCGAGGCGCCACCAGACACGTTCAAGGACGACTCGCAGGCGCTCGCTGACGGCAGTTTTGGACGCGATGGCGTGTTTCATGCGAAACAACTCCAAGCCAAATGTGCGTCGAAATATGCACCGCAACCGGGGCAACCGGGAGCGACTCCTGCCGGGGAACCGGGTAAGAGCATGACGCAAAATCAGGGCTCTTCCTCGAACGGGATGGCCAACTAGCATGCCTCAGGCTTAAGCCCTGGTTTTTTTAGCGAGAGACTTTTACGGCACGGCTAAAGCCATGCCCTCCCGATGAACCGTGAACGATCTGCTGACACAACCTTAAGGTGCTACCGGCGCGCCCTGCGGTAGAATCCTTCCCGGTGAGTGAAACCGCACCCGTCATTGCCGTTTTCAATCTGATCAAGCAGTTTGGGCGTTTTGCTGCGCTGCGCGGCGTATCCGCAGAGTTCGCGGGCGGCAAACTCTACGCCGTCCTTGGCGACAACGGCGCCGGGAAAACAACGCTCTTGCGTACTTTGGCCGGACTCAACCATCCGACCAGCGGCCAGGTTTCGATCCTCGGC
>DATIWL010000140.1:0-7900 GCA_035519435.1 Terriglobales bacterium
GCCCAGAAGGGAACCAGTGCCGCGAAGCAATCGTTCTCGCATACCAGGCGCTTCGCCGCTGCCTGTTCGAGTTTCAGAGAATTGCACAGTAAGCACGACCCATGTTCCGCATAATAGGCCGCCTGCGATTCCAGCTCTTTCCGCGGTTCATTCGGAATCGTGCGGTTCGCCCATATCTGGCCATGCGGATGCGGATTGCTACAGCCCATGATCTCCCCGCGGTTCTCGAAGATTTGAACGTAATTGATATCGGAAGCTGCCCCAAGTTCCCGGTATTGTTCACTCCAGACTTCCACCACGTTCCCAATCTCCTGCACACTCATTCGCGCCAAAGTCAGATCGTGACGGGGTGAAAAACACACCACTCTGCATGTCCCCGGTTCACCTTCGGCCACCAACAACTGCTGGCCGCCTTCGTCAAATTTCGCTGCCGGTACATCGGGTTTGAGCGCGGCAAAATCGTTAGTGAAGACAAACGTCGATGTGTAATCAGGATTCCTCGCTCCTCCGGCTCGCTCATTTCCCGGGCACAAATAGCACGACGGATCATATTTTGGCGCGACGTCAACCGCCGCTTTCTCCATCTGCCCCTGCCATGGCCTTTCCGTGCGGTGCGGCGACACGAGCACCCAATCTCGCGTCAGCGGGTTCCAGCGGCGATGCGGAGAAGCGTTGAGCTGATCGAAATCGGTCATGCCTTCCACTCCCCGGCGCCCTTGGCGGCGGAGCACACATACACCTCGGGGGTTCGTCCGGCTTCGCGAGAGTACACTTCCGCGAGATCGCGTTTGAATTGCTCAGCCGCTGCGGCTCGGACCAGGTTGATCGTGCACCCTCCAAATCCGCCTCCTGTCATGCGCGCTCCATAGACGCCTTCGTGTGCCGAAGCGAGATCGACGAGTAGGTCCAGCTCGCCGCAACTCACTTCGTAGTCATCCCGCAAGCTGCGGTGCGATTCGTACATCAATTTCCCGAAGTGCGGCAAATCACCCGACTGGAGCGCCTCCGACGCCTCCAGCACTCGTTGATTTTCCGTGATGACGTGATGGCACCGCCGGTGCACGACATCCGACATGGCATTCCGATGGATCTCCAGGTCCGGCAGCGTCACATCGCGCAGCGCCCGCACCGACGGCAAATACTGCCGCAGGATTCGGACTCCGGTTTCGCAATCCGCGCGCCGCAGGTTGTATTCGCCCGCGGCCAGTTCGTGCTTGACCATGCTGTTGCAAATCACCAGCCGGACGTCGTCCGGCAGAGGCAGTAACTTGTAGTCGAGCGAGCGGCAGTCGAGCATCAGCGCGTGGCCCGATTCCCCGAATGTAGCGACGAACTGATCCATGATGCCGCAGCGTGTTCCGGCATATTCGTGCTCGGCGCGCTGGCACAACTGCGCAAGTTCAAGCTTCGGAGCTTGGCGGCTGGAAGCCGCGAGCAAAGCCAGCGCCGTTGACACTTCGAGCGCCGCCGAAGAACTTAATCCGGCGCCGAGGGGCACCTGTCCGTGGATCATCAGGTTCGCACCCGTGAGCGAATACGCCGCGGCCTTGAGTACAGCTGCGACGCCACGAACATAGTCGCTCCAGTGCTTGCGCGGTGGCCCGGAAAGGCCGTCCAGCCGCCATTCTGCGGCTTCGTCAAACTGCGTCGATTCGACGTGCAGCACGGAGTCGTCGCGCCGGCTTACCGCCACCCAGGTGTAGAACTCGATGGCCGCCGGCATCACGAACCCGTCGTTGTAGTCCGTATGTTCTCCGATCAGGTTCACGCGGCCGGGCGCGCGGAATATCTTGGGAACCGTTCCGTATGTCTTTTCAAAACGTTCCAGAAGGGAACTCACGAGCGTGGGTATTGTGCCCGCAGACGATGGCATCGTCCGCAGTGTATCAGCCCGAGCGCGCCAGAAACTCGCGTAATTTGACCTGGTCGCGGAACGCTTCCGTCCCGCCCGCCGCGGTCGTGGAGAACGCGCCGCAGCGATTGCCGTAGGCCAGGCAAGTCTGGATGTCGGATCCGTTCACGTACTGATGCAGGAATCCTGCATCGAAGCTGTCGCCCGCTCCCACCGGATCGACAACGTCCACCTTCGCAGCCGGAGCAGTGAAACGCTTCCCGTCACAGATCGCCATGGCTCCGCGCTTCCCCAACTTCACGGCGACCGTCTTCACGCGCTGCGACAAGCGGTCGACTGCAGTCTCGAGGTCTTCCGCATGCGCCATCTTCATGGCCTCGCGTTCATTCGGCAGAAGTACATCCACATAAGGCAGGACCTCATCGAACACCCCCCTCCACTGATCGTCCGGATCGTCATTCGTATCCAGAGACGTCGTCAGCCCAGCCTTCTTCATCCGCCGAAACAATTCAGGTACACCCGGCTGCAGAGCCCGCTGCAGAAAGAGTGATGACAGATGAAAATGCCGCGCCGACGTCAAATATGCGAGATCGAGGTCTTCGAACCGCAGTTCAGAGATAGTTCCCAGGTAGGTAAGAATGTGGCGATCGTGTTCGTGCTGCAGAATGATCGTGATGCCCGTCAGAGTGTTTTCAGATCGGACGATCCTGGATATGTCAGCGCCGCTCGCGGCCACCCGGACCAGCGCCATGTTGCCGCAGGCGTCGTCCCCGACTTTGGTCACGAAGCCGACACGGCTGCCCAGCGCCGACAGATTGTGCACGACAATTGCCGAGGAACTGCCGAGCGTAATACTGAACTTGCTGGCGATCAACTCACGCTCGGTCGGCATCTGCTGCGGTAATCCGTAGAGGATCAGGTCGAGGTTGATCTCTCCCGCGATCGCGATGTCAAGCTTGGGCAAGGGGGATTCCAGGTTACCTAGTCGAGTACGACCACGCGCGACAGATTCTTTGGCGCATCAGGATTCAACCCCTTCTTCAGTCCTGTGTAGACACCGTACAGTTGTCCCCAGGGCGTAAAAACAGCGGGCCGGACGAGCTCCGGCACCGCGAGGTTGAGTTCCACCGCGAAATCTGCCAGTGCTCGCGCACGGTCGTCCAGGCGATTGGCAATCACCATCGTGGCGGCGCCAAGGTTCTTCATTTCCTCCAACAACTCCACTTCCGCTTCGTAGGACGACTCCGACAGGAGAAATGTGAGCAACGTGTCTGGGCTCACAATCGACTTTGGCCCATGGCGGAATTCTAACGAGTGGAAGACCTGCGCGTAGGTGCACGACGCTTCCGTGACCTTCAGCATGCACTCGGAAGCGATCCCGAACAGAGGGCCTTGTGCCAGGAACACGCAGTCGTCGAAAGTCCGCGCCCCGACGAATTCATGCAGCCGCTGCGGGACGCTTTCGAACAACGCCGCCGCCTGCATCGGCAATTCCGTCAGGAACCGCTGGAACCCGGCGTTGCCGAGAATCGTTGCCGCCAGATATTGCAGGCTGAGCAGCATCGTCGTAAACGACCGCGTCATGACCATGCTCTGTTCGTCGGCGCCGAGCAATTTCAGCGTCAGGCTGCATTCCGCTTCCAGTGGCTGCCCATCCGCGCAGGTGATGGCGATCGTCCTTACATCGTGTTGCTCTTCGAGTTGGCGGGCGGCACGCACGGCCTCAGAGGTTCGTCCCGAGCGCGAGATCACGACCGGAATGAAGTCACGCCCGGGGATCAGCGCCAGCGACGGGTACAGCAAAACTTCGGACGCAGGAATGGCGCGCGCCGGAAGTCCCAGCGCAATGAAAGCGGCCGCAGCTGAAATGGCCAGGTAATAGCTCGTCCCGCAACCGATGAACGTCCACTCCGCGCCGGGACGCGACATGCGGGCAGCGCTCAGCAGTTCGCTGCTTGAGGCCAGCCTGGCAAGGCATTGGCGCCAGGTCTGCGGTTGAGAGAGTATTTCGCTCAGCGTGTGTGAGCCGGGTTCGGTCGAAATCTGGGTTGGATTCATCTTGTGTTCGTTCTTCTAGACAATTGTGACTTTCACGCCGGCGTCCTTCAGAGCGCGCAGGTCGGATTTTGGGATGAGGTTGTCGGTGACAACTTCATGCACCGAAGTGACCGGCATAATGCTGCACAGGCTGCGCCGTCCGAACTTGCTCGAATCGCAAACTGCCACCGTGCGCCGCGCGATCTCCACCATGGCGCGATTCACCTGCGCCTCCAGCAGGTTGGGAGTGAACAGGCCTGCCCGCGTATCGAAACCATCCACCCCGAGGAAGAGGATATCGGCACTGAGTTGGCGCAGCGTTTGCTCCGCCAATGGGCCCACCAGCGAAAACGAGTTCTTTCGTAGCATTCCCCCGGTCAGGATCACTTCCACGTGCGTCCCCGCCAGTTCGGCGGCGATGTTGATCGCATTCGTGATCACCGTCAGCCGCGACATGTCTTTCAGCGCCCGCGCGATCGCCGTAGTCGTGGTGCCGGAGTCAAGCAGGACGGACTGTCCTTCTTCCACCAGCTTCGCCGCCGCCTCGGCAATCCGCAGTTTTTCCTTGCGATGCAGCTTTTCTTTCTCCCGCAGCGTCGGGTCGAGCAGCGCGCCTGCCTGCACTGGCAACGCCCCGCCATGCGTCCGCTGTAAAACGCCCTGGCTGTCGAGAATCTCCAGGTCCTTGCGGATCGTGATCTGGGAAATCTTGAAGTGCCGCGCCAGATCTTTGACAAGAACACGGCCGTCGTGGTGCATCATCTCCAGAATTTTGCGTCTGCGTTCTTCGTTGAACAGGCCGTCGGCAGGCATTCGAGTGAGGTTTCGTTTACTTTCGATTACTTACTTTCGTCGAGCCCCGGGGTCGTTGTCAAGTGCAATTTGACAGGAGTCGGGAGCCAGGAGTCAGCAAAAACTCGCGGTCTTCTTCCCGACTCCCGACTCCTGACTACCGGCTCCTGAACTTCCCAAACAGCCTTTCCGCATTCTTGTGATACAGCTTCTCCAGCACATCATCGGGGAGGGCCATGCCGTAGATCATCCAGCGCCCCTGCCCCGGATACTGCGCGTACGGAAAGTACTCGTCGTCGGTTTCGAGCCAGCGGAAATAGTTCCGGTACATCTCCTCCGACGCGCCTTCGTCCGTCCCGAACATCACCCGGTCCGGATACTTCAGGATCAGCTGCCGCGTGCGCCGGGGCTGGCGTCCGAGTTCGCCTTCGCGGGCTC
This sequence comes from Terriglobales bacterium, assembly GCA_035519435.1. Lineage (GTDB taxonomy): Bacteria > Acidobacteriota > Terriglobia > Terriglobales > Acidobacteriaceae > Acidiflorens. The sequence continues at coordinate 5,120 of DATIWL010000140.1, forward strand.
CGGTCTCGATCATCACGTTGGGAAACTTGGCCAGCATCTGGTCCACAAAATCCAGGTTCTCCGGCCAATTGCCGAAGTGAAGGGCAACGAACGTCGTCTTCGGATGCTTGGCAAACATGCGGTCTCGTTGCGCCAGCACCTCTTCCATGGTCGGAAAATCGTGGCCGTAGAAACTCCAGTCCGGATGCTCGATCAGTTCTTCATACCGTTCGTTGTTGGCGTCAATCGGATGGAAGAACGCCTCCGGGTCGGCGACATGAATGAAGACCGGAATGCCCAGTCGTCCGCATTCCTCCCACACCGGATCGAGCCGCGGATCGTCGACGGGAATCAGCTTGCCCGTCTTATCCCGCACACCCAGGCCGAGTTCCTTCAGGATCTTCAGGCCTCGTGCACCGCGCTTCACCGAATCGTCGAGCTGTTGCACCATGAGCTGGCTGAAATTCGGGTCGTCGATCTTGGACCAGTCGATCTGCTCAAACACCATGAAGCGTCCGGGATACGGCTTGACCATCGTGTCCAGGACCTTCTGCAGGTCGTCGCCCCAACCGCCGGTGAGGATAACGATGGTCTTGATGTTGAGCGCATCCATGCGTGCGACCAGCTCTTTCGGATCGACGCGATCGCCGATGCCGCGTGCGTCGTTGGTGTGGTTGTGGACATCGATCACCGGAAACTTGGCGCGCTTGATCTCATGTGCGGCGGCATGCAGCGCCGATTGCGGGTGGTAGTCCTTGAGCAGGATCGTCTTCTTGCTGTCGGCGTCGGCAGCGGCTTTGTAGCCGATGGGAGATTGTTGGGCCGAAGCCAGGGCAGCAGTGAGCGCAGCCAGCAGAGTAAAACAAAGAACCGAGATTGGGTTTTTCATGGCGATTCGCTGGCAGAATACTACATCTCGAAATAAAACGAAAGAAGTCGAAACAATAGAGCGTTGGTGGAAGACGTGATCGCTGCAGAGATGTTGGTGGAAGAGCCGGCCTTCAGGCGGGTGTTATAGAGATGTTGGTGGAAGAGCCGGCCTTTAGGCCGGCGTACAGACGCCGTTTTGACGGGGCTTTAGCCCCGGTGTAAAGCCTGGTGCTGGAGACGGCCCGCCCCCGCCCAGGAACTTCTCACCCACCAGATGCGTATCTTCCAACGAGCACCGAACCAATGGCGCCAAGGTTGACGGACGCCTGCTCGTACCAGAGGTGTGGGGAGTGTTTTATGGATGCCAAATACAACTTCATCATTGACAGTGTGACCTGGCGTATTGGGTTGAACCTTGCTGGGTTTGCGTTGTGGCTGACCGCAGTCGTCGGCCTGTTCGCGGCCGTAAAGTTCTGACCCAGAAATATTCCTCGTCATCCATCCCAAACAGGGTGGCGCACCCAACTCTGCGGAAGCAATATCTTGGGGAGAAACTGGGCCGGTAGATGCGGGTGCCCCATCCTTGTCGCGCCCTTTGCGACAGGGTGGGTTTGGACGCTCATCTTCTATCGTCAGTTCCGAGCGACGATGTGATGCATGACAACCTCCGGTCAGTGTGCGGGAACTATGCCGCCCTCGGGGTCGAGCGATTCCTGGTGGCGCGCGCCCTGGAAAACGGCGCTCAACTCCGGCTCTGTCGCGACATCATTCCGGCCGTCCATACAGCTGTCTGCCGCCTGAGCGCGAGCATGGCAGCGATGGAGCGGCGGGTAGAGAGGCGCGATGCCGGGGTGTCGCAGCGGGCGCTGGTGGCGCGGGTTGCGGAATTGGATGCCATCTTGGACCGGGCGCGGCTGGAGGATTTTGTTGTCGTCAACGAAAATCGCCCGTTGACCGAGGTCGCGCTCGAAATGCTGCGCAAGGCGGGATGGATCACGGACTGACCGTCGAATCTACCTGTACCGCTGTAGCACACCTTTGCCACCCGCCTAGGTGCATCGCCCCATTGAGAATCTGAAAACCTTCTTCCCATTTTCCTCACGGCTGTGTGCAAGGCCAGCTTTCATAGCGAGGTCAAAAAACGGTGCGATAGCACAGGGCCGACTTCTCAATAACTCTTCGGCGTCGGCGCGGGAATAGAGGTATCCCTTGCGAATGATGTCCTTAAATAGCAGGCGAAGATGCTCCTCGGTCAACGATTTGTGGGCGAAATCCACTTGGCGGAGGCCATTGCGGTTAATCTTCGTCTTGATGCCGGAATTGCTCAGCGGTAGCGAACATCTTCTCGGCGAAGGTCTTCGGAATTAGAACCTCAGTAGTTGGCATACCTAACACCTCATGTGATTCTATCAGCCGGGGCGGCGGTCAGCCGCGTAGACGTAAAATATGAAACGATCTGTATGGGAGGCGGACGATGAATCAGTGTTTGCCTATACTCGTGTGTCCGCACTGCGAAAGGCGTATTCCTCTCCCTTATCGGAATCTTCGAGGAACAACTGGAGTTGAAGCATATTGGCCGCCGGATAGCGATACGCTAACTCTTGTGTGCCCGCACTGTGCACATCTGTCCGTGCATTCAGAGCAAGACATCTGCACGGAAGAAGTTCATGGCGTGGATCCAAATCAAGCCCCCGTCATCTTTTGGCGAGTAGAGTTTGCATGTTCCAAATTCCAGTGCGAGGGCTCGGTCGCAGTGCATACCCAAACCGAGGTTTCGGGCGATATTAACCACAACACAATTGCGGGACGTGCGTACAAAACGACACCTAAGCTAAGGTGCCCGGAATGCGGTGGCGAGAAGATGAATCTAGAGAGAGTGGATCGAGTGATAATGGGCGGAGAGGGTTGGTATTTGACGTGAGGCAAACCTCA
>DATIWL010000141.1:0-11267 GCA_035519435.1 Terriglobales bacterium
TTCATCCTCGAACAAGTGCGCATGTCGATCCGCCTGCACCGGACCGAGCGCGTGCTGGTCATGAGCCACTCCGACTGCGCCACCTATGGCGGCCTCGCGCATTTCAAAGGAGATCGCGCCGCCGAAGCCGAACATCATCGTGGCGAACTCCTGCGCGCCGGTGAGTTGCTCACGGCCAACTTCCCCGATATTTCTGTCGAGCCGTATTTCGTGAAGTTTGACGGCGTGTGGGAAGTGAAAAATGCGGAGCATCTGAAAACGGCAGGCAAGAAGTCAGCAGAATCGGTCGCCTGACGTCCGCTCGGCAGCCGAAGCCGCATCCCTGTTCAAAGTTCTCCGCGCACGTCTGTTGCGAGGCCCGCGTTCCTGCTACAAATAGTGGGTCATGAAAATCCTCTTCATTGGTGGTACCGGCATCATTAGCACCGCTTGTACGGCACTGGCAGCCGCGCGCGGCCTGGACCTGACACTACTTCGGCGCGGGCAACAGTCTGCTCAGTTGCCCGCCGGTGTAAAGACGCTGGCCGCGGATATCAACGACCCGAATCTCTCCCAGAAACTCGGCGACACGAAATTCGACGCTGTCGTTGACTTCATCGCCTTCACCACCGCCGACATCGAACGCGACATCGCCCTCTTCCGCGGGCGAACGCGCCAGTTCGTATTCATCAGCTCCGCCAGCGCCTACCAGAAGCCGCAGACGTACTACCTGATCACCGAATCGACGCCGCTTGCCAACCCATACTGGGAATATTCGCGCAACAAGATTGCCTGCGAAGAGCGGCTCATGCGGGCCTATCGCGAAGAGGGGTTCCCCATCACCATCATCCGTCCTTCCTGGACCTACGGCGAAACGCGTATTCCCCTCATCATGAACAGCTGGGAGCACTCCTATACGGCTATCGACCGCATGCTCCGCGGACAGAAGATGGTGGTGCCGGGAGATGGCACGTCGCTGTGGGTGATGACCCACAACACCGACTTCGCCAAAGGACTCGTCGGCCTGCTCGGCAACATCCAGGCCATCGGCCACGCGTTTCACATCACTTCGGATGAAGTTCTCAACTGGGATCAGTACCACCACATCGTCGCCGCGGCCCTCGGCGTGGAACCCAAACTCGTGCACATTCCGTCCGATTTCATCACTGCCTGTGCGCCTGAACAGCTGGGCGGGTTGACCGGTGACAAGTCGCTCAGCGTCGTCTTCGATAACACCAAGATTAAGCGCTTTGTGCCCGGATATTGCGCAACGGTGAGTTTCGCCGAGGGCGTCCGCCGGGCTCTTGCCTGGTTTGACGCCGATCCATCGCGACGCGTCGTCGATCCCGAGCACAACGCAATGCTCGACAAGCTGATCGCCGGATACGAAAAAGGAATGAACGAAGCGGTCCGAAGTTTTCAGTAGACCGGACCGTTGTGGAGGAACTCTTGCAACGCACCAGTCGTTCGGCTTCACTGCTGGTTTCCCTTGCGCTTTTGCTGGCCTTTTCCTCTTCTCTCTGCAGCGAGGAACCGCCGAAGCATCCCACGCTTCCCATCGGCTCGTCCGCGCCCGATTTCTGCCTTCCCGGCGTCGATGGCGCCACTCACTGCCTGAAGGATTATTCTGCCAGCAAAGTGCTGGTCATCGCTTTCATTTGCAATCATTGCCCCACGTCGCAGTTATACGAAACGCGCATCAAGCAGATTGCCGAGGACTACAAGGACAAGGGCGTGGCAGTCGTGGCCATCGAGCCCAACAATCCTGAGGCGGTGCTTCTCAACGAGATGGGCTACACCGACGTCGGCGACTCGTTCGACGACATGAAGATTCGCGCCCAGCACCGGCACTTCAATTTCCCCTATCTCTACGACGGCGAGACGCAGAAGATCTCAACCGCGTATGGCCCGAGCGCCACGCCGCACCTGTTCATCTTCGACAGCGAGCGCAAACTCCGCTACGAGGGCCGGGTCGACAACAACATCCGGGAAGGGCTGGTCACCAAGCGTGATGCGCGGAACGCCATCGATGCCCTGCTGGCGGGAAAATCCTTGGCGGTCGCCAAGACGCCGTCTATCGGCTGCTCGACGAAGTGGCTTTATAAAGAGGAAAGCCGCCGGGAGGAGATGGAAGAAATCAAGAAGCGGCCGGTGACGCTCAAACCGGTCACCATGGACGGACTAAAGGCGCTGCGAAAAAATTCCACCGGCAAGCTTTTGCTCGTCGATTTCTGGGCGACCTGGTGCGGGCCCTGCCGCGCCGAGCTGCCGAAGTTTGAAACTATGTACCGCATGTACGGGCACCGGCCCTTCGACCTGGTCACGGTGAGCATCAACTATCCCGATGAGCGGGCAGGAGTGATGAAGGTGCTCAACGCTGAGTACGCGACAAGCACGAATCACATCCTGGGTTCGACGAATATCTATGACGAACTCGCAGCATTCGATCCCGATTGGAATGCCGCAGTTCCCTACACGCTCTTGATCCGTCCCGGCGGCGAGGTGGTCTATAAAAACCAGGGCACAGTGGATGAGTTGCAACTAAAGCGACTGATCATTGCAAATCTGGCCGACGATGATTACATCGGCCACCAGGCGTACTGGAAATCGGCAGTCGTGACAAAGCCTTAGAGCGGTTGGGTTCTTGCGGAATAACGGCACCCTCTGCCCGGCGCCGCCGGTTCGTCCATTGTCCCCAGCCCTGGAAAACGCTATCCGTGTTTCGCGCGAAACGCCTCCAGGCATTTCTTCGCCGTCTCGAACTCCGAAAAGCGGCTGCCTTCCTGCTCGACCAGGTAGTATTCGAGGCCGCCGACGGATTCCGCTGCCGCAAAGATTCCCTTCCAGTCAGCGGATCCTTCGCCGAATAGGACCTCATAGCCCTTAGCTGGATCGGGCGACCAGTCTTTGCAATGGATCGAGTGGATGCGTCCGGGATTGGCCTTGATCCAGGCCACCGGATCGGAACCGACTTGCAGGCAGGTTCCTACATCCAGCTGGAGCATGACTGAGCTCTTGGTATTTGCTGCGAGAATCTCCATCGGGCGCTTGCCCTCGATTGCAGTGAACTCCGGCTGATGGTTGTGATACCCGACCTTCAGCCCGGTAGGTTCCAGCTTCTCGGCGGCGAAATTGAGGCCATCGGCGATAGGCTTCCATTCGTCGAGCTTCGTCTTCTCGCCCGTGGAAGACTGAACCACGTACTTGCAGCCAAGAACTAGGTTCATGTCCCGGGTGCGCGAGATATTGTTGGCGCTGATGAATTCCTCGTGATTGTGCGTGGAGAGGCAGCGAATGCCGAGATCATCCATCACCTTGCGCATGGACTTGGTCTGCGCCTCGGTCCAATCGTAGTAGGGCGCGTAGAACTCGACCACCTGATAGCCCATCTGCGCGACAGCGCGCACGGTAGCCTCCGGGTCTTTCTGCAGCGCGTCGCGAACCGAATAGAGTTCGAGCCCAACCGGGATTGACGTCGCGGCGCGCGCCTGGAGTGCCCAGGGCAGCGCGGCTGCGAGAGCAAGGAAATGACGGCGCGATAGAGACATGCGGGAGATTCTATACGGCGACGGAATCTGGAAGGAAGCTTTGATTACGCGCTGGCTTTATCCAGCAGGGGCAAGGAGGGAGACGATGACTCCTCCGCCGGTTTTTCTTCCGCCGCGGGTGACGTATCCAGCTCCAGCTGCTCCTGCCCGCTCAACGCGGTGACTTTGCCGCGGTACGCTTTCAGATGCGTCGTGGCCTTGTCGAAGGCCTCCTGTGCCTTGCTCAGGCTCTTGCCGACGTTCTCGAACTGGTTCTGGAAATAGTCGAAGGACTTCTGCGCCTTGGCCAACTCCGCGCGGCTCTTTTCGAACCCCTTCGCAACCTCGTACCACTTGTGAACCAGCGCGATCGTGTGCAGCGTCATCAGCAGCGTGTTCGGCGAAACCGGGAACACGTGCTGCTGGTTCATCCAGTCTCCCAGTTCGCGGTTGCGGATCACTTCCATGTACAGCGTCTCGCTCGGCAGGTACATGAGCGCGATGTCGGTGGTGCCGCTCTCCGGCTGGATGTATTGCCGGATACGCTTCGCCTCCGCCTTCATCACGCGCACCAGTTCCTCGCGTGCTGCCTCAATCTCGGCCTTGTCGCTGCTGTCGAACAAGGCGGCCACTGCTTCACGGGGGAACTTCGCGTCAATCGGAAGTTTGCGGTCGGGGAAATAGATGATTGCGTCGGCGCGGCCGCCGCCCTCTCCCGGCGACGATTGCATCGCGAACATGTGCGACGGCAGGAAATCGGCCAGCAACCGTTCCAGGCTCGCTTCGCCAAACTGCCCACGAAGATGCGGCATCTTGAGCAGGTTATTCAGGTCGTTAATGGAGTGCCCGAGGGCGCCCACTTCGCGCAGCTGCTCTTCGGCGGCTTTCAGGTGCTGCTGCACTTTCTCGAATTGGGCGAATCCTTCTTTGATGTTCTGGTCGAGCTTCTGTTGCACCTGGTCCGTGATCGCGATCAGTTTGGCGTCCACGCGGTCCCGGATCGAATCCAGGCTCTGCGCCGTCTGCTGATTGAGCCGCTGAAATTCTGCCTGCAGGTTTTGCGTGGTAAGCAACAAAGATCCGGTAAGTTCGCTGCGCGACTCGGCGAGCCGCCGGGTCTGCTCTTCCCTGCCCGCGCCCAGTTGCTGCTCGACCGACCCCCGAATCTCTGAAAAACCCTGCTGGATGCGGTCTGTGACCTGCTGCCGCAGGTCCCCTTTAGTCTGCTCCAGGCGGGTGGCCATGTCGGCAGTAGCCGTAGTGAACTTCTGGCCAAGAGACGTGTTGAGACCTTCGATCTGGCCTGCAACTTCCTCCTTTACATCCACTTGCGAAACAGAGGAAACACGGCGCAAGAGAACGGCCGAAACCCCAAGCAGGACAAGGGTTCCCGCGAGCACAAGAATGAGAAGTAATGTCTCCATCGTAAGTAGCTACCTGGAATTCTAGAGGCTAGCGTGAGGGATGGAAAGCAGAACTTTCCCCCGTTCCCGCAACTGAGAACTGATGCTTCGGGCCACCTCCATTCTGATTCTCGCGCTGGCGTACAGCGGCAACGCGTCTGCGACCGCGTCAGCAACCGATCACGATGGTCCCCCCGAGGCAGAGAGATCCACGCAGCCCACCCCCAAATTGCTCTCGGCGGCGATGCCCTCCTCCACGGAAGACAGAGCCGCCGAGAGCATGCTGCTTGAGCTCGCAAACCAGAGCCGCCGCCAGGCTGGCTTGCCGCCCCTTCGCATGGACGACAATCTGCGGGACGCGGCACGCGCTCATGCTCAGCTCATGGTGGCCCGGCAGCAACTCTCGCATCAGTTCAGCGGAGAAGCGGATCTCATGCAGCGGCTGCGGCAGACTGGGTTGCCGCTCGATTCAGTCGGAGAAAACGTGGCGTATCACGCGAGCGTTGAGAAGGCATTTGCCGCGCTCATGAACTCCGCTCCTCATCGCGAGAATCTTCTCGACCCACGCTTCAATCTCGCCGGGATGGCAGCCTTCTGGAGCGATGGCCGGCTGTATGTTGTGCAAGACTTCGCGCACCAGGCGCCGCGAATCGCGCCCGCATCCAGACGCTAGTCACTCTGACCGAACCTTCCAGGCTGAATCTTCGAGAGTAGCGACGACATCTATGTTGCATGGATTCCAGTAGTGTCAGCACAGACTTTCTTTCGTCCGAAGCGGCATTCAACCAAACTTCTTATACGGAACGCGAGGCGTCAGCCGCGCAGGATTCGGCCCTGCTCGACGCCTATTCCTGCGCAGTGATGTCAGCCGTCGAAACGATCAGTCCAAGCGTGGTGAATGTGGAAGTCCACCAGGCCGGCCGCACCCGCTCCGAACCCCGCGAGCGGCGCGGCGGAGGATCAGGATTTGTGTTCACTCCCGACGGGCTGATCCTGACCAACAGCCATGTCGTCCACGACGCCACGCGCATCGAGGTCACGCTATCCGACGGCCGCCGCGTGCCGGCGAACACGATTGGAGACGACCCCGCCACCGACCTGGCTGTGATTCGCATCGATGCCCCCGGCCTCCAGGCGGTTCAACTGGGAGACTCGCAGCAGTTGCGCGTCGGACAGATGGCCATCGCGATCGGCAATCCGTACGGATTTCAATCGACCGTGACGGCAGGCGTAGTCAGCGCCCTGGGACGTTCTCTCCGCTCGTATTCCGGCCGCCTGATCGAAGACGTCATTCAAACCGACGCGGCCCTCAATCCCGGAAACTCCGGCGGGCCGTTGGTCAACTCGCGCGGTGAAGTGATTGGCGTTAATACCGCGACGATCTTGCCGGCGCAGGGGATCTGCTTCGCGATCGGCATCAACACCGCGAAATTCGTCGCCAGCCGTTTGCTCCGCCATGGCCGCCATCGCCGCAGCTGGATCGGCGTATCTGCGCAGACTGTTCCTATTCACCGGCGAGTCGTGCGTTTCTACAACCTGCCGAAGGAGAGTGGCGTAGTGATACTGGGGATTGAGGACAGTAGTCCGGCGAAAAAAGCAGGCCTGCATGAGGGCGATGTGATCGTGGCCCTGGATGACAAGCCGGTTGCCGGCGTTGACGACCTGCATCGTCTGTTGACTGACGCGCAAGTGGGCGCACAGTCGATGCTGTCGGTCATCCGCCACACGGAAAAGCTGACGTTGCCGATCGTGCCTGCGGAGGCGAAGTAGCGCACCGCAAAACTAAGGCTGCTAGTAACCGGCTCGAGGCGCATCTCCCGCCAATTGCGCTCTTTCCAACCCCTGTGTTAGCTTCGACTTGCAGAGGTACCCTTGCGACACACGGTTCCCGCGGGGATGGACCGCAAGGAAGCGGAAGCTTACCAGCGGCTCGATCCAGCGCGGCTCCCCAAACATATCGCCATCATCATGGACGGAAATGGGCGCTGGGCGCGCCGCCGTCATATGCCGCGCGTGGCCGGACACCGCGCAGGCGTCACGGCCGTGCGTTCAACTGTTGAGACGGCCGCCCGCATCGGTATTCCAGCGCTGACGCTCTATGCATTTTCCGAGGAAAACTGGAAGAAGCGTCCGCGCACCGAAGTTGAGTTCCTGATGCGGCTGCTCTGCCGCTATCTGAAGGCGGAAATCAAAACGCTGAATCAGAACAACATCCGGCTCGAGTACATCGGCCGCCAACACGAATTGCCGGAGAATGTGCAGCGCGAAATGGAATACGCTCGCGAAGCCACGAGTAAGAATCGCGGGATGGTGTTGACCCTGGCGCTGAACTACAGTGCGCGCAGCGAGATTGTCGACGCCTTCCGATCGCTTGCCGAAGCGGCCGCGCGCAACGGCGGATTCGAGCACCTGAAAGTCGACGAGGACCTGATCAGCCAGCACCTATATACACGCGGCTTGCCCGATCCCGATCTTGTTGTCCGCACGAGCGGGGAAATGCGGCTGAGCAACTTCCTGTTGTGGCAGCTTGCCTACGCGGAAATTTACGTCACGAAGACCCTGTGGCCGGATTTCCGCGGCGTCCACTTGCTCGAAGGCATCGAGGAATTCCAAAATCGCGAACGACGCTATGGCGGACTGGGCCAGGATCACGGGTACGCTCCCGTGCTCACACATACCGAGGCGAAGGATTGATCAAACGCATTCTCACCGCGGTCGTTCTGATTCCACTGGTTCTGCTTCTGGTTCTGAAAGCTCACCTTTACTGGATGGCCATCGTGGCGGGCACGGTCGCCCTGCTGGCTGTCGCGGAGTTCCTCAAGCTGATGGAATCCTACGGCGTCCATCCGCTCCGGCAGGTGACGTATGTCTACATTACCCTGTTCTTCGTGGCAGTAGTCATCTCCGTCAGCAAAGCCACGCCGCTCGTCGAGACCTCGGCTTTGATCTACTTTCTGGCGATCGCGGCCAGTCTCACTCCATTTCTGTTTCTTACGGTCGGCATGCGGCGCGACGATTTACGCAGCGGCTATCCTGCTGCCGCAGCATCCACGTTTGCTTTCGTGTACATCGCGATTCCAATGGCCCTTCTGGTAGGAATCCGGCAGCAGGCGGCAGGGGCAATCTATGTGATCTACACGCTGCTGGTCGTATGGGCCGGAGACATCTTCGCCTACTTTGTCGGAAAAGGTCTGGGCCGGCACCGGATGTCGCCGCGGATCAGCCCGAAGAAAACCTGGGAAGGCGCAATCGCATCCCTGGCGGCCAGCGTGTTGATCGGAACACTCTGGTTCCGGCACGCCGCCGCAATCAGTACGTGGTTCCTGCAGATGAACCTCATCGAGCGCCGCGACGGCATGTTCGGATTGCAACAGCCGCATTTGCCGTCGATCATGCTGTTGTCGGCGGTTGTGAATGTAGCGGCCCAACTGGGAGACCTGGTCGAGTCGCTGATTAAGCGGGGTGCCGGAGTAAAAGACTCGGGTTCCATCTTGCCGGGGCACGGTGGCATGCTCGACCGGATCGACGCCATGCTCTTTGCCGTCCCCGTAGTGTGGGCATGGAGTGCATGGCGGGTGATGCAGTGAGATCAGCGATCAGCTTACGTTTCCGTCCGGCGTTGTTCTGAACATCCACTCCAACAGTCATAGCGGAAAATCCAGAGCGGGAATGTGGCATGAATAAGGGCCGCGACTCTTGCGAGCGCGGCCCCGTTTCATGAAACCACAACGACCGTTACCAGCCGATGTCCTTCATCAGTTTCAGGGTTAGATCCTGGGGTGGTTTGAGCGAGTGGGTCAGATCCCCGTTGATGGCAGGTTCCATCAGCAGGTTGGGAAATGCGATCGTGTCCCAGTGCGAGATGGTCGATCCCAACTGGACTGGATTGGGCGTGAACAGCAGCGCGCGATCGGAAGTGTCCGCTCCGGCGCGGATGGAAAGATCGACGCCGAGAGTCGCGGATACGCCTGTGCTCAATTGCCCCTTGATGGTATTCCCATCGGCCAGAGACACTCGGACCGATGGAATCGTGATCGTCGGATCGGTCCCTCCAAGTCCGGAGGGTGGGGATCCGGCGACATTGTCGGCCACGACGACAGCGATCGCGCCGGCATTCTGCGCATTCTTCACTTTTACCGTGAAGGTGCAGGTGCCACGGTCTACTAGCGCGATATTGCCTGCAATCGCCCCAGCATTTGCCAATGCTGTGCAGGCGCTGGTTCCACCGGCGCCGTCATCAGCCAGCACGACATTGCCGCTGACACCCGGCGATGACAGAGGTGGGCCGAACGCGGCTGCACCCACGTCATAGTTACCGGCAATTCCAGCCGGAGATGTCACCTTCAGGAGCGGCGTTCCCGGAATCAGAGTATGCCGTGCGCCCTGACGCACAGCCGATCCGGTCCACACGACGCGCCGCGAATTCACCGCTGATGCAGCCCGCTGTGGGGCCTTCATGTTCAGCCACTTCTTCCCGAGGGTGTTGTCCCGGATGAAGCGGGCATAGATGTCAGTCTGTCCGAAGAAGTTTTCTCCGGTGGTCTTGTCCACAAATGTGGAGAAACCAAGACCATGAGCAAACTCGTGCAACAGCACGGTTACCAGGTCGATGTCAGTGCCGTGACTGTTGTCCAGGCCGTAATACCAGCCGACCCCGGTCAGACAATTGGGATCGGTTCCAATCAAGCTGTTGAAGCGAGCAATGATGTCGTTGCCGTCGGGAGAGAGGTCTTCTCCCGCCAGTTTGTTGGCCAGCGCGACGTGATACCAGGTGGCTCCGAAGCGTTCTCCCGGAAAGTCCGAGAACACTTCCAGCGGACCGGCTGATCCCAGCACAGCGGAGGTCGTCGTGCATGACAGCGGCACGAAGCTGCTTTCCACATAGATCGGCACGTTGCTGTTCAGGTTTGCACCCCAGATGTCGGCGGCATACTGAAATGCAATCAAACGCTGTTCGCCGATCGTGGTCCCGGTGTTGCCTCCCACCGGCGTGGCTGGAGTTGGATCGTTGAAACCTTCGCCCGGCGCATTCGTATTCACGATGACAATCGTGGCCGCGCCAAAAGCGAAGCTGGAGAACAGAGCGATACAGATTACGGCTGCGAGGTGGCGCATCAGCTTACAGGGTGAGTTTTTCATAGCTACTGCACCTCCTCTGCCGGGGCCGACTTGGCTTTCGTGTCGGCCGCCTTCTTCTGCTCCGAAGTTAAGAATGCTGCAGCCTCATCCGGTGTTTTGACACACGCCTCGGACAGCGATCCGTCGGCGTTGATGCGGACGATCATGGTCTCCATGAACTGATCGCTGAGCTTCACAGATTTGCTTCCGTTGGAATGCTTGACGGCCTTGAGAGCCTTCTTCGATTGTGTCGCTCTCATCTGGTCCGCGAGTGCCTTGGCTTCTTCCGCCGTCGGCTGGCGAAGCTGCTTCGTCGCCGGATCGATGGCTACGTGCTGGCCCGATACCGTGGCACTGGCGGCCGGCGCTGCCGCTTTGGTTGGAATACTGCTTTGGGCGAACGCTGCGCCTGCAACTCCGATGACCGCCAGGAGCGCAAGCCCGAGCACAAGGAGCGGCAAGGGCTTTCCCTTCTCACTTCGATAGAACATTCCTTCCTCCTTGAAGGACCGACACGGAGCCGGTCGTTTCGAACAGGTTGTTATTTAGCGTTCATGATGAGCGATCAGGGCCGGCTATGAACCAGCTTCTGCCGGCGCCTGCTCCAACCCGTGCGGAATCACGCGTCCTTCAGAAGCCGTGATGTAGTTCGTCGTCGGATCTGAATCGCCTTCGATGAACCGTAGTGAAGGCGAATGATCAAGGGCGGGCTGGTTCCGGGGGTGAACAAGCGTCGCCTGGGAGATGGCGAGAGTGTAGGCCACGCCCGCGCGCCCGTCAAGCGACAACTACGCAAAATACGCTCTGGACAAAGGGTTTACCTCACTTCACCAGACGATCGATTTGCCTACGGCCTCCAGTGCGTGGCGGTGCTTCGCCCGGTTTGGGACAATGACCTGATGGTTTTTTGCTTGTGCATCATCGCTCGGAGGCTGCGCTCTTTTGCGCTTGCCATTGCTGCGTGCTTGCTGAGTACGGCGGCTCTTGCGCAGGGAGGGCCACCTCTTCTCACGGATGATCCTGGCACTCCCGGCAATCAGAATTGGGAGATCAACATCGGCATCACGGACAGCGGTACGCGTGGCCGCCACACGCTCGAAACTCCGATTCTGGATTTGAACTATGGCGCGGGCGATCGCGTGCAACTTAAGTTCGAGGTCCCATGGTTGGTTGAGACCGGTAAGGGTCCGACCTACTCCGAAGCGGGCAGTTCGCTCACCGGAGTCAAGTACCGCTTCTT
>DATIWL010000142.1:0-7112 GCA_035519435.1 Terriglobales bacterium
CCCACCGCCACTTCTGCAGCTGCCACTGCCAGAATGAACACAAACATCACCTGTCCGTCCGCCTGATGCCATCGCGACCCGGCGACCACGAACGCCAGCCCCGCCGCATTGAGCATGACCTCGAGCGACATCAGTACAAAAATCAAATTACGCCGTACGAGCAGACCGGTCAGTCCCAGCGAGAACAAGATCCCCGCCAGTATCAGCCCGTCTCTCATGGTTAGTTGTGTCACGTTGAATCTCCGTTTGTTCGGTTTTGCGTAATCCCAGGTGATACGCACCCACCAGCCCCGCCAGCAAAAGCATCGAGGCCAGCTCCACACCAATCATGTAAGGGCCAAACAAAGCGATTCCGACTTCCTTCGTTCCAGTGGCGTTTGTGCCCAGGCCTGCCGATGCCCCTGCGGCCAAATAGCCGACCTCGAGAATCAAGATGCCCGCCAGAATCACGGGACCGGTCCAGATTCCCGGCGTCAGCCACTGTCTCTCTGTTTCCGCGGCGCGCCTTCCGATGTTCAGGATCATCACCACGAAAAGGAAAAGCACCATGATCGCGCCTGCGTACACGATGGCTTCGAGCGCCGCGGCGAAAGGCGCCCCGAGCACGAAGAACACTACCGACACGGCCAGCAGCGACACGATCAGATACAGAAGCGCATGAACAAGGTTCAGCCGCGTCAGCATCAGGACCGTCGAGAAAACCGCAACCCCACCCGCGATGTAAAACGTTGCTTCCATATGGCCCTCACGGCAACAGCGAATGCACGTCCACGGGCGGCGATTCATGCGCCGCCTCGCCCTTATTCTTTCCGCCGATCTGGACTCCGGCGACGCGCCAGAAGTTGTAGCCCGGATGCTTTCCCGGCCCATCGATCAGCAGATCCTCTTTTTCGTAAACCAGGTTCTGCCGGCGAAATTCGCCCATCTCAAAATCCGGCGTCAGCTGAATGGCATACGTCGGGCAGGCCTCTTCGCAGAGACCGCAGAAGATGCAGCGCGAAAAGTTGATGCGGAAGAAGTCCGGATACCGCCGCCCGTTTTCGTCCTCTGTCGCCTGTAGAGCGATGCAGCCGACCGGACAGGCGACCGCGCAAAGGTTGCATGCCACGCAGCGCTCGCCGCCATCGGGATCGCGAGACAAGACGATCCGGCCGCGGTAACGCGGCGCGAGATACGGTTTCTCCTCCGGATATTGAATCGTGACCCTCTTTTGGAAGGAGTGGAGGAACACGTACCAGATCGATCGAAGCATGCTGAACATGGACTAACTCCGCAATAGAACCGCCGCGCCGGCCAGCAGCACGTTGACTAGAGCCAGGGGCAACATCACTTTCCAGCCCCAGGACATCAGTTGATCAAATCGCGGGCGCGGCAGAGCCGCCCGCACCAGGATGAAGAACGAAATAAAAACGAACGTCTTGATCAGGAACCAAACGAGCCCGGGCAGAGCCGGGCCCAGCCAGCCTCCAAAAAAGAGAACCGAGATCATGCCCGAGATCAGAGTGACTCCCATGTACTCTCCGACGAAAAACATGCCGAACTTCATCCCCGAATATTCGGAGTGATAGCCGGCCACGAGTTCGCTTTCGGCTTCCGACAAATCGAAGGGAATGCGGCGCGTTTCGGCGAATCCGGCGATCAGAAACAGAACAAATCCCGGAAATTGCGGGATGACAAACCACATGTGCTGCTGCGCCTCGACAATGGCCGGCAGGCTGAACGAGCCCGCCAGGATCACAACTCCCATGAGCGAAAGGCCCATGAAGACTTCATAGCTCAACATCTGGGCCGCGGCGCGCATCCCGCCCAGCAGGGCGTACTTATTGTCCGAGGACCATCCCGCGAGCACGACGCTGTAAACTCCCAGCGACGACATGGCGAGGAAAAACAGCAATCCGATGTTCAAGTCGGAAACGATGATGCCCGGCGCGACGGGAAGCACCGCGAACGACATAAGTACGGTCACAAAGATGACGGCCGGGGCCAGAATGAAAACAGGTTTGTCGACGAACGGAGGAACCCAGTCCTCCTTCATGAAGATCTTGATGGAGTCCGCGACGACCTGCAGGAGACCGAGGGGCCCGGTCCGGTTTGGGCCGTAACGGTCCTGCCACAGCGCGAGCAACCGGCGCTCCACATAGATAAGAGAGGCGGCGATGGTGAGAGCGCCAATGACGATTCCGAGGATCGCAAGGAGCGGGTACGGACTTGTCATTTCGCCCTCTCGATCTTGCCCCACGCGGGCATGGTGACTCCGCTCAGGGGCGCGATTCCGGCAGACAGACACGCAACGCCACGCGGAAGGTCAGCTTGAAAACGCACCGGAAGGCGGAACGTACCGGTTGAACAACTGACTTCGACTTCCGCACACTCTGCGAGGTCATCGCAGTTGACGGCCACGTGCGCCTTTGTAGCCAGTTCTGCCAGTCCTCTTGCCGCCGGACTTAATTCCTCGGAGCCGATGAAGTGATGCATGGGCACGAGCAGCCACTCGCCTTCACGCGGCTCGAACGCGGGCGGGATGTCGCGGAACCATGTCTGACCGTTGGCGGCTGCGGGCTCGAACATGCGAACTCCGGCGTCGCCGCCGCGCAAAGGTCCGCCCGGTTCCGTTTGATAGGTGTTTGTCGCCTGAATAGAGTTCCAGCCGGGCGACCAGAAAAACGGGATCAGAGCTGCAGGAGGCCTTTCCGGCGTTCCCTCCATCGAATACGACAACGGAGAATCGGGATCCTCGGGTTGTTTCGGCTCGGAAATCGTGATATTGACCAGAGCGGAGGTTCGGCCGCTCTCGCGGTGCGGCGAGCGTGGGATTTTGGCGCCGGCAATTCGAAACGCGGCCGAGGGCGCGGCATACGATGCCGGTGCGAGTTCGGGTAATGCCTTGGACATCGCCGCGAGCACATCGTCCAGGTTCTGCCAGCGACCCGGTTTCAACCACCGCCAGCTTGCGAGTACGTCGTTCTGCGGCACAAAAACCTGGAAGAATCTTTGGGCACGCCCTTCGCTGCTGATGTATGTTCCGTCGGATTCGGCGAAGGTTCCGGCTGGCAGTTCCAACTCCGCTTTTTCGGTGGTCGGGTTGGCCAAGTGATCGAGGACGATCACGTGTTTGGCGGTGCCAAGGAATGCATCGACTTCGGCGGCGGGCGCGCGTCGATAGAGATCGTTCTCGAGGATGATGACTGTGTCCGCGAGTCCATTCCTCACCGCTTCGAAGGCTGCCGTGAGTGGAGATCCGCCGATCAGAGCGGCGCCCACGGTGTTGCATTCGGGGGCCGTTAGGCTGAGCGCCGCGTGGGCTGCCATCGCCACGTTCGCGGCCGCTTCCATCACCGCCTGACTGCCGACGCTCATGCCGGAGATCACCAGCGGTTTCTTCGCGGTTTTCAGGGCGTTCGCAATTTCGGCGGCGAGCGGGAAGTCCTGGGCCGAGGGCGCCTCCAGATCGAGAGCGTGAGCCACGGCGAAACCCAGCCGAGCTAGATCATCGGGAGCGCCGCGGAACGTAGCGGTAGCAACCTCGTCGAGGCGAGTGGCATACGGTGTCGCGATGTAGAGAGGACCTTTCGCGTCTTGCAGTGCATCGCGTACGCCGTGATCCATCCACAGCGGAACTTTCGCTTGCCTGGCGATCTCCATCGGTTGCTGACGCACTGACTGACGGAGAGCCAGCGCCATTCTGGGGGCGACGCTGGTGATGTCCTCGCCCAGGATGAATACCGCGTCACACTCCTCGATTTCGCGCAATGTGGGCGTGCGCGTGGGGCCACGCCGCAGGATCTCAATCATGCGGGCAGCCAGCGCCAACTGATCATCGGCCATTCCCGAATAAAAGTGCTCGGAACCTACCAGGGTCCGCAGAGCAAAATTGGCTTCCAGCGACGCACGCGGGGAGCCGATACCGATCACCCTGCCGCTCGTGGCTCGTTCTTCCAGATGCTGCCGAGCCGCCACAACCGACACCGGTTTGCCGTTGAGCTTCGGTTCCCGGAGCCGCCGTTCGCTGTTTACGAAGTCATAGCCAAACCTTCCCCGGTCACACAGGAAGTAGCCGTTCACTTCGTGGTTATAGCGGTTGACAATGCGGCGCAGAGTGCCATAGCGCTCACCAGCATCGATGTTGCAGCCCAAAGCACAGTGGACGCATACCGATGGCGCGAACTGCTGGTCCCACTTGCGGGCGTAGTGGTGCTTCAGGGTCTTGTCCGTGAATACACCGGTCGGACAAATTTCGACGAGGTTGCCGCTGAACTCACTCTCGAGGACACCGTCTTCGATTCGGCCGAAGAATACCGTGTTGCGTGAGGCGAACGCGTTCAGATCCTTGCCGCCCGCGTAGTCGCGGTAATAGCGCACGCAGCGGTAACACTGGATGCACCGGTTCGGCTCGTGATTCACCAGCGGGCCCAGGTTCTGGTCGCGGAACGTGCGCTTGTCGAATTCGTAACGCCGGTAGTCATGGCCAGTCATGACGGTCATGTCCTGCAGATGGCACTCGCCGCCTTCATCGCACACCGGGCAGTCATGCGGGTGATTCAGCATGAGTCCTTCAATCACGCCCGCGCGGAAGGAAGCAGCCTCCGCATCCGCGATCGAGATGCGTGTGCCCTCGGCGGCCGGCGTCATGCAGGACATCACGATTTTGCCCTGCGTATCGTGCTCATCCTTGAAAACCTTCACTGCGCACTGACGGCAAGCGCCCACCGAACCCAGAGCCGGATGCCAGCAGAAGTACGGCAGATTCAAGCCTTGCGACACGCAGCCGTGGAGTAAGTTCTCCTCGGGGTTCATCTCGTAAGGTTTGTTGTCGACGTAGACCTTAGCCATACCTATCTCCAGGGGCAGCGGTGCTCAGCGATGTGGCGCTCAAAATCGGCGCGAAAATACTTCATGGCGGTTTCCAGCGGATCGGCGGCACCAGGTGCGAGGGCGCAGAACGTGTTGCCGGGGCTCCACATCTTGGCTTGAGAGGCAAGCTTGTCGAGGTCACCTGACTTGCCGTGGCCATATTCCAGGGAACGCAGAATCCGTTCCGCCCAGCCGAGGCCGCTCCAGCAGGGCGTGCAGAATCCGCAGGATTCACGCGCGAAAAACTTGGTCATGTTCCATGCCATGCCCACCGGACAGGTATGGTCATCGAGCACGATCATCGTGCCTGTCCCCAGCCGGCTGCCGGCTTTGGGCATCTCGGTGAAGTCCATGGGCGTGTCCAGGTGCTCCTCCACGATGAACGGTGTCGAGCTGCCGCCTGGCAGCAATCCCCGAAACTTCAACCCGTCACGCATGCCGCCTGCGTGTTCTTCGAGAATTTCGCGGGCGGGTGTCCCCATGGGCAGTTCCCAGAGGCCGGGCCACTTCACTTTTCCGCTGACGCCGTAGAGCTTCGTGCCGCCATCTTTTGTCCGGCTCAGGCCGTGGAACCACGCCGCGCCGTTGTTGATGATGTGGGGCACGCAACTGATGGTTTCCACGTTGTTTACAACCGTTGGCTTGCCGAACAGGCCCACCACGACAGGAAACGGCGGCTTCGCTCTCGGATTCGCGCGCTTACCTTCGAGCGCATTGAGTAATCCGGTCTCATCCCCGCAGATGTAGCGGCCAGCGCTGAGATGAAGATGTAACTCCAGGTGGTAGCCGGAACCGAGGATGTTCCTTCCCAGATAGTGACGTTCGTATGCTTCCGCGATGGCGCGGGTAAGCCGTTCCGCGGCCAGGGTGTATTCTCCACGCAGAAAGATGTACGCGATGTCCGCTTCGATCGCGAAGGAGGCTATGATTGCGCCCTCGATCAGTTGGTGCGGATTACGCTCCAGCAGGAACCTGTCTTTGAACGTGCCCGGCTCCATCTCATCGGCATTGATCACGAGGTAAGTGGGATTGGGCGCGTCCTTGCCCACTGGCACGAAGGACCATTTCACGCCAGTTGGAAATCCTGCTCCGCCCCGGCCGCGCAGATTCGCGTTCTTCACATCTTCGATGACGGCTTTGGGCGTCATGCCGCCCGTAAGCACCTTCCGGATTGCCTGGTAGCCACCGGCCTGTTCATAGGCCGGCAAACCCAGAGCCGATCCATCCCGGGGGACATTTCCGGTCAACGGTTTGTCGGTGGAACCTGTCATTTGTAATTCTCGAGTTCCTTGTCGATTTTCTGCGGATCCAGATCGGTGTGCAGATCGCCGTCCACCATCAGCGCCGGGGCATGATCGCAGCATCCCAGGCACACGGTCGGCAGCAGCGTAAAACGATTGTCGGCGGTAGTCTCACCCAACCCGACCCCCAAACGCTGCTGGAGGTGTTCCCGTGTTTGCTCGCAGCCCATGATCCAGCAGCTCACGCTGTCGCAGACCGAGATGACGTGGCGCCCCACGGGCCTGCGGTAGATCAGGTTGTAAAACGTGGCGATGCTGTCCAGGTCGGTCGGAGACATGCCGATGTGTTCCGCGATGTCGCGGAGACTCTCGTCGGACACCCAGCCGCGGTGTTTCTGGACGATCTTGAGCGCGTCTATGGAAACGGCCTCGCGTTTCGGATAGTGCGCCGCCTCGCTCTCAATCTCGCGAATTTCTTCGGTCGTCAGCATCGCTTCAAGTCCTCACCGGTCGACATCGGCCAACACAAAGTCAAGGCTGCCCAAAATCACCACCAAATCCGAAATCGTCAATCCCCGCGACAGTCGCGACAGGGTCTGTATGTGTGCAAACGATGGGGTGCGGATCCGCGTGCGATAGGAAACCGTGCTTCCGTCGCTCACCAGGTAATAACCGTTATTCCCCTTCGTGGCTTCAATGGCGCCGAGCGCTTCCCCCGGCGGGAGCACCGGTCCCCAGCTCACCCCCAGGAAGTGGGTGATCAGCGTCTCGATGTCGTGCATCGTGCGCTCTTTCACTGGCGGAGTGGTCAAGTGGTGGTCTGATTTGTAGGGACCCTCGGGCATGTTCTTCACGCATTGCTCGATGATCCTGAGACTCTGCCGCATCTCCTCAATGCGGACCGCCGCACGCGCATAGCAATCGCCCTTGGTGGCGGTGGGGATGTCGAAAGTAAACTGCTCGTAGCCGCAGTAGGGCTGCTTCTTGCGGAAATCCCATTCCAGCCCGCAGGCTCGCAGA
>DATIWL010000143.1:0-25562 GCA_035519435.1 Terriglobales bacterium
CATTTCCTTCTCGTTCCCGCCGCAGCGTCTCCAGCAGCCACCCGCGCTCACCATCCGCTAACCATGTCGCATCTTCTGGACGGTCGGCCAGGTAAGCAAGTACAACCACGCCGAGGATCACTGCCGGCACTGCCTCCATCAGAAACATCCACTGCCAGCCCGCGAGTGCGCTTGAGTGCAACCCGAGCAGTGCACCCGAAATTGGCCCGCCGACAACTCCCGAAAGAGGCGCTGCCGTCATGAAGCGCGCCACCGTACGCGCCCGCGCGTTCGCTGGGAACCAGCTCTTCAGATAGAAGATCATCCCGGGAAAAAATCCGGCTTCCGCTGCACCCAGCAGGAATCGCAGCGCGTAGAAGCTGCGCGGGCCTTGCGCCAGGGCCATCGAACCGGAAATCATGCCCCAGACCACCATCAACACGGCGATCCAGCGCCGCGCGCCCACCCGCTGCAGGACAAGATTGCTTGGGACCTGGAAGAAGAAGTAGCCGGCGAAGAAAACTCCGGCGCCTGCCCCATAGACCGCGTCAGTAAGGCCGAGTTGCTGCTGCATCTGCAGCGCGGCGAATCCAACATTGATCCGGTCCAGATAGGCAACGATATAAAGAAGAAAGAGAAACGGAACCAGCCGTCGCGTCAGCTTGCGCACGATAATCGTTTCGATGTCGTTGACGAATTTGTCTCTCCCCGTGATACCCCGTGCCCTCCGTGGTTATAGTTTCGGCGTTCCCGTCAGAAAACGCTCTTCTCTGCACCCTCTGCGAACTTTCTGCGTTCTCTGCGGTTAAAAGCTTTTCTGGAGTTTCTCCAGAATATCCGCCACAATCCTCTCGACTGCCGCATCCGCCTCCACCACAATCGCGTCCGACGGCTCCTCGAGCGTCGCGAGTTGGCTGTTGAGCATTGACTCTCTCATGTAATGGCCGTGCCGCGCCAGCAACCGTTCTCGAAACAACTCACGCGCCCCCTTTAGATATACGACCCTTACCTCCGGCCCCATCTCTAACCGGTCACGGTAGGCCTGCTTCAGCGCCGAACAAGCCAGCACACCATTCTTGTTCGCCGTAATCCATGACAGGATCAACTCTCGCAGCCGATCCAACCAGGGCGCGCGATCTTCATCCGTGAGCGGAATCCCGCTCGCCATCTTGGCGACGTTGGCAGCGGGATGATAGTCGTCGGCATCCGCAAACTCCCAACCGAGTTGCGCCGCCAGCGCCTCGCCCACCGTAGTCTTCCCCGACCCAGCCACTCCCATGATCAGGATGATCAAACCAGTCCCTCGTTTGTTCTGGTAGCTAGAAGCCAGAAGCTAGTAGCTACTGCGCTCCATCCAGCACACGTCCCAGTACTTGCCGAACTTGCGCCCGACTTCGGAGAAGATACCTGCTTGCCGGAAGCCAAGCTTCTCGTGCAGCGCCGCAGTCGCGGTGTTCGGCATCGTGTATCCCGCGACGTAGCGATGGACATCCTCGCCGCGAAGCGATTCGAACAGTGCTTCATAGAGCCGGCGCCCAATGCCCTTTCCTGTCACATCGTGCGCGCAGTAGATCGTGGTCTCGACTGTCGTGTCGTAGGCTGCCTTCGGACGCCAGCGCACGGTGCCCGCGTACCCCACAACACCCGCGTCACGTTCGGCCACTAGCAGGCGATAACGCCCTGCGGGCGTGAACTGCTCGAACCAGGCCGCTCGCTTCTCGACCGTGTAGGGTTCCACATCGAACGTGATCGGCGTATGGATCACGTAGTAGTTGTAGATATCGACCAGTCGCGGCAGGTCTGCCCGCTCTGCCGGACGAATCAGAACATCCGCCATGGTTCGGTTCCTCCCGCGTACGGTCCGAGGTGCCCACATGATACCGGGCCGGCACGATCCCTTGCGCCTCCGGGGACGGATGGCGACAGCGCCGGTTCACTCGAAATAAAAGGAAAGTTTACGTAATGAATCGTAAGTGCTAGCATTCGAGCCGAAAGCTTGCGAATTTTCGAGAGGGAGGCAGCATGCGCTTGAAGCTTATCTGCAGATACGCACTTCTGGCAGTCACAGCATTTCTCGTCGCGCTGGCGCAGGAAAAATCCGCCCCATGGATCCCCAACACCGATTGGGGCCACTGGCGGCTTGGACAGAAGGCCGACCTGGAGTTCCTGAAGAAGAACAACATGACCCTCACCTTCGGAAGCGGAGCGCCCAACTTCGAGGAGGTAAGCCGCGAAGAGTTCAATTTCGCGATGGAGAAGGCCAAGGCGAATAACCGCAGCCTGCATGACAGCGGCTACATCGTCCTGCGCTACCTGACCAGTTCCCTGCACGGACAGACGGCCTCCAATAAAGATGAGCCACAGAAAGACCAGATCCGCATGCTGCAGTTCTGGCGCGAGCGCTGGAACGCCTTCGAGGACTACATTGGACCCAAGCCGGCCGAGGATCCGACAACATGGATCACCGTCCGGCCGGATGGAACCTTTCCTCACTACCGTTATGCTCCCTACGGTCAGGAAACGACAACCACCTTTGAAACCTGGGGCTGCCCGAATAATCCTTACTTCACGCGTCTGATGGAAGGTCGTGTGCGCGCACAGGCCGAGACTGGCGTCGACGGCTCCTACATCGACTGGACGCAGATCGCCGGCGGAACCTGCTATTGCGGCTATTGCCGGCGGAATTTCGCCGCCTATCTGAAGAAGAATCTGCCTGCGCAGGTGGCGCGCGCGAAATACGGCACCGATGATTACGACAACATCACACTGCCAAAGAAGCGCGGCGAAGCGTTCTGGAGCGAGTGGGTCACGTTCCGCGGCTACTCCGTTGCGGAGTTTCATCACCGCATGCGCGAGGTCGCCCGGCAGTACAACCCGCATTTCATGATCTCCGGAAATGTGTTTGGAGGATTCGGCTACGGCCCGATCGCCTATGACGCCGCCGGCAACATGGAGACGCTCGGACGGGACGGCTACGACGATTTTGTCTACTCCGAGGTGCAGGAATTCCTAGACTCGGCCCCACGCAAGGACGAGCACGGCACGAAAATCACCAACAGCCCGGCGTTCAAATTTCTGGCTGCCGCCACCCACGGCAAGCCAGTCATCGTGTACGCCACGGAAATCACGCCTCCCATCTTCCCCCATCCGACCGACCAGGCTTTGAGCGCGATGGCGCAGATCAACATCGCCGAAGCGGCCGCTAATCACACGGTGTTTCGCGAAAAGCGGCTGACACCGGAGGGCGCGACGCAGATGTATAAGTTCCTCGCGGCGAATGAGCCCAGCCTGCGCAATGTGCGCATGCATGCCAACGTCGCCGTGCTCGCTTCGCTGCGGCAATATCTCGCCGATGAGTTGAGCTTCGCCTTCAGCACCTCGCGCGTGCTGGCCGATAACGGCATCGCGCACGTCATGCTGACCGAGGATGACTTGACCAGCGCCGCGCTGCAGCATTTCGACCTGATCGTCGTTCCCTACCTTCCGCTGATGAGCACCGAGAACCAGCAGGCGCTCGCGCGCTACGCCAGATCAGGCGGCACGTTGCTCATTCTTGGCGCCAGCGGCAGCAAGGATCAGTACGGCCTGGCGCAGCCTCAGATTCCACTGGCGCAACTGCTGGGCGGAAAGTATCCGGCGCGGGATACCACGAAGCGCACAGGAAAAGGCAAAGTCGTTTTCGTTCCGCTTGCGATTCCACCGTCACGCTTCCTGATCCCGATGAAAGCGCAAGGCGACTACACGACCTTCGGTCCGACCATGGCCGACGTGTTTGCCGACATCCCCGAAGGCTACACGCGGAACCGCATGGACCCCGCGTTGCGTCAGGCGCTGGAACGTGTGTCGGGCAAAATCCCCGCCGAGCTCGGCGGGCGCGTCACGCGCCTCACGTCGCCAGCGCCCTATGTCGAAATCACCACGATGATGGAAAAAGCCGATCGCTGGATGCTTCTCCACATGGTGAACTACGACGTAACCGTGGACGGCGCGATCACGCCCGCACGCGGCCTGAAGGCGCAAGTCTCGATCCCGAGCGGCAAAGCGGTACGCGCGGTCACCTGGAGCGGCACGCTGGGAGAGATGAAGCCGGTGAAATATACGACGGGGACCTCGCGAGGACATCAGGTCGTGAAGCTCGACCTCGACGAGGTGGGCATATACGGCCTGGCCAAGATCGAACTGGAGGATCTGGCGAAGCCGTCGGGCACTTCCTGACACCGGGCTCGGCCTGGAGGTGGATGTGCGAAATGTTCCACGTGGAACATTGTCAGTACTTTTCTGTACGTACATAGGTGTGCGTAATAGAGTGCTAAGTGGCACCCTGACAGTGGGTTGCGGCGCCAGGCCAAAGTCGCCACTCAAGGGAAAACTGGGGCTTCCCGGGGGCCGGCCGGTCCCGACGAATTCCCTGGGGCAGACCGCCTACGAGCGTTGCATTTGGCGTTCGACCAGCCGGGCGCAGGCTTCGAGGAACTTCTGCTCGGCGGGAGGAAAGGCATCAGCGAAGTAGCTTTCGACGTCCAGTTCTGCCATGACGCGGCCCTTGACCGTGATGGGCACGACGATATTGGACTTCACGTTGTCGGAGCCGAGGTAGCGGGAATCGGCAGCGACATTATTGATGACGACGGTCTTGCCAGTGGTGGCAGCGGCGCCGCAGAGGCCCTTGTCGATCGGGATGCGCGGAGTGGGCGTGAAGCTGCCGACATAGGGGCCAAGCACGAGCGTGTCACAGGCGGGGGCCTCCATGAGGTAGAAGCCAACCCAGTTGTACCGCGTGGTGTTCTCATGGAGACGCTGCGCCATGTGCTGCATGCAAGACTCGACGCTTACGTTGCCTCGGGCGTAGCTCTCGAACTCCAGAAGCTGCTCATCATATTTGGACATGGAGATACCGTCGCGATCGACAGGACAGGCGGTATTCTAATGCGCGGTGCGCGACCCCGCTGTGATCCCAACTGGACACGCGTTACTTCGGTGCGGTGCGAAGGCCACTGAAGGCAAAACTCGCAGCAGACCGGAGACACTCTGGAATGTGCGTCCCAAATCGTACCTGACTCCGGCTATTGTCCTACCAGAGCAGCTTCACGCCGAACTGCAGTTCGCGGGCAGCCCGCGCGGTGGTGATGCGGCCAAAGTTCGTGTCCGTCATGACATTGGCGGGGTTGTTGAACTGCGCATGGTTGAAAGCGTTGAACAGTTCGGTGCGCGCTTGCAGGCTCATGGACTCGCGCAGACGGATAACCTTCCCGATGCCAATGTCCCAGTTGTTGGTTCCGGGGCCTGTGATGATGTTCGTCCCCGAGTCTCCGAAGTAGT
Source organism: Terriglobales bacterium (assembly GCA_035519435.1). Taxonomy (GTDB): domain Bacteria; phylum Acidobacteriota; class Terriglobia; order Terriglobales; family Acidobacteriaceae; genus Acidiflorens. Next base: position 5,299 of record DATIWL010000143.1, read on the forward strand.
TGGGAGCAGGCACAGCAAAGCAGGACGTATCGAACCAGTAATGTCCGTTGCTGCGGACATCGTGGTTGGCGAGACTGGAACGGCCGTCGCACAAGCGATTCGGACGGAACAGGGTCATCGGATCCATCGCCGTGCTCGAAGCAGCGATCACGGTGAAAGGATTTCCCTGGGAGAAAGTCGCAATCGCGTTGAGCGTCCAGCCAGCTACGATGTGATTCCAGGCCGGAGCAATCGAAGTAAGGTATCTGCGGTTTCTGCCGAAGGGCAAATCCCAGACGCCGCTCGCTACCAAGCGCTGTGGCACATCAAAGCCAGCGAGACCCTTGTCGCAGCTCAGGCACGTGCCGCGCTGATTGATGCCAACGGGAGCACCACCCTGCACCGTGTTGGTGAGTGATCTCGACCAGGTGTAGTTCACGGTAAAACTGACGCCTCGCGCGAACTGACGCTGCAGTTTCGCGACGAATGCGTTGTAACTGGCTGTGCCTTCGTTGGCTGCCATATAGAGGTATGGGAATTGCGGATAGGGCCGCACGGACTGATCACAGATCAGCGAGTCCGGCACAGAGCAATCGTCGGCATTCCATCGAATCGGTAGCTTGCGCGACTGAGAACCGATGTAATCGATCTCGGCGATGGTATTCGGACCGAGGCTATGCTGAATCGCCAGACTCCACTGCTGGATGTACGGCGTGCGCAGTCTGGTATCGAGGCCAAATACGACTCCGTGAATGTTCTCGGCGAATTCAGGCGTGATGGGCGTTTGTGAAATGGGGGGAAACACGTTGTCGCCCAGTACATAAGCCGGCAGTGGTTGTGAGGGATTATTGGTGATCGACTGCACGATCGCCACGCCCGGCGCGGTGATGGCAAAAAGTTCATACAGCGCATTCACGGCTGGGTAGTAGATGCCGGCTCCAGCGCGGACGATCGTTCCCGGCGAGAAACTTGGTTGCCACGAAATCCCGACACGGGGCGCGAAATTGTTGAGATCGATCTTGTACACCTGCGGGCTGATCTGCCCGAGCGCAGCGAACTTCACCTGGCCGGTTTCGAAATCGAACGCGTGGGGATAGTTGCGATCGGAACCCACAGCGTTGGGCGGAGTGCTCAGGTTCCACCCCAGACCGAGATTGACCGTGAGGCCGGGCCGGACGCGCCACGTGTCCTGGAAATAGGGAGCCAGTTCGGTCCAGCGGAAATGCGTGCGTGGCATGGACGTCACACTCCCGTTCTTCGGCATGCCCAGCAGGAAGTCGGCGAACGAGTTGCCGGTTCCGGGTACTGGCAGCAGCGCTCCGCTGCCATCGTCCGCCAGCTGTGCGGTAAAGATCGAACTGAACCAGACGCCGCCGCGAGAATAGAAATTCGAGCTCTCTTGCACGCTGCGGATGTAACGCAGATCAATGCCAAAGCTGATCTCGTGGCCGGACTTGAGATAGCTTAGCCCATCATGCATCTGGTACTGGTTGTCGATGTTTCCGATCAGTCCCTGATTGCGTCCGAAGGAAGCATTCTGCGGATTCCCGGAGAGACTGAAACCATCCAGAAAGATCCCCGGAACGCCGTTGTGGTCGGCCGTACCTGTGAATCCGAGAGTGTCCTGGATGCCCGGCTGGCTCTCGCCGGCATAAAAGACCGACGGCCGGACCCAGCCGACGCGGAACTCGTTCACCAGACGGGAGGTCAGCGAGCTTGTGACCTGCACCATGACGAGATTGGTGTTCAGCGGATAGCCATAGCCTGAAAGCGGGAACAATCCGGCATCGAGCGTCGGCGAGTTCTCGTGTACAAACTGGCCAAACAGATTGTGCTTCGCGCCGAGATTCACATCGATGCGCACGCCGTACTGATCGTAGTTGTCCGTGGTGCGAGGGTTGCCGATGACATTCTCGCGGGCATAGGCAGCGGCCGGCGTGTAATACGCAAGCAGTTTCGTAGACATGGCATTCATGCGCTCCGGCGGGATCACATTGCCGGGAAACGCCTGCCGCTGGCCGGTTCCCGGGTCGAAACTCTCCGGATCGTAGATCACCACCGGCGTGCTCAGGTCGAGCAGTTCGGAAAAATCTCCGCCGAACATCTTGGCCGACGGCACCGTGGCCTTGGCGGTGCCGGAGAGCATCTGGCGCCGTCCTTCATAGTGCGCGAAGAAGAACAGCTTGTCCTTGCGGATCGGCCCGCCAATCGCGGCGCCGAATTGGTTGCGGCGGAAGGGGGCGGGGGTGCACCCGCGGGGTCGAAGTAGTTCCTGGCATCGAACGCATTGTTGCGCACGAACTCGAATGCCTCTCCGTGCAACTGGTTGCTTCCGGACTTGGTCGCGACGCTGATCACGCCGGCGTCATGCGGTGCTTCTGAGGGCAGGAAGAAACCCTCATGGACCTTGAATTGATCGATCGCCGCCACCGACAGGTTCAGCGATGCATGGCCGAGGCGGCTTCCCGCGGTGGACATCCCATTGATCAGGAACCCGGTGAGGTCCTGCTCGTTGCCGGCGATGATGATGGCGCGATCCGGATGTCCAACCTGCAGGGTGAGGAAGTCGGAGGCCAGAGTGCCGGAATCCTGCACGGCGCCCGAGAGCATGCCCAGTTGCAGGAAGTCGCGGCCGTTCAGGGGGAGGGCCTGGACGCTGTGGCGCTCGATGATCGTACCGAGCTCGTTCGACGTAGGTTCGACCAGCGTTCCGGATCCGAATGCCTCGACAACTACGCTCTCCGAGACCACGCCGACCTGCAGCACGACGTTCTGCGTGGCACGCTGCGAAACGGTCACGCTGAAGTCGGTGATCGAATACGACTTGAACCCATCCTTCGCGACTCTCAGCGAATACACACCCGGCAGGACGGATGGGAAGAGGTAAACGCCGGCACCGTCGGTGGTCGTGATGAGTCTTGCGCCTGTGCCGGAGTTCACCAGAGTAACGGCACAGTCAGGGATGGCAGCGCCCGACGCGTCCTGCACTGTGCCTTCCACGGCCGAACTGTTCGACTGACTTGCCAGACGCAGCGACAGCAGGCTGCACAGAAAGATCACCAGCACAAGGGCGTGTTTCCGCATGAAGGGCCTCTTCGCGGCCATTGCTGCCTGCGATCGACGTCGAGCCAGGCAGCGCGGCCTACTATCACCGCTCGCACAACTGACGGAGGCACATGCGAACAGTGATCATGATTGCGATCCAGCCACGCGCACGGAGGAATGACCTGGGAGTTCGCGATGGATCGTCGCGAGAGTAGAGCGGTGAATCCGACCAAACCTGTGAGGAATGTCACAGGCGAGCGTGAGAAAGGGCCTGTTTCAGCGAGAAATCTGCGGAAGGCAGAACGGTGAAAGCAGGTCAATAACACAAATTCACTAGTGGAAAGACCCCCTGACACCATATTTCCGCAAGAATGTCTCGGCCGGGGCTCAGTCATTTTCCCCAAACGAACCGACAGGAGTCCTGATTCCCAGCCTTGCAAAGAACGCAAGGGTGGGGCACTCTCTGTTGGGTGAAAGCGACAAGGCACAGGCTGGGCCACCTCCGTTCTCAAGACGACACGATGAGAGCGCAACTGTTGCGCTTCAACGGCGCGGTCGAACGGGACCCGGCCATCGATTCGTGGATGAAAGAGCATGCTGGGGAATTGGGGGCCATCGCGTGCGAGTGGTTTGAGGTGATGCGAAGATGCGGGGACGAAGTCCGGGAGCTGTTGCATGACGGGTGCCCAGTTGCATGTCTGGGAGATGCGCCCTTCGGCTATGTCAATGTCTTCACGTCGCACGTGAATGTAGGCTTCTTTCACGGCGCAGCGCTACCGGATCCGGCCGGCTTGCTGCAAGGTAGAGGCAAGTTCATGCGCCATGTGAAGTTGAGACCGGGAACCGCCACAAACACCGAAGCGCTAACCGGGCTCATTGAGGAGGCGCACGCCGATATCAAGGCACGCGTCGAACACGGCTGACGATGCCCCCGCAGACAGATTCAGACTCTAAGCGAGCCGCGGAACCCTCGGGCGGCATAGTACGATTCCGCGCCGTTGTGGTAGAGGAAGACCGTGTCGAAGCGGCGATCACAAAAGAGGGCGCCGCCGAGTTTTCTGATCGCGGAAGGTGTTCTCACCCAACTCGACGTTTTCGTGTCGAACTCGCCGAGTTCCTGCAAGTCGCGATATTCCTCCTCTGTCAAGAACTCAATGCCCATGGCGGCTGCCATGTCGAGAGCGTTGTCTTTTGGCTTGTGTTCTTTCCTGGAGTTCAGCGCTTCACGGTCGTAGCAGAGGCTTCTGCGGCCTTTCGGGCTTTCCTCGGAGCAATCGAAAAAAATGTATTCGCCGGTCTTCTTGTCGTGGCCGACGACATCCGGCTCACCGCCGGTTCGTTCCATTTCATGAAGTGACCGCAGTTTTTCGACATTCGCTTCGAGCCTGGCCTGCACTTGAGGCCATTCAAGACCTTTGTGGCGGCTCATGTTCTTCTCAAAGCGGGCTTTCAAGGCTCGGAGTATTTCTTCCCGTTGTTTCGTGGAAAGCGATACGTTGGACATGGTTTTCCCACACTATCAGATGCGGGCGCTCCACGGGCCGATGTTCGTCGCTCCGAAGATCACAAAGTTGATGAGGAGCGTGCGTGTGTCCCCGGCGGGCCTTGTGGAGTTTCCTGGCCAATCTTCACCCCTTTCCAGGATAGAGGAACAAACGATCGCGGCAGACAAGAAAAGGGCCGCTCCGAAGAGCGGCCTCAGAACATCTGCAGAGCTATGCCTAGCCGGCACAACCTAGTCACCGGCTACTGGCTCTTCGACTTCCTCGGTCTTCTGGACCGCGCCGTTGCCGTTGGCTCCATTGCCGCTCGGCTTGGCGATGGCGCCGAGCGGGATGAATCCGGCTTCATTCGAAGTGGCCGGCTTCTCTTTCAGGATGACTTCCCGATAGAGCTGGGCCATGCGGGCGTCGTAGGCGGCGTCGTGCTTGATCTTCTCGTTCCGAGCGCGAATCTTCTCCTCGCGGGCGGTCTTGGCGATGCCCAGCTTGTCGAGGTCGTGCTGGACCTCGTTGGTGACGATCTCTTCGCGGAGATAGACGTACGTGCCGTCGTCTTTGCTAGGGACATTGACCTTCTTGCCGCCGGCGAAGATTTCATGACGTCCATGCTCCTCGTACCACTTGGTGAGTGTGGCCGTCATGTGCATCTTTTCGATGATGTTGCGCCACCCCACGCCGGTGTTGTAGGCGCAGAAACTGATCTCGCCTTCCTGCGTGGCGTAGGGAATAATGCACTGCTCGGTGCGACGGAAGTCATAGTTGAACAGATCCTGGAACCACATGCCGGCGACGAACAGGAAGTTCCAGCGGTCGCCGGTGCGGCGCTTCATGACGTCGTCGAGCGTGCGGTCTGGGCCGACCTTGCCATAGTTGTGACCCGTGGCGTTGTAGTTCTTATCGAACTTGCGCAACAGGTCGATCATCTTGAAGTGCTTCGGCGCCTTGAACGGGTCGTAGTTCTTCATCAGGAGCAGCGCCATGCCGGCGACCGTCCAGAACTTGCCGCGCGCAGCGTCGTTAACCTTGGCGATGTCCTTGCCGAGCTGGTCGCCCTTCAGAAAGGCAGTGACCGGGACGGCTTCCTTCGTCTCCTTGTCGATCATGACGGCCATGCCGGTTCCGCAGTTCGGATGGCAACCGCAGCTCAGCTGGCCCCAGTTGTTGTTGGCGTCCTGAGCGTGCATCAGGTCGGCCCAGTCGCTGAAGGTGCCCATGAAGCTGATGGGGAACCAGTCGCGAGCGGGCTCGCCGAGGCCGGTCTGATTCTTGACGTCGTGAGCGAGGTGAGCGAGCGTGTAGCGCTGGGCGACGCGGCGGTCGTCGGTGATGGCTTCGTCGCGGCCAGTGAAGCTGACCGGCTGAAAGCTGAGGAAACTGATGGTCTTGGGATTGTCGAGCGCGAACTGGATGATGCGTCCGACCTGCTCGTTGTTGATGCCGTTGATGATGGTGATGACCGGCACGATTTCGCATCCGGCCTTGTGCAGGTTTTCGATGGCCTTCAGTTTCACGTCGAACAGGTTGCCGACGGCGCGATGCGAGTTGGCGGCGTTGCCGATGCCGTCAAACTGCAGGTAGGCGTAGCGGAGTCCGGCTTCAACGGCCTGCTGGGCAAACTCGAAGCTCTTCGCGAACTCGATGCCGTTGGTCGCGGCCTGCACGGAGTTGTATCCGACCTTGCGAGCGTAGCGGATGGCATCGAGGAAGTATGGGGAGAGCGTCGGTTCGCCGCCGGAGAACTGTACCGACATCTGGCGGCGCGGCTTGACGGTGATGGCGTTGTCGAGGACGGTCTTGATTTCTTCCCAGGTAAGCTCGTGGACGAAACCGACCTGGTTGGCGTCCATAAAGCAGGGATCGCACATCATGTTGCAGCGGTTGGTCAGGTCGACGGTGAGGACGGCGCCGCGGCCATACTTCACGGTGGATGATCCGTGGTGATGGAGGTGCTCATCGCTGTGGGCCTTGATATCGCGGCCGGGAAAGACCTCTTCGAGGTGGCGCGAGAATTCGAGGTCGATCGACATCAGGTCCTCGAAATGGCCATGCTTGGGGCAGTCCTTGACCATCCAAAGCTTGCCGTCTTTTTCGACAATCTGGGCCTTCACTTCGCCGACTTTCTCGTTCATCAGGATGTCGACAGGAAGATGGCCATCGAGGATCTGCTGACGGATTTCAGGGACGCACTTGGGGCAGAGCGAGTCGGTCGAGCGCGGCCAGCCAAGAGGCGGCTTGGACTTCTCCCAGGACTTCAAGAGCGGCTTGTCGGACCACTTCGGGGTCGGAGAGGGATTGGGAGAGATGCGATTCAGGCGTTCCAAAATTGCCCATGCGCCAGAGGCGGCGATGGTGACAGCCTTTTCTACATACTTGATCGGCTTATGCATTCTGCTCTCGCTTTCCTTAAACCCAGCTCTCGGCTATCTGCTCTCAGCCAAGACCGGGTACAGCTCGAAAATAGAACTTTCCCTTTGGCGTCATTCCACACTCTCGAACAACCGAGACGTGGGCACCTCACCCCGGATAAACGTTTTCCACGGATGAAACCTGGAAGTTTCTATGCGTGGAATTCGACAGCTTGATCTTATTGAGGCTACGTCCTTTATACACGCAGAAGACACCCAACTGGCGAAAATTGGGGTTGAGTGGGGGGTGACTGCAGTGAATGGTCCTAAGTTATTGAAAAAACAGGGTACCTAAGGGTATTAGAGGCATTTATTGAAAGGGGTTGTGGCGGTGAGCGAGTTCGGGCGGATTTGTGTCTCCCATCTTCTCTCTCGAGTGCGTCTGGGCTCGCAAGTACAAGCTTTGAGACTAAAAAGACCCCGGGCATGCCCGGGGTCGGTTGAGGGATCCGGTTTTGAGAACGCTCAGAATTCGTATCGCAAACTGGCTTGCATACAGCGCCCAGCGGCTCCGTCGCAACCGGAGTAAATCTGGTTGTAGGAACCGAAGGTCGAGGCGAAATCGCGAATCGCAATCAGGTAGCCGACATCGAACCGGTTGGTGTTGGTGACGTTGAAAACCTCCCAGCGGAACCTGAGGAGGTGATTCTCGTTGTAGGGCATTTTGAATGCTTTGGCCATACTGACATCCCACGTAAAGTAGCCGTCTCCCCGTAAGCGGTTCTTCTGGCCTCCTTCGCCGGGATAGGAGTAGCGGATATAGTCGAGCACTTTCTGTGGATCCTTGAAGGGGCTCGGTTTGCCACCCAGGCCGGGAGCGTTGAGCGTGTGGCCGAGGAGTTTTCGCACCGCCCCAAGGTCCGTGTACTGAGTATTGCCCTGCAATTGCCAGTTCGTGGGCCAGCAGGAACGGCAGTTGAGAATGTCAAAAGGCATGCCGCTGTTGATGCGCAGGATGCCCGTGGTCTGCCATCCTCCGATCACAGCATCGAGGAAACCATGGGCTCCGCTGCCAAACTTCTTGCCTTTACCGAAGGGAAGATCCGCCAAATAGTTGAAGTTGATCTGATGGCGCACATCAAAGTCCGAGTTGCCAAAGCTTTGTTTGGGGTCCCAGGAGTTGATGAGAAAATCGGAGTAACCACCGGCTCCGAAGTCTGTCCAACTGCTGCCGCGCTCGGCGGCGGAGCTGTGATCCATAGACTTGGAGAAGGTGTAGTTCAGATCAAACTGCAACCCGTTGCTGTATTGCTTGCGGAACGAGACCTGGAGTGCGTTGTAGTTGGAGCGGCCGACGGAGCTGAGGGCGCCGAGAGCGTCCCACTGCGGATCGAAGTAGGCGAAAGCCCCGAACTTGCTGCAGTCAGGATCGCAGAATTCGTCCAGCGAATAGAGGCCAGTGGTCCAATCGCCTTCCAGGCCGCTGAAGTCGAATCCCACCGCCTGGGTGTTATTGGTGACATAACCGTAGTCAGCGCCGTAAGCAGCGTTATAGCTGTCAGCCGCCGTGGGGAACATGTTCTCCCAATACGGAATGGCGGGAAGTTGCGTCCAATCCTGATCCACCGCCGTCAATCCGTCGATGAGCTGACGCGCTCCAGTGAAATAGTCGGTCTTGGAAACGGTGTCGGTGAGGTTGAGCGGCATCGCCAGATCGCGGCGAGTCAGAATGCGGCTGGCGCGCCGTCCCACGTAGCTCAATTCCAAAGTCGTTTTCCAGGGCAATTCGCGCCCGATCGAGAAATTGAACGTCTGCGAGTAGGGCGTTTTGACATTGGTGTCGATAGTGGAGTTGATGGCCCCGGCCGCTGTAGGCGGAGTGTAGGGGAAGGTTACGTTTTCTGGGTCGGGTAGCGTGTCGGGAACGGTGTAGAGATCGACGAAGCGAACGTCAGGATCGTCTTCACTGTGCGCATGCCAAGGGCTGGTCACAGGGCTGGCCAAGCCGAAGGCGCCGACGCTGTCGAAGTGATAGGCAAGGGCGAGACCGATCTGGTCATAGACGACCCCATAGCCGCCGCGGATGACGGTTTTGCCGGGTCCGCCAGCCAACTTACCCAGCCAGCCGTCCTTCCAGTCCGGACTGTAGCTAAAGGCCAAGCGGGGCGACCAGTTGTTGTACTGCTTGTCATAGAAGCCCAGATCGCTGTGATTGACGGGTCCCGCCAAGTCGAAGTTGATTAGTGGAATCTCGCTGGCAGGCTTGCCGTCTGCCATGTACTGGGCCCGCATGTTGAACCAATCGCCTAGCCGTCTGTCGGGAGCAACCTGCAATCCGCTCGTTTCCCAGGGCGGGCTGGTGTAACCCCAGCGCAAGCCGGCGACGATATTGAAGTTCGATTTGATCTTGATGCTGTCCTGGGCGTAGAACTCGTAGCCATTTGTCGCCCAGTGCCGTTTGATCGGGTCACCGAACGGAATGACGTTACCGTTGCGGTCGTGGTTGTAAGTGGCGTCGGTTTCGGAAAGAACGCCGAGGATGTCGATCCAAGAGTCGGCATATGAGGCGTACGAATCGTCGCTGGCCGCCGGGACCTCGTCGCAGGCGGCGTAGGGGCAGCTGTAACGACCGGGAATATACGTCTTTCCGTTGCCGGAGACCCAAGAACCGTTGGTGACGACGTAAGGATAGGAATTCACGTTGGTGTCGGTTTCGACCCGCGTGAACCGGAGATTGGCGCCGAACTGCAGGGTGTGTTTGCCAACGTTCCAGGTCAGGTCATCGAGGAAGTTGTGGGTGGGAACGATGCGGCCACTGTTCTCGCTGCCCGCGGTATCAAACCCATTGATGTCGTCAATGAAACGGAAGCTGACAAAAGCAGAGTTCAGAGTTCCGCCCTGGTGGCTTCCGATCCGGGTGTAACCGTAGCGAAGATTGTTGACGAGATGAGGAGTAATCGCGGCGGTATAGCCGGCCATCATTCCACGGTTGTTGCCGGCAGTGATATTCAGAGGCGGCGTGCATTCTCCGCCAGAGCAATACCGGGGTTGGTCAACATCGCGATCGTTCTGCAGGTTTCCGCGCCAGGTCAACTGATGTTTGCCGGAACGGTCGAGATTGAAATCGGCACGCACGATGTAGGTCCACCAGTCCTTGGTAATGGGAGCACCGAAGCGGTAGCCCGTGATATTGCCAACAATGCCTCCGCCGGGCAGAAACACACCGTCGCGGCCACTGGAGTTGGAAACGGGAAATTGCTTGAAGTAGTCAGAGGCGGCAACACTGGGACCGATCCCGAGGGGGTCCAGTTGCGCCAGGATGTCCGGGCCAACGCCATACCATCCAGCAGGAATGTTATGGGTGTCGGTGAATCCCTGGGCGGTGCCTCCGGGGCAGGCGGAGGGATCGGCACAGGTATAGACCAAAATGCCGTCACGCATGGTATCTGACGGAACGTAGCGCTCGACCGATTGCTGGGCGGACAAGCGCAGGTTCTCGAAGTTTCCGAACAAGAACAGGCGGTCTTTGATCGGCGCAAAGCCGAGCGAGGCCCCGTAGATGTGTTTCTGCAGCTTGGGCGGGCGATTATCGACAGGTTGCCCGAGCCGCTCCGCATCCTGGTACTGAGACAGCTTGTTGAAGAATTCATTCGATGAGAAGGCCGTGTTGCGGTGGTACCAGTAGAGAGCCCCGTGCGGAGTGTTGGATCCGCTCTTGGTGACGAGCGAGACCTGGGCGCCGCTGGAGCGTCCCTGATCGGCTCCGTAGTTGGTGGTGGTGACGCGGAACTCCTGCACCGAGTCGAGGGTGGCGCGCAAGACCGAGCTGTACGAGTAGCCGTTCTGCGAATCGTTGACGTCGACGCCATCCATAGTGACGTTGGTCTGGTCGGAGTGGCCCCCACTGATCGCGCCGCTGCGCGGATCGTTGTACCGGATGTCCTCTTGGCCCGGAAGGAAGACAGCGCCAGCCTGCAGGCTCAACAGGCCCACCACGTTGCGTGCTTCGAGGGGAAGCTGCTTGACCTGATTTTCAGCGAAGGCGTTGCCGACGCTGGCATCGATGGTGTTCAGGCGCTCCGCAGCCGCCGACACCTCCACCATTTCCTGACGCGCGCCGACGGTCAAGGAAACATTCTGACGCATGGGCGAGTTCACCAGCAGGTGGAGGTTCGTCTGTACATAGGTCCGGAAGCCAGCAGCCTCAACGCGGAGCCGGTAGTTAGCCGGAGGAAGACTGGCGAACAGATAATTACCGTTCGCATCCGTGGTAATCGTACGCGAGGCTTCGGTGTCCACGTTCGTGAGAACGACCTGGGCGCCGGGGACAGCGGCTCCCAGCGGGTCAAGGACTTGCCCTTGCAGAGAGGTTGTAGCGGTCTGGGCAACCGCCAGAGCAGGGAGAACAAAGCAGAACAGGAGAAGAGAGAACCACCGTCCGAAACTTGAGTACGTCACGGGTCACCCCCAAGAGCTTTTACACAGCAATCTGACAGGCGGTGACGCCGCGGACAGAGTCGAACGCCTCCCGTCGATATGCGGGATTCAAGCTGGCAAGGCGCCACTCGACTGCATCGACCTGCAACAAGCAAAAGAAAGGCGTGGCTACAATACCAGCAGTGTCGCAAGCGACGCTGTGAGAATACTCACCTGGGCTTGTGACGAACGGGTTCGGGCTCTGACTTCCGCCGGTGGGGATGAGGAGAGTTTCCTGGCGAGCGTATCGAGGACTATCGAGGACGAAGGCCGCTCAGGAGATCCGCAGAACGGCTGCCCCTTGAAGACTGCTCTTCTTTAGAGCCTGCAGGGCATGATTTGCGGCGGCGAGATCAAACGTCTGGATATCGGACTGCACCGGAATATCGGCGGCGAGTTGGAGAAATTCCCGGGCATCCCGGCGCGTGCTGTTGGCCACACTACGGATTGTCCGCTCGTGATAGAGCAGAGCGTAATCGAGGGCGGGAATCTGCGACATGGTGATTCCGGCCAAGGCTAGCGTGCCGCCCTTGCGCAGCACGCGCAGGGCATCGCGGACGAGCGATCCGGCAGGGGCGAAGATGATAGCGGCGTGGAGCGGTTCCGGCGGCGTGTCTTCGGCGCGACCGGTCCATTGGGCACCGAGTTGGCGGGCGTGGGCGCGGTGGGCTTCGGTTCGGGTGAAGGCGAAGACATTGCAGTTCTGATGGCGGGCAAGTTGGATGACGAGGTGGGCGGAAGCGCCGAAACCGTAGAGGCCGAGATTCTCGCCAGGACGGATGTTGGAGAGGCGATAGGAGCGGTATCCGATGATGCCGGCGCAGAGAAGCGGCGCTGCGTGAAGGTTGTCGAAGGCGGCGGGGATGGAATAACAAAAATCGGCAGGCACGGTGGTGTATTCGGCGTAGCCGCCGTCGTCGTCGTATCCGGTGAAGCGGGCTGTGGGGCAGAGGTTCTCGAGGCCACGGCGACAGTAGTCACAGATACCGTCGGTTGAGTGAAGCCAGGGGATGCCGACGCGGTCTCCTTCCTTATATGCGGTAACGTTGGCGCCGAGGGCGTCGATTGTGCCGACAATCTGGTGGCCGGGGATGATCGGACGCTTGTGCGGAGGGAGGTCACCCTCGATCACGTGGAGGTCAGTGTGGCAAAGGGCACAGGCATGGACTTTGACGCGGACTTCGTTTGGGGCGGGGGTGGGAATCGCGACGTCGCGCAGTTGAAGCGGCGAATCCTCAATCGGCCGTGGAGTTTCGAGAACCATTGCGCGCATGGGGACATTTTAGTCGGCTCATCGCAGGTCGCCGACGAAAAGCAAACCGCAGAGTTCGCCAAGGACTCGCAGAGAGCGCAGAGAAAATCACTCAATGGCGGCAAAAGGTTCTCAGCCCCTGTCAGTCAACTCCATCGAATTCACCCAACAGAGTCTCGTTTTCGGTCAGGCTCGCGCATTGACGATCAAGCGCAGAGTAGTCAGCGTGATGGTCGTGCTTGAAGCGCTCGAGGGCTTCGCCGGAGGTCCAGCGGTCAAGTGTGAGATAGCGAGCGGGATGGTTAAGATCACGGATGAGTTCGGTGCCAAGGTAGTCCGGACTGAGGCAGAAGAGTTGGGCCCAGTCGCCGGCGGGGCCGTAGATTTTTTCGAAAGCGGAAATGGAATCCTGCTTGACGTGGAATTCCCAGATGGCAAGGTGGCTCATAGATCACCGGCAGGACATCTATTTTATGGGCAATTCACGCACTCTCTTTCGCAAAGAACGCGAAAGAAGGGCGTGGCACCCGGCCATTTATGGAAACACGGCGGGCACGAGAGCCAGCCGCACACGGACATCGGGTACAATCCTCCCTCGGCATGAACCGCGAACATCACAAGAACTACAGCCATGAGTTGCAGCGCGATATGGAGGCGCTGGTCTTCGGACACGCCGGTCAACCCATGCTCGTCTTCCCCAGTTCCATGGGACGCTTCTTCGAGTACGAAGATGCAGGGATGATCCGGGCGCTCGAAGAGAGGATCAACGCGGGACAGATACAAGTGTTCTGCGTGGACAGTGTCGACACCGAGAGCTGGTACAACAAGGGCGCGCACCCGGGCTATCGCATCTGGCGGCACGTGCAGTATGAGCGGTATGTGCTCAATGAGTTTTATCCGTTCATCAAGTGGAAGAACTGGGCGCCTCAGTTGTTTGTGACGGGATGCAGTTTCGGCGGATATCACGCGCTGAATTTTTCGATGCGACATCCGGACTTGGTGTCGGCATGCGTGTGCATGAGCGGGGCGTACGACATTAGAGACCGGCTCGACGGCTATTACGATGACAACGTGTACTTCAACAATCCTCCGGACTATTTGCAGGGAATGAATGATGACTGGTTTCTGTCGCGTTACCGGCAGATGAAAATCGTGCTGGGCAGTTCGGATTGGGACATGTGCCTGGATGCGAATTTCAAGATGTCGGGACTGCTGAACGCCAAGGAAGTTCCGCACTGGCTGGACGTGTGGAACGACAACAGCAAGCATGACTGGCCGCTTTGGCGGAGGATGGCGGGAAAGTATTTTTACTAGTTGCCAGTTAACGTTTCTGTCGGTCAGATTGGATTAGGAAGGATGATCAGCGACGCCCAGCGGAAACGAGCGCTAGACGACATTCGAGAGAATATTGCTCGAAGCGGCCAGCATATCTACGTGGTCATTGGCGACACGACACCGCGTTTCGCTTACACAATCGGAGCTAATGTGGCGCTCGGCTTCGAACTCGTCCTGGCGGGCGCCATCTTTTACATGCGGGAGGAAGTTGGGCAGATCATCCGTGATGCTATTGCTCAACTAAGAGCGTCTCGTGATCGGGAACTTATCGAGGCCGCAGGATTGGGTTCGTTTACACTTCGCAAGGTCGATAGCAGTTGGGCAAGAGAGTTGATGTTGGGCGTGTTCGACTACTACCAGAAGAAGGACATTCCGGCCTTTCAGATCGTCCCGGATCGAGACCACTGGACAATCGACGTCCCGAATATGAGCGTGCCCTGGGCTGCAACCCAGGAGCCCGTATGGAGGTGGCTGCACGAACCCTGGAGCTATCCGGTACCCGAAGATTCGACTGCGACCACTAACCTCGCGGCGCTTCGCGGAGAGCGAATCACCGAAGCGTGTCGCTGGGAAGAAGGTGAGTGGGAACTGTTTGCGGGCGCAGGTCCGGATGTTCCGAATGAGGAGATGCGCGTTGTCTCTCTAGGGACCCTTTTGGCGGTCGATGCTTCACTGGAACCGGTCGTGAATCTGCCAATCGGAACCGGGCTCTGGCGAGATGCCACTTCCGATTGGCATGCATGGCTAAAGAAGGATTCTGATGAAGGTGGGCGTATTCCGGGAGTTTAGTCGGCGTAATCGACGATTCAGATTCTTGTGGGTTGGAGATATTTGTGAAGAAAATCGGAATTCTATTCGGGATGGAGAACACGTTTCCACCAGCAGTGGTGGAGAAGATTAACTCCATGAACGTGCCTGATGTGCAGGCGGAGTTCGTGTCGATCGGCGGGATCCGCATGGATGAGCCGAAGAAATACGACGTTATCGTCGACCGGATTTCGCAGGATATTCCGTTCTATCGCGCTTATCTGAAGAACGCGGTACTGCAGGGGACGATTGTCATCAACAATCCGTTCTGGTGGACGGCGGACGACAAGTTCTTCAACTATGCGCTGGCGCACAAGCTGGGCGTGGCGATTCCGCCGACGGTGATCCTGCCGCATCAGAAGCATCCGCCGGATACGACGGATCGGTCGATGCGGAATTTGATCTATCCGCTGAACTGGGAGCAGATTTTCGAGTACGTCGGGTTCCCGGCATTTTTGAAACCTTATGCGGGCGGCGGATGGAAGCACGTATATAAGGTCCATTCACCGGAGGAGTTCTTCAACAACTACAACCAGACGGGTGATCTCTGCATGACGCTGCAACACGGCGTGGAGTTTGAAGAATATTTCCGCTGCTATGTGGTCGGGCAGGAGAAGGTGCACATCATGCGCTACGATCCGAAGGCGCCGCATCATGAGCGGTATGTGAAGGGGAATCCGCCACCCGCGCCGGCGATGAAGGAGCGCGTGGAGAAAGATGCGCTGACGCTGTGCCGGGCTTTGGGATATGACTTGAACACCGTCGAGTTTGCCGTCGAGGGCGGCGTGCCGTATGCGATTGACTTCATGAATCCGGCGCCGGATGCGGAGATTACGTCGGTCGGGCAGGAAAATTTTGAGTGGATCGTGAATGCGGCGGCGGAGCTGGCCGTAAAGAAAGCGCAGAGCGGCGAAAAACCTTATGACGAGATGCGGTGGGCGTCGTTTCTGAGCGGGCCGAAATGGGTGGATTTGAAGACGCCGAGGCCGAGGAAGAAGGGTTAGCTCACCACGGAGGCACGGAGACACGGAGGTCAGCCAGTAATAGAGCATGGATCAAATGAAGAACAAACGTTTCTTCTGGGGATTGCTTCTCGTCTGGGCCCCTTGGCTGCCGACCTTGATCGGGCTTGCCAATGCGTTTCGTGGCATTTCGACAGAGAAAGCTACTGGTCTTGCGGCCGTGGCTGGCGGACTCACTGAGATGTTCGTGTTAGTCGGCCTGATCACCACGCTCGTCTTCCAGGTTGTAGCAATCGTTCTTTTACTGCGAGCGTTCGAGGCTGGTCACCAGCTTCGAAATTTGTTCTCTGTGATTTCTGTCTTCTTCAGCGTGCTCATGCTGCTGCTTGTCTGCTCGTTCGTCTGGCTGACCTGGACAAGAGCGGCGCACGGATAACGACGAGGCTGTATATCCTGAACAGAGAGATGTGCTGACATTCGTTTCTGAGCGGGCCAAAGTGGGCGGACTTGAAGACGCCGAAGCCGAAGAAGAGGCTTGGGACAAAGGAATAGGCTTGAGAAAGTGCCTCCTGTAGCTAGCTCGACAATCGGTGGATACCACCTCAGTCGTTGGTGGTTGGCCTTCGCTGCTCTTCTAATTGTCGCGCTGCTGTGGCCCTTTCGATACTTAGCCTCACCCAGTTGGAAAGTGTCGGTTGTTAATGGCTCAGGTCAACCGCTTCGTAATGTAAGCGTGCGTTTGGTCTATCAGAACTATTCTGTCGAGCGCACTTCCCACGAAATAACGGCGACGACTGACAAGAACGGGTCGGTAGAGTTTCTTCCGCAGTATGAACGGGCTTCGGCTCTGGGCAGACTCTTTTACACCGCGTCGTCGACTGCACAAGGCGCGCATGCGAGTTTTGGGCGGCACGCTCATGTGTTTGCTTTTGGTGCTTTCGAGGGTGATGCGGTGACAGGGCAATATGTGACCGACTGGCAAGGGCAGCCCGCCTCACTGGAGTCGAGGATCGTCGCAAGGCCAGCACATCCGTAGCCGTCTAAGGGCCGGTCCAGCAGGGACAGCCGAGACGGCCGTCCCTGCGCGGGCGAGGCCGCGCCACACCAGTATTTCCAAGCTATACTATTAAAACCTTGCCGGTGGCCCCTTCCGGCCGTGCGGTGCGTCCATGAAACCATCCTTTACGCTTGGCATAGAAGAGGAATATCAGACCGTTGATCCCGACACCCGGGACCTGCGGTCGCATATTCATGCCGAGATCATCGAAAAAGGCAAGCTGATCCTGCAGGAGCGGGTCAAGGCCGAGATGCACCAGTCGGTGGTGGAGGTGGGGACGTCGGTCTGCAAGAACATCAAAGAAGCCAAGGACGAACTGAAGAAGCTGCGGCGGGACATGATCCGGCTGTCGCGGGAAAACGGGTTGCGGCTGGCGTCGGCGGCAACGCATCCGTTTGCCGACTGGCGGCTGCAGGAGGTCTATCCGGACGAGCGCTACAAGAACATTGTGCAGGACATGCAGCTGGTGGCTCGGGCAAACCTGATCTTCGGCCTGCACGTGCACGTCGGCGTGGAGGACCGCGAAACCGCCATCCACCTGATGAACCACGCGCGATACTTTGTGCCGCACCTGCTGGCGCTCTCGACCAACTCGCCATTCTGGCTGGGCATGGACACGGGGCTGAAATCGTATCGCTGCAAGGTATTCGACAAGTTTCCCCGCACGAATATGCCGGATTACTTCCCCAGCTGGGGTGAGTACGAAAATTACATCAAGCTGCTCATCAAGACGAACTGCATCGACAACGCGAAAAAGATCTGGTGGGATATCCGGCCGCATCCGTTCTTCAACACGATCGAGTTCCGCGTGTGCGATATCCCCATGCGGGCTGACGAGACGATTGCATTGGCGGCGCTGATCCAGGCCACGGTGGCGAAGCTTTACAAGCTCTACTCCGCCAACCAGGGCTTCCGCCTCTACCGGCGGTCGCTGCTGATGGAAAACAAATGGCGCGCGGCGCGCTACGGGCTTGATGGCAAGCTGATCGACTTCGGTAAGCAGATTGAAGTGCCGGAGCCCGAGTTGATCGAAGAGTATCTGGAGTTCGTCGACGACATGCTCGACGAACTGGATTCGCGTCAGGAAGTGGAGCACATCCGCGAGATCATGAAGACCGGCACCGGCGCCGACCGGCAACTGCGCGTCTTCCGCGAAACCGGCGACATGAAAGCGGTGGTTGACTACATTATCGAGGAGACTGAGGCGGGCCTGGGCGAAGAGATGAGCGATCTGCCCGAAGCCAGGGCCGTCTGACGTTGGGTGAGTATTGATGTTCGACCGACTCATCCGGATTGTCATCCCGAGCAAAGCACGACGGAGCGAAGCGACTGAGTGCGCAGCGAGGGATCTGCAGTCCGCCGGCCAACTGCAGATCCCTCGCTATCGCTCGGGATGACAATTTCTAGTAGTGAAAAGCTTGTAAATAATGATGCCAACCAAACACCGACTTCAAACTACCTCCTTCGATCCCGTACTCACTCCGGGCGCGAGCAACGCCGTCCGCGTGTGCCTGCGCATTCAGCCTACGGAAAAAGTCACGGTCATCACCGACGAGGCCAGCCTCGAAATCGCCGCGGCCATCGCGCGCGAACTCGACGAGGTCGGCTGCCCCTATACCCCGTGGGTATTGGAAGATGTGGCCGAGCGTCCCCTGACCGGTTTGCCGCAGCCGATCGGCAATGACCTTGAGACCAGCCAGGTGAGCATCTTCGCCGTGTGGGCGCAGCGGAACGAACTGAAGTCGCGCATGCAGATGACCGACATCGTAAACCGGCGCAAGATCCGGCACGCGCATATGGTCAACATCAACAAGCAAATCATGATCGAGGGCATGCGCGCGGATTATCAGCGTGTCGACCGCTTGAGCTCCAAGGTGGTCGAACGGGTCCGTGTAGCGAAACAGATTCGCGCAAAGACCGCGGCCGGCACGGATTTGACGGCGGACTTGAATCCGAACTACCGCTGGCTCAAGACCAGCGGGATCATCAGCCCGGAGAAGTGGGGCAACCTGCCAGGCGGAGAGATTTTCACCACGCCGGGCGAGGTTAACGGCACGTTTGTCATTGACGGCGTGGTTGGCGACTACTTGTGCGCGAAGTTTGGCGACCTCAAAGAGAATCCGCTGACCATTCAGGTAAAGGGCAATCGCGTGGTCGAAGCGCACTCGTCGAATCGCGAACTGGAAGAAGATTTCTGGAAGTACACCCATACCGATGAGAACAGCGACCGCGTGGGCGAGTTCGCCATCGGCACGAACATTGAACTGAAAGACGTGATCGGACAGATCCTGCAGGACGAGAAGTATCCGGGTGTGCACATTGCCTTCGGAAATCCCTATGGCGCGCACACCGGAGCGGAGTGGGATTCGTCGACGCACATCGACGTGGTCGGACGCAATTTCGATATCTGGGTCGATCAGGAACAGATTATGCGGGGCGGGCAGTTTTTGATTGAGGCGTAGGGCAGTTGCTAGCTACTAGCTAAGCCCACCGCCGAGACGCCGGGGTCGCCGAGAAACAATTTGGATGAGTGCTCTGGGTTTGGGTAGAACTCCTCGGTGCGGGATCAACGGTTCGGGCAGTGTAGGGGTCCTTCGACTCCGTCACCGATCCGCCAGCGGATCGGCGACTTCGCTCAGGATGACAGATTGTCTGGGTTGTTGAAGAAAGAGCGACTCATCTATGGTTCCTTCACTTCGGCAATCCTTCAATGCGGGATTCACCACGGAAAAATACCCGCGTTTCCGCCGGGAACTGGCGGCGCGGTGTGGGATGGAGGTGCCGTTTCAGGTCTCGGAGACGCCTTGCTTCTTTCCGGCCGCGCTTGTCGAGCGGTTCGGAGAGGACGGAAAGACGCTAATCCGGCAACTGGTGGATAGTCCGGAGTATCACGCTCGCTCGGAGAGCACGATCCCGGATCGCTTTCGTGTGCCGAATGAAGCCGCGCACCCGATGTTCATTCAAGTTGATTTTGGATTGGTGCGCGATGCCGCAGGTGAGTTGCAACCGAAGCTCGTCGAGTTGCAGGCCTTCCCTTCTCTATATGCCTATCAGCCGGTGCTGGCGCATACGTATCTCGACGCATTCGGCCTCGATCGCAATCTGCGCTACTACCTGAGTGGCCTGGATGCGGCTTCGTACAAGCGGCTGCTGGCCGATGCGATTGTTGCGGGACACGACCCGGCGAACGTCGTGCTGATGGAAGTGCATCCGGAAGAACAGAAGACATTGCCCGATTTTCTGCTGACGTCGAACCTGCTGGGCATTCGTACGGTGTGCATCACGAGGATCATCAAGGAAGGCAGAAACCTGTTCTTCGAGCACGGCGGGCGACGCGTGCACATTCATCGGATTTACAACCGCGCGATCGTTGATGAACTCGAGCGGAAGGGCGTAACCCTGCCGTTCGATTTCCGCGACGATCTGGATGTCGAGTGGGCGGGGCATCCGAACTGGTATTTCAGGATCAGCAAGTATTCGCTTCCTTACCTGAAGCATCCGTCG
>DATIWL010000144.1:0-78699 GCA_035519435.1 Terriglobales bacterium
TATGAGCGAATGAACGACTACTGGATCCCAGAGCTTTTTCTCATTTCAAACTGGGCTGGTATTCCATATACACACATTAGGCTCACTGGAGTTGGAGCCACCCGTGAGACTTATCACACGCTCAACAACGTAGCTTCAATGCCAGAGCACCGGGAATTTGATTTCCGATTCAAGGTTCACGAAGCTCTCCAGTCCGGGGTAATGTTCAGGTATAACAATGGCGATCCGGCGCTGTTTAATCCTGTCGCCGATGCCATTCTCGACAGATTCATCGAGCTGGCCCGACGGGGAGTGTTGAATGATCCGAGCAGTCAAAAGACTCATTGCGGTCTCGTCCGTCTTCCGATCGAGATTGTCTCGAATCTTCTATCTGACTTCGCAAGAAAGGGGACGCGATTGATTGGGGGCAAGCCACACGATCTCTGCGTCTCGCCTACGGGCGACTTCTGGTCAAGCACAGGGGACTCTTAATGCCAAACACGAGCACCGTAGCTCACCTGCCAGCGGGCCAGCGGTCGTCGATGGCCTTCATAATTTCCTCGGCCCACCGCATCGCGTCGGAGATTGCGCTAACCGTCGCCGGAACTCTCTTCCCGCCGTCGAACTGAGCGAGCTTGCGCGCGGCGAGGATGCTCGCTGCGATCAACAGCACGCGCTTGCGGCCCTCGTCCACGTGAGGAGTTTAGCATTTTCGCTTTTTGTTCGCCATAGAACTAAAATCAACAACCACAGGTGTGAAATCACAGGTGTGAAATTTTGGGCTGGTTTTCTAAGTGATTGATAATGATGGTGGCCAGGGACGGAGTTGAACCGCCGACGCCAGCCTTTTCAGTGCTCTACCAAGAGTTACTCCCCGTTGGACACACATCCCGCACACCATTTCGGTAAACGCATGGGAAGAATAATGATCTTCGCCTAATCGGCCGTCAGTTAGCTTGAGCAGAAGGGCCGCGGGACTCCGGCAAAAAACCGGAAGTCAAGTCTCTTTCGCGACGCATTCGGCTTTTGATCGCCAACTGTTCGCTTCGGAGTTGGTTGCGAGTCGGACTGCTCATCTCCGCTCCAGAGAAAGCAGCGTAGTCAATACCGTCCGGTGCCAAGGCGGTCCGTTCTCCGAAGTCCGACTTGCTTGGCAGAATTGCGAAGATTGGGCCGCAGGTCGCAGCTTTCTAGGAAAACCAAGGCAGAAATTCTCTGCAGTGCAGACTGACTGGCGGAGAGGGAGGGATTCGAACCCTCGATACAGGTGTTAGCCCGTATAACGGTTTAGCAAACCGCCGCCTTCAGCCTCTCGGCCACCTCTCCGGCGGATTGTTCCGATGCGGTCGCTAGACATTGCACCCCATCTGACAGCAGTCGTCGAAGGGATGCCGGACACGCTCGGTCTTGCTCGTTTGATAGTACGCTGATGAGTCTAGGAACGGCAAGGTCCCCACGGTGCAACCTCGCTCTGATCCCGCAAACGGCTCGTTCCTGAATTCGCGCAGCCGCATTGCACCCCAATCAGAAAGATCACGGCGATTCCGAGCTCTTGTCGACCTACGCCACGATTTCGGTTGCATCGTGGTCGGGTCCCGCGGCTTCCGAAATCGGGCGTGACGCGTTCTTCAATACCGCCGGAGAGACGGGCTGCCCGGTCTCGATCCACTTCGGAGATACGTCGCGTTCCTCGTCGGGGCGATTCATCGCGAATGCTGCTATCAACCGGCCGTTACGTAGCCACCACGTACTGAAACTTCTGCTGGATGGGTCGCCGCGGTGAATAACCGTGTCTGCTCCGGAAGTATCTCCCCAGTATTCATAGGATAGATCGAAGACGTCTGAGAAGAAGTACGGGACGTGCTTAAAAGGAAGCCGGTCTCCCATCAGCAACTGCGCACAGTGCTGCCCCTGTGAGACCGCGTTATCCCAGTGCTCAAGGCGACGGTGTTTCCGGAAGATCACGTCAAAGAAATTGGCTACGTCGCCAGCGGCGAAGATGCCGGGCCTGGAGGTCTCCAAGTACTCGTTAACCGTGACTCCGTCATCGATGTCGAGCCCGCCGCCGGCGAGCATTTCCGTCGCAGGCTTGACTCCGATTCCCGCCACAACCAGGTCACAGGCCAGGCTCTCGCCGTCCCTGAGTACTGCCGAACGCACCGTGCCGTCGCCCCGCAATTCAGTCACACTAGAGGCTTTGACGATGCGCACTGCGTGCGAGCGATAGTAGCTCTCAAAGAAGCCGGACATTTCCGGCGTAAAGAGTTTCTTCCAGATGCGGTCCTCGTTGAGGACCATTGTGACTTCAATGTTCTTCTCCGCCAGGACGGAGGCCACTTCCATGCCGATAAAGCCACCACCGATGACCAGGGCGTGCTTTGCCGAGGCGGCGGCGCTGCGAATCGCAGCCGAGTCAGTCATCGACCGGAGGTAGAAGAGGTTTTGCAGCGTTGCACCGGGGATGCCGAGGACACGCGGCTTCGCACCAGTGGCCACAAGCAACTTGTTGAAGCCGATCTCACCACCGGACTTGAAGAACAGAAGTTTTCGTTCCGGATCGATTCCGCTGATCTCACGGCCGAGTTTCACCTCGATGCCGTGGTCGCGATAGAAGCCCGCGGCGTTGATTCGAATCGACTCCTCAGTGTCACGACCGGCCAGGAAGCCCTTCGACAAAGGCGGGCGCTCGTAGGGGATCGCCGTGTCAGCAGAAAGAATTGTCAGCTCTCCAGGTTTCAGCCCTAGCTCAACCAACCGTTTGGCCGTATACCCGGCAACCATCCCGCCGCCAAGGATCACGAGGTTTGAGGTGGTCATAGATCCTCTAGATCATCCGGATCGTCAAAGAGATGCTTTTCATCCGGAATGTGTTGTCAGGACCTTTGTGCCACGAATTGAGAGTTAGGTGTTCCCTTTTTCTTTGAGGAAAGTTCCTTCCTGCAATTCCGTGAAGGCCTGGCGCAGTTGCTCCTGCGTATTCATGACAATGGGCCCATACCATGCGACCGGCTCCTCGAGCGGTTTGCCTGAGACGAGGAGGAACCGGATGCCATCGTCGCCGGCCTGCACCGTCACCTCGTCGCCGCGATCGAAGAGAATGAGTGAGCGGTTGTCCGCCTCCACTGGAGGAGTGGTATCTGCCCACTTGATAGCCTCGGTTGGCACGGCGAGGGGACCCGAGGCGTTGCAGAACTTGCCCGCACCAGCGAAGACGTAGGCAAATGCGTTGCGGGTCGTCTCCACTGGCAGGGACTTCCGTTTCCCGGGCGAAACGGAAACGTCAAGATAGACGGGGTCTGCGGCAATTCCCTCGACCGGGCCCTTCTTCCCCCAGAAGCTTCCGCAGACGATCCGTACGTGCGTGCCATCGTCGTCGGTTACTTCAGGTATTTCTGCGGCCTTCACTTCCTGGTATCGCGGAGCCATCATCTTCAGCGAGGCGGGAAGGTTGGCCCACAACTGGAAGCCGTGCATCCGGCCCGCCGGATCACCTTTCGGCATTTCCTGGTGAATGATTCCCCTCCCCGCGGTCATCCACTGCACGTCTCCATTCGCAATCACACCACGGTTTCCCATGCTGTCACCGTGCTCCACGGTGCCAGCAAGAACGTAGGTGATCGTTTCAATCCCGCGATGGGGATGCCAGGGAAATCCGGAGAGATAGTCTTCCTGCACGTCGTTGCGGAAATCGTCTAGCAGAAGGAACGGATCAAAATCTTTGGTGTTACCGAAACCAAAGGCGCGGCGCAGATGTACTCCGGCTCCTTCAAGTGTGGGCTTGGACTTGACGAGCCGCTTCACGGGCCGAATCGACATAGTGTGTTTACTCCTCGAGTTGCCCCACAAGATCCTAAGAAATTCTGAATGAGCCTATTGTGTCACCGACTGACGCAATACAACCTTGGATGAATCATCTAGGGTAGTGACGATGAGAAATCTCCGCGAAGCTGCGCCATTGGAGGCTTCGTGCGCGAGTACCTTCAACGGACCCACAGCTTGTGCAATGCCTGCGCCGTCTGGATTGGTCTTCAAGATGGCCAGTGGTTCGACTTTCCCGAGTGGCTGCTGAACAGATTCCGCGAGATACAGGCGATATTGAGAGCGAGGTGCAAGGCCGGCGGCAGCAACCTCGATCAAATCGAGAAGGCCGAGCGAATTCACGGCGACCGAAGCATGCGCATTCGGAAGGGCGTCCGTTGCAGCTTCTAAATGAAGGTGTGCCGCGGTCCCTGCTTCTCCCATCGGTGCGAGATTGCTTGTGCCGGCCCCATCGGAGACGGCGTTGGGAACATAGACCAGGGCCTGCGTCGTTTGCCCAATCGGGATGTTGGCGATCACTTTATTGGCCAAGGTGTCGATGGCGGCCACCATTCCGCCATTTTCCAATGCTACATAGATGCGAGTGCCGTCGCCGGAAGGCCAAAGGCCGTGCGGGAGGCTGCCGACCGGAATCGTGGCTACCAGTTCCGGCAGCGATGCGCGACGGAATACTTTGACTTCATCCGCGCCACCAATGGTCACGTAGGCAAACTTGCCAACGCGGTTGTTGACGAAGTTCACGTGGTTCGTGATGGGGCCGGTGTTGAGTAGTGCCTTTTGCTCAAAAGGCGGTTTGGCATCGAAAACTTGGACTTCGCCTACATCTTTCAGAGTGATCCAGACCTCGTCGTTCTCCGGTGACACGGCGATATTGGGACAGAAAGGGCTGGCTTGCACGAGCCTTTTCGCAATCTCATGAGACGCTACATCGACAACATCCAACTCAGGAGTGAAGCTGGAGCAGATGAATCCATAGGCGCCGTCGGGGGAAAACATTGTCATCCCCGGCCCATTTGCAGTCTGGATTCGGTGCGTTTCCTTCATCAGCGACGGGTCGATGACGGAAACATAATCTTCTCCGCGGACAGTCACCCAAAGCTCGCGTCCGTCGCGCGTGAAGAACGCTTCGTGAGGCGAACGACCGACGTAAACCGTCCCGCGGACTCTGTTCGTAGTAGTGTCGATCAGTGTTACCGAATTTGAAGCTACGGAGACCACCGCCAGTGTCTTCGAGTCGGGAGAATATCCCAAGCCGTGCACAAGCAGTTCCCCCTTATAAAGCGGACTCAAAGCTCCGGGAACCGGATCGCCCAGGCGGATTACACCCAACATTTTGTTGCTTGCAGGATCAATGACAGACACTGTGTTTGAGGTCTGATCTGCCGAGTAGACGCGATCGTGGCTGGAGACCGCGACATCGGTACGGTTCCAGGGCACCTGTTGCGCGGACAAGGACGCGATCAGCGAGATCCAGATCAGACAACGAACCATGTCATGCTCCTTAATCAGGATGAATCGGCTTACATCATTTAGCTTGGGACGAAACAGGTCTGTGTTGCTTGAGCCACAACTGCATGAGCTCGATTTCGGATTGCTGGTCGGCGATGATTTCCTGCGCTAGCCGACGCATTTGCGGATCGGTACCGTGCAAGAGTTGGGCTGTAGCCATTTCAATAGCTGCCTGATGATGTGGCAGCATGAGCATGACAAAATCGATGTCGTTGTCGCCCGAGGACGTGACTTTGACCATGCCGGCGTGCATTCGATGCATGCTCTCGACAAGTTCCGGCCACTCGGCGTCTCCCGCAATATTTGATCGTTGACTCAGATCTTCCGGCGATCCCGTAAGTGAAAGACTGAGAAGAAAAACGACTGCAGACAGCGTAACCCGTACCGTGTACTTCATTGATCATTCCTCGTCGAGGACACGGGGGAGGCCATTCCTTGACACCGCGGAATGGCCTGCCTCCTAGTCGGGCACTTATGCCGCTGCTTCTTTGGCTTGCTCGAAATACGCGAGCAGGTCGGCATTGATCTGCTCGTGATGGGTCGTGCACATCCCGTGCGGGAAACCTGGATACACCTTCAGCGTCGAATTCTTGACAAGTTTCGACGACATCATGGCCGCGGCGCCGATCGGCACGATCTGGTCGTCGTCGCCATGGAGAATAAGCGTGGGAACGTCGAACTTTTTCAGATCTTCCGTGAAGTCGGTTTCTGAGAAAGCTTTGATGCAGTCGTAGTGAGCCTTCGCCCCACCCATCATTCCCTTTAACCACCAGTACTCGCGGATGCCTTCGGAAATCTTAGCGTTGGGGCGGTTGTATCCGTAGAAGGGGAGAGTGATGTCCTTATAGAATTGTGCGCGATCTGCGAGATACGCGGTGCGGAGCCCATCGAAGACCGAGATGGGCAGGCCACCTGGGTTTCTGTCTGTCTTCAGCATGAGCGGGGGCACGGCGCTAATGAGGACAGCCATGGCAACACGCTTGGTGCCGTGACGACCGATATAGCGGGCGACTTCTCCACCGCCGGTCGAGTGGCCAATGTGAATCGCGTCCTTCAGGTTGAGCTTGTCGGTTAGCGTGGCGAGATCGTCGGCATACGTGTCCATGTCGTTCCCGTCCCACGTCTGGGTCGAGCGGCCATGGCCGCGGCGGTCGTGGGCGATGACGCGATAGCCGCGGTCGCCGAAGAACAACATTTGAGCATCCCAGTCGTCTGCGCTGAGCGGCCAACCGTGGCTGAATACGATGGGTTGTCCTGTTCCCCAGTCTTTGTAAAAGATCTCGGCACCATCCTTAACGCGAATCGTAGGCATACGGTCTTCTCCTTGAACGTGTTTCGATCGGTGAAAGTATTTTTTATCTGCAAGCAGTGCCTGCACAGCGAACAAACAGGTTGGCCTCTGTTCAAACGGCGTGAGCGGGCTGGTTTTGGAATCTCTTGGTTGCGAGCGTGGTGAGCGCGATAAAAAGCAGCAGCACGAGCAACTGGGAAACCAGGAAAGGTGGTTCCGATCCCTTCGGAG
Organism: Terriglobales bacterium; assembly: GCA_035519435.1. GTDB lineage: Bacteria > Acidobacteriota > Terriglobia > Terriglobales > Acidobacteriaceae > Acidiflorens. Next base: position 6,830 of record DATIWL010000144.1, read on the forward strand.
CCAACGCTTTCAGGGCCGGCACTTTCTGGAAACTCTGCACTACAAGAACAAAGCAATTGAGGTACTGGGCAATCGCAGCGCTAATGACATACGTGCGGCGCCAGCCACCCTGGAGCCGGTAGCGGTAGAGAGCCACGATCGCGATCGCGAGCACGATCAGCGACAGGACGCCAAGAATGTGGGACGGCAGCAACTTCTCAAAGGGGAATCCGAACCCGGTAACGCTGGTCAGCACCGTGGTGATCAGAAAAAAGGCTGTCCAGCGATTGAGTTGTTTCCCAACCAGCCATCCATAGATCACGACAAAGCCGGAGACGATGCCGGCTAAGCTGATCACGACATGCAGGAGTGTGTAGGTCGCAGTTGTCATTCCCAGGATCATGACTTATTCCTCCCTGACGAGAACGGCGGGGCCGTGAGCCATCCGGGTCAGCGCTGCAGCGCTGCTTCTTCTGTTCGTACGACTACCAGCGGCCGGAGTGCACTTCCGTCCCCCGGTTGGATGGTGGCTTGCACTCCGGCGGGGAACACGCCGCCCTCTTCATCGATGAGGGATTGGATGAATAACCTGACGCATGGACTCAACACGTTTTCCAGGTGCAGTACAGTGCTCATAACGAATCCTCGTGACGGAATGACCCCACGTCGTTCCAGTGCCGTCTAATATGCTGCAAAAGGAGGGAACGCGCATCCCGAGATGCGGTGTTTTTCAACTACCACCGAAGGCTGGTCGGGGAATACCACCTTGGTGGTAGGAAACAGCTGTTTTGAGGGAGTGTGCATGCATCGGCCCGGCTCAGCCACTCCCAAGGTGATACGAATACGAAGCGCAGCTTTTGATAGCACTTTAGAGGTATCAAATTGACAGCTGCCGTCGCTACTAGAGGTGGATGATTCCGCGCCGGACCCCGATGGCCACCGCCTGGGTACGATCGGCGGCTCCCAGCTTCTCCATGATGTGCTTGATGTGCACCTTCACCGTCTCTTCGGTAATGAAGAGCTTCTCTGCGATGTCGCGATTTCGGTTGCCTCCCGCGATCTGGCGTAAGACTTCAATTTCGCGTCCGGTGAGCGATTCGTCGGCATAGTGCTCCGCCAGATGCGCGGCAATTTCGGGTGGGATAGACTTCTTCCCTGCATGTACCTGGCGGATGACGTCCACGAGTTCCTTCGGCGGCATGCTCTTCAAGACATAGGCACGAGCGCCCGCTTCCAGGGCGCGTTGGATCTCTACATCTCCGGCAAACGTCGTAAGAATGATGATTCGGGCCTGGGGAAATTCAGAGCGAATGGCAATCATCGCGTCGATGCCGCTTATGTCCGGCAGGCGGAGATCCATCAGCGTCACGTCGGGAGAGCATGCGCGATATTGCCGAATTGCCTCCTGCCCATTGGAGGCTTCCGCGGACAGAACCATATCGGGCTGGTTGCGAATGATTGTGGCGATTCCCTCATGAAGGAGCGGATGATCGTCCACGCTCAAGATCCGGATTTGGGCCGTTGCGTTCACCTAAATTCTGCAAACCTCCGGGTAGGGGGTGGCACTTCATGATGGCCCAGCAAGTGGAGATGAAAAAGCATCACGACAACCACTTGATTTCATGCAGCCCCCACATCATTTGCTGGCGGGACGGCGGATGGCAGTTCTCATGAGGGAACCCCGCCGCACGCTTGAAGCGGTGGAAGAAGCGTACACGAATTCGGGTCCGCTTGCACCGGACCTCCTCTTCAAGTGCCAGCGCGGTCGCCTGGATTCCAGCTAAGTACTGCACAAGGTGTAGGATGGGGTGCATCATCAACAGATCAGGGCAGGCCTGGCGGCGATGACATCACCGCGTGCAGTGTGTCTCGTCAAACAACGTCTGGCAACGCCCTTTGAGGGAGGACCGGTTATGGAAGTTCGTTCCATATTGCGGAAGAGCTTGGGGCTCACAGCTTTCATGTGGATGTTGATGGCGTCGGGAGTGGCGCAGCAATACTCGATCCTGCGAGCAGACTACGGCTATGGCGAGCGACGGGTCGACGTTACGCAGCGTCTGAGAGAGTTGGCCCGCTCCGACGTGACATTTCGGATGGGAAACAGCACATTCGGAACCGACCCGGCGCCCGGCTACGTCAAGACCCTGCGTATCTTTGCCCGCGCCACAAACGGAGAGACGCGGACCTTCGAATACCGCGAGGGGAGTGTCGTCGACGGCGCACTGTTCTCCGGCTGGAGTAGGGGCGACTGGGGCTGGAATGAAAAGGACAACGGGCAATACCGGATCCTGGAGGCTCGTTACGGGATTGCCGAAGCGAACGTAGATGTCACAGAACGACTCAAAGAACTGGCGCGCCAGGACCGTACGTTTCGCATGGGGAACTCGACGTTTGGCACCGACCCGGCACCCGGGAGAGTCAAGATGTTGCGGATTTATACCCAGGGTCCGGGCGGGAACCGAATGTTCGAATATCGCGAAGGCAGTGTGATCGATGGCTCGATGTTCACCGGCTGGAGCGGAGGAAACTGGGGCGGAGGGGGATGGAGCGGCGGCTGGGGCGATGACGCCGGCCAATACCAGATCCTGCAAGCGCGTTATGGCGTAGGGAGCGCAAACGTCGATGTTACGCAGCGACTCAGGGAACTGGCGCGACAGGACCGTACTTTCCGCATGGGGAACTCGACGTTTGGCGTCGACCCGGCTCCGGGCCGCGTGAAGACTCTACGCATTTATACGCGTGGTCCGGGTGGCGCCCAACGGATGTTCGAGTACCGCGAGGGAAGTGTGGTGGATGGATCGCTGTTCACGGGATGGGGCCGGGGTGATTGGGGCCGCGGCGGATGGAACGGTGGCTGGGGCGATAACGATCGTGACGATAACTGGAACCGTCCGGGGAACGGCTGGGGCCAGTTGACCATTGTCCGCGCGACTTATGGCTCAGGCCGCCAAACTCGCGACGTGACCGATCGTGTCCGATCGCTCATTCGGGGGGGACGATTGACGATCACAGCCAACAACGACACCCTTGGGACGGATCCTGCTCCGGGGAAGCGCAAGGTTCTTGTCGTTACCTACTCTACTGGCCGAGGGCAGCAGGAAACTCAGGTTTCGGAAGGCGGCCAGCTCAACATCCCGTAAACTTATCTGTCATTCCCCTCGCCCGGACTGTAAAGCAGACCGGGCGAGGCCGTCTCTAACGCACGGACGCTCGATTCATGCCTGAAATCTCAAACCTGCAGCCCGGAGAACCGGAGCTTCGGCAGAACCGCAACCTGATCATCGCCGGTCAGCTTGCGTTCCTTCCTACCGGGGTTCTGACGACTTTGCTTGGGCCGATGTTGCCCATTCTGACTGTGCGCTGGGGACTCAACGACTCGCAGGCAGGAACCCTGTTTCCGGTCCAATTCCTTTCTCAGTTGGGCGGCGTTCTGCTTTCCGGGGTGATGCTGGCTCAAATCGGATTCCGTGCCGTGTTCCTCAGCGGCCTGCTGTTGATGGCAGCAGGTGTTGGCACCATTTTCGTGGGCCCGGCATGGGCGGGATGGATTTCCGTCGCGGTGTACGGACTGGGCCTGGGACTCATCATCCCCACCGACAACCTGATGATTGCGGAGATCAGCACAGGCTCGCGAGCGGCAGCAGTCAGCTTATTGAACTTCTTCTGGGGCATCGGTGCGGTCCTTTGCTCCCTGCTGGTTGCCTGGGCATATGCGCGCGGATTGCTGCTCGCATTCCTGAGTCTGGTGGCCTTGTTTCTCGTCATCCTGGCAGTCGCGATGCGCGGGCTGCCGTTCCCAGGGAAGCGGCAGAAAAGCGACACGGCCATTTCCTGGCGCCAGATCGTCGCAACTCCCGTGACGTGGCTGTTCTCGATGGTCTTCTTTCTGTATCCGGGATCTGAAACCTGCGTCGGCGGCTGGATCGGTTCATTCGTATCGCGGATGGGCCCGCACGGAGCTGCAATGGGGCCACTGATGCCTGCCTTTTTTTGGGCAGCCCTGACCGCCGGCAGAGGAGCGGCCGGAATTGTACTGCATCGGGTCTCGGAACAACGCGTCCTCCAGGCCGGATACGGATTCGGAGCGATCGGGATTGCCGTCCTGTTGCGCGCCTCGGGGCTCCCAGCGGTCATCGCCAGTGCGATCATCACGGGCTTCAGTTTCGCAGCTGTATACCCGATCGCAGTGGCGCGCCTGTCGCATAGATTTGGCGTGCAGGCGCGAAGCATTGGCGCCGTCATGTTCGCGATCGCGGCGCTTGGGCCGGCAGCTCTGCCATGGCTGGTCGGAGTGGTCTCCCAATCAGCCGGGAGTCTCCGTGCGGGCCTGGTCGTCCCACTGGTGGCGACCGCCATCCTTTTTGTCATCCATTTGCGAGAGTGGTGAAAGGCAGCGGCCAGTTGCAAATGAGCCGGCAGGCTAGCGCTTGCTCCTTGCCGTTGCCTGTTTCTTCCGTGTCAGCTTAGGGGGCGCGAGAGTCGCTAGCTCTACCCTGTTTCTTCCGTTGTGCTTCGCGCGGTACAGCGCCTGATCCGCTGCGTTGATAACCTGTTCGGGTTGGCGATACCGAGTGCTCGGCTCGGCGACTCCCATACTGACAGTTACTGATACGTCTCCAGCCGGATTCTCGACAGCAGGCTGAGACTTTTTTCTGGCCTGCTTCCGACGATCGGGATCGTCGGGGCGCGGCGCTCTTCTTCGTTCCATTCCCCGAATGCGAAACAGGGAGTCCTGGATCGATTGCCGAAGCAGGTCGAGGTGCTCAAACGCCTCCCTGGCCGAGGTGCCACGGAAAATGATGGCGAATTCCTCGCCTCCGCAACGGAAGGCCTGTCCGCCTCCCCCTACCGCAGCCAGTCTCGCAGCCACCATCCGCAATACCTGGTCGCCGGTGTCGTGGCCATAAGTGTCGTTGAATTGCTTGAAATGGTCGATGTCGACGATGGCGATCGCGTACTGTTGGTCGAGGGAAAGCAGTGCCTCATTGAAAGCGCGCCGGCCACGGATTCCGGTGAGTTCATCGTGGTAGGCGAGCACATACGACGTCTCGATCAACGAGGCGACCAGGATGAGGCCGGCGGTGGCAACGTAGGCGTCTGCCCCTTTGCCTAGCGGCGCGAAGCTCAGCCAAAGGAGCGCTGCCGCCAACGACCATAAGAAACCGGCTTCGATCGGCTTACGGATCTGGAAAAAGCGAACGATCAGAATTACCGCGGCGACCGCGAAAGCACTCAGCGTCCACCAGGGGAGCGCTCTGGAATGGGCGCCGGTGACCGCGGCGCTATTCTCCGGCCGGCAGAGAACAGCCACGAAGACCGCCTGGAGAAACAGCAATCCGAAACGTGGGGCCACGCCGGCAATGGTCAATCCGCGCTCCCGCATGAGGGCCAATGCGATCGCATTGAGTGGAATCAGGAAAGCCGCCAGCACTGCGGCGGTTCGACCGGGGCCGCTGGTAGCCTGCCCGTTGGAAAAGAACTCGACAGCGCGTTGCGCCAGAAGCAGCACCAGCAGCGAGAACAGAGCGCGGCTGGAGTTGAAGCGCCATGCCAGAAGGACACCGGCGCCGAAGACGGCAAAATAGTAGAAGCCCAGCGACGGAGCGACCTGGTTCAGCAGTGAACTGTTGACGAGCGCCGCTGCGAGCGCCAGCAGCAGTCCGCCGGGCACCAGCCACAATTTCCAGGAACTTCCTCTCAATGACTTCGCTCCGAATCCAGAATACGGCAGCCGGCAAGCGGGGCCTGCCAGTTTCGCGCGCGCCGAATCAAGAACCTTAACTTCGAATCCTAGACACGTGGATGGAGTGGCGGCTGACCTCGCACCGGCAGTGTTAGTCTTGCCTGTTCATGAAGCAACCCCGAGAACTGCGCATCGCGGTCGACACCGGCGGTACCTTCACGGACTGCGCATGGATGGACGGCGGAGTGCTCAGGACATTGAAGGTATTCTCCACGCCTGACGACCCTTCGCGGGCGATCGCGGAGGCGCTGGGAAAGATAGGAGTCGGCGACAGATTCGTCCTGCTGCATGGAACCACGGTGGGAACGAACGCTTTGCTGCAGCGCCAAGGCGCGCGGGTTGCGCTGATCACCACAGCAGGGTTTCAAGATGCCATCGAGATCGGACGACAGGCACGGCCACGTCTGTACGACCTCTTCTTCGATCGCGTGCCTCCGCTTGTCCCGCCCGAGTTGCGTTTCGGTGTGACGGAGCGGATCAGCGCCGATGGGCAGCTGCTCGAAGCCCCGCCTGAAAAAGAACTCTCTCTGCTGCGCGCTGCGGTCAGCAGGGAGGGAGCTCAGGCGGCTGCGATCTGCCTTCTATTCTCGTTTGCCAATCCGGAGAACGAGTTGTCGGTGGCAGGAGCGCTGGCAGATCTCAACATTCCACTATCCATTTCGCACCAGATCCTGCCCGAATTCCGCGAGTACGAACGAACCAGCACGGTTGTGGTCAACGCCTATCTGCAGCCCCTGATGCAGAGTTATCTGGAGAAGATCGGCGGGCGCGCCACCAGCTTGGCCGGCGCACGCGGCAAGTCCCAACCACGCATATTCGTGATGCAGTCGAGCGGCGGGATCACGGCGCTGGAGGCGGCAGCCCGCGAACCGGTGCGAACCGTGTTGTCCGGGCCGGCCGGCGGACTGGTAGGAGCGGCTGCGATGGCGGCGCGAAGCGGATTTTCACGCGTTCTGTCGTTCGACATGGGGGGCACTTCGACCGACGTGGCGCTGCTGGAAGGAGAGGCGCGTCCCAGCAGCCAGTCGGAGGTTGCGGGTTTCCCTGTCGGGGTCCCGATGCTTGATATCCACACGGTGGGCGCCGGTGGCGGGTCGCTGGCGAGATTTGATGCGGGGGGCGCGCTGCGCGTGGGCCCCGAGTCAGCCGGAGCTGATCCGGGTCCGATCTGCTACGGCCGCGGCGTGCAGCCCACGGTAACGGATGCCAACCTGATTCTCGGCCGGCTGCGGCCGGATCGGTTTCTTGGCGGAGAATTCACGCTCGACGTCGCACGAACCCGCCGCATCACGGCAGAGTGGCTGAGGCGGCGGGGTTCGCCGCTGGCCCTGGAGCAATTCGCTGCCGGAGTTGTTGAGGTCGTCAAGGCCAACATGGAGCGGGCATTGCGAGTGGTGTCGATTGAGCGCGGGTACGATCCTCGGGAGTTTGTACTGGTGGCATTCGGTGGAGCTGGCGGTTTGCATGCCTGCGAACTAGCTGAAGCGATGGCGATCCCGACGGTAGTTCTGCCGGCACTCCCTGGCGCCTTGTCAGCGTTTGGGATTCTTGTCAGCGATGCAGTGAAGGACTTTTCGCGCACTGTGTTGTGGAGCCTCGCGAACACCTATCCGCGAGCTGCCTTGCAGAGAGAATTCCGCAAGCTCGAAGCCGCAGCGAAAAAGGAGTTTGCGTCCGAACGATGGCCCGGCCAGGTCCGTTTCGAGCGCAGCCTCGATCTGCGATATCGCGGGCAGGGATATGAATTGAATGTCGCCGATGACCGCGATGTCATTGCTCATTTTCACGATGAACACCAGCGGCGGTACGGATATCACCATCCCGGAAAGGAAGTCGAACTCGTGACGGTGCGGTTGCGCGCCCGTTTGAAGACGGAGATGGGCAAAGCGGCGACATTGCGAAGCCACCGCAGATCACATGGACGCCCGGAGCCAGCCGCGCGTGCCGGCGTGTTCTTCCGAGGGAAAAGAATCCTTACGTCGGTTTACGAGCGCGACGCATTGGCACGGGGAACGTCGTTGCGGGGCCCCGCTGTCATCACCGAGTACAGCGCCACAACGTTCATACCGCCAGCGAAGAAGTTCCAGGTCGATGACTCCGGCAATCTCCTGATCGCAGTCGCTGGACAGATAGAGTGATTCCAGACTAGGCAAGGCGGGGACGAAACGAGCGGATCTGCAAGTCCGTACTGTCGCCGGCCGAAAACCAACTGCCCGACTATTCTTCGTTGAGTCCCTTGGACTCTTCAATGACCATGTCTTTGAATTCACTTGATTCGAAGACCTCGCCGCACTCCTTGCACTCGACGTACTCCGAGTCCTCGTCGCGCGAAACGATCTGCACCTGCGGATGTTTGCATTGGTCGGGACTTACCTTTTGCGGGGGCTGAGGCGGCTTGCTGGTCGTCATAACTTCCGGGTTTTCGCAACTTTCGCAGGGCGAAATTCCCACATCGCCGGAAAATGCGGGTATTTTAGACCGCCGGTTGGGGAAGTCAAGTACTCAACTGAGCCGATTAGACGTCAGTGCTGAATGTCGCATCTAAGCCATTAGCTTTCAGCAGCTTACTGTTTGCGCTCGGAATCCTACCGTTCGCTGATAGCACTTGCCGGAAACGTCCCCTAGAGCATAAAATGGAAATACGACTGAAACGGTCGGAGTTCTATCCGACTGTTGTGGTCGGATATCGCTATGCTGAAGCTGACTAAGAAGGCTGATTACGGGCTGATGGCGATGAAGCACCTGGCAGAGCGAGCCCCGAAGGGCGCCTGCAGCGCCAAAGACGTGGCCGATGCGTACGGCATTCCGCAAGAAGCGTTGGCGAAGATTCTGCAGCGCCTGGCGAAAGCGGGCCTGCTCAAGTCACAGCATGGGATCAACGGCGGGTACACGCTGGCGCGCGATTCCGGTCAGATTTCTGCGTTCGAGGTGATCCAGGCGATCGACGGACCGTTGTTCATCACGTCGTGCGTAACCGTGCGAGGGGAATGCGGGCAGAGCGATCGCTGCACGATTCGCGAGCCGTTGCGCAAGGTGAATGAAAGCATCGAGCAGGTTCTGAAGCGAATCAAGATCTCGCAGATGAAAGAAGAGCCGGAAGTGATCGAGGTCAAAAAGCCGGCCGAGCTTGTCACGATAGCTTAGCGACTGGCGGTGCCGGCGGAGCCCGGCCCGATATCGAGGAGAACAGCAATCATGAGTACGGATGTGAAGTCGACCCTAAACGAGACTGCGAAGAACACATCGGCGAACGGCATCAAGCTGCCGATTTACATGGACAACCATGCCACCACTCCGCTCGACCCGCGCGTGCTGGAAGAGATGCTGCCCTACTTCATGGAGAAGTTCGGCAACGCGGCAAGCCGGAACCATCCTTTTGGATGGGCGGCGGAAGAAGCAGTGGAACTGTCGCGGGAGCGGATTGCGAAGCTGATCGGCGCGACGACCAAGGAGATCATCTTCACCTCGGGCGCAACGGAAAGCGACAACCTCGCCATCAAGGGCGTCGCCGAGATGTACCGCGAGAAGGGCAATCACATCATCACGGCAGTAACCGAGCACAAGGCCGTGCTCGACACCTGCAAGCATCTCGAGAAGCTCGGATTCCGCGTGACGTACCTGCCGGTGCAGAAGGATGGCCTGGTCGATCTCGACGACTTGAAGCGCGCGATCGATGACAAGACGATTCTCGTCACGATCATGGCGGCAAACAACGAAATCGGTGTGCTGCAGCCGATCGCCGAAATTGGCAAGCTCTGTCATGAGCGCGGCGTGATCTTCCACACCGACGCAGTACAGGCCATCGGTAAAGTGCCGGTCGACGTCACCAAGATGAATATCGATATCGCGTCAATCACCGCGCACAAGCTGTATGGGCCGAAAGGGGTGGGCGCCCTCTACGTTCGGCGCAAGAATCCGCGTGTGCAGCTGGTGCCGATCATCGACGGCGGCGGCCACGAGCGCGGCATGCGCTCGGGCACGCTCAACGTTCCCGGTATTGTGGGACTCGGCAAGGCCTGCGCCATTGCCGACGAAGACATGGCGACCGAATCCTGCAAGATCGCGGGCCTGCGCAATCGGCTGCGCGACAGCATCATGAGCCGGCTCGACGAAACATTCATCAACGGTTCGATGGAGCATCGTCTGCCCGGGAACCTGAACATCAGCTTTGCGTATGTCGAGGGCGAGTCGCTGCTGATGGGCATCAACGATGTGGCGGTTTCGAGCGGATCGGCGTGCACCTCTGCGACGCTGGAACCATCTTATGTACTGAAGGCACTGGGTACGGGCGACGACCTGGCGCACAGCTCGATTCGCTTCGGCATCGGTCGGTTCAACACCGAGGCCGAGGTCGACTACGTGGCTGATCGCGTCGTCGAGACCGTGCAGCGTTTGCGCGAGCTCTCGCCACTTTATGAGATGGCGAAAGAGGGCGTGGATCTGAAGAGCGTGAAGTGGGCTGCGGAAGCGCACTAGATTCGCTGTGGGCTACGAGCTTCGGGCTTCGAGCAGGCAGTTTCTGATCGTGGCTCAGGGTGCTCGAAGCTCGCGGCTCAAAGCTTGTAGCAAGACTTTAAGAGGGTGAGGAGCAAGACATGGCATACAGCGACAAAGTTATCGATCACTACAACCACCCGCGCAACGTGGGCTCCATGGACAAGTCCAGCTCAGATGTGGGCACTGGACTGGTGGGAGCTCCCGAGTGCGGCGACGTCATGAAGCTGCAGATCAAGGTCAATCCGGACACGAGCGTCATCGAAGACGCGAAGTTCAAGACGTTCGGCTGTGGTTCGGCGATTGCTTCTTCCTCGCTCGCGACCGAATGGGTCAAGGGCAAGACGATCGACGAGGCGCTGGCGATCAAGAACACCGAGATTGTGAAGGAACTGGCCCTGCCGCCGGTGAAGATTCACTGCTCGGTGCTGGCGGAAGATGCAATCCGCGCCGCCATCGGCGACTGGAAGAAGAAGCAGGAAGCGTCGAAGCCCGCCGAGGAAGTGCAGGCGAAGTAGGGCAGCTGCGAGCTTTGAGCTACGAGCAAGCGCGGGCAGTGGCATGGGCTTGCTCGTTAGATCGAGGCTCGAAGCCTGTAGCGATCTTTATGACAGACACACTCAATGTCGTTACGCCCACCGCTCCGGCAAAGGGCATTCAGGTCACCGAGAAGGCAATTGCGAAGATCCGCTCGGCGATGGCTAAGGAAGGTATATCGTCCGAACAGGGCGGCCTTCGCCTTGGCGTGCAGGGCGGCGGGTGCTCTGGGCTGAGCTACAACATTCGTTTCGACACGCAGCCGCGGGAGCGCGACCGCATATTTCAGTTTGCGGATGTGCGAATCTTCGTCGACCCGAAGTCGTTCATTTATCTGAACGGCATGACCCTCGATTACCAGGAAACGCTGATGCAGCAGGGCTTCGTGTTCGTGAATCCGAATTCGACGAAGTCTTGCGGTTGCGGGAGTTCATTCTCAGCGTAGCGTGCCACGAGCTCCGAGCGAACAAACCCGGATGGAACCAGTAGATTGCTCGCGGCTCGAAGTTCGTCGCTCGTGACTCACAGGGCGGGCGAATCGTCCGCCCTGAATTTTGGCTGATTTCGAAGTGGCAGGTTCGACATGGCAGGCTCAGAAATCAAATCATCGCTGATTGTACCGGGAGAATCGGCCACCAGTTGCTGGTCGTGCGGCACGATGAGGGCGCAACACTTCTGCAGCGCCTGCGGAAAAGTGCAGCCGCCGGTACCGGTCGACTACTTCACGTTCTTTGGCTTCGCTCGCAAGCTCAACCTCGACGTGGCGCTGCTCGAAAAAGAGTTCTACACGCTCAGCCGCCGCCTTCATCCTGACGTGTTCGCCCAGGCAGAAAATCAGGAGCGCACTTGGAGCTTGGAACAGAGTTCGATGTTGAATGACGCGTATCGCACGCTGAAAGATCCCATCAAGCGGACGGAATATCTGCTCCGCCTCGAAGGGGTGGAACTCGAAGAGCAGTCCAAACAGGCGACGGATAAGGCTCGGGAGACGGGCGAACTGAAGAAGCAGGTGGTGCCGCCCGATCTACTGGAAGAAGTGTTCGAACTGAATATGCATCTTGAGGAATTGCGCGCGCAAAAGCAGCTGGGGGAAGACGATCCCGCGCTCCTCGAGGAGATTGGCAAAGCCAAGCTGTCGCTCGAAGAAAAGTTCGACGCCCTGTTCCGCGAATTGCAATCCGATTGGCACAGATGGGACAAGGCGGTGGACAGCGGAACCGAAGAAGAGCTCCTCAAGATCCGCGACCACATGGTCGACGTGCTCAACCGGAGAAACTACATCAGGAATCTCGTAAGGGATGTGAACGAAGCCTTGGAACCCTAAGGCAAAAGTGGAATTGCAAGAGTGGAATAATGGAGATCTTGCTTTCACTTCTGCAATTTGACTTCTGACTTCTGCAATCAAATGTCTTCCGATCTCATCGTCGGTATCGATCTCGGCACCACGAATTCGTTGGTGGCCTATATGCAAGGGGAATCCCCCGACGTCATCCCAGGCGAGGATGGGCTCAATCTTGTGCCTTCGGTGGTCGCGCTCGATGAAAACAATCAATCCATGGTCGGCAACCCGGCGCGCAAGTATCTCATCGAGACGCCAGAACGCTCGGTGTATTCGGTCAAACGGCTCATGGGGCGCGGCGTCGAGGACATTCAGGAAGAGTTGAAACTGTTTCCGTTCCGCCTAGCCGATGACCTTCAGCCAGGCGAAGTTCTGCGTATCAAAATCGGCGAGCGTACATACACGCCACCGGAGATTTCTGCCCTGATTTTGCGCCAACTGAAGCGAAACGCTGAGCGCTTCTTCAGCAGCCCAGTCACCAGAGCTGTCATAACTGTACCTGCCTACTTCAACGATGCGCAGCGCCAGGCCACAAAAGACGCCGGTCGCATTGCCGGTCTTGATGTACTTCGCCTGGTCAACGAACCTACCGCGGCATCGCTCGCCTACGGGCTCGACAAGAAGAAGAACGGTATCGTGGCGGTCTACGATCTGGGCGGCGGGACATTTGACATTTCGATCCTGAAGCTGCACGACGGCATCTTCGAGGTCATCGCGACGAACGGCGACACGCACCTCGGCGGCGACGATATCGACAATCGATTGATTGCCATCGCGCTTGACGATATCCAGGGCGACCTGAAACTCGACCTGCGGCGCAGTGGGGAGGCAGTGGCCAGGATTCGCAAGGCAGTGATCGAGGCGAAGATCGCGCTTTCGTCGGCGACGTCGGCAAAGCTCAACGTTGAACTACCCGGCGGAAAGCGCTATCAACGTGAAATCTCTCGTGAGCAATTTGAGCAGTTGGCCGAGCCAGTCGTTGCTCGAACAATCGTCCCCTGCAAACAGGCCCTAAAAGATGCTGGCCTCAAGCCCGAACAGATCGATGAAGTGGTATTGGTCGGTGGGTCGACGCGCATCCCGAGAGTCCGGCAACTAGTGCAGGATCTCTTCCATCGCAAACCGCACACCGATCTGAATCCCGACGAAGTGGTCGCGCTGGGCGCGGCGGTGCAGGCGAACATTCTTGGCGGTGGATCGGAAGCGACGAAAGAAATGTTGCTGCTTGACGTGACGCCGTTGTCGCTCGGCATCGAAGTAGCAGGCGGCGTGACCGACAAAATCATCGTGCGCAACTCCACCATTCCCGCTTCAGCCACGCAGTACTACACCACGCAGGTCGACGGACAAACAAATGTCGCGATCCACGTGCTGCAGGGCGAGCGCGAACTGGCGCGAGACTGCCGGTCGCTGGCCCGCTTCGACCTGAAGGGTGTGCCTCCAATGCCGGCGGGCATGCCCCGCATCGAAGTGAAGTTCCTGATCGACGCCAACGGCATTCTGCAGGTCTCGGCCCGCGAACAGCGCAGCGGTCAGACGGCGCAGATCGAAGTTCAGCCCAGTTACGGCCTCACAGACGAGCAGGTCGAGAAGATGCTGCTCGATTCCTTTGACTACGCGGAAGAAGATTTCCGGCAGCGGCAGGTGATCGAGGCGCGGAGGGAAGCTGAGACGATCCTCACGGCGCTGGCCAAAAGCAAGAACAATGAAGCCTGGCTCAGTTTGTCGGCCGACGAACACAACCGCATCGAGACGCTGGAGGGCGCATTGCTGGCGGTGAAAGATGGTGACGACTACCAGTCCGTTCGGAAAAGCATCGACGCCCTGAACCAGGGCACGATGCACCTCGCCGAAATGATGATGGATAGCGCCGTGGCGACCGCCCTCAAGGGCAAGACGATGGACGAAACGGATCTGGAAGAAGGTCCGCAGGCTGGGCATCCGGTGGCGAAGGCAGAGTTTAAGTGAAGCAGGTTTCAGAGTTTCAAGGTTTCAAGGTTTAAAGTTTCAGAGCAATGATTTTGGAGTGATATGTCAAACGAGAAATCTCAAGGAACCGGGGCAACCACGGTGGAAGCGCCCGGCGAAAACACGGTGGAAGTGACTTTCCTTCCTGAAGGCAAGACCGTCACGTTCGAGCACGGCAAACTGCCCTATAAAGATCACGGCAAGGAGCAGTCGATTCTCGACGTCGCGCTCAACTCTGGTGTCCATCTGGACCACGCCTGCGGTGGCAATTGCGCCTGCACGACATGCCATGTGTGGGTAAAGGAAGGCACGGAACTGCTGTCCGAGATGGACGATGATGAAGCTGACCGGCTCGATATGGCTGCCGATCTCCAGCTCAACTCGCGTCTGGGATGCCAGGTCGTGATCAAGAAACCGGGAAAAGTCGTGGTCGAAATTCCGGCGTGGAACCGGAACTACGTTTCAGAAGGACATTAATTCTGAAACTTCGGACCTGCCCTTCACAGGAGAGTTCATGCCAAAGCAATTGACCTGGGACGATAGAGAAGACATCGGCATTCTGCTGTCAGAGACTCATCCTGACCTTGACCCGCTCACGGTGCGTTTCACAGATCTCCACAGACTCGTGACCGAATTGAGCGACTTCAGCGACGACCCCAAGAAGTCGAACGAAGCCAAGCTGGAAGCGATCCAAATGGCGTGGCATGACGAGTTTCTGGATCGCACTCAGGACTGAGCTAGCGCGTGTGTTTGCGAAACTGCTGCAGGGCACGGTTTTCCACGCAATACCCTTTCCCTCACAGGCGATCACGAGCATCAGTTCCTATCGACCTGCAGTCGGCACCTGCTGCTCGCGGTAGAACTCCTGTAGTACGAAAAATGCCCGTTTCTTGTCTCCTTTGGGCGAGACCAGACCCTTGCGATTGAAATAATCCTGGATTCCAGGCAGCGGACGCCGTGGTGAGTGGAAGTCCATCAGCACCCATGGAGACAAACCAACGAACCCAGGAATCTTCTTCACCATATTGAGCTGGTGGAGGTAGAGATCGGCCTGATACTCCTCGGTCCATCGCGTATCCACATCCCCGTGATTGCCGAACGGAGCGTCAGCACCGAATTCAGTAATGAGGAGCGGCTTTTGCCAGGGATTCAGCCATTCCAACTGCTCGGCATCCTGGGGCTTGCCTTCGTACCAGCCGACATATTCGTTGAGTCCAAGCACATCGAGAAATCGTCCCAAGGGGTCGGTCAGTGAACGGCGGTTCGGACCGAGTCTTTCGGTGTGGTTCAAGGCGGACGTGACCAACCGGGTCGAGTCGAGTCCGCGGGCATCCTGAGCGAGTTGCCTGAGGAACTCGAGACGAGCTGATTCGACCGGCGTTTCGTTCGAGAGGGACCAGAAAATCACGGCGGCGCGGTTGCGATCGCGAGTGATCATGTCCCGCAGTTGATTCTTTGCATTGTTGAGCGTGGCAGGATTCTGCCAGTCGATGTCCCAATAGACTGGAATCTCCGACCATACGAGCAGGCCGATTCGGTCGGCCAAACGAATCTCATTTTCATTGTGGGGATAATGCGCCAGGCGGACGAAATTGCAGCCCAGTTCCTTCGCCCAATTGAACAATGTCCGGGCATCTTCGGGGCTATAAGCGCGGCCGGTGCGGATGGGGGCTTCTTCATGCAGAGAAACGCCGCGCAGGAAGACGGGCTTGCCATTGAGCAGTATCTCGGTTCCCCGCACCTGCACAGACCGAAAGCCGATGTCATCGCGCACGCGATCGGAGCCCGCGCTGATCGTGACGTCATAGAGCTTTGGGTCTTCCGGCGACCACAGAGAAAGACTTGCCGGGAAACGAAACTCGGCGTGGCCACGAGAATCCGTGGTCAAGACTTTCTTGATCCCGGCTTCCGCGATTTCGAGCGTGACGGACTGGGCACCGGAGTCGGCACTCATTTGTATCCAACCCGCGACTTCACCGAGGGAGCCGGGCGCCAGCTGGATGAAATAGTCCTGCACGAAGACCTCAGGCACTTGCACGAGCGTCACGTCGCGCGTGAGTCCTCCAAAGTTCCACCAATCGGTGCGCAGGGATGGAACAGCATCGGCCCGGCGCGCATTGTTCACCTCGACCACCACGAAATTGTCGCCCTCACGTAGATGCGCTGTGACTTCAAAGGTGAAGGGCGTGAAGCCGCCCTCGTGCTCGCCCAGCTTCGTACCGTTCAGATAGACACGCGTGAGGTAGTTGGCCGCGCCGAAATGCAGGAACTCGCGCGCATGTTCATTGTGATAATGGGTGAACGATCTTTCGTACCAGACAGGTCCTTCGTAGAAGAAAAGCCGCTCCTGCTGCGTGTTCCAGTCTCCGGGTACGTTGAGTGTGTCAGAACGGTCAAAGTCGTATTCGATGCGGTCGCTTTTGTTCTTTGGTTTGGCGTTTTCGTAGTAGCGTTCTCCCAGGCCGGTCTCGTAGGGGTCTACGATGTAATGCCAGGGGCCGTTGAGGTTGGTGGTGGAGCGGCCGGGAATATTCGCGATCAGATTCGACTGGGCAGCAGCACCGATAACCAAGGAAAACAGGACAAGTGCTGAGCCGCTTGCGTTTCGCATGATGGGTGCCATGCTAGTGACGCGCGGCGCAGCCGTCAATCGGCCTAAAACAAAAGCGCGGCGTTCGCCGCGCTAGGTTCTCCAACCGCGTAGGTGTTATCCCACAGAGACAGGAACCGCCTCCTCAATGCTGGCTTCGCGGAGAAATCTCGCCGCCTCTTCCGGCGGTGTCGGATTGATGTAAAAGCCTGTACCCCACTCGAATCCTGCAGTTTTGGTCAGCTTGGGCATGAATTCGATGTGCCAGTGATAGTGCTCGCTGGTCGGGTCCTGCACTGGAGAAGAGTGGATGACCAGGTTGTATGGCGGATTGTCGAGTACGCGATCGGCTTTCATCAGCAGCGACTTCATCGCTTTGGCAAGATTTTCAAACATATGCGACGAAGAGTTCTCGAAGGCAGACTCGTGACGTTTGGGGAGAATCCAAGTTTCGAACGGGAAACGCGGCGCGTAGGGCGCGAGGGTCAGAAAGTCCTCATTTTCGCCGACTACGCGAATGCCGTTGTCGGTTTCCTGACGAATTATGTCGCAGAAGACGCACCGTTCCTTGTAAATGTAGTACTGCTTCGCTCCCTGCAATTCCTCCACCACATAAATCGGCAGAATCGGCAAAGCGATCAACTGCGAGTGCGCGTGCTCGAGCGACGCGCCTGCTGCTTCGCCGTGATTTTTGAAAATCAAAATGTATTTGAAGCGGCGATCCTTCTTCAGGTCGAGGATGCGATCGCGGAACGCCCAGAGAACATCTTCGATGCGCTTGGGCGGCAGCGTCGCCAAGGTGGCATTGTGGTCGGGGGTCTCGATAATGACTTCGTGGGCGCCGATGCCGTTCATCTTGTCGAACATGCCTTCGGCCTGTTTGTTCAGATTGCCTTCGATACCGAGCGCCGGAAACTTGTTGGGAACGACACGGATCGTCCACCCAGGACTGTCTTTTTGCGGAGTCCCGTTGCTGCTGGGCCGATAGGCCAGGATCTCAGGCGGCGTCTTGCTCTCATTGCCATAACAAAACGGGCAGAACCCGCCCTTGATTTTCACACCCTCGCGCACAAAGTCGGTAGGACGCTTGGCGCGATCCGTAGATATGATGACCCAACGTCCAACGATCGGGTCTTTTCTCAACTCAGGCACGTACTAAATCCTTTCAGTGCTGCGTTTTTCGTGATTGTCACAGAACCGCAAGTCAGCGATTGTACGACACGGAGAACGCATTTTGAAACAGCTCGAATGATGGCCGGGCAACTTTCGCTTCATAGTATACGGCGAGCACGTCGAAGCGCCACTGGCACGAAGGTTGCACGTGGCGGAGAAATTCGCGGGCCATTGCCGCCAACTCTCTTTGTTTTTCGTGATCTACGGCGGCTTCGGCGGGCTTCACATCACGGCTCGTTCGGGTCTTGACCTCGACGAAGCAGAGTACATCCTTGTCCCACCCGATCAGGTCCAATTCACCGCGGTAATGAGGCGAACGATAGTTCCGCGCGATAAGGACGTATCCCTTTCGCCGCAGGTAGAAGTAGGCGTCCTCCTCGCCGCGCCGGCCAACCGCCAGGTGCGCCGCTTGTTGTTCAGCGGCAAGGGTGTGCGCCGCGATCCAGTCGAGGGCACGCAGCGCCGTTTGAGTCGCCCGTCCCGAAAGCATGGAAGGCATCCGCTCTGACTGTAGCGGCAGTCAGGGTACCTGAGATGTGACCGCGATCACGATGAGTTGGGTAGGATTCGGCGTTGTCTGTCGCTCCCCTCACTTCAAGCTGCGATTTCGCCGTTATGCCTTGGCAGCGAGTGTCATCTGACTCGCGTGGGCCGTTTTTCCCTTCGTGTTCACGAGCACGACCCCTGCCAGAGCGACGACGCCTCCGACGAGGGAGATCCAGCGCGGCACTTCGCCCAGCCACAACCACGCGATTCCGATCGCCATTACGGGAATCAGGTAAAGGAGCGTCGCCGTCCGTCCGGCGGTTCCATGCGATAACACGTACGCCCATGCCACATACGCCAATGCGCCGGGGCAGATACCCAGGTAGACCACCGCAAGCGTCGCCGATGCCGGCGCAACACGCAGCGCGTGGGCAAATCCGCTGCCGAACGGAAGCATGAGCAGGGTTCCGAGCCAGATCGAATACGCGGTGAATTCCAGCGCACTATAGCGGCCCAGGTAATGTTTCTGCAGGATCATGTACACAGCCGACGTGATCGCTGCCACGAGGATGATGAGCGCCTGTGGCGAGAGACGAACCCCTCCGCCTTCTCCACTCGCGATCAACGCCACACCCGCAAAGCTCAGAAATACTCCCAACCATCCAGCCGGCGTCAACTTCTCGTGCAACCAGAAGCGGGCAAACAGAGCTGTCCAGATGGGCACAGAGGCAATCAGCAAGCTGGCCGAGCCAGCGGTAACCCGCGTTTCCCCGTAATTAAGGCCGAGATTGTAGATCGTGATCCCGAGAAAGCCGGTAAGGACAAGCCCAGGAACATCGCGCCATTGCGGGCGACGGAAGTGCTCGATCGCCGCGTAGATGGCAAGCACCGCCGAGGCCACCAGGAACCGCAGGATCGCCAGATGTGCGGGTGAGTAGGCGCGCAATCCGGCGCGGATGCCTGCGAAAGCCGACGCCCACAGCAACAGTGCGACCGCGAGGGCAACGATCGTTCGAGTTGTGAAGCGTGGCATTGATATTTCCTGCGTACGAAAGATATCGATTGTTATTGGATGAGTGACGAGCGGCCAAGTTACGATTTACCAGCTGTCTCCGCCTCGCTGTGGAGGCCAGGCGCCCGATTGTCGCCTGAGCAGGGCGATTTGTCCCGCGTGATAACTGTTATGCGCCGTGATCTGCATGAGCATCCGACGCGCGGTCGAGGGGCGCATTGAACCCGGCGCATGGGCATCGACGACTGAACGGTCCAACACTCCCGCATCCGATTCGGCGAGTGCGGAGAGACTTGACAGCAGACCGGAGAAGCGTTTCACCGTCGCCTGCCATTGCTCGTCCGCAGCCGGCTGCGGATGTTCCGGCCAACTCTCGATCGCTTGATCCGGGTAGCGCGGATGTTCACCCGCCACCTGCCGAAGCTCATAATCCATCCAGTAATTCATGTGCTCGACAATCTGCCAGATGGAATGCGGAGAACCTTCCGTCCGCCGGATCGCAACCTGCGCCGGGAGGTCCTCGACACACGCCAGCGTATCGGCATGGGCTCCCTGGCCGTAGACGAGTTCGCGAAGTGTGTTGTCGCCCATCGTTCCCTTCTGGCGCGAGTGGCTGGCGCTACTCTGTGATTGCGTCACCAACGCGGATCGTGCCTGGCGAGAGAATCTGTGCCCGCAGCCCACCACGATGGCGCAGTCCCTTGATCAACTGCTTCCCAGTCACTTGCTGCAGGTGATCGCAAGGCTCGCAGAGGCGAATGCCGCGGATGCGGACATTGCCGATTGTGAATTCCCTGCCAACCAGATGATTCAGCGCGACGCCGCGCGTGACAATGTTCCGGCGAGCCTCACCGGCCACCAGTTCCACATCGTAGTCGCGCTTCAGCGCCTCAATCGCCTCCGCTTCGATCAGCGTGAGTTCGAAATCCGGCTCGGGCTTGTAGAAGGTGCCTTGCTTCAAAGCGTAGCGATCACCTTCTACACCCACGCCGGGAATCAGAACTGCATGATCGAGAGCCCGCACCGGCTCTTTGGGAGCGGAAGCGATGTGGATGGACTCAATTTTTCCGGTCCACATCGCGTGTCTCCGTTTATGTGTTCTTCTCAACGATGCTGATCGATTCTTCGAGCACATCGATGGCGACGTCAGCTTCTTCCTGGCTGACGAGGAGCGGCGGCGAGAGGCGCACCGTGTTCGGACCACAACCGAGGAAGAGAATACCGCGTTCAAAGGCCAGTTCGACGATGCGATCGCGATCCTCGTGCGCTCGCTCGCGTGTCTTCTGATCTTTCACGATCTCGACGCCGACCATCAGCCCGCGCCCACGAACGTCGCCGACGAGCTTATGCTTCCGCGGCCAATCCGCCATCCGTTGCAGTATGTGATCGCCGACTTCCTTCGCGTTGCGAATCAGTCCTTCTCTCTCGATCACATCGAGCGTCGCCAGGGCGGCCGCGATGCAGACCGGGTTGCCTCCGAAGGTGGAAGCATGCGAGCCCGGCACCCAGTCCATAACTTCGGCCTTACTGATCACAACGCCGAGCGGCATGCCGGAAGCAATTCCTTTGGCGCTGCAGACGATGTCGGGATGAACACCTGTGTGCTCGACCGCCCACCACTTACCGGTGCGGCCGACACCGGACTGTACTTCGTCGACAACCAGCAGAATCCCGTGCTTGTCGCAGATGTGACGCAACTCCTGCATGAAGATCGTCGGCCCTACCACATAGCCGCCTTCCCCCTGGATCGGCTCGACGAAAATCGCGGCGACTTCCTCCGGAGCGAGCGTCGTCTTGAACAGTCTGTCTTCGATGAAACGGGCGCAGTCAAGGGCGTATTTGTCGGGATCCTGGCCTGCGCCACCACGATAGACGTCCGGGTAAGGCACGTGAGTCACTCCCGGAACGAGTGGCGAAAAACGACGCTTTTGCTGCGGTTTCGATGCCGTGAGAGAAAGCGAGCCCATCGTCCGTCCGTGGAACGCGCCATAGAAAGCGATGATCTGTTGCCGCTTCGTGTGATAACGAGCGAGCTTCATTGCGCATTCGATCGCCTCGGTCCCCGAGTTGCCGTAGTAGATCTTGTGTGGCCCGGGCATGGGAGCGATCGCCGACAGCCGCTCGGCCAGCGTCACCATGCTCTCGTAATAGAAATCGGTTCCCGACATGTGAATCAGTTCGCCTGCCTGCCGTTGAATGGCGGCAACCACTTCGGGATGGCAGTGGCCGGTCGAGGTCACAGCAATGCCTGCGGAAAAATCAAAGAATTCGTTGCCATCGACGTCTTCGACGACGACGCCTCGTCCGCGTTTGGCAACAAGCGGATAGGAACGGGTGTACGACGGCGAAATATATTGATCGTCGCCTGCGACAATGCGTTTGGCGTTGGGGCCCGGAACGGCAGTCTTCAGCTTGGGGCCAACAGTCAGAGCCTTGGTGGTCATAGGATCCTCCGGATCTAGTTCTCGGTTCTCGGGTTCTCAGCTCTCAGTGGGCCGCCATCCCGTGATTCAGCGAATCACGACGTGCGCAGCTAAGAGCTCATAGCGAGGGCCACTTCCGATAGGTGGAGGGAAAACTTAGTCGCTGCCAAACAGATTGGCACGCACGTGCGAAGGAAGGACAGAAAGGTAGCGGCGGGGACAAGCGCGTCCCTCAATCCAGCAAATTCTCAGCCGCGAGATGGAACCATTCGAGCGCATGATTACTGATGAAATTATATCCCGGATTCTTCGCGGGAGGAACCCCCGCAGGCAGGTTACCTTAGGTGCCGGATGAAGTGACTCACGCTCACAGCTTCAAGCTTGGGAAAGCGAATGGACTGTAAGAAATTCGTCCCGCCGCTGACTACCTAGATGTAAGGGCCAGGAGTGCAAGGCGATGGAAACCGAATCCGCGATACGGACATCCCGCCAAGACGAACTCTATCAGGAAGCTGCTGCCAGTCACGGTTCTGCCCTGGAGCGCCTTGTGCGAGGCTACGAAGCGGATCCGGATCGTTGCCGAGATCTGTCGCAGGAAATTCATCTTGCCCTCTGGCAGAGCCTGGCCCGATTCGACAGACGCTGTTCGCTGCGAACTTGGGTATATCGCGTGGCGCATAACGTCGCCGCCTCGCATGTCATCCGTGACCATCGGCGGAACTCGCGTACCCTGGTGGGCCTCGAAACCGTCGAGGTACAAGCTGTGGTCGAAGACCGGGAGCAAATGCTGGATCAGCGGCAGGCCATCGAAAGACTTCTGCAATTGATCCAACAGCTGAAACCGCTCGACCGTCAGGTGATCCTCTCCCGCCTCGAAGACATGGATGCGGCTTCGATCGCGGAGATCACCGGCATCTCGCCCGGGAACGTGGCGACGAAAATTCATCGCATCAAGAACATCCTTGCCCGCAGGTTTTATGAAGGAGGAATTCATGACGAACGAAGCTTGCAATGACATGGCCAAGATCTGGAAGAACCAGCCCACGGCGAGAGTTAACATCTCGCTCGAGCAACTTCGGCGGAAGGCCGGAAAGCTCCAGAGCCGAGTTCTGTGGAGAAACCTGCGCGAGTATGCAGCCGGCGCGCTCGTGATCGGCACATTCGGATACATGGCCTGGACGATCCCTCCGCTACTGCCGCGGCTCGGCTGCGCTCTCCTGATCGCCGGCACGTTCTATATTCTCGCTACGCTGCACAAACGGGGCGCTTCAGCCGTGGTGCCTGCGGAGATGGCATTCCAAACCTGTATCGATTTCCACCGCAGTGAACTGGAGCGACAGCGAGACCTGTTGCGCAGTGCCTGGAGCTGGTATCTGCTGCCGCTGGTACCCGGCATGACGGTCTTTCTCGTTGGGCTTCTCGTGTTCACTTTGCAGCAGCCGAATGCTAAGGCGCATGCCAGCGTGATCATCGCCGCCTTCGCGTTTATCGCAATTTTCTGTGCAATGGTGTTTCTCGGCATCGACAGACTGAATCGGTGGGCAGCCCGCAAACTCCAGGACGAGATTGAGAGACTGGATGTCTTGACCAAAGAATCCTAGGATTGCGGCGCGGTCAGATTCTGTTCTCGACCCTCGATGGCATCGCCCGAGACACGCGCCGAAAAACGAAGCGATCGCTGAGCAAGAAATTAGCCAGTGAGCACACCGTGATGGCCATCAGATTGGCGGCCACATAATTGAGCCGCAGTTGCCCCACCAGCATGCGCATCAGAAGAAGGTTACCGATGATCGAGACTGCCCCGTTACTGAAATTGAATCGCACCAGCCGGGCCAGCGAATGCACCGGGCGCCCGGCTGGCCGGTCGGCCCATGTGAAGCGCTCGTGCCAGAGGAAGTTGTGGATGACTGCCGCCTCGACGGCAAGAGCAGTGGCTAAGAGATAGTTCAGGCCGAACAGCGATCGGAAGATGGCTAACGATGCCAGCTGAACTCCAATTCCGATCCCGCCGACGAAGTTGAACTTCAACCAGCGAATGAATAAACGCGCTGGGCTTTTCTGAGAACGGAGAACTGTGAACTGTGAACCGTTCATCCAATCCTCTCCTCGCGATACAGCCGGACAGTGTTCTTCAAGCTGACGACGATCAGCATCAGGAGCATCCCACCCAGCCCGATCACACCACCGATGTCGAACAGGCGATATTTCCCGTGGATCACCCACGCCCAGCGGAACAACGCCAGGTTTCCGACGGCCAGTAGGATCCGCAATTCCGTCGGGCCAAACCGCCAGAACGAAAGATGAAATTCGCCGAGCGTGTACGTAGCCAGATACGACTGGATCGAGAGCAGCAGGAACGCAATCAGCAGCCCGATCGCAATCACGGGATGCATGTACCCCGAGAGCGCGAGACCGCCCATCATGGCGGTGGCGCCGATCGAGTCGATCATGTGATCAACATAGAACCCGTATCGCGGGCGCTGTTTCTGGCGAACGCGGGCGAGTGTGCCGTCGAGCGAGTCGCCGAACCAGTTCAGAGCGAGGCAGACAATGGCGGCCAAGAGGGCGCGGCGGTCGTAAGTGGCCAGGGCGTAACAGACTCCGGTCGCGATCTGAGCGCCGAATCCGAGAATCGTCAGGTGGTCGGAATTGACCCAGGCGGGCATGCGCTCTGCCATCCAGACCAGGGTGCGTTTCTCGACGGCGGCCACGAAGCTTCCGTGGACCCGCGTCGCCTGCCGAAAGCTGGCCCGGCGGGCTTCGGCCAGGGTTCGGGGGTTAGCCTGCTCGGCAAAATCGGCCAATGAGGTGGACATAATTGCCTCCGTGCAGGAGGCAGAGTGGAGCAAGGCCGGTGAGATGACAATGCACGGCGGGTAAAACGGAGATCACCAGATATCCCCTTTGCCAGCTTACGGTTGGTGGAGGAAGTCAGGAGCGAAAGAGTGCAAAAAAAAAGGCGTTGAGCATCCAACTGAAGTCGACGCAGAGCGTTGTGAGTGTTTAGCCGCAGTCATTCTTTGGGGAACTCATGAATATGGCAACGGTGCAACCAATCGGAGCCTTTTAAGCCTGGGCGGCCATACTCCCGTCTGTATTGGTAACCCTCTCGGCACAGTTCCTCGAGTGTGGTTGGCGCAACAGTGCAGGCGACTGCATTCGCGAGAGATTAACTTGACTTCCCTTGTCCTGGGGACATTATCATGGCTGGTTATTGTCACGAACGTGCCCTTCGAGTTGGCGGGGACCGAATTCACCTCAGGTGACGACCATCCGTAGAGGAGTATTTCGTCGTGGAAAGAACCCTCCGTTCCCTCGCAAGGACCATCTTGCACCGCCTCGGTGGCACACTTCTTCTCAGCGCCTTCCTCGTCACTTCGACCCTAGCCTTCGGCGCAACCTACCACGTGATCCGTCGCTTCGACGCTGGGAAAGGCGGTGGGGCGACAGCCTATGCCGGATTGGTGCTCGATACAACCGGCAACCTGTACGGCACTGCCTCCAAAGGGGGAAGCGGTTTCGGGGTCGTCTTCCGCCTCCAGCCCTTGCCAGGCGGCGCCTACAAGGAGGTCGTGCTTTACAACTTCACCGGAGGGCGCGACGGCTCTACGCCCGCTGGCCGAGTCACTCTTGATAGCGCCGGGAATGTCTACGGCACCACGGCGTTTGGCGGTGATCCCGCGTGTAGTTGCGGTCTCGTGTTTATGCTGAAACCTGGAAAAACGGGCAAATGGAAAGAGACCGTGTTGCACGCCTTTACCGACTCGGCCGATGGGTCGGTACCAAACGGCGATCTGATTTTTGACGCCGCCGGCAATCTCTACGGAACAACCTTCGGCGGCGGCGGCCATTTTGATGGCACCCTCTTTCGCCTCTCACCGTCCGGCCATGGGGCCTGGAATGAAACCGTGCTCTATGCATTTGGCGATGGCGCCGCCCACCCGAACGGTCCACTGGTATTCGACGCCGCGAGCCAACTTTATGGGACCAGCAGTAACGGCGGCGCATTCGATTTGGGAACCGTCTTCAGGCTGTCTCCGGGAACGGGGGACACCTGGACGGAAACCGTACTCTACGAATTCGGCGATCGTAGTTGGGCTCCAACCGGAGGCGTAATCTTTGATAGCGCGGGGAGTCTGTACGGCACAGCAATGTTTGGCCCTTTCCCTGACTTCTGCGGCGGCAATGGCTGCGGTGTGGTCTTTCAGCTTGCTCCCGATGGGGGTGGAGGCTGGAACTACACGAATATCTATGTATTTCACGGACACCATGACGGAGCGTTTCCGGCTGCAGGCCTGACATTCGACGCCGCTGGCAATCTCTACGGCACGACCACCTTGAGTGGCCACGATGACGACATCGTCAATGTTCCTGATCACTATGGAACAGTATTTGAGCTGACGAAGGGATCCGGAGGTTGGCAGGAGACAATTCTGCACCGGTTCGGGACGCCCAATCGGGGTGCACACCCACAATGCACTCTGTTGCTCGACTCTGGCGGTACGATCTACGGCACGGCGCCCGACGGCGGATTGCTCGGACAGGGCGTTGCGTTCAAGATCGTCCCCTAAGCCACCAAGTGAGCTAACACGCAGATCGGCTTCGAGTGTGCCGCCAGTTGTCGAAGACCTGGAGATCAGAAAGCGACTGCCAGGAGGCGGTGATGAGGATAGGTCCGAGATCAGTACAGGGAAAGAATCTAAGCCAAGCGCTCGATGGTTCGCCTAACATCGCCATCACACCAACTACACACGGATCATTCGGGCCTCTTGATCGCCGCCCGCAACTGTTCCACCGCACACCCAATCTCCTCCGCTGTGATCACCGCCGGAGGCGCGATCAGCAGGTGGTCGCCTGCGATGCCGTCCACACAGCCCTGCATCGGATAGACCAGCAGCCCGCGCTTCCGGCAAGCTTGTCCGACCAAGCCGGCGAAATTCTCCTCCGGCGGGAAGGGAGTTTTGGTCTTCTTGTCACTCACGAATTCGACGCCCCAAAGCAGGCCGAGGCCTCGGACATCGCCGACGACATCAATGTCACGCAGCCTTTCGAGCGCCGACTTAAGCGCCGATCCGGCAGTCCCGGTATGTTCAGAGTCGGCCGCTGCCAGTAGATTGCGCGACTGCAAATGCCGGAGCACCGCCCGTCCCGCGGCTACCGAGATCGGATGTGCGTTGTAAGTGAAGCCGTGCAGAAATGCTCCCGAGCCTTCCGCAATGGCATCGACCACTCTGCGACTGGCAATCACCGCTCCCAGCGGCGCGTATCCCGACGACAGCCCCTTTGCGGTCACCAGAATGTCGGGCGCGACACCGTTCTGTGAGCTCAGCCAGTGCTCGACAGCGAAATTCCGTCCGGTGCGGCCCATGCCGGTCATGACTTCGTCAGCGATCAGCAGCACGCCATAACGTTGACAGATCTCGGCAACGGCTTGCAGATATCCCGGCGGGGGCGTGACGGCGCCCAGCGTAGCGCCGCTCATCGGTTCGAAGATGAACGCCGCCGCCGCGCCCTGGCTCTCTTCAATCGCCCGCTCCAACTCCGCCGCATACTGCTGCCCGCAGTTCCGGCAGCCGTCGGTGCAGTCGAACGCACAACGATAGCAATAGGGCATGCCGATATGCGCGAACTCCCGCACCATCGGCAGATACATTTCCCGTCGCTTGCGATTCCCGGAAACGGCCAGCGCACCCAACGTCGATCCGTGATAGCTCTGGTTGCGGCTCAAAACCTGGTGCCGCTTCGGCTGCCCGACCTCCACCTGGTACTGTCGCGCCAGCTTTAGCGCCGTCTCCACCGACTCCGATCCGCCGCAGGTGAAGTACACCGCCCCGCCGCGGAAATGCTCGCCGGCAAATTCCAGAAGCTCCGCCGCAAACTCTTCCGCGATCGGAGTCGTGAACTGGCTGGTGTGGACGAATTCGAGTTGCCGCGCCTGCTCGACCATCGCGTCCGAGATTTCGCGGACCCCATGTCCAATCAGATTCACCGCCGCCGAACCGGAGAAGTCCAAATATCGGTTCCTGTCAGCATCCCAGACGTAGACACCCTCGCCGCGCACAGCAGCGGGGTAAGGCTTGCGGAAAGAACGGCGCAAAACGGGGGTGCGGAGATCCTGTTGAGTCAAAGTCGATTCGGTCACTCTGCGATTATCGAGATTGCGCGCTGAGACTGTCAAAGAGGGTTTCCCCGTGCTCCTCCGTGTCCCCCGTGGTGAAGAACTGAAGAACCAAAAGCAATAACCACGGAGGACACGGGGTTTTACAGGGGAACCCCGCCATGCGTTACTCTCAAACTGCATGTGGCGTATCTTTCGGCCTTCGCACCAGCACAGCGCGCTCTCCGCCACCGTGTTGCTGATGACGACTATCACGCTCTCGCGCGTGATCGGCTACATCCGCGAAGCCTACATCGCCTACGCGTTCGGCGCGGGCCAGCAAACCGACGCCTACGTCGCCGCCTTCACGCTTCCCGACTGGCTCAACTACATCGTCGCCGGCGGTACCGCGTCCATCACCTTCATTGCCATCTACACGCGCTTCCTCGCCGAAAAGCGTGAGCACGATGCGCAGCGGACGTTTTCGATCATTATCACTGTGATGACCACGGTGTTGGTCGCGGGCACGCTGCTCGCCGAGATCTTCACACCGCAATTTGTCAGGTGGATGTTTCAAGGCTTCACGCCTGAGCAGACCGAACTCTGCGTTCACCTCACCCGCATCCTGCTGCCAGCGCAGATCTTCTTCTATGTCGGCGGCGTGGTCTCAGCGGTCTTGCTCTCGCACCGGCTGTTCCTGTTTCCTGCTCTTGGCCCACTGATCTATAACGTCGCGATCATTGCTGGCGGAGTAGTCGCCGGTCATCAACTGGGAATTGCATCGCTCGCCTACGGCGCCCTGATCGGCAGCATCGCAGGACCATTTCTGATCAATGCCATCGGCGCCGCTCGCATCGGCACGGGATACAGCCCGAGTTTCGACGTCAAGAATCCGGCGTTTCGCGAGTGGGTGCGGCTTTCGATTCCACTCATGCTCGGCGTCTCGCTGGTCACCGCCGATGACTGGATTCTGCGCTACTTCGCATCGCATGGCATCGGCGACATCGCGCGCCTGAACTACGCCAAGCGCCTGTTCGCAGTCCCGATCGCAATTCTGGGCCAGGCGACAGGCCAAGCCTCGTTGCCGTTCTTTTCGCGTCTTTACGGCGAGAAGAAGTTTGAAGAATTCGGCGCGACGGTAAATGCCTCGGTCTATCGCATCACGGCGGCCTCGCTTCTGATCACCGGATGGATGATGGCGATTGCCCTGCCGTTGATTGACCTCGTCTACCGGCGCGGGCGCTTCACCTTCGAGGATTCGCACTCTACTGCCGTCTACTTCTTCTGGTTTTCGCTTTCGCTGGCGATGTGGTCGGCGCAGGCACTGTATGCGCGCGCTTTTTACGCTTCAGGCAACACGCTCACGCCGATGGTCGCGACCAGCTTGATTACGATCGCGTCACTTCCGGTTTACTCCTTCCTGTTTCGCACGTTGTCGGTCACGGGACTCGCAATTGCGTCCGATATCGGCATTACCGCTAATGCTTTGGCGATTGCGCTCCTGCTTCATGTGCGCGGCATGGTGTCTCTCGGTGGGATGAACTGGAAGGAACTGGGGAAGTCGGTGGTGATCGGTGCCGTCTCAGGTGGACTGAGCTATGAGGTCACAAGGATCATCAACCTCGACGGCAGCCGACGAGCCGATCTTCTGGCACTCTGCCTGGGATCGGTGACATGGGCCGGCGCTGCGGCAGCGGGATTGTGGCTGCTTCGGTCAGAGCTGCCTCGGGACTTGAGAGGGGCGGATAGGCTGGTACCGCCCGCGGAAGGCGGCCCTCAAACAAAAAGGCACCGCATAACGGGGTGCCTTTGAAGACTCTTGAAGAGCCGACTTTTTACGCCCTCGCCGCAACCACTTCCGGCGTGCTCGACGCGGACTTCACTTCCTCGGGCTTCGATCCTGCCTTGCGGATATCGATGCCACCCTTGAAGAACGCGCCATCTTCGATCGAGATACGCGCCGCGACCACATCGCCCGTAAGCGAACCGTCACTGCGGATATCAACCCGGTCGCTGGCGGTCAAGTTGCCGCGCACTTTGCCGAGCACGACGATTTCCCGGGCATTGATGTTGGCAGCAACGACGCCATTGCGGCCAACTGTCACGCGGTTGCCGGAGAGATTGATGGATCCTTCGACGCGGCCATCGATGTAGAGCGATTCCGAACCTGTAACTTCGCCTTTAATGACGAGCGACTTGCCGATGGTGGCTTGATCCGAAGTGGTGGTGGCTACCGGGCGCGGGGCAACAGGCTCGCTCGCCACGGGCGCACTCGGCGTTGGGGTCGCGGGGCGCTCCGGCTCAGCCGGCCGGCCAGGCGTTCCAGGTTGATTCGTGGGCTTCCACATTGTCCTTTAAGTCCTTTCCCGATCAGGAATTTCAGAAGCATCGCCGCATTTCAGTGGCCAAAACGGATTGTACCCCGCGCCGCTCAGTGCGAGGTTGTGGAAATCCATATTTTCTAGGGCTTTCCATGGTTCCCCCCTTTGTTCCGGGCAGAGCGTGACCAACTCGTGAATCGTTGTCGCGCCGTGTAAGCGATTCCCCGGCACCGGTAATTCTTCTATCGCGATACTATGGAACAAAGCGCAGGACATCGGACTCCGGCGCGATTCTCCCTGGGGGATTCATGGCTACCTTGACAACAAGCTTCGGACGGCCTCAGGCCGGCGAATACGCTCCTTATTACGACCGCTACATCTGTTTGATCAGTTCCGGTGACCTTCTCGCGGCACTCGAGACCCAGGCGGCGGAAACCGGGGCCTTATTCAGATCTGCGGACGCGAAGGCCGACTTCCGCTACGCTCCCGGCAAGTGGAGTGTGAAAGAAGTGCTCGGCCATATCAACGACACCGAGCGCATCATGGCCTATCGCATTTTGCGCATCGCGCGCGGCGACAAGACTCCGATCGAAGGCTTCGAGCAGGACGACTACATTCGCGACGGCAATTTCGGCCAGCGCACGCTCGACGACCTGATCGCAGAGTTCGCCGACATCCGCAGGGCTACGCTGGCGCTCGTCCGCTCCCTCGATGCCGATTCAGTGGCCCGCCGCGGCACTGCCAACAAGCTCGAAATCAGCGTCCGCGCGCTCGTCTACGTCATCGCCGGACACGAATTGCATCACCGGCGGATTGTGCAGGAAAAGTACCTGAAGTAGGTCACAAGTGACAGGTCACAGATCTCAGCAAATCATGCCGAGCGACGATCCAGTTTCATCGCGACCGCTTAGACCTGAGGCCTGTGACCTGTGACCGGCCTTTCGGATTCATCCATTCTTCGCCACATCGCCCGCCAGCCGAAGAAGACGGCAGGCTACAAGCAACTGTTGCGCGAGCTCGGCGTGAAGGGCGATGACCGCCGCGAACTGAATGACCGCCTGCAGGCCTTGGTGAAGGAAGGCGAACTCCTCCAGGTCGATTCCGACCGCTACGCGATCCCACAGCCGAAATCAGGCCACAACCTGCTCATCGGCCGCCTCAGCATGCATCGTGACGGCTACGGTTTTGTCATCCCCGAATCGACCTCGCTCGATGCCAACCTCAAAGCCCGCTTAGCCGGTGATGTTTTCGTCCCTCCTCCCGCCGTGGGCTCCGCGATGCACGGCGATCGCGTGCTGGTGGAAGTCACGACCTTTCGACCTGACGGCCGCGCCGAAGGCCGGCTGATTCGTTCCGTGTCCCGCGCACACCCGACTGTAGTCGGCATTTTTCATTACGGCCACCGCCACAACTACGTCAAGCCGATCGACGAAAAGGTCGCCCCGGAAATCATCATTCCGCCGGGGCTGGAGTATCCCGAAGCCCCTGTGATCTCTGTGCCCCCGGTGGTGAATTCCACTCCCGACAAGACCCAGAAACCACAGGGAACACAGGGGTCACATAGGAAAGCTCAGCACCGCGTCATCGGCGAAGAAGCCGCCCGCCGCACGGACTGGCCGGACCTTGACGGTGTCGTCGTTGACGTCGAAATTACAGACTGGCCCTCAGCCACGCAAAACCCCCGCGGCCGCGTGATCGAAATTCTCGGCGAGGAAGACGATTTCGGCGTCGACGTCGAAATCATGATCCGTAAGTTTCACTTGCCTCACCGCTTCCCGCCCGAAGTCATCGAAGAAGCGCAGGCCATCCCAAGTTCAATTCCAGCACGTGAACTTAGGCACCGACGAGACTATCGCTCTCTGCCAATTGTCACCATCGACGGCGAAACCGCCCGCGACTTCGACGACGCCGTCCATGTCCGACAACTCGACAACCGCAATTACGAACTCCAGGTCCACATCGCCGATGTCGCGCAATACGTGACGCCCGGTTCCCCACTCGACCAGGAAGCGCGATTGCGCGGCACAAGCGTCTATTTCCCCGATCGCGCCGTGCCCATGCTGCCACTCGAACTTTCGACCGATATCTGCAGCCTGCGCCCGCAGGTCGATCGACTCGTTCTCTCCTGCACCATGGAGATCGACCACCAGGGCGCCGTCGTCGGCTATGAAATCAATGAAGGCGTCATTCGCTCCGCCGAGCGCATGACCTACACCGCAGTGAATGACGTGCTGGAAGGCGACTCCGCCGCCCGACAACGCTATGACACCCTGGTCGAGCACTTTGAGCGCATGCGCGACCTGGCGATGATTCTGAACCGCAAGCGTGAGCGCCGCGGTTCGATTGATTTCGACCTGCCGGAACCGGTGATCGAGTTCGACGAGTTCGGCCTGATGAAGAGTATTACGCGCTCCGAACGCAACATCGCCCACCGCCTAATCGAAGAATTCATGCTGGCGGCGAACGAGAGCGTAGCCCACTATCTCGAGTCAAGACGGGTTGCTTCGCTCTATCGCATCCACGAAAAACCTGACGCCAAGCGTGTTTACGACTTCGAAGTCATAGCTTCGACTTTCGGCTACTCACTCGGCGTGGGCGCGTTGCCGGTCCACCGCGTGCAAATGAAGGCCGACCGGCGCGCCGCCCATGGCACCGGCAAAGGCGTACGCGAAATCGAAGTGCCGAAGGAAGTGCACATCACGCCGCGGATGTACCAGAAGCTGACAGCTAAAATCGCAGGCAAGCCGGAAGAACGAATTCTCAGCTACCTGATGCTGCGATCGCTGAAGCAGGCCCGCTATTCCGAGGAGAACCTGGGGCACTTCGCTTTGGCGGCGACGACCTACACGCATTTCACTTCGCCGATCCGGCGATATCCGGACCTGATCGTGCACCGGATTCTGAAAGATGTTCTGCGACAGTCGGCCGAGAAATTCGACGGCGAGGTGCCGGTTGGCTCCGATCCGTCGCCTGTGGGGATGGGCGCTCTCGCCCGGGATTCTGCGCAGCCTGGGGTGGTCGGCCGTCCGGTCGAGCGAAGCTCGGCCATCTCCCCCTGGTCCAAACGCCGAAAGCCTGACGAGCAGCCAGTGTCCCAGGTCTCCCTTACGGGCCCTATCCCGATCGAGGAACTCCATGACATTGCCGAAGAATCCAGCCAGACGGAGCGTCGCGCCGACGATGCCGAGCGCGAACTCATGGAATGGAAGAAAGTGAAATTCATGGAGCGCCGCATCGGTGAGGACTTCGACGGCCTCGTCGTCAGCGTGACCAAGTTCGGGTTCTTCGTAGAACTGACCGAACTGTTCGTCGAAGGCCTGGTTCCGATCAACACGCTCGACGACGACCACTACGTCTATCCCGAAAATACCCGGCAGATCATCGGCCAGCGCGCACGCAAAGCCTATCGCCTGGGTGACCGCGTACGCGTGCTGGTGGATCGCATCGATCCGGTCGAGAAAAAAATCCAGTTTGCGGTGTTTGAGGAGCCGGTGGTGCGGCCCGCAGGCCGCTGTCGCAAATAGCTCCGATGGTTCGAACTACGCGGACAGAATGACTGCTCAGCGGTGCGGATCGAACTCCATTTGCACGATCACTTTTTCTCTGTTCCCGGAAGGTGCGTATTTCCACTGCTTGATCGCCTTCATCGCTGATTGGCCAAGGATCGGGCTCCCTCCGAGCAACTGGGTGCTCTCCACGCTGCCGTTGGCCGCAACGACTGCTTCCACCCTGACAACGCCCCCGATGTACAGGCGCTTGAGAGTTTCCGGATATTCCGGCTCAACCCGCGTGACAATCTTTCTTTCCACGCTGCTCTGATCGTGAGTCTGCGCGAGGATCGGTTTGGGGACCACGGCCACAGCGGCGGTCAAGGCGACTGCCAGTAGGAACATTCCGCAATCTGCGCGTAGCCGACAGCTTGCAAGGGAAATCATGACTCGCATGACCTCGTCGTGAGTGTCTAGGGGAGATCCACCGCTAGTTGGTAGACCTCTTGCGTGCTGCGGTCGCGGACGAATATCCACGATCCATCGTTGGTGCGGCCGCTCCATAACCCGAATGCTCCCGGGTAACGTTCGATTCCTTCCAGTTTGAAAACACGCTCTGCCTGGTTTTCGCCGATCTTTACGCGACGAATCGATTCTTCATCCGTTACCAGATCATCGAAATACAGGTACTGACTGTCAGCCGACCAGACGGGATAGCTCACGGCGCCTGCAGGTTCGGTCAGCCACGTCGTCCACTTCTGCTTCTGATAATCGAACAGCATGACTTTCGTGAAGTCAGGAGAGAG
The DNA here is from genome assembly GCA_035519435.1 of Terriglobales bacterium. Classification (GTDB taxonomy): domain Bacteria; phylum Acidobacteriota; class Terriglobia; order Terriglobales; family Acidobacteriaceae; genus Acidiflorens. Next base: position 41,286 of record DATIWL010000144.1, read on the forward strand.
CGCGGCAATGTATCTGCCGTTCGGAGACCACCGCGGGCTGAACAGGCCCTGCGACCCGGGGACCCTCACCACTTGATGCGTCTTGAGGTCAGCCACACGAATCTCGATCCCTTCCAGGTCGTAGAGGTTGCCGAACATGATGCGATTGCCGTCGGGCGACCAGTTGGCGTCGATCTGGCCTCGATTCTCCTTCAGGATGTCTTGAGCAGGCCCACCGGATGACGGGATGACGGAGATCTTCGAAGCCATTCCAGGCTGCATGCTGACATACGCGATTCGAGTGCCATCGGTGGCCCAACGGGGCAAGGCCGCGCGTTCCGGGGAGAACGTTAGTTGGAGCCGCTCGCTGCCGTCAGCGCGGCAGCGCCACAAAGTGGCCTCGGGAAGCGAAACGTAAGTCACCCACTTCCCGTCGGCAGAGTAGTCGAGATCGGTAGCGGAAACAGACGCCAACAGCGGAATGAAAGTCTTCGTGGAGGCGTCGTACTTGACGGCTTCACCGGCGGGCCGAACTCCAATCGCCCAGATTGTCTTGCTGTCATGCGCCGGCGAAGCATTGCCGAACGACATGGGTCCACTGGTGAGTTGAACCGGAATACCTGTCGACGTGGAATCGAGCAAGGCCCACAAAGTCGTCACCGTCGTCGGCGCACTCTGCGTGACCTGGAAAATGTAGTAGCGGCCGTCGGCGGTCCAACTGCCACAGCAAGCGGTTGCTGCGCTCTTCCACCCGCTGAGGAGAGGATGCGAGTTCACTCCATTCCCGTCTACCTCCCAGAGCGACGTCGCATTCTGCGACGTATCGCCAACCGTGAAGCGGATGCGTTTGCCGTCAGGAGAGAAGCGAGGCGCAAAAACCGAGCCTCCGGCAGTGAGGATTTCCCGGGGGGAAGATCCATCGGCATTGGCAACAAAGAGTTTCGCACCCCTGCCAAAGACCAGGTGCTTGCCGTCAGCGGACCACGAAGCATCGCGACCGGTCAGATCGCCCAGGCGTTTGGGAGATCCAGAATGAATCGGCAGCGTCCAGAACTCAGTATCCCCAGCTTGCACCGGGGCCACCAGCAACTTCGAACGGTCGGGCGAAATGTCGAGGGCCTGCACGTTCGGGAGGGGGTTGGAAATCACAGAACGCTCGGCGCCGGGTAACGTCACTTTCGCGACTACGTGCCGCGCAGCGGGCCATTCCGTGACGTAGAGGGTTGATTCGTCTGAAACAAGATTGGTCTTGCTCACACCATCCCGCGTGATCTGAGTGACGGACTTCACAGCGGTCGCGCCCGATACGGTTTCTTTCGGCGCGTCGGCGCCTTGAGCAGCGAGGATGGCGACGAGGGGGAAGGTCAGATGCAAGACAAAGGGGGTCCACGCCCCCTTATCTAGAGTGCGCATGGGCGGATGCTAGCGCAGTGCAATTCTTTTCCTTCGCGAAAGTATCCATCTCGCATTACGGATGTAACGGTACTTGTGGTCGAATGCAACGCTCTGGCACCCTCACAGCGGCATGCCAAATGGGCCTGCTACACTACCCCTTCACCATTCTTGGCGCCTGCCCAGGACTTTCTCTCCATGTCCGACAATCTGATGCCAACTTCGCGCACCCGCGTTGTTCGTGAACCTCATCGTGGAATCTACGACCGGGACGCTCTTAACCATATCCTCGACGAAGCCTTCCTCTGCAATGTCGGCTTCGTGGCTGACGGCCAGCCTTTTGTCATTCCGACCTCCTACGGGCGCGACGGCAATGTTCTCTACATCCACGGCTCCGCTGCCAGCCGCATGCTGCGGAATCTCAGCACCGGCATTCCTGTCTGTGTAACTGTCACTTTGCTCGATGGCCTCGTTCTCGCGCGCTCGATCTTCAATCACTCGATGAACTACCGCTCCGTCGTCATTCTCGGCACAGGCACGCTGGTCGAGGATCCCGCAGAAAAACTCAAAGCTCTCCGTGTGCTTAGCGAGCACATTCTTCCGAATCGCTGGGATGAGGTGCGCCAGCCGAACGAGAAGGAACTCAAGGCGACGTCGGTGATCCGCATTCCGATCGAAGAATTTTCCGCCAAAATCCGCACCGGGCCACCCATCGACGACGAACCCGACTATGCTTTCCCCACCTGGGCAGGTGTGATCCCCTTGGAGATGCAGTCGGGCACTCCCATCCGTGATGAGCGCTGCGAGCGCGAATTGCCGGAATATCTGCGAAACTATAGGCGCCCAAAATAAGGTGCCGGGTCTCAGGTGCCAGGTATCAGGGTGCCAACTCACATCTGACAGAGTGCGACCGTTTTCCTGAGACCTCACACCTGACACCCGCTTTTCATGAACGAGACGATCCAGAAGATCTCGACGACGATCGATTCCCTACGCGACGAAATGACCGGCTTTCTCGCGCGTCTGGTGCAATTTCCTAGTCTCTCCGGCAGGGAACAGCCCGCGCAGTACTTCTACGCGGAGAAGCTGCAGACCCTTGGATTGAATCCTGGCATCCTGGTTTCGAAAAAAGAAGAACTGGAGACCCACCCCGCCTTCTGCGATGACGGTGTTCCGTTTGAAGATCGCATCAATGTAGTCGGCCGCTGGCAGACGGCTTCTAAGAAGACGCCTAAGAAGTCGGTTCCCCACACCCTGATCCTCAACGGCCACATGGACGTCGTCCCCACCAGCAAAGAGTCGTTGTGGTCGGCTTCGCCGTGGAGCGGCGACGTGCAACAGGGAAAGCTCTACGGCCGTGGCTCCTGCGATATGAAAGCCGGCCTTGCCGCCAACATTTTTGCCATTCAGGCGCTGCAATCGCTGGGGTTCAAGCCCGCCGCGGACGTCATGATCGAAAGCGTGATTGGCGAAGAGAGCGGTGGCGTCGGCACTCTCACGACGATCGTGAAAGGATTCCGCGCGGACGCGGCCATCATCAGCGAACCGACCGCCCTGCATGTCTGTCCCGTGCAGTCCGGCGCCCTGACTTTCCGCATCCGAGTGGTGGGCCGCGCCATTCACGCCTGTATGAAGCCGCAGGGTATCAACGCCATCGAGAAGTTCTATCTCGTGCTGCAGGCCGTGCAGGAACTGGAACGTCGCCGGCACGTTCACTACAAGAATCTGCTCTACGAAGACGCTACTAACATCGCGCCCATCAGTTTCGGAGTGATCCATGGCGGCGAATGGCCATCCACCGTTCCCGACGAAGTGATCGTGGAGGGCCGTTTCGGCGTCCTGCCCGGCGAAACTATGGACGATGCCCGCCGCTCCCTCATTGCTGCTGTCGCTCGCGCTATCGCTGTCGATCCTTGGCTGAAGGCTCACCCGCCCGAGATTGATTGGATCGAGGGTCAGTTCGAATCCGGGCAGACCGCCGTCACCGATCCGATCGTCGAGTCCTTATTACAATGCCATGCCGAGGTTTTGGGCCGGACGACGATAACGCAAGGCGTGACCTATGGCTCCGATCTTCGCCTTTTCACCAATCACGGACAGGTTCCTGCGGTGCTCTACGGCCCGGGATCGGTCGCTCAAGCTCATACCGTGGACGAGTGGGTTGAACTGCGACAGGTTTTTGCCGCCGCCAAGGTGCTGGCGTACATTATCACGCAGTGGTGTGGGGGCGAATTCAACTAGTCTGAGTCAGGCGCCAGGAATCAGCACGAGTTTGCCTGTGGTCTTTCTTCCCTCTAAGTCCCGATGCGCCTGAATCGCCTGCGCGAGTGGATAGATATGTTCGATCCGCAGTTTGAGCTTTCCGGCGCGGATCATTCCGAATACCGCTTCCGCCCGCTGCTGCAGTTCCTGTGAAGTGATGATGTAGGCTCCCAGCGACGGCCGCGTCAGGTACAGCGATCCTTTCGACGTAAGAGTAATCGGGTCGAACGGCGGCACGGCGCCGCTCGATCCGCCGTACAGCACCATCATTCCTCGCGGCCGCAGAAGATTGAGCCCCTTCTCGAACGTAGTCTTGCCCACGGAGTCGTAAATAACATCGACACCTTTTCCGCCTGTCAACCGCCTGGTTTCGGCTTCAAAATCCGTTTGCGTATAGAAGATGATCTCGTCCGCTCCGGCTGCTCGAGCCAGCTTCGCTTTCTCCTCGGTCGAGACCGTCGCCAGAATTCGCGCCCCGATATTGTGTGCCATCTGGACCAGCAGGAGCCCGACTCCACCGGCAGCGGCGTGAATCAGCGCCGTCTCGCCCTTCTTCAACGGATACGTGTCGTGCGAGAGATAATGTGCCGTCATGCCCTGCAGCATGGCGGCTGCGGCTTCACGATCATTCACCCCTGACGGAATTCTCACCAATCTGTCGGCAGGCACAGCTGCATATTCGGCATAGCTTCCCAGCACGCTTGTGTACGCGACACGGTCCCCGACAGCAAGACCATGCACTTCGGCGCCCACGGCCGACACCGTTCCTGCGCCCTCCTGTCCCAGCACGAACGGCAGCGGAACCTTGTAGCGGCCTTCGCGGTTGTAGACGTCGATGAAATTGACGCCCGCTGCCGCGATCTTCACGACAGCTTCAGTAGCCCTTGGCTCCGGAACTGGCACGTCTGCATATTCCATCGCTTCCGGACCGCCGGTTTGTCTGATCTGGATGGCTTTCATAGTCGTTGGATGAACAGAGGACTATAAATGACTCGGTCGTCTCTACGCCGCAAATGTCACGTTTGCGCCCTGACGCGATGCCGGTTTCCTGCCTTGCCAGCCTTCGAGAGCGTGAGGTAACATGCCCGGCCTGATTCCGAAAGTAACGTCGTCGAGGGTCCTGTCGTGGCATTGACCCAACAAAATTGGCGATAGTACCATCTCACTGTCAGGGGCGCCGGATGTGCCCTCAGGTGCTTTCGTAAGCTTTTGAGAATATGAGGCTTCTAACACACCGGTCTCTGGCGATCGCTTTTACCGCTGCCTGTGCAGCAACCGCGATCGCCTGCCAATCCACCCGGAAACAGACCTTCCTTCCGCCTGCGCAAGCACAGGCGTCGGCGCTGACTGCCGCCAGCAAGCCGTCTATTGCCGCAACCGCGAAGAAGGAATCCGCTACCGCCGAGACCCCAGGCAAGGCTGCCCTGCCTGCGTCAGCTCCGGTTGCCAAAGCTGATCCAGTCACGGAATTGATCGAGCACGCTGAGAAGGAGTACCAGGCGGGTCTCGACGCTTACCGCGCCGGCAACCTGGAGGCCGCCAGGAAGAGTTTCGACTCTGCAGTCACGCTTCTGACAAATGTTGATGCCGGTCTCCGATCCGATGATCGCGTTGATCGCGAACTTGACCGCATCACGGAGGGCGTGAACGGCCTGGATCTGCTTACGGCGCAGGAAGCCGAAAGCTCAGGCCCGCAACAGAAATCCGAGCCCGCCCCGATTGATGAAGTGAACGAAGTCACGCCGCCGGTCGACGCCACGGTGAAGGCTCAGGCGGAGGCTGAAATCAAGTCGACGCATTCCGACCTGCCGCTGATGATGACCGACCAGGTCGCCGGCTATATCAACTTCTTCTCCAACCGCGGACGCGGCACACTCGAGCGCGCTCTGGCTCGATCCGGCCGCTACGAAGACATGATCCGGCAGATCCTGAAAGAGGAGGGCGTGCCCCAGGACTTGATTTTTCTGGCGCAGGCCGAGTCCGGATTTCACCCGTTGGCCGTCTCCCGCGCCGGCGCTCGCGGCATGTGGCAGTTCATGGGGAGTCGCGCCAGAGGCTACGGCCTCCATCGGGATTTCTGGGTCGACGATCGCCAGGATCCGGAAAAAGCGACCCATGCCGCCGCCCGGCACCTGAAGGACCTCTACAACCAGTTCGGCGACTGGTATCTGGCGATGGCCGCTTACAACTCCGGCCCCGGCACAGTGCAGAGCGCGGTCAAGCGTACCGGCTATGCGGATTTCTGGGAACTGTATCGCCGCAACGTGCTGCCGCGCGAGACGCGCAACTACGTTCCCATCATCGTGGCCGTGACCATCATGGCCAAGAATCCCGAACAATATGGCCTCGATGATGTCAATCGCGACAAGCCGATCCCGTATGACACAGTGAAGACTGACTATCCGATCGATCTTCGCCTGGTGGCACAATGCATCGATGCGAGCGTAGCCGACGTGCAGGATCTAAACCCAAGCCTGCTGCGTCTGACAACTCCCAAAGAACGCGCCTTCGACTTGCGCTTGCCAAGTGGGTCGAAAGAGAAGTACCTGAGTACCGTTGAAACCATACCGTCTGACAAGCGCCTGTGGTGGCGTCTGCACGCCGTTCAAAGTGGGGAAACACTCGCGTCCCTTTCCCGCACGTACCGCATTCCGGTGAAATCCATTTCCGCCGCCAACAATCTCGAAGACAATTCGTTGGAAGCGGGAACGAAACTGGTGATCCCGATTCCTCCGGGCAAATACACCGACACGGGTGCGTATGCGCGCCGCATCACGCGTTACCGGGTTCGCAAGGGAGACACTGCCGAATCGGTCGCCGAGAATTTCGCCGTGCCAGTAAAAATACTTCGCGGATGGAATCACCTGAAAGGGAACAGCTTGGCGGGACGAAAGGTCCTTTATCTCCACCTGCCGATTACTCCGGGAGCACCGGGAACGCAGTTAGCGTCGAAGAAATCGCACAGGACAGGCAAGGCACCCGGCAAGACTGCTGCCTCCGCGTCCACTCGTGCCGTGATCCGCCACAAAGTGAAGCCCGGCGATACGCTGTACTCGATTGCCAACGCCTACAACACCACTGTCGCCGCCTTGCAGCGTGACAACCGGAATACTGAGATCCTCAAGCCGGGAATGATCCTGATCGTCCGCGAAACGCGGTAGTTCCCCACCGCTCGCCTTCATCGCATCCAGGCTCGTTTGCGTAGAATCACTCACGGGCCGCACTATGAGGCACATTCCTGTAGCAGAATAGGACGGATGGCCGGCGTACGAATTGACAAGTGGCTTTGGGCCGCCCGTTTTTTCAAGACACGGGCTCTGGCCTCCCGGGCCTGTGAACTCGGCAGGATTCAATCTAGGGGGCAGTCCGTCAAACCCGCTCGTGAACTCCATGTCGGTGACCTGTTGCGCGTGACCAACGAGAGCGGCGATTTCGACATCGAAGTGCTGCTGCTCAGCGAAGTTCGCGGACCCGCTGCCGTCGCCCAAACCCTCTATCGCGAAACCGAGGCCAGCCGCGAGCTTCGCCTCAAAGTCGCGGCCGAGCGTAAGGCTGCCCGGCAGTGGGAGCAATTGCCGTCTGGACGGCCATCCAAGAGAGACCGTCGCAGGATCATTCAGTTCCGCGGTGGGGGATGAGGCGGCAGTAGAGCTCTCACTGTCCGAGCGCGAGCGGGGACGTTCGCGTCCCGACTTTCACCCCATCAGCATTCCGCCATTCACGTTCAGAACGTGCCCAGTGACATAGGAGGCCTTCTCCGATGCGAGGAAGCACACGGCGCCCGCAACGTCCTCAGGCTTGCCCACGCGCCCGAGCGGGATCATCTTGATTGCGTTCTGTTTGAATTCGTCGCCGAGAACCTCGGTCATGCTGGTCTCGATGAAGCCTGGAGCAATTGCATTGCATGTGATGTTGCGTGACGCCACTTCGCGCGCCATGGCCATGGTCAATCCAATCAGCCCGGCCTTGGAAGCCGCGTAGTTCGCCTGTCCGGCTTGCCCGGTCTGCCCAAAAACGCTGGTGATGTTGATGATCCTTCCCCAACGCTGCTTGAGCATGGACGCGATCACCTGCTGGATGCACAGATAGGCGGAGGTCAAGTTTGTATCGATCACCGCGTCCCAGTCGGCGCGCTTCATACGCATGACGAGCTGGTCGCGCGTGATGCCGGCGTTATTCACCAGAATGTCGATCTTCCCAAACTGGCCCAATGCTGCTTTGATGCCCGACTTGATCTGTTCCTCGTCACCCACATCCACGATGAACGCGGACGCCTTGCCGCCGGCCGTCGTGATCTGCTGCACGAGTTCATCGAGTTTCTGTTGATTGCGGGCGGCCACTGCGACCGACGCCCCCTCAGCCGCGAGCGCCAGAGCGCAAGCGCGTCCGATGCCTTGCGAGGCCCCCGTCACGAGCGCAACCCGCCCTTCGAGTTCCATGATTGCTCCTTGTAGAAAGGCGCATTATAAACGCGGATCGCCCGGTCCTCAGTGAGCGTCCGCAGGAGACGCGGTGCGAGCGGCGTCCTCCCGTTCCGGCCGGAACAGAACACGCAGGACGGGCGGGGCCAGAATGGTGGTCACGGCGGTCATGAATATGACAATGGCGTAGGTTTGCTGCGTCACGATCCCGGCACTGAGGCCCGCAAGCGCCACGATCAGGGCCACTTCCCCGCGCGGCATCATGCCGACTCCTACCGCCAGGACCGAATGCCAGCCGCTTTTGAGCATGGGGAGCCCACAGCCTGCCACCTTCGACAATATCGCCAGAGCGGAAATCACAACGGCAGTCCGGAGTACCGGTCCGGTGAACAGTTTCACATCCAATTTCGCGCCAATGGAAAAGAAGAAGAAGGGGGCAAGAAACTCGTTGATGGCATGCGCCTTGGGAGCCAAACGCCAGTCGGATGCGAAATCTGCGAACATCAGGCCCGCGAAGAAAGCTCCGATGATCGCGGCCATGCCGATCTTCGCCGATAGCCAGGAGAGCAACAGGCACACCAGCAGCGAGAGCACAAGCGGAGCGTTGCGTGTGGATAGTCTTTCGACACGAGTCTGGACGCCGCGCACAATCCTCGGCGCGACGAAGATCATGAAAACCGCGAAAGCGACCGCTTCGCCGGTCAGCACACCCATGCGCAGCCAGTCGACACCGCCTCCACTGGCCAGACCGGCTACGACCGCGAGAATGACCATGCCGAGAATGTCATCGAAGACCGCTGCTCCCAGAATGATCTTTGCCAGGCGCGAGGAAAGAACGTTCAGATCGCCCAGGACACGGGCGGTGATGCCCACGCTGGTCGCGACCATGGCGGCGCCGACGAAAATCGCTTCCGTCGTCGCATCGCCAATCAGCTTCATGTAGGCGAAGCCCAGCACGAAAGGCACGAGGATGCCGGCGAGGGCGACAAGAAGAGCGGTCCGGCCTACGCGGATGAGGTCGCCCGGAGTCGTCTCCAGCCCCGCATTAAAGAGAACAAAGATGGCGCCGACCTCGGCGATCGATTCGATCGTGACGGAAGGATGAATCCATCCGAGGGCATACGGTCCGATCACGACTCCCGCCAGGATCTCCCCTAGCACCGCGGGCAGAGAAAGGCGCTCAAAGACTTCGCCCACCGCTTTGGCGGCGAGAAAGACAACAAAAAGCTCCCAGAGAAGCGACTGTGGATCGTGAGCCATGGAGATCAAGGAGATTAGAGGATATGGACAAGAACGGGGATCGCGCAAGCTCCGTCGGCACTCGAGGCTATGTCCCACGGAATAACGGCCGCGTCTTCCGAACCTAAAGTCAACACTCCTCACGCCGATGTTGAGCACAGGAACAGTCTCGCCTTGCGCTGTTCGTCAGAGAGAGGATTGCAGACCACGCCGTGGAGGCCGCAAAAATGAGAAACCTCAGCCTACGAGTAAAGCTCGGCGCCGCTTTTGGAACCGTCCTCCTGATCTTCGCTCTGCTTGGAGTGTTCAACTACTTCACGGTTGCGAAACTGGATGACGTCTTCAGTGAGGCGCAAGAGCGGGACCTCAAAGTGGAGAAGAGCTGTCACATTGAGATCGGCGTCGAGAAGCAGATGGCAGCGGTGCGCGGTTTTCTTTTGTCGGGACGTGAGGATGTGCTGGTGCGCAGGGAGGAAGGACAGAAGGAATATCAGGATGCGATGACATTCCTGCAGAACACGGTACGCACCGATCAGGGGAAAGAACTGCTGTCCGAGGTCGCCGGGCACTACGACGCATTCCGCATCATCACGGAGCGGCAAGTTGAGGCGCGGAGAAATGGGAACGCCAAAGACGCGGAAGCAATCGCCTTCGCAGGCGACAGCACCGCACGGCGCGAGGATCTGCGGCGTGCGATCAGGGATTTTGCCGAGTATCAGGTGAAGAAGCGGGAAGGTGCGGGGAAAGAGCAGGATGCGCTGGTGGCCAGCGCTAACCGCCAGCTCATTGTCATCCCCGTAATCGGCATCGTGCTGGGCGCAGTGGCGGCGGGATGGCTCTCTCGTCTCTTGTCCCGCACTGTCGAAAACATGTCGTCCAGCCTTCGCGAAATCGCTCACAACAACCTGGCGATCGCCGATGTGAAGGTTCATTCTCGCGATGAGATCGGCCTGGCCGGCATGGCCCTCAACGAGATGAAGAACAACCTGCGGGGACTTATTGAATCGATCGCGAAGACAGCCGAACACGTGGCCAGTGCAAGCGAAGAACTGTCCGCTTCCGCCTCCCAGCAGGCGCAGAGTGCAGAGACGCAGAAGGACCAGACCATGCAGGCAGCCACGGCGATGCAGGAGATGGTCGCCACGGTCAGCCAGGTGTCGGAGAACTCCGGACGCGCCGCCGAAGCCGCGCGGCAGGCCGCCGAAACCGCGCGCCGGGGCGGCGGCATCGTTGACGGGACGCTGGCCAAAATGCGGTCGATTGCCGGCGGGGTCCGCGACACGGCGAAGAAGATGGAGGAACTGGACAAGGCCTCCGATCAGATCGGGCACATTGTCGGGGTCATCGACGACATCGCCGACCAGACCAACCTGCTGGCACTGAACGCCGCCATTGAAGCGGCACGCGCCGGCGAGCAGGGGCGTGGGTTCGCCGTGGTGGCCGATGAGGTGCGCAAGCTGGCCGAGCGTACCACCGGGGCGACGAAGGAGATCGCCCACATGATCAAAAACATTCAGGGTGAAACTCGGCTCGCCGTGAAAGCCATGGAGATGGAGACACAGCAGGTGGAGGAAGGCCTTAAGAGCACCACGCAAGCCGGCGATTCGCTGAAAGAGATCATTCAGATGGCCGAGCAGGTGGGTGAGATGGTTACCAGCATCGCGACCGCAGCCACCGAACAGTCCAGCGCTTCCGAACAGGTCAACCTGAACATGGATCAGATCGCGCGTCTTGTCCGGGAATCGGCCGTTGGCTCGCAGGAGAGCGCCAAGGCATGCCAGGAGCTTTCGGCTCTTGCCCTTGACTTGCAGAAGATGGTCGGCAAATTCTGCGTGGATGAAGGCAAGGCTCGAAGCGCATCTACTGCGAGTTCCCCCGAGCCACAATCAGAAGCTGGAGAACGCGAACGTGCCCGGGCAATGTCCGCATCTTGATGCGCGCGCTCGTGCTTGGGGACGAGGAGATCACCACATGGAAGCGACCACAGAGTTGAAAACGCCGCAGGGGAGAGCGACTCGGGGAACCCAGGACCTGCTGCAGCTGGTCACGTTTCGTGTTGGCAGCGAGGAATTTGGACTCGACATTCTGCGGGTGCAGGAAATCATTCGCTTGCAGGAACTCACACGGGTTCCGAATTCTTCCGATTTCATGGCGGGAGTCGCGAACCTGCGCGGGCGGGTGATCCCAGTCGTTTCACTGCGTAAGTGCTTTGGTCTGGAGGACTCCAGGCACGACAAACAGACGCGCATCGTGGTGGCGGAAGTGAGGGGAAACGTACTCGGGTTCATCGTGGATTCGGTGTCGGAGGTGCTTCGCATCCCATCGGACACGATCGAGCCGGCGCCGCGTCTTGGCAAAGTCGAGCGCGAATACGTTTCTGGTGTGGGGAACCTCGAGAACCGCCTCCTTATTCTCCTTGACGTGGAGCGTCTCATGGCGCAGTCCAGCCACGGGTCGATGGAAAAGGCAACCAGCTAAGAAAGGGACGCCCGGCTGTGAGTGATGATCTAAGCAAGGATCCGGCTCTCCTCCAGGACTTCATCGTGGAGTCGGAAGAACTTCTGCAGGGCATGGACCAGGACATGGTCGCGCTGGAGTCCACGCCCGACGACAAAGATCTTCTGCACCGGATCTTTCGCGCTCTCCACACCATGAAGGGCACGGCGGGCTTTCTGGCGCTCGATCCGATTGTCAGGCTCGCACATCGTGCCGAAGACGTACTGAACGCTCTGCGGCGGGGCGATTGCCGCCTCACCCAACGAATGATGGACGCACTTTTAAGTGCCCGCGACCAGTTAGGCACGATCCTCGGCGACCTGCGAAAAGGAGAAACGCCCAATTACCACCTTGACGATCTACTCCAAGAGCTGAAGAACGTGCTCAATCCCGCCGAGAGCGCGCTTCAACTAGGGGAGATTCTCGTCGCCGCCAAAGTCATTCCTCCCGAAACGCTGCAGTCCGCACTGGAGGAGCAGGCGAGCCAACCGGAGCGCAGGAAGCTGGGAGAGATCCTCATTGAAAAGGGGGTTGCATCACCGGCCGAGGTCGGCGACGCGCTGCTGCGCCAGAAGAAGGCTGCGGAAGCGCGTGCCGACGTCAGCACCATGCGAGTGGACGTGCGCAAGCTTGACGAACTGATCAACCTGGTCGGCGAACTCGTGCTCGAACGTAATCGCCTGGTGCGTCTGAGCCGGGACCTCGCCACCGGCACGGTGGACCGCATCGCGTTTGAGGCAGCGCTTGGCCTGTCGACCTCGCGGCTGAGCTTTGTCACCGACGAGCTTCAGATCGCAGGATTGAAGACCCGCATGGTGCCCATTGAATCGGTGTTCCGGCGGTTTCCGCGGCTGGTTCGCGACCAAGCCCGCTTCCTCGGAAAAGAAGTGCAACTGGTCGTCGATGGCCAAGAAACTGAAATCGACAAGACGATGGTGGAATTGATTGCCGATCCTCTGGTGCACTTGGTGCGCAATTCTCTCGATCACGGAATCGAGATGCCCGATTCCCGCCGCGCTGCCGGGAAGGTCCACCACGGGACAATTCGACTCGAGGCATTGCAAAAGGGCGACCAGATCGTCGTCAGCGTCAACGATGATGGCGCAGGCCTCGATCCCGATCGCATCCTGGCCAAGGCCATCGAGAAGGGACTCGTGTCGCAGGAACGAAGCCGTCTCCTGACGCGCCGGGAGATCCTGGACTTTATCTTCCTTCCCGGCTTCAGTACAGCGCCCAAAGTCAACGACCTCTCCGGGCGGGGGGTCGGCATGGACGTCGTCCGCGCCAATCTTCGGAAGCTCAACGGTTCCGTCGAACTCGAGAGCGAATTCGGCCAGGGCACTATCGTTCGCCTCAGGCTGCCTCTGACGCTGGCCATCCTTCCGGTCCTTCTCATCGAAGCTGCAGGAGAGACCTATGCGCTGCCCCTGCGTTCGGTGCTGGAGACCGTCCGCATCGACGATGGCCAGTTGCATCAGGTCGAGGGCAGCGACGTGCTGCAATTGCGCGGTGAGGCCCTACCGCTTCTGGAATTGGGCACGCTGTTCGCCACCGCAAGCGCCACGGGTGGAAGCGCTCAGAGGAAGGCGGTGGTCCTCGGAGTGGGACGGCAGCGCGTTGCTCTACTGGTGGACAAGCTCGTTGGCCAGGAATCAACCGTCATCAAGCCCCTGGGCTCCTATCTGCAGGGGAATGTTCAACTGGCAGGGGCAACGATCAGCGGCGACGGACGTGTGCGGCTGGTCCTGGACCCGGCGGGCTTGGTTGCGACCACGGCCCCTGGCAACGCTTCCCTGGGAGCGCGGGCATGATTGCTACCCCGCCAGCCGTGCCCGCCACGAACGCTCCCCCGGACCCACATCTTTATAAGATTCGCGATCTGATCTACCGAGCTGCCGGCATCTTTCACCCGGATAACAAGCTGCGTCTGCTCGAAGACCGCTGCTCGCGGCGTCTTCAGGAACTCGGCGTGAAGACCTTCCGCGAATACCTGGAACGGCTCAGCCATCAGACCAGCGGACGCGAGGAAATGGTCAAGCTGTTGAACGAGATCACCATCGGCGAAACATGCTTCTTTCGCAATCGCACGCAACTCGATGCGCTCCGGTCGGTGGTCCTGCCGCGTATCCTTGCCAACCGTTCCGCGGCCCTGCCGAAAAAGCTGCGATTCTGGAGTGCCGGATGTTCAACCGGAGAGGAACCGTACACTCTGGCCATGTTTCTTGCCGAGGAGTGCGCCCTCCTGCTCAAAGGCTGGTCGTTCGAAATCCAGGCAACGGACTTGAACGAACATTCTCTCGCGCACGCGCACGCCGGAGTGTACGGCGATTACAGCGTGCGGAATGTGAACACTCACTATCGCCAGAGATATTTCGTGCCCGTCGAGAACCAGTTACGAATCGGCCCGGAGGCAAGGAAGACGATCACCTTCTCCCGGCTGAATCTGCTCGACGCGCCACACATGGCTCTGATGCGGAATATGGACGTGATCTTTTGCGCCAATGTGCTGATCTACTTCGATCTTCAGTCCAAACGGAGTGCCATCGAGCAGTTTCACAGCAGTTTGCAACCCCACGGTTACCTCTTTCTTGGCCACTCTGAATCGCTCTACGGCGTAACCGACAAGTTCAAGCTTGTCCATTTTCCTTCGGCGACCGGGTACGCGAAAGCGCTGCCGACGACTGGGAGTTGAGCCATGGCCATCATGCGACGAGAACAACTGCTCACAAAACTGATGGCGGCGGATCACTTGCCCAGCTTGCCCGTCGTCGTCGCGCCTCTGCTCAATTATCTGCAGCGGCCGATCGACGACCTTCAAATCAACGAGGTGACCCGCCTGATCTCGCAGGACGAATCTCTGGCGGCACAGTGTCTGCATTTTGCGAATTCACCGTTGTTTGGGCGCTGGCAGCAGGTCGACAGCGTTCGCGGCGCCATCATCAGTCTGGGTATGCAGCGGATGCGCGATATCGTAACCGGCTGTTGCCTCGTCAATCTGGCGCCCAAGAACTGTCCGATCGACCCGACAGTATTTTGGGAGCATGGCCTTGGGGTCGCCCTCGCTGCACGTTATTTCGCACGCGCGATTGGCTTCCCCGATCCCGACAAGGCGTACCTGGCAGGCCTATTACACGATTTCGGCGTTGTGATGAGTTACTGGGTTGCACCGCAAGAATATGCCGAAGCATTCAGGAAGGCACTCTCGGGTCACATTCCTCTGATTGAGGCGGAAGAACAGCTTCTGGGCATTGGCCATGCCGAGGTTGGCCGGATTCTGGCGGAAAAGTGGCACATGCCTTCCGACCTTGTCCAGGTCATCGCCTGGCACCACGACGTTCGCGAGGTGAAAGAGCACAAGGCGCTGGTTGCTCTGGTCGCCCTGGCGGACCTGCTCTGTCGCATGAGTGCCGTGGGCTATGGCTACCCGGAGGACCGGGAAATCGATTTTCAGCAGGAGCCCGCGTTTCAGATCCTGATCGAGGAGTGCAAAGATCTCGCAAGCTTTGACTGGGAACGTTTCACGCTCGAAATGGAGGCCCATATGACGGAAGTCAAACGGCTGGTCGGAGTAGTCTACCGTCGCTCATGAACTATCAACCGGCCCGTGCCGCATTTCCGCGCAATGTGAGGTCAAAGATCTGGCTCAGTTTCTTCAGAAGGTCGGCCCTCGAATATGGTTTGGGCAGGTAGTAGGTGTGTTCCTCCGTCGAACCTTCGCCGTCTTCGCCGCTCAGATAGCCAGACGTGAGCAGGATGGGAATGCCCGGCATCCTTCGACGAATGTCACTTCCGAGTTCGCGGCCGGTTCGTCCTGGCAGGCCCAGGTCACTCATCAGCAGATCAATCCGGCATTGGTTTTCTTCATAGGCCCGCATGGCGTCCTGTGCATCGCTCGCGGCCAAGACCTGAAAGCCGGCGCCCTGAAGAATCCGGCCTGTGGCCTCGCGCACAAATGGTTCGTCTTCGACCAGCAACACGATTCGCTGCTTACTCTGTTCACTTCCACATGGATGGTGCGAAAGGCTCATTTTTCTCCCTGCCTGTGAGAACCAATTCAGGGTCAGGAGCACGCCGTGGTCCGTGGTTTTGCGGTGAGTTCCGGCAGGGCACGCACGAAGGTATGAAGAGGCTACTTCAGTTTGCTGAGGACTGTCTGCTTGGGATCCAACACGATCTTGCGCGTTCCATTGGGGGCATTGAACCGGAACATTGTCTCTTCACCGTCAGCCAGTACGATGCCCAAGAACGTCACGGAATTACCGGAGGTTATGCCATACACGGGAATGGCTGTCACCAGGTTGTTGGGAGCGTCCTTTTGCAGGATCGTACCAGTCGCCACTACCCCGCGTTCCTTTTGCGCGAAACGTACATCGCGTGTTTCCAGATGCGGCATTGCCGTTCCGTTGATCCAGTTCTCGAGGAACCAATCAAGCGACGGCCGGCCTTCAAACCAGAGCGGGCGCGGCAATTCCTCTTCGAACACCTGGAGCAATTCACGTGTGCTCACGCCTTTCCCGGCATAGCGTTCCCTTACCTTACGGAGCGCTCGGAAAAACGGCTCGTCGGGATGTGCCGGCCCATTCCGGGAACGGGAAGCCGATTCGGCGTCGCGCAACATACACCGGAGCATGTGGAACAACCATGTGCCACGCTCATAGCTGATGGCTTCATACCCGTTCGGGAAATGGGACGAAATCAGTCGCTGGCCGAGAGTGACAGGACCGGCATCGCGCAGCCATTCGCCGTCTTTGTTCTTGCTGAGCAGGTTGTCTCGGTACGCTTCGAGAATCAGTCGAAACTGCGCCGGATTCTGTTGTTCAAGCACGAGCAACGCAGAATAGTTCGCCAAACCCTCGACAAACCATTGATCACGATAGCTGCGCCAAAGTACTAGGTCTCCCCACCACTGGTGAGCGGTTTCATGAACCAGCACCTGACTGCTCGTCAACACAGCGACCGGATTCAGATGTAGATCCGCCTGCTCCTGCGGAGTCAGAAACGCAAAGCTCGACAAGAACACCAGCCCGGGCCATCCCTGGCTGAGGTCTCCCGGCATTTGAGTGAGCGCGAGAGAGTCATATGGATAGGGCCCGAACCACTGGGAAAACCGGTCAATGGCTCGCGCCGCTTTGTCGGCCACACTCTGCACATTGCGAGCGGGCGAAGGTGGTGGAGGCGCCGGGGCAATCACGACTGGAAATGGCGGCCTCGGCCCGGGGAAGGTTGGCGGGGGACCGACGAGTTCCGCGGGGGCTTTTGGAAATGAGCGTTCCATCCCCGGCGTTCCGAAGGCCTGCACCGTTACATCTCCCGCCTTTGACTCGGCGTGAACATACTTGCCGAGGTTGAACCCGGCGACTGCGGTCGGGACTTCTGAGATCCAGTGAGATACCTGCAGGCCGGGGGCCTCCGGCGCGGTGACGGGCGGGGCAGATTTTCCGGTAGCGACCAGTGTCCAGCCCAGCGGATACTGAAACTCCAGATCGAAGTGTGCCGGACTTAGTCCGAAGCTCGGATACCAGGTGCCTCGCTCTCCGACGTAGACCAATCCCGGACCCGCCTCCGACAACACCTCGCCGGCATAGGTGAATTCGAGTTGGAGCTTTTGACCGGCTTCGAGAGGGGCCGGAAACACCACTGCCACCAGATCATTTCCCTTGCGCCGGAGTTGAGTTCCCTCGAGAGCTTCGTTGTGAATGAAGTCGACTGCATGGCCATCGACCTTTAGACTCGCGATTTTCAGGTAGCGCGACAATTCGAACGCAACCGCCCTCCTTCCTCCCCTTCGGACCAGGGCGTCAATCTCAGTTGACGCCCGCAGCAGGGTGGGAGGCTGGACGGACGCTCTGATCTTGAAGTTGATGAGGCTGACATCGGGAACAACAGGATCCGAGTTCGGTTGTGAAGCAGTCGCGCCGGGCGCAAATGCGGTCCATATATCCCAGAACGGTATCCCGTCTCGTTGCCGTATCTGGCCTGCCCAGACGGGCTCGGCGGCCGCAGCATCCCAGAACACTTCAAAAGCGCCAAGTTTCTTGCCAATCAACCTGGCGTGCAACGAACCTGGAAACTCTGGAAGAGTCTCCGGCCCCCTTGCAGTTGGAAGGAAATGACTGAAGTCCAGAAAGAGCCGAAGGGCATCAGGCTCAGCAAGGTTCGCGGCGGCGGCGATCCATTGTTGCGTGGTCTCCTCGGCTCCCTCAACAGGCAGCAGATACGGTTGCAGGCGGAGGGCAGTGTCATCGTTAAAGCGGAAATAGCCGGAACTGAACTGTTCCTCAAGAATGGCCATTCCTGTAAACAGGGCTAGGGAAGCGCGTTCGACGTTGTTAGGGGGACGCAACAGGATTTCTCCGTCGCCTTCGAAAAACGCTCCCGTGGTGCGTCCGCAGACGTCTTCGGTGAATCCTATCGTGCCCGAATCGAAGATGATATGCAGGCTCGGGCGGTCGATGACGGCGCCCCGGATGCGGTAGACACGATGAAGGTCCAATCCCACCGAGCGCAAGCGAGCGTAGAGCGCCGCGGTGGTCTGCGGACACTCCGCGGCCGAAGCCGGCTGCTGCGCAATGCCCGCCGACACAAGCAGGCCCCACACCAGCGGCAACAGGAACGGCAGGCGGCCTAACACCTTGGTCACTTCGGAAGCCCTCCTCACCATTGCTAGAATCAGCCGAGTGCGAGCTTCTTTCTTCACAATTCTAGTGCTTTGTATCACGGCGGCGGCGCCGGCCGACATCATCCGTCTCAAGAACGGACGCGCCATCTGGGCCGACCAGGTGCGCGAAAAGAAGGATCGCATCGAGTATGACGTGGGAGAAGACACCTATGCTATTCCGAAATCCGTCGTTGAGCGGATCGATGCCGGTGGAGTAGCTCCGGCTCGCGCCAGTTCCGCGGCATCCCACGACGTGCCGGACTTCACGCCAGCTGCGCCGACATTCAGCCATGAAGCAGACGTCAACACAAAGATCATTCACGAGGGCAAAGTCGATACGGACGCGCTGGAAGCACTGGAACGAGGCGGCAACCCGGAACTCGCCGCTACGGCTTACTTCCTCGCCGGCAAGCTCGAAACCGACCGCGGCAATATGGTACAAGCGAAGCGCTATTTCGATCAGGCGCTTCGCTTCGAACCCGACAATTCCATCCTGCTGACCTATTATGCCGCCTGCCTGATGCGAACCGGTCACGCTCCTGAGGCGGTAGTCTACGCGGAGCGCGCCGTACGCGTGGACCCCGATTCGCCTGACGCTCTCGCCATGCTGGGCTTTGTTCAATTCGCCTCCGACCACACCCCGGAAGCGATTCGCGCCTGGAAAAAGTCGCTGAAGCTGCGCCCTGACGCCACGGTCCAACAGTATCTCGAGCGCGCCGAGCGCGAACAGAGCGCGGAATCCGACTTCTCGCAGCGGGAGAGCAGCCACTTCAATCTTCACTTCGAGGGCAAGCAGACCTCCGACAGCTTTCGGCGCGATCTCCTTGCCACCCTCGAATCCCACTATGACGACCTGGTGCGCGACCTCGGATACTCTCCGCATAACAGCATCGCCGTCACGCTGTACACGGAACAGGCATTCTTTGACGTCACGCGCGCCCCGTCGTGGAGCGGCGCGGTGAACGACGGCAAGCTCCGCATCCCGATCAGTGGCGTTACCAGCATGACCTCTGATCTGTCGAGGGTGCTGAAGCACGAGCTCACACATTCGTTTGTCAATCAGATGTCTGGGGGGCGCTGTCCAACGTGGCTGCATGAAGGCATCGCGCAGATTGAAGAGGGCAAATCGAGTGCCACATATGGCCAACCGCTTGCTCAGCTGTTCGGTGCCGGACAGGAAATCCCCTTCAATGCGCTTGAGGGCAGCTTCATGCGATTTTCGACCCCTGAAGCGGTTGTGGCATACGCCGAGTCGCTGGCTGCCGTGGAATACATCCGTGATACTTATGGCATGAGCGATGTTCCCAGGATCCTGGAACGGCTGTCGCAAGGCAGTTCCGCGGAAGCCGCTCTCCGCTCGACCATCCATGCTGACTACAGCCAGTTACGCGACGAACTCGCCCGCTGGTTGAAGGACAAGTACGGCTCCTAGGCCTCACCCGGTCGTTCCATTGCTGACCGATGCGAATTGTGCTAACTTTCCCCGCTCATGAGGGGCTTGCTTTCCAAACTGGGATTTGGGGCTGCGCTTGAGGATGTTCCGCAGTTGGTCGAAACCAAGAGTCCTGACGTAAGCGGCGCAGAACTCGCCGTCGCGTATTTCTCAGGACGGAGTGGCGGGGACTTCTACGAGTTTGTCCGCGTCGCTCCCCACCGGCTGCTCTTCGGCCTGCTGGATGTGGCCGGCAAGCGGAATGACGGGCGTCCTATCCTGACGGCGGCCCAAGCAACGTTTCGCGAATCCGGGTGTGAGCTGCTCTCCAGCCTTGAATTGAACGAAGCCGAGGCAATGGTTGAACTCTCGCGCCGTCTTAATCTTACGATCATGCGTGCCGCCGGAGGCGTGCGCAGCTGCGCGGCTTTTGCCGCGTGCTACAACGAGGACCTGGGAACGGTTTGCTACGTGAACGCGGGGCACACCCCGGGCCTGCTGTGCGATCACCACAGCGTGGAAGAATTGCCGGCAACCGGTCTACCGCTGGGACTCTTCTCCCTTGCGCCGACCGACGCGCGCACGGTCGGCCTCGGACCCGAATCCTGCCTGACGATTGTCTCCCGAGGTGTCGTGGAGGCGCAGCGGAAGGACGAAGAATTCGGCCTGGACGGTGTGAAACACGTTCTGAAGGCGAATCCTCCTTCTGCCACCGACGTCTCGCGGGGAATCCTGGAGCAGGTTCAGACCTTCATGTGCGCGTATCCCAAGCACAACGATGTCACCGCGCTCAGCCTTCGACGGGCCAACTGACCTCCTCCGGATCCGGTTGACTTGGGTTTGAGCCGGCCCCGGCAACATCCCGATAAGTCCTGCTCACCGTGACGCATTCTGTGGCCTGCTATTATTCCGGGCGTGGCCGGTCGCGGCAAATTTATCACCTTCGAAGGATTGGACGGCAGCGGCAAGAGCACTCAGATCGCCAAGTTGGCGCGGGGGCTGCGTACGCGCGGCATGGCGGTTACGATCACGCGCGAACCGGGCGGTACTTCCACCGGGGAAAAAATCCGCGATGTACTGCTGCACTCGGCAACTTCAGGCCTGTCGCCGCAGGCGGAAATGGCGCTGATGTTCGCTTCGCGCGCCCAGCACATTCACGAAGTCATCCTCCCAGCGCTCGCGGAAGGCCGTATCGTCGTATGTGATCGGTTTACGGATTCCACTGAGGCCTACCAGGGCGGAGGCCGCAAACTGGGATCGAAGGCCGTACTGGAATTGCACGCGCTGCTGTGCGCGGGCTTGCAACCGGACTTGACTATTCTGCTTGACAACGATGTAGCCGCGACGGTGGAGCGTGCTCGTCGGCGCAACCAAAAGCACAAACACAAGCGGCCGGATAAGGATGAGAACCGCTTCGAACAAGAGAGTCGAGCATTTTTTGGACGCGTGCGGCAGGCTTACCTGGCGATTGCCGGTCGCGAACCGCATCGCGTGCAAGTAATCAATGCGCGCGGAACCCCGCGAGAAACGCACGCGGCTATCATGGACGTGGTGAAGAAGAAGCTGAAGATCTGAGGCCGTTGACGGTTGGCTTCGGTTGGCAGCTGCGATCCGGACCTTATGCCTTTCTCAGACTTCCTGGGCAACGCGGACACGATGCATCGCTTGCGCGAGATGGTGGCGCGCAAGCGCCTTCCCCATGCCGTAATCCTCTCCGGCGTTCACGGAGCCGGCAAATACACGCTTGCTCTGATGCTGGCACGGGCTGTCAATTGCCAGGAGCAGCCGGTCAGCGACGGTATGCCCGATTTTTGTGGACGCTGCTCAAACTGCGCTCGCATCGGTCAAGCCATCGACCTGGACGCGCGGTTCGCCGAAGCAGTCGAAGCGCGCGATGGCCTGCGCGAAGCCGACAAAAAAGAAACGCGCGTTTTTGTGCAGACTCATCCGGACGTGCTGGTCATCCCTCCCGATCCCCCGCAAATGATGATCAAGGTTGATCAGGTACGGCATGTGATTGAGACGATCTACTTCCGCCCGGCTGAGGCTCGGGAACGTGTCTACATCTTCACCGATTCAGCGTTCATGAAAGAGGCTGGGAATTCGCTGCTCAAAATACTGGAGGAACCGCCGGAATTTGCAACGATCTTCTTGCTGGCGGAAAACGCAGGCGAACTGCTGCCGACTATCCGTTCGCGCTCAGTTCAATTCACGCTCGGCGCCCTGAAAGCCGAGGAAATCGCGAACTTGCTGGCAGAGCGCCGCCCGGAGTGGAACCCCCAAGAACAGGCTCTGGTAGCGCGCCTTTGCGAAGGCGCGGTTGGGAGGGCTCTGTCCTTCGACCTGCGGAGCTACGTTGCGGCCCGGAGCCAAGCGCTGGTATTGCTCAAGTCGGCGCTGCAAGACAGCGATCATAGTGAATTGTTCAAAACCACCGAGAGTTACCGTCCCGGAGCGGAGGGCCGCGAGAAGACAGACAATCTGCTGCGCACCATGTATGCGTTGCTTGGGGACCTGCTGTTCCTGGAATCCGGCGCACCACACCTCGTGCGGAATACGGATATACAGGGTGAACTGAAGAAGATGGCGGAGTCGGCTGATTTTGCCTGGATTTCCCGCGCCGCCGCCGCCTTGAACGAAGTTGAGCGTGGGATGCGCCGAAATCTGCTGCGTTCACTTTCGCTGGATGCCTTCGCCACGGGAATGGAGAAGGCGGGATAGCCAACTTGCCGGACAGCCCTTTCACTGCGCGGCGTCCTTTTCCTGTCGCATTGCTTACGGGTATTGGAACAGCGCCACTTCGGGCCGCCTTTTGCCCACAACGCGGACGCAGCTTGCTCCTCTGCCCGTCGAGCATGTAATGTACCCGATCAACTTCTTTGGGGGATCGAATGAAATTTCATCGTGGTATTGCCGTGTGCGTTTTGCTGGCCGGATTCTGCTGGGCGCAGGCGCCGGCGGCGGGCAAGACGGTTGTCGTTCACGCTGGACGGCTGCTCGACGTGAAGAGCGGCCAGACGCTGACCAATCAGACCATCATCATTCAGAATGGGAAGATTGCCAGCGTCGGGGGAAAGGCCGAGCTGGCCGCAGGGGCCACGGTGATTGATCTGCCGACTGCCACGGTCCTCCCCGGGCTGATCGACGCACACACGCACGTCACCTTCAACCCGAATTTCGGATACTCGACGCTGGGAATCTCGGTCCCACGGGAAGCGTTGATTGGAGCGAAGAATGCCCGGCTCACGCTCGAAGCGGGTTTCACGACGATTCGCAATGTGGGGGCAAGAGGTTATGCCGACGTCGCGTTGCGCGACGCTATCAACGCCGGCGACGTTCCTGGCCCGCGCATGTTGGTCAGCGGTCCCGCGTTGAGCATTACCGGCGGGCACTGCGACAACAACCTGCTGCCCTATGACTACCACGCGACCAGCGACGGCGCGGCCGACGGCATCGAGGCGGTGCAGCATAAGACTCGCGAGATCATCAAGTACGGCGCGGATGTGATCAAGGTGTGCGCGACCGGCGGCGTGCTCTCGAAGGGCGACAACCCGCAGCACTCGCAGTACACGCTGGAGGAAATGAGAGCGATCGTTGCCGACGCGCATCGCCTCGGACGCAAGGTGGCAGCGCACGCGCACGGCGCGCAGGGCATCCTCTGGGCCTCGATGGCGGGAGTGGATTCGATCGAGCACGGATCGTACATCGATGATGCCGCCATTGCTGAGATGAAAAAGAACGGCACCTACCTGGTGCCGACCCTCTACCTGATGGACTGGTTCTTCGAGAACGCGGAGAAGATCGGCACGCCGCCGGATCTGATCGCCAAGGGGCGCGAGGTGATGCCCGCGGCGCGGAAGAACGTCGCGCGTGCGTTTGCCGCCGGGGTAAAAGTCGGCTTCGGCACGGATGCCGCCGTCTATCCGCACGGGATGAACGCGCACGAGTTCGCCGTCTACGTAAAGCTGGGGATGACGCCGCTGCAGGCGATTCAGACAGCCACGATCAACGACGCCGATCTGCTCGGCTGGTCCGACAAGATCGGGACGATTGAGCCGGGCAAGTTCGCCGACATTATTGCCGTCGATGGCGATCCGCTGGCGGACGTGACCACGTTGGAGCGGGTGAAGTTTGTGATGAAGGGCGGTGAGGTGGTGAAGAACGAGCTCAGAAGTCAAAAGTGAATGCAGAATTGGGTCCCTCACGGGGAGGCACGTTCTCGTGGGAACATTGCACGCTTGGGCTCCGCTTCTGCAACCTGACTTCCACCATCTGCAATAATCTCGGCTGTGTCCATCCAATTTCAGAATGAGGCGAGCCGAGAGGGCGGCCGATCCGGCAAGCTCTTGACATCTCACGGCGAGATTGAAACGCCCGTCTTCATGCCCGTCGGCACCCTGGCTTCCGTCAAGGGAGTTCCGCAGGACATCCTCGAAGAACTTGACGTCCAGATTCTCCTCGGAAATACCTATCATCTCTATTTGCGGCCCGGCGTCGAAACGGTGCGACGGATGGGCGGGCTGCACCGCTTCATGGCGTGGGAGCGGGCGATACTCACCGACTCTGGCGGCTTCCAGGTTTTCAGCCTCAATGAACTGCGCAAGATCACCGAAGAAGGCGTGACGTTCCGGTCGCATCTGGATGGGTCGTCGCACTTCTTCAGCCCGGAAAGCGCCATGGCGGCCCAGATCGGGCTAGGGGCGGACATCGTCATGGCATTCGACGAGTGCACGGAGTATCCAGCGCAACGGGAACGCGTGCGCGAGTCGATGGAGTTGACCCTGCGCTGGGCTGCCCGCAGCAAGGCGTATTTTGAGGCGCACAAGCATGAGGTGCCTTGGAACAGCTCTCCGCTCTCGGTGCTCAGCTCTGAGGAAAGGCCACAGCTAACAGGCAACTGGGCGCAAGGAGGACAGCACCCTCCACCCGATACGGCGATGGCCTCGCTTCACTCCTCGGGACAGCCGAATGCGCCCATCACTTCATCTGCACAGCAAGCTCTTTTTGGCATCGTCCAAGGCGGCATGGACCGGGAGCTGCGCCGCGAATCAGCGCTACGGACAGTCGAGATTGGGTTCTCCGGATACGCGATCGGCGGGCTGAGCGTGGGCGAGCCGCGGGAGTTGACCCGCGAGATCGTGGAATCGACTTTGGAGCACTTGCCTGCCGACAAGCCACGGTACCTGATGGGCGTGGGCACTCCAGAAGAGATCGAGCAGTATGCATTGATGGGCGTCGACATGATGGACTGCGTCCTGCCGACCAGGGCGGCGCGACACGGGCTGCTGTTCACGTCACAGGGGAAGGTCTCGATCAAGCAGGCCCAGTATGCGCAGGACGAGAGCCCGCTCGATCCGGCCTGCGGGTGCCGGGTTTGCCGTCGGTATTCGCGGGCGTATCTTCGGCACCTGTACGCGTCGAACGAGCTGTTGGCGCAGGTTTTGAACAGCGTGCATAACCTCAGCTATTACCTCGCCACGATGCGCCGCGTTCGGAAACGGATCTTGGCGGCCTGAGGTCCAGCAGGGGCCATGGGAGGACTGCCATGGCAAGGCCGGAAATATGCGCAATTTCGTGAGCCTTAGCCTTGACACCTGTCCGGGCCGTCCGGCATGCTATTCAGCTTGGGGAAAGGGCCCGTTTTCTTCTGAGCGGTGCCGACCGAAACCGTTGCCCTGGCCCCCCGGTTCAAGCCTGCAAGTAAGGATATCC
The DNA here is from genome assembly GCA_035519435.1 of Terriglobales bacterium. GTDB lineage: Bacteria > Acidobacteriota > Terriglobia > Terriglobales > Acidobacteriaceae > Acidiflorens. The sequence goes on from DATIWL010000144.1 coordinate 66,877, forward strand.
GGCCTAGAGAAGAGAAATCCCGAAAGGCAGTTTCTGGTTGCTCATTTCGAGTTGCCCATTGCGTGCGAAATCGGAGTCCTGGCGCGGAAGATAGAGGCTGGCCGGTAGGTTCTGAAGAATCGGTGCGGCGAAAACAATGAGCTCTTGGCCTATGGAAAGCGTATTTGCGCTGTGGTTGCAGGGATCTAGCGGGTCGGGCATGTTGACGCTGGTTCCGCTGCTGTTCATCTTCGCGATCTTTTATTTCCTGTTGATTTTGCCCCAGCAACGGCGACAGAAGAAATGGCAGGCCATGCTGGGCGAGTTGAAGGCTGGCGACAAGGTCGTCACCAGCGGTGGGCTGCGCGGGACGATCATGAGCATCAAGGATGATGCGATTACGCTGCGCGTCCCACCCGACAACATAAAGTTGGAAGTCAGCCGGGCGTCGGTGGTCACGGTGACGACGGCGGAGGAAGGGAAAAGCAGTTCCTAGTTTTCGTCTCTCGTTTCCCAGCAGCGGCGCAGCCGAACTGGAAACCAGGAACGCGAAACTGCAGACTGGTCTTTATGAAGCCTCATACCTGGAAAGTAATCGTGATCCTCGTGGTGACGCTTTTGTTTCTCGCGGGTATCACCGGCATTCCGAAGGACTGGTCGGGGAATGGCCTGTTGGCCGCGGTTACCGAACGGATCCACCTCGGTCTCGATCTGAAAGGCGGCACCCACCTCATCCTGCAGGTGCAGGTCAATGATGCTGTCAATGTCGATTCCGACAACGTGATCGCGCGGCTGAAGGAAGACATGCGGGCGCGCAAGATCAACTACGCCGAGATCACGAAACCGGATCCGCTGAATCGGCCGGACATGGTGGTGGTGAAGGGTGTGCCACCCGAGCAGTCGTCTGATTTCAAAAGCATCGTCAATGACCGGTTGCCCGAATACGACCCCGCCTCGGGCGCTGAGAATTCGTGGACCGTCAGCATGAAGCCACAGGCTCTGGCGGAATTGAAGAGCCGTGCCGTCACGCAAGCGATCGAGACGATCCGGAATCGAATCGATGCGCTGGGAGTCAGCGAGCCCGTGATTCAGGAGCACGGACTGGGTCAATACCAGATTCTGGTGCAACTGCCCGGCGTGGACGATCCGGCGCGGGTGAAAGAAATCATGCAGTCGACGGCCATGCTGGAGATCCGGCAATCGCTGGATGGGCAGGCCGAGTATCCCAGCCAGGAAGCCGCATTGCAGGCGCATGGCGGGGTACTTCCTCCGGATGCTGTGCTTTTGCCCGGCAAGAGTATAGGATCGCGCCGCGATACCGAAAGCGGCCAATCATGGTTTGTCATTTCCAGAGCCTCCGCGGTAACCGGTCGCGACCTGCGCAACGCTGAACAAGGTCGCAGCGGAGACAGCGCTCAGCCAGTCGTGAAGTTCACTTTGACCGGCGAAGGGGGGCGAAAGTTTTACAGCTTCACCTCCGCTCACGTCGGCGACAGCCTGGCCGTGGTGCTGGACAACAAGGTGATGGAAGTGGCCACCATTCGCGAACCGATTCGCGATCAGGGAGAGATTTCCGGCGGGTTCACCGAGCAAACGGCAAAGGACCTCGCTTTGACGCTACGGTCGGGCGCCCTGCCGGCAAGCATCAAGTACCTCGAAGAGCGCACTGTGGGTCCCTCGCTGGGCGCGGATTCGATTCGTTCCGGCGTGCGGGCGGCGATCGTAGGCATGGTCGCAGTGCTCGTCTTCATGCTGATCTACTACCGGGGCGCGGGCATCAACGCGGACATCGCCCTGGTCCTGAACCTAATTATCCTGCTCGGATTCATGGGCTACACCGGCGCGACGCTCACGCTCCCGGGGATTGCGGGAGTGATTCTTACGGTCGGCATGGGTGTAGACTCGAACGTCCTGATTTTCGAGCGCATCCGGGAAGAACTTCGCAATGGCAAGACTCCGCCTTCAGCCGTGGAGCAGGGATTCAGCCACGCCTGGATCACGATCGTGGATACGCACGTGACCACCATTGTCTCGGCTGCGATTTTGTTCATTTTCGGGACCGGACCGGTCCGCGGATTCGCGACGACTCTGGTGTTTGGTCTGGCGGCGAATTTGTTTACGGCCGTCTTCGTTTCGCGTGTGATTTTTGATTGGATTCTGTCGCGCAAGCAGCGCGGAGAAGCACTGAGCATTTAGGGGTCGCTAGTCTTGATCGCTTTGCGACGACCAACGACAAACGACCAACGACTTTTTTAAGGAAGCAGCGTGGAATTCTTCAGAAACACGAACATCGATTTCCTCGGGAAGAAATGGTATTTTCTCGCGTTTTCGCTGGTATTCAGTCTGGCGGGAGTCTTCTCGATGCTCTTCTGGCATCATATCCCGCTCGGCGTGGACTTCCGCGGCGGCACGTTGGTTTATGTGAAGTACTCGCACACACCAGATCCGGCAGCGATTCACGCGGAACTTGATCGCGCCGGTCTGAAAAATGCTCGGGTACAGCCCTACGACAAGCCGGTATATAACCAGGTGCTGATCCAGTTGGATATTCAGGAAACCAGTGAGCAGTCGCTCGACAAGGGCAAAAACCAGATCATCCAGGCGCTGCAGAGCAACTCCCCTGCGGGGAAGCAGGATTTGAACAACGCCAGTTCTCTGACAATTGCGAACTACTTCCTGGAAAAGAACCCGCTGGGCATGGCCGCGGATGCCAATCCGCGGTACACGGAAATCGCACAGGCGATTGTGACGTTTCGCGACAAGCAGAGGGGCGGCGTGCTCGGATCCTTGGACGAACTGAAGGGCGCGGCCGATTCCGCCGTAATTGCATCTCTGCGGGATGGGTTCTTCCTTTCCGATTTTGGCGTTCGGAACGTGGAAATCGTCGGGCCGCAGGTCGGCAAGCAACTGCAGCGGCAGGCCGTTCTGGCAGCGTTTTACTCGTTGCTGGGGATGCTGGTTTACCTGGCGTTTCGGTTCGAATGGATTTACGGTGTCGCCGCGGTACTGACAGTTTTCCACGACACCTTGATCACGATCGGGGCGTTTTCCCTGCTGAACTACGAGATCTCGCTAACCGTGATCGCCGCGATTCTGACCCTGATTGGCTACTCGAATAACGACACGATCGTCGTGTTCGACCGAATCCGGGAAAACATCAAACTACTGCGGCGAGAGAGGCTCGCGGACATCGTCAACAAGAGCATTAATCAGACCCTGAGCCGAACTATCTTGACAGCGGGCCTGACATTCCTTACCGTGCTTGCTCTGTTCTTGTTCGGCGGTGAAGTGCTGCATGGGTTTAGTTTTGCCCTGGTCATCGGCATCCTGATCGGCACTTATTCGTCGATCGCGATTGCGGCGCCAATTCTGGTGGCGTACCAGGAGTGGCGTACGGACCGCGGACAGCGTCCGATTGCCATGCCGGTTCGGGCGGGGAATGGGCAAGAACGGAAAGAAAAAGTGAAGGCGTAAATTGGACTTATCTGGCGTACAATCATGGACCTGCCCGGAGAGGCAGGCTTAAGAGATAGCGGGAGCAAACGGGAAGCAGGCGGTGTCTAAAGATTATGTAGGGTCTGGTGTAGGAGAAGCCTATGTTTGAAGATAGCCTTATCGAGTCGGGGAATAGACTCAAGACCAAGCGGCTGAGCACGTCGATCCTTTCGTTCCTGCTACAGTTCCTGCTGCTGGGAGTCCTGATTCTGATCCCGTTGATTTACACCGATGCGCTGCCGAAAACGCAGTTGATGACCTTCCTGGTGGCGCCGCCACCCCCACCGCCACCACCGCCACCGCCGCAACCGACGCAGGTGCGCGTGGTCAAGCAGATTCAGAGCGATCTGCTCAATGGCCAGTTGCGCACGCCGACGAAGATTCCAGAGAAAGTGCAGATGATCAAGGAAGAAGAGGCGCCCCCGGCGATGGGAGCGGGTGTCATGGGCGGTGTACCCGGTGGAGTACCGGGAGGCTCCATGGGTGGCGTGATCGGAGGAATCGTGAATCAGACGGCCGCGATTCCCAGGGTCGCGACCCCGCAGCGCGTACGCGTATCGCTGGGCGTGTCGCAGGGCCTGCTGATCCGGCGCGTGCAGCCGAACTATCCACCCTTGGCACGCCAAGCGCGCATCCAGGGACAGGTCGTGCTGCAGGCGGAAATCAGCAAAGAAGGGACGATTCAGAACCTGCAGTTGATCAGCGGTCACCCGATGCTGGCGCCGGCGGCCATTGAGGCCGTGAAACAGTGGCGCTACAAGCCGTACCTGTTGAATGGCGAGCCGGTGGCTGTCGAGACGCAGGTGGTAGTGAACTTCACCTTGTCCGGAAGCTAAGCGCCGGCAGGTTGTGGTGGCGGAAGGCCCTCCCCGTCGACCATATCCCGGGACGGGAGATTGGGTGGTTCTTGCACCTGAGGGCGGCTCTGCCCAGGTTTTTCATAGCAGCACTGATTCGGCTCAAACCAGGGCCCGGTAACGCAGGCCCTGCGTCGGGCTTTGCCGTTCTCCATGTGCTGTTGGGGAGCGGTGCAGGACGTTTGAGGCAAGTTCAGACGAGTTTCCGAGGAGGAAAAGCAACTCATGGTAGTGAACCTAGCAGCAGTCGCACTGTGCAATCTGCACCTATTCGCCGCCTGGCTTCTCCAAGAAGGCCAGGTCGCATGGGACCCGATTTCGCTGTGGAAACAGATGGGAATTCTGGCGAAGATCGTGGTCATTATTCTCTTCATCATGTCAGGCTGGTCGATCGGCGTGATGATTGACCGCTGGATGGCGTTTAACGCCGCCCGGAATCAGTCGCGGTCCTTTGCACCGGCCGTCGCCGGCGCGCTGCGTGAAGGCAAGATCGACGAAGCGATCAAGGTCGCCGAGCGCAACAAGAAGAGTCACCTGGCTAAGGTCGTCACTGCAGGCTTGATGGAATTCAAGGCTCACCAGGACAGCCCGGGTGAAATTCCTGGCGAGACGATTGAAGCGTCGAAGCGCGCTTTGGAACGCACGGAAGCTATTGTGCACGCCGAACTGAAGCGCGGGTTGGGTGGGCTGGCCACAATCGGCTCGACAGCGCCCTTCGTGGGACTGTTCGGAACCGTGGTCGGCATTCTCAACGCCTTCCGCGGTATTCAACAGGAGAAGGCTACCGGTCTTGCGGCCGTCGCCGGCGGTATTTCGGAAGCGCTGGTGACCACGGCCATCGGGTTGTTCGTAGCCATCCCGGCCGTGATGATGTTCAACTATCTGACTGGCCGCGTGGAAGCGTTCGACGTGGAGATGGACAACTCCTCGAGCGAACTGATCGACTACTTCCTGAAGCGCCGGAGCATGCGCCGGTCCTAAGCCGCGGAGACGGCAGTCGCAGACGTGAGTTGCCGGAGCGGCGCCCCGAAGAAGGGCGCCCGCTCCTCCTCATCCAGGCGACCGACTGAGCGCAGCAGCGACGCAGGAAAGGAATCTTTATGGGAATAGCGGTACGAAACGAAGGAGCGAAGGTCAACTCCGACATTAACGTCACGCCGATGGTAGACGTGATGCTGGTGCTTCTGATCATCTTCATGGTGGTCACGCCCATGCTGCAAAAAGGTGTCAGCGTGGATATGGCCAAAGTGAACAACCCGGCACAGATGCCCGATGCCGACAAGGAAGATGCCCTGCTGGTCGCGGTCAACCGCGAGGGCAAGGTTTTCTTCGGAACCGACCCGATCGCAGTGGCGGACCTGACGCAGAAGATCAAGGACCGGCTGACCAACAAAACCGATAAGCGCGTATTCATTAAGGCGGATGCCCGCGCCAAGTTCGGATGGGTCGTCGAGGTCGTCGACAACGTTCGCGCTGCCGGCGTCGACCAGCTTGGACTTCTGACCGATCAGAAAAAGTCCGGATCCCTTGCGCCACCACCCGCTGCAACGGGCGGACAGTAGTCGAGGAGACTTACTATGGGAATGGCCGTTGGCCCGAGCGGGGGTCAGAACGCAAATATTAACGTCACGCCGCTCATCGATGTATTGCTCGTGTTGCTGATCATCTTCATGGTGATCACGCCCCTGACGCCGAAAGGCCTGGATGCGCTGGTACCGCAGCCGCCGCCGCCCAATCAGAAAGCGCCGCCTCCTACCCCGGACCGCACCATTGTTGTGCAGTTGATCGACCGCGGACCCGGACAGACGCCGGCACTCAAGATCAATCAGGACGAAGCGACCTGGGAGAACCTCCAGGGGCGACTGACCGACATCTTCAAGACGCGCGCGGAGAAGGTTATGTTCGTCAAGGGGGATGACAACATTCCCTTTGCCGACGTGGCCAATGTCATTGACATCGCGCATTCCGCCGGCGTGGATAAAGTCGGATTGATCACCGCCAAGATCGAAGCGGGCAGCTAGTCGCCTCCGGGACTTCGGTGTGAGCAGGGCGCGAACCGCAATTGCGGTTTGCGCCTCGCCTGTGCCGCATTGAACCGACGTTTCTGTTACTCAGTAAGGGAGATTCATAAAGCAATGAAAAATACTACAAAGCTGCTGGTGGCGCTGGCTGCCGCGCTCGTGCTCTTGCTCGGTACGGGCTGCAACAAGCTCAAAGCACGCGATCATCTCAATAAGGGTGTCCAGGCATATAAGAACGCGAAGTATGAACTCGCGATCGACCACTTCCAGCAAGCTGTGTCGCTGGATCCAACCCTGATCAACGCCCGGCTTTATCTGGCGACGGCCTACGCCCAGCAATACATTCCCGGCGCCGATACGCCGGACAACAACCGCATGGGCGAACAGGCAATTGACCAGTACAAACAGGTGCTGCAGGTCGATCCCAAGAACATCAATAGCGTGAAAGGTATCGCCTACCTGTACCTGCAGATGAAGAAGTTCGACATGGCGAAGGAGTACTACAAGAAGGCTTCGGAGCTCGATCCCAACGATCCTGAACCGTACTATTCAATTGCTGTGATCGACTGGACACAAACGTACCAGCCCCGGCAGGAAGAACGAGCCAAGCTGGGCATGAAACCGGAAGAGTCTCTCCCCGCCAAGGACAAGAAAGTCTGCGCCATGGTGCGAGAGAAGAACTCCGCCAACATTCAGGAAGGCATCGACAACCTGAACAAGGCGCTGCAGCTCCGGCCCGACTACGACGACGCGATGGCGTACATGAACCTCATGTATCGCGAGCGCGCCGATGTGCAATGCGACGACCCGGCCGCCCGCGCGGCCGATTTGAAGGCTGCCGACGAGTGGGTTGACAAGACTATGGCCACGAAAAAGGCCAAGGCAGAAAAGCAACCAGGCGCAGGTGGCATCGTTATGGATCAGAAGCAGTAATCGTTTCGTGCAACCAATGCCCCGAGCTCCGGCTCGGGGCTTTTTGGTTTGTGGGGATGGATTATCTGGAGGGGATACGTGCCGCGTATCGAATCACCCTCTACATTGAATCACGCCCTTTCGGCGGCCATGCAATGGCAGCGCTAGACAGGTAGAATCTAGGGCGGCCCGGGATGTTCAAGAAGGTTCTGATCGCCAACCGTGGGGAGATTGCGGTGCGCGTAATCCGCGCCTGCCGCGAGATGGGAATTGCTTCGGTTGCGGTTTATTCCGACGTCGACCGTGCTTCACTGCATGTGCGCAAGGCCGATGAAGCCTATCCCATCGGCCCGGCCCCGGCGACGGAATCCTACCTGAGAATCGACAAAATTCTCGACGTTGCCCGATGTTCCGGAGCGGAAGCCATTCACCCTGGATATGGATTTCTCTCGGAGAACTCGAAGTTCGCGCGCGCCTGTGCCACGGCCGGCATCAAGTTCATCGGGCCATCGCCTGCATCGATGGAACTGATGGGTTCGAAGACTCGGGCTCGTCAGGAGATGGAAAAAGCTGGCGTACCGTTCGTTCCGGGAACCTCGCGCGGTCTTCAGTCTCAGGAAGAAGCTGCGGAGATCGCCGAAAGCATCGGGTATCCGGTGATGTTGAAGGCGGCGGCGGGCGGCGGGGGCAAGGGGATGCGCATGGTCCGTGCAAGAGAGGACTTGCGCTCCGCGTTGGAAGCGGCACAGAGCGAAGCACAGCGGTCGTTTGGCGACGACGAAGTATATATCGAGAAGGCGATCATCAATCCGCGGCACATCGAGATGCAGGTTCTGGCCGATGAGCACGGCAATACCGTCTGGCTCGGGGAGCGCGAGTGTTCCGTCCAACGCCGGCACCAGAAAGTGCTCGAAGAGGCTCCGTCGGCGATTGTTGACGCCGACATGCGCCGGCGCATGGGCGAAGTGGCCGTGAAGGTCGCCCAGGCCGCACGGTATGCCAATGCAGGCACCGTCGAATTCCTCGTCGATCAGCAGATGAATTTTTACTTCCTGGAGATGAATACACGTCTTCAGGTCGAGCATCCAGTGACGGAGCTGATCACCGGGTTGGACCTGGTTCATCTGCAGATACGGATCGCAAATGGCGAGGAGCTGCCGTTCGCCCAGGACGAAGTAACGATCCGCGGGCACGCGATCGAATGCCGCATTTATGCGGAGGATCCCGACAACAACTACTTCCCCAGTCCGGGAAAAATCACGCTACTGCTTGCCCCGTCAGGACCTGGAATCCGCCGCGACAGCGGTATGTACGAGGGCTGGACGGTTCCGCTGGACTACGACCCGCTACTGGCAAAGTTGATCGGCTACGGAACCAGCCGCGAGCAGGCCATGATGCGGTTGCAGCGAGCGCTGTATGAGTATTTTGTAGCTGGGATCAAGACAAATATTTCCCTCTTCCGGCGAATCCTGCAGGACCCGGATTTCCACGCGGCGAGAGTCGACACGGGTTATCTGGACCGCTTGCTGGGGCAACAGAGTAAGACTGATGTCGACCATGATTCAGGGCAAACAATCGCGGCGATTGCAGCCGGGCTGTTCACGATGCTGCAACCCATTTCGACCGCCGGCAGGCCCGGACATCAGACACCGGCTGTTGCCTCCAATTGGAAGCAGAAAGGGCGCACCGAGGCGATGCACTGATCGCACATGGTCTATGACGTCACAGTGGACGGAGTGAGGCGTCGGTTGGAACTGGAAGGAGCCGACGGACACTGGACGTGTCGGTTGGACGGACAATACATTTTCGTCGATGCCATCCTCACGCGACCCGACGTGCTTTCACTGTTGATAGACGGGCGCTCATTCGAGATCAAGCGGGAGCAGACGGCGACGGACCTTCATCTGTGGGTCGGCAGCCGACGCTTCGCAGTGGAGCTACACGACCCGCGCTCCCTGCGTTCACGGCGTGACGGTGCCGGTGACGAACATGGCCCCAGGAAGCTGGTAGCCCCCATGCCGGGGAAGGTCGTGCGGGTACTGGTGGAGGAGAACTCGCAAGTCGAGACAGGACAGGGAATCGTCGTCGTAGAGGCTATGAAGATGCAGAACGAGATCAAGTCCCCCAAGAAAGGCGTCGTCCAGAAGATCCTGGCGGTACAGGGCACGAACGTCAATTCTGGTGATGTTCTGGCGATCGTGGAGTAGGGCTGGTTCGATGTCCATCAGGACGGGCGCCACCGATTGGATCCGTCCAACCCCCTCTAACCTCTGTAGCATGAACGAGAAACCGTAATCCCGGGTAGCGGTACCTCCGTTATCTAAGACCTCGTCCGCTGGTGTAGATACGATGACTGGAGCAGTGGCGGAGGTGTCCATTGAAGTGGCAGCGAATTATCAGTATCGCAACGCTGGCAATCTCGGTTTTCACGCTCATCCTCGTCTTGAAGCGGCCAGCGCCTGTCGCTTCCCCGCTCCCGCCGGCTGCGATCGCGGCAAATGCACAGTCTTTTCAGGAAAAGGTGAACAAACTGGAAGAACCAAGAACATCCGGTGAACCTTCCAGCGAGGTCCGACTGACTTCGGGCGAACTGGCCGCAGCGATCGCACAAGCGACGGGTACGCTTCCGATAGCGACGGGATCCGCCCCGAGCAGCAGCGGAAGCAGTGCATCTCCCAATAGTGCTTCGACTCCTGCTCCCAGCGGAGCAATGGAGTTCCCTGGCGCGGTGCCCAACATCAAGGACTACCAGGTGTCGATGGATGGCGACATCCTGCGCGGACAGTTCCTTACCCAGATCGCAGGTAAGGACGTGTACCTGACCGTAGCCGGTCACCTCGGATCCAAAGATGGTTACGCGACGTTTGAGGCCACGGAAGTAAAGCTTGGCGACCTGAACGTTCCCGTCTCTCTGGTAAACGATGCATTGCAGAAGAAACTCACCGAGCAGCGTGACCAGTTGAAGCTCCCGGATAACGTAAAAGATGTGAAGGTCGACAATGGAGAACTGGTGTTCGTTCCAAAATAAGCCTGCAATGTGGCGAGCCCCTGCGTTCCCCGATCGGCAGAACTCGCCCTATGCAGAAACGGCCAGGCTTGTAAAGCAGAAATCAGTCTGACCCAGAAACGACGGTGTGAGCAAGATTAGAGATTTCTAATCGCCCGTTAATGGTTTTCTAATCCCCGTAGTCTCAAATCTATCGGCATGACCAACTTGCCGTTCCTGCCGAATCCCAGCCAGCGCGTTCTCGTTGCCAGTTCCAGCCCCGTCGTGCGCCAGCGGCTTCTCGAGAGTCTGCGTTCTTCCGCGCGCCGCGTCGAACAAGCCAGTGGAGGAGCGGAAGCACTTGGCCACTTGGAAAATGGCCCCTGGCAAGTGCTCTATCTCGACCGCGCGCTTTCCGACCTGAACGCCGAGGAATTGAGTCAGACGATTCAACAACGCTTTCCGGACGTTGAAGTGGTTCTCTTGGATGGAGAAAAGGGGAGCGACCTGGCAAGCCAGGACAAATTGGATTCGATCCCGGCAAGTGCTAGATCGCTGCCAGTACCGGACACGCCACTGGCTTCAAGCCCGGAGCGTCATGCTCCCTTGCCGGGGATGATCGGGCAATCGCGCAGCATGCAGCCTGTGTATCGCGGGGCGAGACTGCTCGCACGGCGTGACACGACAGTATTGCTCACGGGCCCCACGGGGTCGGGCAAGGAATTGGTAGCGCGCGGGATTCACGCCTTGAGCCGGCGGGCGGCGCGGGCTTTTGTTGTCGTCAATTGCGCGGCGATTCCTGAGGCTCTCCTGGAATCGGAACTATTCGGCTACATGCGCGGTGCTTTCACCGGCGCGATGCAATCGTATGCTGGGCGCATCCAGACGGCGCATGGCGGGACCCTATTTCTCGACGAAATCGGCGAGATGCCGCTGAGTTTGCAGCCGAAGCTGCTGCGATTCATGGAGCAGAAAGAACTGCAGCGTTTGGGCAGCAGTGAAACCGTTCGAGTCGACGCCCGGGTGATTGCCGCCACCAACGCCAATCTGCAGTCCCTGATACGGCAAGGCAAATTTCGCGAGGATCTGTACTATCGCTTATGCACGTTTCCGATGGAGATTCCGCCGCTCCGGGAACGGATGGAAGACATCGCAGAGCTGGCGCAGCACTTTCTGGAGAAGTTCAGCATCCGTCCTCCCGTTCCAGAACTCTCGGCAGAGGGCGAGAGGCTGCTGAAAGCGTATCCCTGGGCGGGCAATGTGCGTGAACTGCAGAACGTCATCGAACGAGCGCTGATTCTCGCCGAAGACGCGGAACTCATCGGGCCCGAACATCTACTGATGTCCGCGGGTAACGTGCACGAGCTGAAATAGGGCATCTCCCACCGTGAGGTTTCTTTTCAGGCATCTTCCGCCTAAGAGTGTTCTAAGCAGAATCGTACGGCGGCTGGCATCGGTTTTGCAGGAAATGAAGTTTCATGTCTGCATCGATACATCTGCCTCGAGTTTCCGTTGCGGATGCGGATCATCCGCTGGCGCGGGCATTTGCGTCGTTCACCGAAGCTGCTGGTTC
>DATIWL010000145.1:0-6408 GCA_035519435.1 Terriglobales bacterium
CCGGGACGGCGGTGTACATGTCGCCGGAGCAGGCGCGCTCGGAGGATCTCGATCCACGCAGCGACATTTTTTCGTTCGGCGTTGTGCTCTATGAAATGGCGACGGGCAAGAAGCCATTCACCGGAACGAACGTCGTGACCACGCTGCACGCAGTGATCAATCAGAAGCCCGCGTCGCCGCTGACGTTGAATCCCGCTTTGCCCACCGAACTGGAGGGGATCATCGGCAAGGCGATGGAGAAGGACTGTGCGAAGCGGTACCAGAACGCTTCGGAGATGAAGGTCGACCTCCAGCGCCTGAAGAGGGAGACGGAATCGGGCACGGTGCACGTCGGACCACGGGCATCAGCTCCGCTGCACGTGGTCTCGCACGCGTTTCAGACCTCGAGCCCGAAGCAGAACTGGATCATTCTGGCGCTGGCAGCGATCCTGCTGACGGTTCTGGTGGCCGTAGGGGCATGGTGGTTCAAACACCGCATTCCAACCGTTCAGGCGAGCACGCACACCATCGCGGTCTTGCCGCTACAGAACATCAACAACGATTCCGAGAGTGAATTCCTGCGCTTCGCCCTGGCCGACGAAATTGCCAACGCTCTCACCTACGCTCGTTCGCTTGAGATTCGGCCGTCCTCCTCAACCCAGAAGTACAGCAACGGAGAAGCGGACCCGCGGAAGATCGGCGAAGAACTGCACGTAGGAACCATCATCGCCGGACACTTCCTGCGCCAGGACAAGACGGTTATGGTCACGCTCGAGGCCGTAGAAGTGAAGGACAACCGGCTGATCTGGACCGGCACCCTGACCTCTCCCGTCGACAAACTGATCACCCTGCAGAGCGAGATGTCGAAGAAGGTCCGGGCTGAACTGTTGCCGGCGTTGGGCGTGGCCAGCGGCACGGTCGAAACGAGTAGCGCTCCCGCATCCAGCGAAGGCTACGACCAGTACCTGCGAAGCGTGTCCGTGCCCCACGACGCTGGTCCGAACAAAGAAGCGATTGCCATGCTGGAGCGAGCCGTCGGGCTCGACCCGAACTATGCTCCGGCATGGGAAGCCTTAGGGCGCCGCTACTATTTCGACGCCATTTATTCCGGAGGTGGAGCAACGGAATATGAGCGCTCGAACGCCGCCTATCAGCGCGCGCTGAGCTTGGAGCCGGGTCGAGTCAGTTCAGCTGGTTTCTTGGCAACCAACGAAGTGGAGACTGGCCAACTGACCAAGGCGTATCAGGACGCGCGCGAACTGGTCAACCGGCGTCCCGACAATGCGGTCGCCCATTATTCGCTCGCCTACGTCCTCCGCTACGCGGGTCTGCTCGACGAAGCGCAGAAAGAATGCGACCAAGCGGCGGCCATCGATCCCGGCAACTACAACTGGAGGTCCTGTTCCTTTGCGTTCTTTGAAGCGGGAAAGATGGCATTCGCCAAACAGTATCTGGCCAAGGACGCAGGCTCTGAATGGAGCAATGCGGTGATGGTTTCGGTCCTGATGCGCGAGGGCCGCATGAAAGAGGCCCGCCAGGCGGTCCAGCAGATGACCACGAATCCGACGTGGCTGCGGCCGCTGTTGGAAGCCTGCGTGAACAAGGCTCCCGCTGAGGATGTGCGCCGGTTGGCCGAAAAGGCACAAAGCGACCTGCTATTGGAGCAGGACTCGGAACTCAAGTATTACCAGGGTGCATTGTTTGCGGAGTGCGGCCAAAAAGATGTTGCCTTTGCTTTCCTGCGCAAGGCGGTGGAGGAAAACTATTGCGCCGCGCAGGCCTTGCAGGCCGATCCGTTGCTGGCAAACGTGCAAGGCGATCCCGACTTCCAGCAAATCGCGCAGGCCGCAAAGGACTGCCAGAAAAAGTTCCTCGCCGGGAGCGGACGGTGAGGGTGCTCTCCGCGGGTAGTCGCGGATAGCGGTCTCGTGCTCACCGAGCGGACTCGGCCCAGTCTAACGGACTTGGGCACTCAGCCCTCCGAGTGCCGCGCAGCGAATATACTTGGTTCTTATCGTTGGGAAACTCCATCACATGGTCATGTTTGAGCTCTTGAACAGGGTCACGGATAGGTCTGTTCGTCTGCAGGCGAAGATCTTCGTGCTCGCGCGCCACTGGGTGATCTTGCCGCCGGTATTGCTGATTACGGTATTCCTGATTGCGTTGCAGCCCGGCCTTGCTGCGGAGCCAGACGCGAACGCCGGAATCAAGAACGATCCTTACTATGCGCCCCTTCCGCAGGAGACCGGTGCCGCCGGCCTGAAGCTGATGCTGCGCAAGCTGCAGACGACTGGCCGCCTCATGCAGGTGACGGCGCATCCCGACGACGAAGATGGAGGCATGCTCACGCTCGAATCGCGCGGCAAAGGCGTTTCGACCGTGCTGATGACGCTGACCCGCGGCGAGGGCGGACAGAACAAGCTGGGCAGCAACTTATTCGATGTTCTTGGCGTGCTGCGGACTTTGGAGTTGCTCGCTTCGGATCGTTACTACGGCGCGGAGCAGCGGTTTTCGCGTGTGGCTGATTTCGGGTACTCCAAGACTCCGGAAGAAACGTTTCAGAAGTGGCAGGGACATGATGTCGCGCTTGGCGACATGGTGCGCGTGATCCGGACGTTTCGTCCCGATGTGCTGATCGCAAGATTTTCAGGGACCGACCGCGACGGCCACGGTCATCATCAGGCTTCGGCGATCCTGACGAAAGAAGCGTTTCACGCCGCGGGCGATCCCACAAGATTTCCCGAGCAAATCAAAGAAGGCTTGCAGCCGTGGCAGCCAAAGAAGCTCTACATCGGCAATGTCTGCGGCTTTTTCTCTCCTACCTGCGACGCCGCGAACTACACGGTGCGCTTAAATACAGGAACGAACGACTCAGTCCTCGGAACTTCCTACATTCAATTTGCCATGAAGGGCCTGCGTCACCAGCTCTCGCAAGGTTCAGGAAGTTGGACGGTCGAGCCCGGCGACCGTTTTACCCACTACAAGCTCGTCGATTCGGTTGTGGACTCGCCCAAAGACAAAGACGGTCACGAGCAGGACTTCTTCGACGGGATCGACACGACGCTGCCGGGTCTGGCTTCGCGCCTGGGAGAGGAAGAGCGGAGGGTGCAGTGGTTGCGGGCGGATTTGACCGCCATCGCCGAGGATATCCAGCACGCGGCCGAACGCAGCAACACCGATCCGAGCAACGCGGCAGCTCCGCTTTTCAAAGTCGTCGACCGGCTCGAAACCGTCACAGATCGTCTGCGAGGAAGCGCTGTCGGGGAGACCACGAAAGCGAATTTGCTTGGCGTCCTGGAAGAGAAACAGGAGCAGGCAGAGGCGGCGATTAGTTTGGCGCTGCGCGTGACTTTGACCGCGAGCGTGGTCTCTTCGAGGGATCCAGAAAAGGCTCTGCCGACAGCCCAAGAGGCGCTCCGCGTGGTTTCGCCCGGACAGAAATTCCAGATCATCGCGAAGCTGCACAATGGGTCGGACGCTTGGCTAGTCGTCGGCAGAGCCAGTCTGGGTCAGGCCGAGGACTGGGTCAAGCAGCGCGATGCAGGCGAGATGACGATCGCGCCGGGCGAGGATTACTACGCCAATTTTGTTCTCGAAGTGCCGCCTGACGCGCAGATGACGCGGCCCTACTGGCACCGCGACAATCCGGAAACGGAACCAATAAACATGATCGACGATGAGATGTACCTGGGGCTGCCCTTCCCGCCGCCGCAGTTGCGCGTCCAGATCCAGTACGAATTAGTGGAGAAGGCACGAAGATTTCACAACCCGACCCCCGACATCATCCGGAATCTCGGCTCAAAGACGGCAACTTCGGCAGGGAGAATTTCCGCCATTGTTCTCGTGCCGTTTCTCGACGAGCAAGGTGTTCGCGGCAAGACCGCGCTGACGGTGGCGCCGGTGTTTTCCGTCGATCTGGAACCGGGAGAGAACGTGCTTCCTGTTGAGGACGGAAGATCGATCACGGCGAAAATCGGCGTGAGCACGAACGCTGTGGGAGGGCGAGGGAAGCTGCGGCTGGAACTGCCGCCGGGGTGGAGGTCCGAGCCCGAACAGTTGCCGGTCAGTCTGGCGAAACGTGGTGACAAGCAAGACTTCGAGTTCAAGCTGTTTCCCGGGAACCTAAAGGAAGGCCGCACTGAGGTCCGGGCGGCACTGGAGGCCGGAGGCAACAAGTACATCGAGGGCTACAGCGTTGTCACGCGTGAAGACCTCGGCACCGCTTATTACTACCAGCCAGCGATCCAGCGCGTCAGCATCGTCGTCGTAAAAGTTCCGAAAGATCTGAAAGTCGGATACATCATGGGCGCGGGCGATGAGATTCCGACGGTGCTCGAGCAGATCGGGATGGATCTGACGCTGATCCCCGCCGACAAGCTCGCGACGGAAGACCTGAGCAAGTATCAGACTATCGTCCTCGGCATTCGCGCCTACGATACGCAGAAAGATGTAGTTACGAACAACAAGCGGCTGCTCGAGTTTGTCGAGGCTGGCGGAAGGCTGGTCGTGCAATACAACACGCTGGGGTACGTTGCCGCGGCGGGAGATTTCAATTCCGGGAAGTTCACGCCCTATCCGGCAACGCTGAGCCGGGCGCGAGTTTCGGTGGAAGACGCGCCTGTAAAGATCCTCGATCCCGCCAATTCGATCTTCCACTCTCCAAATGAAATCACGCAGAAGGATTTTGAGGCCTGGGTGCAGGAACGTGGGCTCTACTTCATGAGCCAGTGGGATGCGAAATTCACACCGCTGCTGGAAACACATGATCCTGGCGAGAGCGAACAAAAAGGCGGCCTTCTTGTAGCGCAATACGGCAAGGGAACATACATCTATACGGGACTCGCTTTCTTCCGGCAATTGCCTGCTGGAGTGCCTGGGGCGGTTCGGTTGTTTGTGAATCTGATCGGCAGTCGCTAGGACCGTGACCCTGTGATTCGTACACATCCGAGCCCTCTCATCCTGAGCGAAGCCGGAACGGGCGAAGCGGAGTTCCGGCGAGTCGAAGGACCCCTACTGCGTAGGAGATCATCAGGACCCGGCGAGGCGTTCTCACCCTGCCCTCCACGCTGGGAGAATTCCCTGAACTGGCGACGAAAGCTCGGATGGCATAGGGATCCTTCGACTCCGCAGCATCGGCTCGCTACGCTCGCCGATGCCATTCCGCTCAGATGTAATGAAAACGGAAAAAGGCGTGCCTCCAAGGGTAGAGTACGTGCTCGAAGCACAAGCCCTGAAGGAGGCACGCGATGATCCACGTTGGCGTAGATCTTCACCAGAGATTCTGTTACATGACGGCGCTAGAAGCAAGAGGCAAAATCGTGCAGGCGGGCCCGGTGACGAACGAGAAGCGGGCGTTGCGGCGGTGGTTCCGGCAGTTTCGCGGGCAGGCGGTCGAAGTGGCGGTGGAGGCGTGTGGGTTCTGGCCGGCGTTTCGCGAAGTGGTGGAACCGGAAGTGAAACGGCTGGTGCTGGTGCATCCGCAGCGGGTGAAGGCGATTGCCTCGGCCAAGCTGAAGAACGACCGGGTGGATGCGGAGACGCTGGCGCATTTGTTGCGCTGCGACCTGTTGCCGGAGTCCTGGAAAGCGGACCGGGAGACGCAGGCGCGGCGGCAGCAGGTGCGGTTGCGCACGACGCTGGTGCGGCAGCGGACGCGGCTGAAGAATCAGGTGCACGCGGTGTTGCATCAGCAGGGGCTGCGCTCGCCGGTGACGGACTTGTTCGGACGGAGGGGGCGCGGGTGGCTGAGCCAGGTGAAGTTGCCGGAGATGGCACGGACTTCGGTGGAGGCGTGTTTGCGCATGATCGATCACTACGGGGAGGAAATTCAAAAGCAAAACCTCCAACTAAGGGAAAAGGCTCAAGGAGACGAGCGCGTGGCATGGCTGGAGACAATTCCGGGAGTGGGGGAAGTATCGGCGATGATGCTGTTGGCGGAGATCGGCGACCTGGGACGGTTCGCGACCAAAGAGGCGTTGTGCAGTTATGCAGGGCTGGTGCCGCGGGTGCGGGAGTCGGCGGGGAAGACGGCGCGGGGCTCCATCACGCGGCAAGGATCGAGTGCGCTGCGCTGGATCATGGTGGAAGCGGCGCAGGCGGCGACGCGCAGTTCGCCGGCCGCGAAACGATATTATGAACGGCTGCTGCGCAAGAAACACAAGCACGTGGCGCGCGTGGCGCTGGCCAGAAAGTTGTTGATTGCCGTCTACGCCTTGCTGCACGAAGGCGAGGCGTTTGACGAAGAAAGGTTTGCGGCGAGGTAAGGGGAATCCGTCAGCTCGAAGTCATCCTTGCTCTGCGAGAGCGACGCTCAGATGGAGCGGCGGAGTCCGGACATACCTTATGTGCCTCGAGCACGAATAGAAGCCTGTCCGCATCGCCGCAAAGATCCCTATGGACAAGTGCGCCTGTTTTCATAGAAGGATGACA
>DATIWL010000146.1:0-8868 GCA_035519435.1 Terriglobales bacterium
GGGACTTGCCTATGTCGGCGGGCTAACCATCCAATTCTGGTCGGCGCTGCGCGCTTCACCGCGCGTGATGCCTATCATCGGCAGGCGTGGCCGCTGGCGGGCGGCCCTGCAACAGATGGCCGTAGTAGGAGTCGATGCCCTACCCATGGTCGGGATCATGTCCGTTTGCACGGGATTTATCCTGGCAATGCAAGCCGGCGCGGAACTCCGAAGGTTTGGAGCGCTCCAATACGTCATGGATACTGTGGCGATCGCGTTCACGCGCGAACTGGGCCCGCTGTTGACCGCGTTTGTGGTGAGCGGCCGGTCCGGCTCGGCATTTTCGGCCGAGATCGGAACGATGGTAGTAACCAGCGAGATCGACGCGCTCCGTACCATGGCCCTCGACCCGATCGAGTTCGTGCTGGCTCCAAAGTACATAGCTGCGATGATTGTGATTCCGTGTCTCAGCATCATGAGCAACGTTTTCGGCATCCTGGCCGGAGCGGCTTTCATGTACATGGAGACGAATCTCCGGCTGTCCATGTACTTCCAATATGTGGCGAATTCCATTTACCTGCGCGATGTGCTCACTGGAGCTTTGAAAAGCGTGGTGTTCGCCGCAATCATTGTCAACGTCGGCTGTATGGAGGGGTTCCGGGTGCGTGGCGGGCCGGACGCAGTCGGGCGGGCGGCGACTTCCGCTGTTGTCTGGTCCACGTTTTTCGTCATTCTGGCGGACGTCTTCTTCACGGCGATCTTCTACATGCTGCATTGGAAGTAATCTTATGGCGGACCCGATTATCGCGGTCGATGGTTTAACGGTTGTCTATGGAGGCCGCCGTGTGTTGGACGGGGTGAGCCTGGACATCCAGTCGGGCGAAGTGCTGGCGCTGGTGGGCGGCAGCGGCTCTGGGAAGAGCACGATGCTCCGCCACATCATCGGGCTGGAGCGGCCATACTCCGGAACCGTCCGGATCCGGGGTGTCGATATCAATCGCTGTTCCCCGGGGGAACTGAAAGCGATACGCCGGACCATGGGCGTGGCTTTTCAGGAGTGCGCCTTGTTCAATTCGCTGTCTCTTGAAGAGAACGTCGCGCTGCCTTTGCACGAATTGACTACCCTGGCAGAGCCCGTGATCGAGATTATGACGTACATGAAATTGGCGGCCGTGGGTTTGGGCGAAGCCGTCAAACGGATGCCCACGGAGTTGTCCGGCGGCATGAAGAAGCGCGCGGCCGTGGCACGCGCCACCGCCCTCGACCCCGAGATTCTGGTTTTCGACGAACCCTCCGCGGGGCTCGATCCGATTGTGGCGGCGGGCATGGACGAGCTGATTCTGCTGTTGAAGCGGGCCTTCCACATGACGATCCTGGTGGTGACGCACGAACTGGCCAGTGCCTTCCGCGTTGCTGACCGGATTGCGATGCTCTACCAGGGCTCGCTCATCGCCGTGGACAGCAAAGACGGGTTTCGCGCGAGCACTCATCCACGCATCCGGCAGTTTTTGGACCGAGTGGCCGATCCGATCGCGGAAAGCGCAGCGGTCCAGAATCGCTTTCGGGAACTGGCGGGGATGGCGGGATCACAATCATGAGCACGGAAGCCAAAGTCGGCGCCTTCGTTCTGGCCTCGCTGGCAATATTGCTCGGGACGATCTATCGCCTGACCAACATGCAGATGCGGGGCGCTCGGGTTCCCTACCGGACCTACCTGCGGTATGCCGGCGGGTTGGAGCCAGGCGCGGATGTCCTGTTTGGCGGCATTAAGGTAGGCACCGTGACAGCGGTGCGCCCCGACCCGCAGGACCCAACCCGGATCGAAATTCTATTGGACATCAAGCAGGGCACACCGGTTAATGCCAACTCCGTGGCCAAGCTTGGCTCCGTCACGATCATCACCAGTCCGGCCATCTCCATCAGCATGGGATCGAATGACGCGCCTCGCCTGCCTCCAAACGGCGTCATCCGATCCCAAGAAAGCATAAGCATTGATGACACGCAGCGGAAAATTGTCGCACTCGCCGATTCGGCTAACGGTCTGCTGGGGTCGGTGCAGACGGATATCAACGCGCTTACGGGCGACGCGCGGAAACTGATCGCCAATCTGAACGAAATGACGGGTAAGCCGAATCAGCAGCATGTGGCGGGGATTCTGACGAATGCCGACGGGATGATCACCAGCATATCGCCGAAAATCGATCACATCACCGACCAGATTGCTACGTTGAGCGACAACGCGAATGCCTTGGTGGCAAAGCTGGGTCCGACGGTGGATAGCGTGAATGCAACCGCGTCGAACGCGAACGATTCGATTACAGCGGTCCGCGAACCGCTGAAGGCGGACCTCGCCGAATTGCAGAAAACACTCGCTCAGGCACGTGGACTGGTCGCGGACGTGCAATCGTCGCTGCGAGCGAAAGATCAAGGCATGAACGATGCGCTCGAGAACCTTCGGATCACCACTGACAATTTGCGAGACCTGACGCAGTCCGTAAAGGAGCGGCCATGGAGCCTGGTACGGATCAGGCAGCCAAAAGATCGGAAGGTTCCCAAATGACCGGTCGAAGACTCTTCACCTGTGGCGCATGGGTATTTGCGTTGCTGATGGCCGGTTGCGGGGGCAAGATTCTTTATCCTCATTACTACACGCTGGATCTCCCGCCCGCGCCGAAATCGACGGCTACCGACCCGCGTTTGCCGGCGACCCTGGCCGTCCGCCCGTTCGGAACTCCGGCCTATTTACGACAGGGGCGGATTGTCTACCGTCAGGCTCCCGCGGAGATCGCGTTCTACGAGTATCACCGGTGGGCCGCGGAGCCGGCGTCAATGGTCACCTCCTGCATGATCGAGGCGCTCCGCTCGTCGCGCTTGTTCTCGTTCGTAAAGCCGTATGACGGTCAGGGCCAGCAGGACTATCTCATGAGCGGCCGGATCGAACAACTCGAGGAGATCGATTCGGCGGAAGGGGTCCGCGTGGTGGCGAGACTATCGGCTGAGTTGCTGGATCTGCGTACCGGTGCGATGGTGTGGGCTGGTGAGGCAGGCGAGGCGTCGAAAGTCGAAACCCGAAACGTTAACTCCGTGGTCCAGGAAATGAGCCATGCCGTCCAGAAAAGCATTGATAAGCTCGTGGCCAGTTTGAATCAGCAAATTCCCGTGAAGTCAGAGGTGATGCGATGAGCGCGCCGACGGCGCAACCGGCTTCGACCGCCTACTGGGCGCTCGAAGCCGCAGCCGTAGCGAAGCAACTTGGGTGCACTTCAGACGGGTTGTCTGCCGAGGAAGCGGCCCGGCGCCTCCGGGAGTATGGCCCCAACGAACTTCGGGAGCAGCACGTGCTGTCGCGACTGGACGTGCTGGCAAATCAGCTCCGCAGTCCCCTCCTGCTCCTTCTGGTCTTTGCGGCTGTAGGGTCCGCACTCACAGGCGACTGGCTTGATGCCGCCATCGTAGGGGCGATTGTAATCGCCACCGTGGCCGTCGGGTATTTCAAGGAGTACAGCGCGCAGACCGCGTTGGCGGCACTCCGTGCGCGCCTGCTTGCGCGGAGCACTGTGGTCCGCGATGGACATTCCGAGCAGGCGCCGGCTGAGGCGGTCGTGCCTGGCGACGTCGTGCTGCTGTCAGCGGGCAGTCTCGTACCCGCAGACGCCCTCGTCCTCGAGGCGACCGATTTCTTTCTCAGCGAGGCCGTGTTGACCGGAGAGAGTTTCCCGGTTCAAAAGCACCCAGGCGTGGTCGATGCGTCCGCCACGCTCGTTCAGCGCACCAACTGCGTGTTCCTCGGCACGAACGTGCGCAGCGGCACGGGACGGTGTCTGGTCGTGGCCACGGGACGGGCGACGGAGTTTGGCGCCATCGCTCATCGGCTGGTGCTTCGGCCGCCTGAAACGGAGTTCGATCGCGGCATCCGACGCTTCGGGAACCTGCTCACCAGCGCCATGCTGATCTTAGTCCTTCTAATCTTCGTCGCACACGTGCTTCGCGGCAGGCCGCCGATGGAAACGCTGCTCTTTGCCGTGGCGCTTGCGGTCGGCCTGAGCCCCGAGCTGCTGCCCGCGATCCTTAACGTCAACCTGGCACGTGGCGCGCAGATGATGGCCCGAAGTGGCGTGCTCGTCCGCCACTTAAACGCCATCGAGAACCTTGGCAGCATGGACGTGCTATGCACCGATAAGACGGGTACTCTCACCGAGGGCGTCGTGCAACTGGAAGGGGCGTATGATGCTTCGGGCCGGGTCTCGCACGAAGTGCTTGAGCTGGGCGCCTTGAACGCGGCGTTAGAGACCGGGATTGCCAGTCCCCTCGACGAGGCGATCACCAGCGCGAGCAAACCCGACCTGACCCGCGCGCACAAGGTCGCCGAGATCCCGTTCGACTTCGTCCGCAAGCGCACAACAATTGTCACGGAGAGTGCAGGCACCGCGCGTCTGGTGATGAAGGGAGCGTTCCACCCGGTGATGGAAGTATGCACCTGTACCGCGGAGGGCGCCGTTCTAGCCACCGCCAGGCGTGACGAGCTGGAAGACCGTTACGAAGAATGGGCCGGGCGAGGGATCCGTGTCCTTGCGGTCGCCACGCGATCCATCGCGGCGAAACCTGTGTACGGTCGCGACGACGAACGCGACATGACCTTTATAGGTTTCTTGACGTTCCTCGATCGACCGAAGGAGGGCGTGAGCAAGACCATCGCGGAACTCGCTGCAGTTGGCATCTCGGTCAAGATCATCACCGGCGACAGCGGGCTCGTTGCACAGCACATCGCAACGCTGGTCGGGCTGCGCGGTGATCGCGTGCTGACTGGAAGGCAGTTGAACGATCTCACCGACGAAGCACTCTGGGCGACCGCAGAAAAGACCGACCTGTTCGTCGAAGTGGACCCGAACCAGAAAGAGCGCATTATTCTCTCCCTCAAGAAGAAGGGGCACGTCGTCGGATTTATCGGCGATGGCGTGAACGACGCACCTGCCATGCACGCCGCCGACATCGGGCTTGCAGTCGACCAGGCGGTGGACGTGGCCAGGGAAGCCGCCGACTTCGTGTTGCTGGAGCGCAGCCTCGACGTGATTCGCCGTGGAATTGAGGAAGGGCGGAAGACCTTTGCCAACACGATGAAGTACGTACTGATGACGACGAGCGCCAACCTCGGAAACATGGTCAGCATGGCCGCGGCGTCGTTATTCATGCCATTTTTGCCGATGACGGCCGGACAGATTCTGCTCAACAACCTTCTTTCGGATATCCCCGCCATCGGGATCGCGGACGACACCGTAGACCGCGAGCTGATCGATCGTCCGCGGCGATGGAACATTAAGTTCATCGGCCGCTATATGGTGGAGTTCGGTGCGTTGAGCTCAGTGTTCGACTTTTTAACCTTCGGCGCGCTGCTCAGGGTCTTCCATGCGAGTGTCGCAGTTTTCCAAACGGGCTGGTTCGTTGAGTCGCTGCTCACAGAACTGGTAGTCGTGCTGGTCATGCGCACCATACGCCCGTTCTTCCGAAGCCGGCCTGGTACTCTGCTGCTGAGATTGACGATTGTGCTGATCGCGGTTGCGTTTGCCACTCCTTACATGCCGTTTGCCGGCGTTTTCGGGTTCGTACCCCTTTCCGGCGCGGTTCTAGCGACAATCGCCGTGATCACAGTTCTGTACGTCGCCACGACCGAGCCGCTGAAGAGGTTTTTCTTCCGCCACTTTGCGTGAGGGCACGCGGAGCGGGGATGCTGGAAGGATGACATGGGGAGAGTGCCGGGGCGCGACCGGCGAGGGCGTCCTGGTTGGCAACCGAACCGAACCCGCAGCTCATGACCACTTTCAGACACCGAGTTCGGCATCTGGACATCGTAGCTGCCCCGAACCGGACGCAAGCTTCTCAACACCGGTTTCCTGCGGCTCAAGTCAGTGACTCTCTACATTGTGGCCAGTGATGTGCGGTGATCTGTTTTGCGCCGCTGCGCTTCCGTGCGTCAGCCATCCATCGGCTACTTTCAAATGCTGCGGCGGTGCATCAAAGACCCGGTTATGCCGGGGCAAAGTGAGGTGACGGAATGACCGATTTCAAGCGTATCCTCTTCCCGGTGGACATGTCCGAAGAGGACCGGAAGGCAGCACCATTCGTGACGGCCATGGCGGGCTGGTTTGGCTCGCGGATCGATATGCTATACGTCCACGAATTCCTTTTCCCAAGCTACTCGCCGCCCGAGGACTACTCCGGAACTGCAGTCGCGATTGCGGAAGAATGCCGGAGGCAGCGACAGGCTGAGTTCGATACATTTCTGAATTTGGAGTTTGCGAGTAGCAACCTGCACAAGACCATGGTGGATGGGGAAGCGGCGCATGAGATCGTCTCCTATGCCAAGGCGAACGATGTTGGCCTGATCATGATGCCGACACACGGTTACAGTCCGTTTCGTCGGTTTCTCCTGGGCTCTGTGACAGCCAAAATCCTCCACGATGTCGCCTGCCCGGTGTGGACAGGCGTGCATACAGCGGAACTACTTTCCGAGCATCCTGACAAGTGTGACCGCCTGTTGTGCGCAATCGACATCCAACCGGAAGATGCCCGGCTTATCCGATGGGCGGCTGAGTTTTCGAGCATGCGACACTGCAAAGTCCAACTTGTTCACGCTGTTCAGGGCGCTCCCGATACGGATGATGAGGGAGAGCAGCCGTTTCGTGAATTCCTTTTCAAGGCGGCGCACGACGCCATCAGCGCTTTGCAGAAGGATGCCGGTACAGCTTTTCAGGTGTGCGTGCGCGGCGGAAAGCCGGAGCACGTCATCCATGATTCAGCGCAAGATCTCGGGGCGGACCTGGTCGTGATCGGTCGCGGAAAACTCAACCATCCTCTTGGCCGCCTGCGGACGCACACATATTCAATTATTCGGGAGTCGCCGCGACCAGTCATCAGTATATGAGTTGACCTTAAGCCTGAGGTGTATATGGCGTCAAAAACAGGAGTTACTCCAAACGTACTTAGAGCGAGCGATTTGAAATCGCTCTGTACTCATGATGGCCCATGTATCACGATCACGCTGCCGGCGTACTACCTGGGAACTCGGGCACTGCCCTACGCAACGAATCTCAAAACCGCGGTGCGGGTGGTTGAGCAAGAACTGCTGAAACAGGACCGGTATGAAGATCGGGAGCAACTGCTGGCGCCCATCCACCAATTGGCTAAGGATCTCGAGGATTGCGAAGGCGAACCGGACTCGGTGATCTTCTTATCGCCCGGCATGTTTCGGCGATTCTATCTGCCGGGGCCGGTGCTGCCTCGCACGATAGTTGGGTGGTACTTCCATCTCTTGCCGTTTTTGGACCAGCTTATCGTCGACCGGGAGTTCTACATCCTGGGGTTGAATGAAAAACACCTTCGTCTGATGCGCTATAGCGATGGCCAGTGCCGGGAAGTGGCGCTTCCGTACGGTTTGCCCGGAAACGCCGAAGCAGCCGGAGCGTTCGCCGCGCCGGACCACATGCTGCGTGATCGCTCCTTGGCCGGCCATTCCAGCGGCGCGCAGCCGGCCGTTCTCTTTGGCACGAGTTTGGAACGCGAGAGGGCCCACGAGCGCCTGCACGAATTCTTCAGGCTTGTGGATCAGGGGCTTTCTAAAATCCTCAGAGGAGAGCCACTGCTGATCTCGGGAGTCGACTATGAGGTAGCGATATACCGGCGGGCGTCAGCATACCGGTTCTTGATGGAAGACCATCTCGCGGGAGATCTGCACGATGAGAGCATGCAGGAGATCGCCCGCCGGGTCTCCGAGTATGCCCGCGTCCAGGCCAGAAAGCAAGCCGAGAAGCAACTCCGCCTGCTGCGAGAAACGGCTGGCACGAGGACTTCATTCGACATCCATCGCATTCTGAAGGCTGCCGAGGAGGGTCGCGTGTCGAAAGTCATCCTAGGCGTAGGAGACCAGGCGGGGCTGCAGGTAAGCGAATCCGCGAGCCAAGAAGGCCTGCTGAACGCCATCGCCGTGCTCAGTATACGCAGTGGCTCGGAGGTATTCACCTTACCCGTGAGCGCAATGGCCCCGACCGGTCGGGCTGCGGCGAGCCTCCGTTATTGATTGTGTGGCCGCCTTGTCGTGAACCGAGACCCGAGTCGTAACGAATCTCATGGCACAGCGCGTGCACTGTCAAGGCGAAGGCTAGGTGAATCAATGACGGCGTTTTCGCATATTCTTGTTCCTGTCGATTTTTCCGATCAGTGCCGAGGCATGCTGCGTTATGCGAAGCTTATCGCGGAGAGGTACAGCGCCGAAGTCACGCTGCTGCACGTCTTAAGTTCTCCTGGAGCCATTCCACCGGCGGATCCAGCCAGTTTCAAACTGCTTCCAGCGCCACCCGATGTCATGGCTGAAACCACTGCGCAGTTGGCCACGTTCGGGGATTACGAGCTTCGGGGTGTTACCGTTCGCCGCTTGGTATCAGTCGGCGATCCAGTAGAGCAGATCGCCGCGTTTGTTCGTACCGAAGGGGTGAAGCTGATAGCAATGCCGACGCATGGATTGGGCGTGTTGCGGCGATTCCTCATCGGCTCCGTGACGGCCAAGGTTCTGCATGATATACCGTGCCCAGTTCTCACGGGAGTACACCTGGAGCAGCCCCCGCATCACCTTCCACTTGCGTTCGCGAACATAACCTGCGCGGTGGACCTCGATGCCCATAGCCAGGAGACCCTGACCTGGGCAGCGCATTTTGCGAGTGACTTCCATGCACAGCTCAATCTCGTCCATGCCATACCAGCGCTCGAACCCGGTCTAGAAATTCCGTTCGGCGGCGATTGGAAGTCGGATCTGGCGAACCTGGCGCGTTCAGACCTGGAGAAGCTCGTAGCCACTACCGGTTCGGATGTGTCGGAGATCTACGTCGAAGCGGGCGAATC
>DATIWL010000147.1:0-24624 GCA_035519435.1 Terriglobales bacterium
TGGTTTTTTTCCATGTGTAGAGTCGTTCCCCCACAACATCCTTCGTAGCCGGGGAAAGCTGCTTCTGCTCGGTGGGTTTTCCAAACTTCCGAAACACTGTATCCAGTGGCGTTTTGTAAATTTCAATTCCCGCCAAGATCAATTCGTCCTTACCTCGCGCCAACTGCGAGTCCGGGAGATGATCTGCGGAGAGGACGGTCGGCATGGAGAGAACAGCGAGAAACGCAAGGTGACGAGAAATCTTCAGAGCGAGTAACTGTTTCACAGCGAAACTGTACGCCGAATCTTCGCCCAGTTCCATGATGATTGCTGAAATCAGGCGATTACACTCAGAACGACCCCAGCGGCCGGGGCCGGATTCCGCCAGGGTCGAAGTTAGTGAAATGGCGATGTTACGCCAACCATGAAGAAACTTTAGTAAGGACTCTAATGTTTGTCGGAGAGTTCAGCGGCACGCGCAACGCCTCGTAGTGCTCCCCATCGTCCAGGTGCTGCTGCCAGCGCGGCTTTGAATTGTGTGAGCGCGCGGTTCGGGTGATCCTGTTCAAGCAACAGATCCCCGAGTTGCTCACGGGCTGGCACGATGGGACCCGGGGTGACTGGAAGTTTCTCGACAGCGTCTTCGTCATCAGCGGCCTGTCGCATCGCAGTCGCGGCTTCCTCGGACCTACCCTCTGCCTGCGCGCACCATGCTGAAACCTCGCGCACGAGAATACCGGTCTGAGTGGCCCAGTAATCATTGGCTGAAGCACGGAGTTGTGCCTCGAGCTGTTTTAGTGCAACAAGTTCTTGCTGCGCTTCGGCAACTCGTCCACTGCGAGCAAGTCCCAGCCCACGAGCCCAGACTGCGATTGCAACAACATGCGGCGGCGCCCCTGTCGCCGGAACAATCGCGGCTGCCTTGGCCCATTGACGCCTTTCCACAGCGTAGCGAACCGGCATGGCTGTTGCGGCGTAGGCGACTTTGAAATCGGTCTCGTTCAGGTTCCGCATTTTCTCAAGTTCTTCGATCGTACGAGCTGCATCCTTGTCACGCCCCATTTGCAGGTAAGCATAGACAAGATAGTCCATAGCATGAAGCTCCTCTCCGGTATCGCCCTCCTGGTGCGCTGCCTGCATGGCGGCTAAGTTGGCTTGGATGGAGTCCTCCCATAAGCCAAGTCGAGTAAAGATGTGCGATGGCATGTGCAACGCGTGAGGGGCTGAGGGTGCGATTTGCGAATAGGCTCTCGCCGACGGGAGGCCCTTTTCCGCAAGCTCGGCATTGTCATAGGCATGAATGAGGTAGTGAAAGATTCCTGGGTGCCGCGGAAGGGTCCGGCTTAAGGGTTCAAGGATCTCGGCGGCCTGTTTCTGTTTCGCATGAGTCTTGTCGGAAGGGGACGCATCTGCAAGCAGTGCAAGCGCATAGAACACCTGTGCTTCGGTGTCGTCTCGGTTCTTCGATGCGACATTGCTCATTGCCTGCTCGTAGTCTGACACCCGCGCTCGATAGGGAACGGTAGTAGCATCCTCATAAATCAAGCTCAGGGCGTGTATATATTCAGTTTCCCGCACCGTGCCTGCTCCAATCTGCAGTGCGCGTTGAATCTCTCTTTCCGCGATCGGGATTGTCGCTGGGATCAGAGGCGGGTCCCAAAGCTGGCGAAAGTATGAGAGCGCAATTCCCCAATGAGCCATCGCACATCGCGGATCCCGTTCGGCAATATCCTGAAATGTTTCCCGAGCT
This sequence comes from Terriglobales bacterium, assembly GCA_035519435.1. Classification (GTDB taxonomy): domain Bacteria; phylum Acidobacteriota; class Terriglobia; order Terriglobales; family Acidobacteriaceae; genus Acidiflorens. The sequence goes on from DATIWL010000147.1 coordinate 1,730, forward strand.
GCACCATAATCAAACGAGTGAAGCAGTGCGACACCCTTATTGAACTGATCTCGAACAACCGGCAAGCAGGAGTTTTCAAACGCCACAGTTCCGAGCTGTAGCGGTGCGCGATGGCCGTGCTCTTCCTGCGCTGACGACACCGGGATGATTAGAAACAGGATCGATAATATCCGCAGTAGATCCCACATCTTGCGTTCCTCGGGTATACGAATCGACTTCTGGAATTCTACTGGAAACTCCGAAACTGGAGCGGGTGGGGCGTACCTGTTGCAAGCAGGCGATTACACTCAGAACGCCTACCTGCGAATCAACAAGAACCGGTCCCGTATCTCGCCTTCAAAGTGGGCTAGCTTTCCCGGAACGCAAGAGAGCACGGTGCCTGTTCCGTACCCGACGACTTCCTTCAGAGCAGTGAGCAATTCGACGTCTTCGCCGTCGCGCTCACCACCAATAAAATGGCAACTTTCGGGTGCTCCCATTGCCCGGAGTATGGCTGCAATGTCTGGTGGGTGCTGGTATTGCGGTTCAATCGAGCGGACACACTCAGGAATGAAGTAGTTCCGCCCATGGTGGTCGAACTTGCTCGTGAATTTATGCCGGTTCTTGGAACTGGCAAGAAGTTCCAATACGCGCTCCCGCCGTGCCTTCAACACAAAGGACTCGACGAAAGCCGATTCGTGCGGGTTCATACTGGCACAGTACACCGTAACCTAAACTGCGCGGCCCGGCCAACTGTTCCGTATCCGGATCCTCAGGGGCGCCTTCGGACACGAAACTCGGTTTTTTCGAATACCGAACCCTTGGGCCAAACAAGCCCGGTCATCTGCGCTATCCGCTGTGTTTCTTGTACGTCTGCCCCCTGAATTCTCGCCCACTCGCGCCAGCGCGGCACTGTTGCTGACCACCAAAGCCATGCTAATGCAATGCCAACGGGGAAAAACAGGATGGCTGCGGCTGGGCTCAACCAAATTCGCCCAATCACGAAGCCGAGAATGATTATGGTTAGCACCGGGACATTCACAACGAGCTGGCCTATCACGACCGCACGGATTGGCGTGAGGTTTTGCTGGGGCGTCATGGCGCTGAGAAGTATAGTCCCGCAAGACAACTGGTGTAATGAGTTGATTGCAATCATTGACCCTTCCGGCTTTGCCATTGCTGAATCCGTTCTGCGGCACTAGAATGGCGCGCGCTTGCAGTTAATTGCTGTTTTGTCTCGAGAGAGGACACCATGAAAACCAGAACGATGCTGTTGACAGTATTCGTGTGCCTGGTGGCGGGAGCCGTATGTTTTGCCAGCGATCCGAACATGGGGACGTGGAAGTTGAATGAGGCGAAGTCGAAAGTGCCGGCGGGAGCTCCGAAAAATACAACCGTTGTGTATGAGATGGCTGGAGACAAGATCAAAGTCACGGTGGACGGCGTCGACGGCGCGGGCAAGCCGGCGCACAACGAGTGGACGGGGATGTTCGATGGGAAAGACTATCCGCTGGTCGGCGATCCAACCGGGGATACGCGCGCGTACAAGAAGATCAATGACCACACGCTTGAGTTGACGAACAAGAAGGGTGGGAAGGTTACGGCGTCGGGCACAGTAGTCGTGTCGGCCGACGGAAAGACCCGGACAGTGACGGTGAAAGCAACGGACCCGTCGGGGAAGACGGTCGAATACACGGCGGTGTACGACAAGCAGTGAAAAGCAGTGGTCAGTGGTCAGTTGCCAGTTTCCCTGCCCGGCACTCCGTGCCGGGCTTTGTTATGTTCGGTTCTTTGAACCAGTGACAAAAGGGGATCAGTCAGTCGTCCCGTCGGAGTGGGTCTTCTATGGAAGCTGGCAGTGATGGCAAGGTAGGGGTCCCTCGACTCCGTAAGATGATTCGCGAGCGAATCATCCTGCTCCGCTCGGGATGACAAAGGAAGTGGATGACACAGAAAGTGGAATTCGCAGCGACAGTCTTCAAACCTCCAACTGCTCGGGATGACAAAGGAAGTGGGATGACAAAGGAAGTGGAATTCTCTGCGTCAGCCCGAAACCCTTTAACCACGGGGCGCACGGGGGAATCGGTCGCGCGGGCGGGATCCCTTCTTGCTCAGGTACTGATCTAATTCAGCAGATTTAGATCAGTACCCTTGCTCAGAGCAGGTCCGCGCTACACGGTCTTTCTGCGATACTGGAAGCATGCCGCTGCTTGATCCCACGCCACGACTGGCGATTGATCCCAAGTCAGTCAAAGTCAATCTGACGACGGGAAGTGGTGTGGACATCGAGTGGAAGGACGGGCACCGGTCGAGCTACACGTTTCAGTTCCTGCGGGATGCGTGTCCGTGCGCGCTGTGCGAGGACGAGCGGACCAAGGCGAGACGCATACCAGGGGAGCCGGTAAAGGCAGCTCCGGGTGCGCTGCCGATGTTTAAAGCGGCGGCCAAGGCGGTGTCGGCGGAGCAGATTGGGAAATACGCGCTGCGATTTCAGTGGAACGATAATCACGATCTAGGGATTTACTCGTGGGCGTATTTGCGGGAAGTGTGTCCGTGCGAGGATTGCAGAGGTCAGAAGTAAGATTGCGGAAGTGAAAGAGCAGTTGTCAGTTGCCAGTTTCCTCGTCCAGGTATCGCCTCAGGCGGGTTTCTCCATCTTCCTCAAAATTCAGGAACATGATGCCGTTGCCGAAGTGCGGGTGGCGGGTGATGACGCGTCCGGCGATCGCGATTTGGGAATCGGGCAGCGACAAAGTGATGCGAACGCCGAGCCCGACGGAGAGCTGATCGGGAACCATGACGCTGCAGCCGGAGAGGCTGAGATCGCAGGTTTCCAGGGACAGGGCGATCGATGCGCCGTCCGGCTGCAGGCGGATGGGAAGCTGTATGGAGTGGCGTGGGTGCGCGCGGCGGTCGGCCTGAGCGATGGCGGGCGGACGGCGGGGCATTGGGGGAAGATCGGCAGTGGGGCTGGGGAGTATTAGGGCAGAGCGTATCCAGGGCACTCCCGTGTCGGGCAGGCGACAGGAGGGGGCAGGCCATACGTGCTAGAATTCCCGGAGGTATCTCCCTGAGCAGGACCAGGTTCCCGGTTTGATCGAACTCGCACCCTCGATTCTAGCGGCGGATTTCGCCCATCTGGCCGAGCAGGTGGAACGGGCTACGGCGGGGGGCGGGAGTGTCATCCATTGCGACGTGATGGATGGGCATTTTGTGCCGAACCTGACCATTGGGCCACCTCTGGTGAAATCTCTGCGGAAGGCAACCCGGCTGCCGCTGGACTGCCATCTCATGATCGAGAACCCCGATCAGTACATCCCTGAATTCGCCGAAGCGGGGGCAGACTGGATTTCCGTGCACCAGGAGGCATGCCGGCACCTGAACCGGACACTGCACCTTATTAAGAGTCACGATTGCCTGGCGGGGGTGGTAGTCAATCCGGCAACGCCGGTGGAGACGCTGTCGGAAGTGCTGGAGATCGTGGATTACATCCTGGTGATGAGCGTGAACCCGGGGTTTGGAGCGCAGAAGTTCATCCCGGCGACGCTGAAGAAGGTCCGAAAGCTGGCGGAGTGGCGAGCGGAACGAGGATATTCCTACCGCCTCGAGATTGACGGCGGCATTGCGATGGATACGGTCGGCGAGGTGGTGCGAGCGGGAGCGGAGATCCTGGTTGCGGGCAACGCGGTATTTGGAAATGGGGATCCGAAGCAGAATGCGTCGGCGCTGCTGGAAGCGGCGCGGAGCGCAACCCTGCAAAGAGCGTAGCAAGGTTAGAGGTCGGATTGCAGAAGTCAGATTGCAGATTGCAGAAGTGAGACTCAATATGCGTCGTGTCCTGATTCTCGGTTTACTAGGTGTGCTGGCGTTTACGTCGGCGTGCACGAATAAAAAGGTCAACAACCCGCTGGCGAATCTGGGGTCGAAGCAGCCGGACAAGGTGCTGTTCGACCGGTCGATGGACGCAATGAAGCACAACCGCTTCGACGTGGCGCGGATGACCCTGCAGACGCTGATCAATACGTATCCGGATTCGGAGTTCATCGCGCGGGCCAAGCTGGCAGTGGCGGATTCGTGGTATGCCGAGGGCGGGACCACGGCACTGACGCAAGCGGAAATCGAGTACAAGGATTTCATCACCTTCTTCCCGAACATGCCGGAAGCGGCGGAAGCGCAGTTGAAGGTCGCGAACATTCACTACCAGCAGATGGAGAAGGCGGATCGCGACTACACGCACGCGATGCGGGCGGAAGAAGAATACAGAAATGTGATCTCGAATTATCCCGATGTGGAGCCGCTGGTGAAGCAGGCGAAACAGCGGCTGCGGGAAGTGCAGGAAGTGCTGGCGCAACGGGAGTACAACATCGGGCGGTTCTACTATCTGCGGCAGGCGTTTCCGGCGGCGATCGCGCGGTTGCAGACGCTGGTGGAGCGATATCCGCTGTACAGCGGAGCGGATGAGGCGTGGTATCTGATCGGGCAGTCGAACGAAGAGGAGATCGCGCGCATTCGGGGAGCCACGACGTGCAGCACGACGATTCGGGTAAATTGCATGTCCGAACAGAAAAAAGCGGACATGATCTCGGGGCTGATCAAGCAAGCCGCAGAAGCTTACAGCAAGATCATCACCCGGTATCCGGCGATGGACCGGGCACTGGACGCGAAGGCAAGGCTGGAGGCGCTGAATCAGCCGGTGCCGCGACCGACACGCACGGCGATGGAACTGAACAAGAAGGAAGCCGCCAGCCGGCACGAGCCAGGCATGATGTCGAGCATGATGGGCCCGTTCTCAAAGCGCCCGAACATGGATCGTGCGGCAGGGGTCGGCGAGCCGACGATGACCGATGGGCGGACGGTGATCGCGCGGGACGTGGTGCAGGCCGCGGCGCGAGGGATGTCAGGCGGGGAGAGCGACACGAAGCTGGGCGTGGAGACGGTAAAGGCGAATCCGGGAACGAACCAGGAAGCGCCGCGTTCGGACGCTCCACCGGCCACAGACAACACAGCGGTGACGGCGACGCCACCGGCTGCGGGGGATTCGCCAGCCACTGCGAGCACGGAGCAGCAAGCGACGGGCAATGAACTGACGCCGAACGTCGCGAACGATGCCAATGAGTTGAAGCCGAATGTGGCTCAGGACCCCGCAGCAACTCAGGATCCCACGGCACTGCCGCCGCTCCAGCAGAACAATGAACTGGCGAACGGGGGGAGTCCGACGAACGCGCCGGCTGCAAGCTCCTCCAACAAGGACGAACTGGTCGATCTCGACTATTCTTCCAACAAGAAGAAGAAAAAGGGACTGAAGAAGCTGAACCCGTTTTAGAGATTGCAGAAGTCAGATTGCAGAGGTGAAAGGGCTGAGTCCTCGGTTCCCGTTTCGCAGCTCTCAGTTGAGACCGAGCCTAGTAGTCCATGTCCTTTGGTGTCGCCGCTCAAGCAAAAGGCAAAGATCTGCGCTGGACGCGCCAATCCCTAACAGACTAGAACGGTCGTAACGTGTTACCTGCTCTCCAGTCATTGACTTGCATTGGGGGACACGGTACTTTCGCGTTATCTCTCCTTTGATCAAAGGATGCAAGCTTGGCGCGGAAGATACTGCTCGCCGATGATAGTGTGACTGCCCAGAACATGGGGCGCAAGATCCTGACCGACGCCGGGTACGACGTCATCACGGTGAACAATGGATCTGCGGCCCTGAAGCGGGTCGGCGAACAGAAGCCGGACCTGATCGTGCTGGACGTCTACATGCCTGGATACAGCGGGCTGGAAGTGTGCGTCCGGTTGAAGGACGCGCCCGAGACCGCGCGCATCCCCATTCTGCTCACCGTTGGCAAGCTGGAGCCGTTCAAGCCGGAAGAAGCCGCGCGAGTGCGAGCCGACGCGTTCATCGTAAAACCCTTCGAAGCCAGTGAACTGCTGAGCGCGCTGACGCGGCTGGAAGACCGCATGGTTCCACAGGCGGATGGCACTCGCTTCAGCTCGACGATGTCGGGAATCGAGCGCTTCAACAGCGACCCGTCGATGCGAGCCCCGGCGGCGGAAGAAGAAGACAGCGGGTGGAAGACGCGGCTGCGTTTTCCGGCAAAGAAAAAGAAAGAGGAGCCGGAGCCGGCGCCCGAAGAGGATTTTGGCACGACGCCGTTCCGTGACTTCAAGAAGGGCAAGGGCGCGGCCGCGAAGGCAGCCGCAAGTCAGGGGGCGACACCGGCGGCGCAGGAACCGGGACTGGTGCCGGATATTCCACGCGACATTACTCCCGAAGAACTGGATGCGCTGAGCGAACTGGTGGCCAAGCTGGACGGGCCGATACCAGCGTCGGAGCATGCGACTCCGCTGGGCGACAAGATTGCAGCTGCCGAGCCGACAGCTGAAGCCAAGGCGGAAGAAGCGCCAGCGGCGGAAGCGAAGGCGGAGGCCGCACCTGCAGCTGAAGCAGCCCCGGCGGAAACAGCTCCGGTTGCTGCAGAGACGACGAGCGAAACGCCCGCAGCAGCGACTGAGACGGTGACAGAAACTGCTCCGGCGGCAATGGAGGAAGAGGCAACGCCGGCAGAAGTTCCTGCGGCTATCGGTGAGACGGAAGCGGCCCCTGCAGGCGAATCGACAGCGGCGAGCGAAAGCACTCTGCCGGAAATGGCCGCAAGTGCGGCGGCCGAAGCGCCGTATCAGGAAGCCAAGGAATTTGCCGTCGTAGCCAGTCCGGAATCGAACGCGGGGGCCGAGCCTGAGCAGGCCGAGTCGGCGGCGGTGGAAGAGGCAGCCGGGAGCGAGGCTCGAGAAGCTATCGAAGCGCCGAAGGTGGAGGCGGCCGCAGAAGAGGCGCCGGTTGAAGCCAGTCCCGCGGCTGCGGCAGAACCGGAATCGCCGGCGCCGAGCGCGGAAGATCTGGCGGAAGCATTGCGCCTGCTGACGCCGTCGCACGCAGGCGGGCAGTCCCTGGCCGAAGCCGGAGCGGCGCTGGCAGAAGAGCTGGCGCGGGGCCCGGCGCAAGGCCCGCGGTGGGTGGCAGAGGCGGTGGCGCTGAGTCCGGAGGAGGCCTCGGCGTCGCTCGAGGAAGAGATGTTCAGAACGTTCGCGACGCAGCCGGGAACGACGGAAACTACAGCTGAGATGGCAGCGACGGCGAGCGCAACGGTCGGCCACGAGGAAGAAGAGGCGGCGGAAGCCGCGGTGGAAGCTGCCGAAGCTGTGACAGAGAGTGCAGAGGCGTCTGCTCAAATCACACCGATTGAAGCCGCTGAAGAGCCGCCGGCGGAAATCGTTGCGGCAGGAGCCACGGTATCCGAGAGCGAGACGGCCCAGCCTGTGGCTGCAGAGGAATCTGTTCAGGAAGAGGCGGCGGGCGTGACGTTTGCGGATGCGGTGCGCAGCGAAGAGGCCGAGAGTGTGAGTTCAGAAGAGGAGCCGGGAGGTTCAGAGGACATGGCAAAGGACGCGAAAGGAAAAAGCAAGTGGCATCAGATTCACGAAACGCCGGAAGCGACTGCGAAGACCGATGTCGTCGAGGCGGCAAAGCAGTCCGAAGAAGCTCCCAAGGCAATGGCGGCTGCGGCCGCGGAAGGCGGAGAGGCAAGCGCGATTGCGAGCATCGTCGATAGCGTGCTGGCCGATCTGAAGCCGAAGATCGTGGAAGAGATTGCGAAGAAGCTGGCGAAGAAGTAGGAGAGCAGCTGTCAGCTATCAGCTCTCAGCCAAACAGTTCTGAGTTGCCCCGGGCATTTCGAGCCGGGGCATTTCTCTTTTGGCGCAGTGAGTCGCGCAAGGTTTGACCCCTCTTTTCTTGTACCTGTTAAGATCAATGTTTCCATCCTCAGCCGAGGATCTGCCGAGCATCGCTCGGCCTGAACGGCCGAGGGCGGCCGTCTCTCTACAGGAATCATGCCGCACGAATTGCCGAAAGCCTATGAGCCGGGCGCGATTGAAACGCGCTGGGCCGAGTACTGGATCCGCGAAAAGCTGTTCCACGTCGATACGCCTGCGCCGGGCGAGAACCGGCCGGTGTTCACGTTGCTGCTGCCGCCGCCCAACGTAACTGGACGCCTGCACATGGGGCACATGCTCAACCAGACGCAGATGGACATCCTCGTCCGGTGGCATCGCATGCGCGGGTTCACAACTCTTTGGCTGCCGGGCACCGACCATGCCGGCATCGCCACGCAGATGATGGTCGACCGCCAACTGCGCAGCGAAGGCAAGTCGCGGCTGGAGATGGGCCGCGAGAAATTCATCGAGCGCGTGTGGGAGTGGAAACGGCACTACGGCGGAGCGATTCTCGACCAGATGAAGCGGCTCGGTGCTTCCGTCGACTGGGGCCGCGAGTACTTCACCATGGACGAGAACCTGTCGCGCGCGGTGCGCGAGGTGTTCGTCCGGCTGTATGAGCAGGGGCTGATCTATCGCGGGAAGTACATCGTGAACTGGTGCGCCGACTGCGGCACCGCGATCTCGGACCTCGAGGTGAAGCACGAGGACGTCGCCGGGAAGTTGTACGAGATTCGCTATCCCGTGGTTGAAGACGGGCAGGCGGGCAAGAATGCCCGCCCCACACAGTTCATTACCGTGGCGACCACTCGGCCGGAGACGATGCTGGGGGATACCGCCGTCGCGGTCAATCCACAAGACGAGCGCTACACGCACCTGCACGGCAAAAAGGTGTTGCTGCCGCTGATGAATCGCGAGATTCCGATCATCACCGACGAACTGGCGCAGCCCGAATTCGGCACCGGCGCGGTGAAGGTCACGCCCGCGCACGATGCCAACGACTTCGAGGCGGGCCGCCGGCACAACCTGCCGCAGATCGAAGTGATCGACGAGCACAACAAGATGAACGCCAATGCCGGCGCTTATGCGGGGCTGGACCGGTTCGCGGCGCGCGAGCGCGTGGTGGCGGACCTGGCGGCGCAGGGATTTCTCGTCGGCACGAAGGACTACACGGTTGCGCTCGGCAAGTGCGACCGCTCGGGGACGATTGTCGAGCCACGTCTCTCCGAGCAGTGGTTCGTCAAGATCAAGCCGTTGGCCGACAAGGCGATCGCGGCCGTCGAGACAGGCGAGATCACGATCACGCCCGAGAACTACCGGCAGGTCTACCTGAACTGGATGTACAACATCCACGACTGGTGCGTGTCGCGGCAATTGTGGTGGGGACATCGGATTCCGGCGTGGACATGCAACGGCTGCAAGGAAGTGACGGTGTCGCGCGAGGAACCGAAAGCGTGCACGAAGTGCGGCGGCGCGAAACTGGAACAGGTCACGGACGTGCTCGATACGTGGTTCTCGTCGGGGCTGCTGCCGTTCACTACACTGGGCTGGCCGGAGAAGACGCGGGACCAGGCTGTCTTCTATCCGACGACGCTGCTGATCACGGCCTACGAGATTCTCTTCTTCTGGGTGGCGCGCATGATCATGTTCGGCTGCCACTTCATGGAAGGGCACGAACAGGATGCGGCACCGAAAAAGGCCAGCGGATGGGGAGACAAGAAGAACGACAGCGTGCCGTTCCGCGAGGTGTACATCCACTCGCTGGTGCGCGATGCCGAGCGGCAGAAAATGTCGAAGACCAAGGGGAACGTGGTCGATCCGCTGGAGGTGATCGAACGCTTCGGGACGGACGCGACGCGCTTCACGCTCGCAGCCATGGCAGCTCCGGGGACGGATATCGCTTTCAACGAAAGCCGCACTGAAGGATATCGGGCGTTTGCGAACAAGATCTGGAATGCGGCGCGGTTCATGTTCATGAACGTGGACCGGATTGAGCCGGGTCTGCGGCCCGGCGTCAGGCAGGAATGCCCGCCCCACACAGGTGTTGCCGGATTCAAGACCGAGGCGCTTGAAGATCGCTGGATTCTGTCGCGGTTCAATCGGGTGACGGGAGAAGTCAACGAGGCACTCAAGACGTACCGCTTCCACGAGGCTGCGAACCGGATCTACGACTTTTTCTGGGGAGAGTTCTGCGACTGGTACATAGAGCTGATCAAGCCGCGGCTGATGGAAACTGCTGGCGCGGAAACGAACAAGACTGCATGCACGAACCTGGTCAGGCTGTTTGAGGCGTCGTTGCGGCTGTTGCATCCGGTGATGCCGTTCATCACAGAAGAGATCTGGCAGGCGGTGTACGATTCGAAGCCGCCGCTGAAGTCGATTGCGCTGGCGACGTTTCCGCAGGCGGATGAGAAGCAGGTCGATCTCGCCGCCGAGACCGAGATGGCTGTACTGCAGGATTTGATCGTTAGCGTCCGCAATTTGCGCGCGGAACTCAAGGTGGAGCCGAAGGTCAAGGTTCCGATCCAGGTCTTCGCCCACGAGCCAGAGATTCGCCAGATGATCGAGCACAATCGCGGCGCGGTGGAACGGCTGGCGAGCGTGGAGTCGATGAAGTTTGTCGAGACTTCATTAGCGAAGCTGGCAGGTGCGCGCAGCACGGCGCGGTTTGACGTGCACGTGGTATATGAAAAGAAGATTGATGTTGCGTCGGAGAGCGCGAAACTGAAGAAAGAGCTGGAAGGGCTCGACCGCCGGATTCAGGTGGCGGAGGGACAGCTAGGGAACCAGGGTTTCCTCGCCAAGGCTCCGCAGAAGGTTGTCGAGGGGCTGCGCAAGCAACTGGAAGAAACCAAGGTGCTGCGCGAGAAGACGGTGGCAAAGTTGAAGGAGATCAGTAGCTAGTGATTAGTGGTTAGTGGTTGGTGATTTGATAATCGTTCGATGACATCCGTACCCTTTTGGTGACAACTGAGCTAGTCACTACTAATCACTAGCCACTGACCACTGGTTCTTATGGACTGGAATTCACGACGCATTACCGCCATCCTCGAGAACGCGCTGAACGAAGACCGGGCCACGCGCGATGCGACCAGTTATGCGTGCATCGATGCGGGGCAGCGGGCGACGGCGACTATCGTTGCCAAGGACGAGTGCATTCTTGCAGGGCTGGGCTGCATCCCGCGGATTCTCGATGTCTATGCGGCGCTCGACGGCGCGGTGACATCCCACTACGAGGTCACCAGCCATCCGTCGATCTTTGACGGCATCCGCGTGCACAAGAATCAGCAAATTGCCGTCATCCGGCACAACGCGCGGGTGATTCTCTCGTGCGAGCGGGTGATCCTGAATTTCCTGCAGCGGATGAGCGGCATTGCGACAATCACGCGCAAGTTCGTGGATGCAGTGGCGGGGACGCGAGCAAGGATTCTCGACACGCGCAAGACGATGCCGGGGCTTCGTGTGATCGACAAGTACGGCGTGCGCTGCGGCGGCGGACAGAATCACCGGCTTGATTTGTCCGATGGCGTGCTGATCAAGAACAACCACATCGCCCTGGCGGGCGGCGCGGTGCCGGCGTTAGAGCGGGCCGTGCGGAACCGGCGCGGCAACCAGCCGATCGAGATCGAAGTCCGGTCGCTGGATGAGATGCAGCAGGCGCTGGAGCACGGGGCGGAGGCGATCCTGCTCGACAACGTGAGCGTCGAAGTGGTGCGACAAGCTGTCGAGATCGCGTCGCGCCAGGAACGGCGGATCCCGATGGAGTGTGCGGGCGGCATCACGCTGGAAAACGTTCGGGCCTATGCGGAAACGGGCGTGGACTTCATTTCCGTGGGTGCGCTGACGCACTCGTCGGTGACGGTCGACATGAGCATGCGGGTGGCGCCGGCGTAGGAGTCACGCGTAGCTGGTCGCTAGCCGCTAGTTAGACGGCGAGGACTGAGGTCATGTCTCCTCTGCAGTAGTTCTTCTCTGGCTTCCACTTCGCATCTCCCTGTCCTTCCGGGCGCACGGAGCGTGTCCGGTGGCGGCCGCGATAGTTCCCTTCTGTGTCTTTCCCGAACCTTTTCAGCAGGTCCGGCAAGGGCTACCATAGGTTAGTTCCATATAGAAAATCGTTTTTTGTCTCCGGATTGGGAGGCTTGTCGGTATGCTGCGGATCAACAAGCTGGCTGCGCTTTTGCTCGCCCTGCTGATGTTCGGATGTGGTGGAGGAGGAAACTCCGATGGCGGCGGAGGCGGAGGCGGCAACCCACCGGCGGTGCCGACCGGCGTCGCAGGGTTCGCCGGCGATCAGCAGATCATGCTGCAATGGACGGCCAGCTCGGGCGCGACTTCCTACCATGTGAAGCGCTCAGGAACCTCCGGCGGACCGTACAGCACGATCGGCAGTCCCACCACGCTGGCGTATACCGACACCGGCTTGACCAACGGAACAACGTACTACTACGTGGTTTCGGCGGTGAACAGTCATGGCGAAAGCGCCAATTCTAAGGAAGTGATCGGGCAGCCGACGGCGGGGCCACCGCCGAGTGCTCCGACCGGCGTGACGGCCACCCCGGGTGACAAACAGGTCAGCCTGTCATGGAACGCGAGCAGTGGCGCGACTTCCTACCATGTGGAGCGCGCCACAACTTCGGGTGGGCCGTACTCGCAGATTGCTGCGCCCACAACTACGAGCTACACCGACACCGGCCTTACGAATGGCACGACGTACTACTACGTGATTACGGCGCTGAATGCGGGCGGGGAGAGCGGGAACTCTTCGGAAGTCAGCGCGAAGCCTGCCGGAAGCCCGCCGGCCACTCCAACAGGGCTCGCAGCGACCGCAGGCGACCAGCAGGTGAGCCTGACGTGGAACGCCAGTGCGGGCGCGACTTCCTATCATGTGAAGCGATCGACGGCGTCGGGCGGTCCGTACTCGCAGGTCGCAGCGCCGACTGTAACGAACTATACCGACACGGGGCTGACGAACGGCACGACGTACTACTACGTGGTCTCGGCGCTGAATGCGAACGGAGAAAGCGCGAATTCGAGCGAGAAGGCGGCGACGCCATCGGGCACTGCGTCGGTGCACGTGAATGTGGACGTGCTGGCCAACCGGCACACGATCAGCCCGTATATTTACGGCGGTTCGTATCCACAGAACACGACGGCAGTAACTGACAGCGGGCTGACGGTCGTGCGCTGGGGCGGCAATGCGACTTCGACGTACAACTGGCAATTGCACACCTACAACGCTGACAACGACTGGTACTTCGAGGACTTCGACGCCGGTGGATTCAACGACGGATCGGCGGGGGACTCGGTTACGTGGATCAACAATGTAAAGACAGCGGGCAGTAATCCGCTGATGACGATGGTGATGCTGAACTGGGTGGCAAAGAGCCGGGAAACGTCAACCCAGCAAGGCGATCCCTCCAACAACTTTCACTGGAGTTTTTCCGTTTCGAAGTACGGTGCGCAGTGCAGCGTCGATCCGTACAACAATGATGCCGGGAACGGAGTGAAGGCCGACTGCAGCACTCCGTTGATAGCCGACCCGAATGACGCCTACTTCCCCCTGCTCGACGATCACAGCGCAAGCTGTCCGGGGGGCACGACGTGTTACTACCGCAACGACTGGGCGGCGGCACTGGCTACGGCGTTTGGAAGCGCACCCCACTTCTACGACATGGACAACGAGACGGACATCTGGGGAGGAACGCACCGCGACATCCATCCGACCGCGGCGGCCTATGAAGAACTACGCGACGTGTACCTAGCGCAGGCCCGCAAACTGAAGACGTGGGATCCGGCGGCAATTCGACTCGGCCCAGTGAGCTGCTGCTGGTGGTTCTACTGGAACGGGGCTGACAGTAATGACAAGGCCGCCCACGGCGGCGTGGACTTTGTGCCGTGGTGGCTCAACGAAGTTTATTGGCAGGACAAGATTGCGGGCTCGCGGTCGCTGGATATCTTTGACATCCATGCCTACCCCGACGCCGATACCGGATCGTTGAACACTACGCAGAAGAAGGCGCTGGCGGCACGGATCTATCGCGATTGGTGGGACCCGACGTACGTCAGCGAGTCCTCAACTATCAACCAGCCGTGGACGACGCAGATCCAGCCCAACAAGACGATCGCATTCCGCATTCCGCGAATGCGAGCAATTGCCAATGCCACCTATCCCGGAACGCCGCTGGCGTTCACGGAGTGGAGCGCCGAATTCGCGGGAGCAGCCGATTTCTCGACGGCGTTAGGCGACGCGGACGCGTATGGCATCCTGGGCCGAGAGCGGGTGTACCTGGCCTCGAGGTGGGTGGCGCCTGCGCCCTCGCAGCCGAATTATCTTGCTCTGAAGCTCTACACGAATTATGACGGGGCGCATCACGGCTTCGGAACGATGTCGGTGGCTGCCACGCACGATGCCGACGTCAACCTGTTTAGCTCGTTCGCGGCGTTACATGCGAACGGCACGACCGCGACCGTGCTGCTGATCAACAAGGATCCGTCGAACAGCCAGACGGCGCAGGTCACGCTGAACGGCTTTACGCCGAATCAGGTGACCACATATACGCTGTCTTCGGCGTCGCCGTCGACCATCGTCGCGTTCGGGCCGCGCGCATGGACGTCGAACTTTGCGTTGGCGCCGTACTCGATGACGTTGCTGGTCGTCACGGGTACGATGGCGCACACGCCGGCGGCGGAGTGGGATTTGAATCCGGACGTGATCACGGTTCCAGCGAACGGGACGGTGGCACTTTCGCCGAAGATTGTGAGCGGGGCCGGAACGGTGACGCTGAGTTCGCCACAGTCGGATGTGGGCATCACATTGACGCTCACGCAACCCAACCTCACCACCAGCCAGAATGGCACGATCACGGTGAACGCCGGTAATACGCCCGGTTTTTATCACTTCACCGTGACGGGCATGGATGGAAGCGGCGTCAGCCAGGACCAGAGTGGATGGATTCTGGTGGGGAATTCTCCGGCAACGCTGAGTAAGACGGGCGACCCGGGCAGCGGTCCGCACGGCTCGAACATCACCCTGCAGGTCACGATGAATGCCGGTTCGTCGGGCGGATCAAACTCGGGAGCGAGTATCTTCTTCACCACCGATGCGGGGACGCTCAACAACCGGATTGTGAAGACGAATGGCTCGGGACAGGCGAGCGTGGTCCTGACCCTGCCGAACAGCACGGGAACGGTTCATGTCACGGCGGAAGGGCCGTATGAACTGGGGCATCCGGTGGTGACGTTTACGGAACAGTCACAGTAGTCAGGAGTCGGTAGTCAGGAGTCAGGAGTCGGCAAACCCCCGGGCAGTGCTGGAACCCGGATGTTTTGCTGACTCCCGTCCTGGACTCCTGACTACTATTTCTCCCGTACAACGCGCATAATTCCTGCATCCAGAGAACAGGCACAACCAGGGGCGCACGCGCGACGGCTCGGGGCAAAGCCGCTGAGGCGGTTTCGTCTCACAAGCCTCTGCGTACGGACGAACGCCTGGGGCGTATCGTGCGGCTGATGATGGACCACGCCATGGTGGTCGTCAGCGGCACGAAGATCGCAGACGAGATCGGCACCAGCCGGTCGGAGGTATGGCGGCTCATTCAACAATTGCGTGGACTGGGCGTGGATGTTGCCGGACATCCGGCGACCGGGTATCAATTGCGCGCAATGCCGGACCTGTTGTTGCCTGAAATCGTCGCGCCGCTCGTCAAGGGAACGATCTTCGCGAAACATCTTTGTCATTACTACAAAATCGGATCGACCAATGCCGAGGCCATGCAAGCGGCGGCTGAAGGCGCGCCGGAAGGCAGCGTGTTCCTGGCGGAAGAGCAACTATCCGGTCGCGGGCGCGGCGCACACTCATGGCATTCGGAGCGATCGACGGGGATTTACTGTTCGGTGGTGCTGCGTCCGGCGATGCCGCCGTCGGATGCGTTGATTCTCTCGCTGGCAGCGGGGTTGGCGGTGCAGTCGGCGGTCGAGGTAGTTGCACCGGTGTCGCATCCGGATTTGAAGTGGCCAAACGACCTGCTGCTGAACGGGAGGAAATTTTGCGGCATTCTGACGGAGATGAATTCCGAGGCGACGAGGGTCCGGCACCTGGTGGTCGGCATCGGGATCAACGTCAATCAGACGAAATTTCCGGCCGAGCTGCACGAGATTGCGACATCGCTGAAAAATGAAACCGGGACGGAATGGTCCCGCGTGGAGCTGTGCGCCGCTTTGCTAAAATCGCTCGACCGCGAGTATCGCGCGCTTGTGGACGGCGCGGGCGCAAGAGAATCGATCGTGCGCCGGTTTGAGGAGAACTCATCGTCGGTACGGGGACGAAAAGTCCGCGTAGAGGAGAACGGCGAAATGGAAGGCGTGACGGAAGGGCTGGATACACGGGGCTTCCTGCAAGTACGGACGGCGGGAGGATTGCGAACAGTATTGAGCGGAACAGTTCGCACAATTTGAAATTGGCAATTTGTAATTGGTAATTGAAGAGCGCATCCGCAGAACTGCTGCATGTGTGTTCGCCAGTTGCCAGACGCGCTTTTCAATTACAAATTACCAATTTCAAATGCTCTTAGTGATCGATGTCGGCAACACGAACACGGTGCTCGGCGTATTCGCACGGGTGGCACACGTTCACGAAGGCGACGGCGAGCCCGAGGGCGATACGCGATACTCGCGCCTGGTCGCGCACTGGCGAGTGGGTTCACACCTGACGCGCACGGTCGACGAGTACGGCGTGATCTTCCGTAATCTTTTCGCCATGGACAGCCTGGATCCGGCAGGAGTGCATGGCATTGTCATTTCGTCGGTCGTGCCACCGCTCGATGCTGTGCTGCGCCAAGTGTGCGAGCGCTATTTCGAACTCAAGCCGTTGTTCATCGAACCGGGGGTGAAGACGGGCGTGCCGGTGCTGTACGACAATCCGGCGGAAGTGGGCGCGGATCGCATCGTGAACGCGGTCGCGGCATTCGAGAAGTATGGCGGGCCGTGTGTCATCGTGGACTTCGGCACGGCAACCACGTTCGATTGCGTCTCCAAGAAAGGGGAGTATATGGGCGGGGTGATCTGTCCGGGGATCGGAATCTCGGCGGACGCGCTGTTTCAGCGCACGGCGCGGTTGCCGCGCGTGGAGATTCGCAAACCGCCGCGCGTGATTGGATCGAACACCGTGGGGAGTCTGCAATCCGGACTGTATTACGGGTATCTCGGACTGGTGGACGGAATCCTCGAACGCCTGCGTGAGGAACTGGGCGAGGAGACGAAGTTCGTCGCCACCGGCGGGTTGGGAGCGCTGATCGGCACGGCATCGCATTTCATCAAGCAGGTGGATGAGTTCCTCACGCTCGAAGGATTGCGAATCATCTGGGAGCGGAACCAGCAGCACGGCGGTACAAAAACCGCAAAGACGACAGGAAAACCGGCGGTGGAAGGAGCCAAGCCGTGGCCATCGCCGAAGGGAAAGGGCCGGTGAGACCGGTTTTTCCCCGGGGCTTAAGCCCACTTTTGAGGAATTCTCACGGTACGGCTAAAGCTGTGCCTTCCCAAAGCAATTTCGGGTTGTCGTGGAAAACTACTTCAACTATTTCACCGAGATCGAAGAGCACTTCCAACGGCGGCGAGGAACGACGCTGCTTCTGTCCACGCTTGACTGGACGCTGATCGAGACCTGGAAAGATGCGGGAGTGCCGCTCGCAGCCGTGCTGCGCGGGATCGATGCGGCGTTTGACAAGTACGATCAGCGTCCGTCGAAGTCGCAAAAGGTGAATAGCCTGGCCTACTGCGCGCAGGCTGTGCTGGCTGCGGCGGAGGACATGAAAGAAGCGGCGGTCGGAGCGGAAGGCGCGGGTGGTCCCAGGGAATCGGGGTTTGCGTCTGCCGACATTGCGGCGTTTCTACGTGCGAATGCGGCGCGGCTGCAAAAAGCGAAATTGCCCGAGCGTGAAGGATTCGCAACCGGCGCGCTGGCGAAAGAGATCGCCGGCGGGTTGCTCGAGTTGGCAGAGAACGTAGCAGGAGTGGCGAAGGCGACGCGTCTCGAAGACCTGGAACGCCGTCTGACCGTGATGGAGGAGAAACTGGTCGCGGCGTTGCTGGCCGTCACGCCGGATGCGGACCTGGTTGCGGTACGAGCCGAAGCAGATCGTGATCTCGCTCCCTATCGCCGCAACATGACGGCCGCGCAGATCGAGCAGTTGCACAAGCAGTATGTGCACAAGAAGCTACTCGAAAGATATGGTGTGCCGAGGTTGAGTTTGTTTTACATGCACTGAGCTTCGAGCTACGGGCTTTGAGCTGCGAGCAAGACAGGACTGCAGATCCCTCGCGCTGCTCGGGATGACAATCGAATCAAGGTTTGCTGATCGGAAAGATTGGAGGAATCGAGAGAGCAAGTGCTTCTGACGATCGACAAACTGATCTACGGCGGGGACGGGCTGGCGCGGACGCCGCCTGACGCCGATGGGCGCAGTATGGCTGTATTCGTTCCATTCGTGGCGCCCGGAGAGCGCGTCGAAGTTGACATCGCGCAGGGGAAGCCGGGTTTCGCGCGCGGATCGGTGCAGCGGATCATCGAGCCTTCGAGTGAACGAGTGGAGGCAGCGTGTTCGTACTTCGAGCGCTGCGGCGGATGCCACTACCAGCACATTCCGTACGAGCGACAACTGGAATACAAAGCGGGCATCCTGCGCGAGACGCTGCGGCGGATCGCCAAGATCGAACTGAAGGGTGAGATCAAACAGCATGCGGCGCCGCCTTTCGGTTATCGCAATCGCACGCGGCTGCGCGTGCAGACGGCGCCGGAATTCGCGCTGGGATATTACCGGTTTGGATCGCACGAGTTCCTGGCGGTCGAGAAGTGCCCGATCAGCTCGCCGCTGATTAATTCCGTTATTGCGCGGCTGATGGAAATTGGTGCGTGTCCGGGCGGGGTCGAAGAGATTGAACTGTTTGCCGACGCGGCAGACGAGCGATTGCTGGCGTGGGCGTTTTGCGGACGCGATGCCGACTCACATACGCTCTCGCAGTGGGCAGAAACGCTGTGCCGCGATATCCCGTCCATTGCAGGCGTGACATTCTTCCCGTCCCGGCGACGAACGGAGGAGGAAGAGCCGGCGGACATCAAACCGCTCGCTGAATCTGGCGCTACGACGGTTCACTACCATATCGCCGGCACAAACGATCGCGTGAGCGCAGGGTCGTTCTTTCAGGTCAACCGGCACCTGGTCGATGATCTGGTTGCGACCGTTACGGGAGGCCCGGGCGGCGAGCTTGCGCTGGATCTTTATGCGGGCGTGGGACTTTTCTCGGTTCCGCTGGCGCGGATTTTTCATCACATTTTTGCTGTAGAGGCGTCACATACGTCGCATGCCGACCTCGTGCAGAATGTCCCGGCGAATGTGAAGGCGGTCCGCGCGCGAACCGAGGACTACCTGCGGAACCGGCCGACGCGCAAACGTCCTGACCTGGTCGTCCTGGACCCTCCCCGCGCCGGACTGGGCAAGGCGGTGACTCGCTCGCTGGTGGAACTCGGTGCACCTCGCGTCCGCTACGTGTCATGCGACCCTGCAACGCTGGCCAGGGACCTCGCCCCCCTGCTGGCGTCAGGCTACCGCATCGAGGAGGCACACTTGTTCGATCTCTTCCCCCAGACGTTTCACATCGAAACAGTGATGCTGCTGACGCGCTGACCGCCTCACATTTGCCCACAGACCCGGATATCTAGGCGCAGAAGAGGATTGCAGATTGCAGAGGTGAACCCTGAACGGTTTGAGTGCTTCTGCGATCCAGCTTCCGACTTTCCTTGGTGCCGCTGTTGCGGGTTTTGACCACGACTGATGCTCGGCACGATCCAAACCTCGCGACAACCTCTGCTTTGGGCGGCGCTACTGTTCTCGGCCGGGGTGTGGATTGGCGCGCGCGAGTGGCGTCCGGCGACGTGGTGGATTGGGGCTACGGCCGCTTTCGCGCTGGCGGTGTTGTGGTATGTGTCGCATCGGCCATGGATGGCAAAAGGACTCGCGCTGGGGATGTGGTTTCTGCTGGGCGCCTTGCTGATTCAGATTCACAGGCCGACGGTTGGGGGCGATCCCCGAATTCTTGAGCTGGCGGACGGGCGTGAAGTCACGATCATCGGGCACGTCGTGCGCGAGGGGTACGCACGACAGTCCGAGCCGCGATCGATTCGTCAGCAGATTGATGTCGAGACCGAGAGCATTGAACGGGGTGAGGAAAGACTGCCAATTCGTGTTGGGATAAGACTGACGATTTATGAACGGGAAGAACACGCGGTTCCGGCTGATTGTGAGGCCGCAGCGGCTAAAGCCGGCTCGCAGAATGAGGAACTCGTCGCAGCGCTGAAGCGCTGCGCCACCCAAAGTCCGCGTTCCATTCGTATCTCTGAATATGATGCCAGGTCGGGCGGGGTGCCGGACGCGACCTACGGGTCGAGGCTTCGCTCGCGGGCCAAGCTGCATTCCCCGCGAAACTACCGCAATCCGGGCGCCTTCGACTACGAGAGCTATCTGCACGATCAAGGAATTGCTGTGCTCGGATCGGCCCAAGCAGAAGATGTCGAAGTCCTTCCCGGTTTCGCGGGGAACCGGATTGCGCGGTGGCGTTCACAGATCCACGCGAGTCTGGTCGCGAAAATTCACGAGTTGTGGCCGGCGCGCGAGGCGGCACTGCTCGATGCCATGGTTCTCGGGGAAGACGCGTTTCTGGAGGGAGGAACGCGCACCGAGTTTCAGCGGTCGGGGACATATCACATTCTGGTTGTGTCGGGCATGAACCTGAGCATTCTGGCGTTCGTGATCTTCTGGGCGCTGCGGCAGTTTCATCTCGACGCCGCGCTGGCGAGCGTAGTGACCGTCGTGGTGTCGTTCGCGTACGCGTTTGTCACGGGTGTGGGAGCGCCGGTGTGGCGCGCGGCATTGATGCTGGCGATCTATCTTGGTGCACGATTTCTGTATCGCGAGCGAAACATGCTCAATGCGCTGGGAGCGGCGGCGCTGGGTGTGCTGATTTTCGATCCAAGGGCGCTGCTGGGAGCGAGTTTTCAGCTGACGTTTCTGTCGGTGCTGATCATTGCGGCCATCGGAGTGCCTGTGCTCGAAGGCACGACGCAGCCATACGCACGCGGGCTTCGGCTTTTGCCG
This sequence comes from Terriglobales bacterium, assembly GCA_035519435.1. Lineage (GTDB taxonomy): Bacteria > Acidobacteriota > Terriglobia > Terriglobales > Acidobacteriaceae > Acidiflorens. The sequence continues at coordinate 22,621 of DATIWL010000147.1, forward strand.
TTGACAAGTTACGACCTGCACGTTGAGCCGCGCGTGGCGCAGTTCCGGCTCGACCTGCGGTTAGTTGGCGGAAGGCTGGAACGCTTTGTTGGGGAGCGGCTGGGTCTGGCACTGCCGCGCACGCTGGCGAAAGTGACGCTGGCCGGGGGCGAACTACTGTTCATCTCCGCGCTGATGCAGGCGGGTTTGACCCTGCCGATGGCGTACTACTTTCATCGGGCAACGACGATGGGGATGCCGGCGAATCTATTGGTCGTGCCGCTCACGGAAGTTCTGATGCCGGCGGCGGTGGCGGCGGTGGGCCTGGGATATGTGTCGACAGTGGCCGCGCGGCCCGCGGCGTGGATCGCGGGCCTGGCGCTCAACTTCATTACAGGGACGGTGCACTGGCTGGGTGGTGCGCGGGCAGCGGACCTGCGCGTTGCAACGCCGTCGGCCGCGGTGATCCTGATCGCGATGGGGGCCTTGGGGCTGGCCATGATCGCAGTGCAGAGCAAGCGCGTTTTCGCGCTCGGGGCGCTGGCCGTGCTGGCCATCGTCGCCGGCTGGATTGCCTTCGCGCCATCGCGACCGCTCGTTCGGCCCGGAGTTCTCGAAGTGACTTCCATCGACGTGGGGCAGGGCGACTCCATCCTGCTGATCACACCCGCGGGCCGCACGATTCTTGTCGATGCCGGCGGCATGCCGCGGTGGATGCACTCGAATTTCGACGTTGGGGAACAAGTGGTATCGCCGTATTTGTGGAGCCGCGGGGTTGAACAGATTGATGCGGTCGTGATCACGCACCCGCACGCGGATCATCTTGGCGGGATGCCGAGCGTGATCGCGAATTTTCATCCGCGGGAAGTCTGGCTGAGCACGGAGGAGACGAACGGAGAACTAGCGCCGATCCTTGCGCAGGCGAAGGCGGCGGGAATGAAAGTCACGGTGCGGAAAGAAGGAGAGGACTTCGACTATGGCGGCGTTCATTTTCATGTGCTGGCGCCGGGGCGCGACGAACGGACGGGCACGCTCAAGCCGAACGAAGATACGCTCGCATTCACCGCGACCTACGGGCAGACGGCGGTGCTCATGGAGGGCGATGCCGAGCGCGCGACAGAGCAGCGTATTGTCGAACAGCATCCGGAAGCGGCGCTGCTGAAAGTTGCCCACCACGGGAGTGCGAGCGCCACGTCCACGGCGCTGCTGGCCACGGCGCATCCGCGATACGCAGTGATTTCGGCGGGCTTCCGCAACGTGTATGGACATCCACGACACGAAGTTCTGGAACGCTTGCAGCAAGCCGGGGTGAGGACCTACCGCACGGACTGGATGGGCGCGGTGAGTTTCTATCTGGACGGCAAGTCAGTAACGCCGGAGGTCGGACTCATCCAGTGATTTCAGAGGTTTCGTCGTCATCGAGAGCAGGCGACTGCCGGTAGGACTCGATGACCTTTGCCGCGTCGACAGCATCTTCCTCATTCACGAACAATTGCACTCCGCCAAGGCCCGGGAAAGCGTCCTGGTTCAATCCCGCCCGCAAGTTCGACGTAATACTGGCAGCGTCGAGCAGGCCCTGAACGACCATCGCTTCGGCCTCTTGTTCGGTGTCGAACACTTTGACGAGTTTCTCGTTGGGATCGGGCTTTTCGCGGGGAATGGCGCTGTCTGGCATACGTCCTCCGTGCAACCGGCTATAACCAGATTACGGCAGTCACGGGCCGGCTGTCTTGTGGGACCGAACGTGCAATGCCTGAACGAACCTTGCATCGGGGCAGGAAACTGTCACAATGGCAAAAAGGGGATGGCAGCGCGGCACGGGTGGCCATCATCCAAGAAATGGAGTGCGGCGAGGGCGGTTCAGGGGGGCAGCATGGCAGTACCGCAAGGAGCCGAACCATCGGGGATACATCCGAGTGAGCAGGTGGATGAATCGCGCAGGATTCGCCGGTTGCAGGTGATGATCAGCATGGTGATGTCGGTGATCAGCCAGGATCCGGACCTGACGGTGGAAGAAGCTGCCGA
>DATIWL010000148.1:0-35350 GCA_035519435.1 Terriglobales bacterium
CCTATCCCCACATCCGAATCTTTTGCGGAGACAGCCGCACGGTCATGCCCGAGGTGCTATCGCTGCTGCGCGCGCCGGCGCTGTTCTGGCTCGACGCGGGCTACTACGGCTGGGTCGGGAAAGCAGAAGATCAGCAGCGGCTCTCCGCCGAACTTGAGATGATCCTGAGCCATCCCTATCCCCACATTGTCTTGCTCGACGACGCCCGCGGGCTCACCGGCCAAGATGGTTATCCCTCGGTCAGCGAGGTCAAGCAGCACATCGAGTCGAAGTTCCCCACGCGGTCCGTCGAGGTAGAGCACGACATTCTGCGGATCACTTTTCGGGGTTGAAAGGGGAATACGCAATCGACCTCATCGGCTGAAGCCGCCGTCTTGGAACGTTTCTTTCGGCACGGCTGAAGCCGTGCCCTCCCGTTTCTCTTCCTCAGATTGTCATCCCGAATGCAGCGAGGGATCTGCTGTTGACTTTACCCGTGCAAGCTCCCAGACCTTCGCGTATTTCCACGAGACATAAACGGCATGATAGAGGTGCAGCAGCAGCCCCTCTCTTCCATCGAGAAATCCAAGCCGGAAAAAGTAGTTGTAGACGAACGTTGCTGCCGGACGAATGACAATGTTGAACACGCTGAAACGCGGCGTGCCTCGCGCCGACACCATCTCCGCACCGAGAGAAGAATAGCGGTTCATATGGTCGAGATAGTCGGAAAGGGTAGGATAGGAGTGGTGGATCAGGGCGTGCGCTAAACGTCCAGAGATGCCATCGGCGAGTCTGGCATCCTCATGAACAGCACGGTCTTCAAAACGCGCCATCCCTTTGCGAAAGAGTCGCAATTTCGGATCTGGCCATAATCCTCCATGTTTGATCCAGCGTCCGAGAAATTCGTTCTTGCGCGGAATCCAGAATCCGTTCACAACGGCAATGAGCCCTTCCTCAGACAGCCCCTTTCGTTTTGCAAGCGCCCGCATCTCTCGATAGCTCCGCCGTGTAAAGAGATAACGCGAGCGTCGCGCACGGTCGAGAAGGCCAGAATGGTCTGGGGGTGAGGTAGCGAACCGGTCAGCCAATTCGGTCGCAAGTTCTGGCTCCACTTCTTCATCCGCATCGAGGCTCAGAATCCAATCTCCGCTTGCCTTGTCGATCGCCGAATTTTTCTGCGCGGCGAAGCCTTTCCACTCTTCGACGAACACCTTTGCGCCATAAGATTTCGCGATTTCGACGGTGCGGTCGGTTGAGCCGGAATCAACGACGATGATTTCGTTGTTGCTCAAGCGGCCGTGCGTTGTGACGAGAGGCTGCACGCTGGCGAGCGTCCGCCCGATGTTGGCCTCTTCGTTGAAAGTGATGATGACGACCGAGAGCGTCACGGGGGAAGGATACTAGTAGCTGGCAGTCGGTAGCCAGTAGCCAGTAGTTAGTAGCCGGTAGCCAGCAATCAGTGGTCGGAAGCCCGTGGGCCCGTCCTGACTTGCATGCACAAAAACGCCGGGCCCGAAGGCCCGGCGTTGTGTGAATTTACTGACTCCTGACTACCGACTCCTGACTACTGTTGTTGAGGCTGTACCGGCGTCTGCTGCTCGGCAGGACGAGCCGTTACGTAGGGAACCGTCGGCATCTTGGTGACCTGGCCGCGTTCGGCATCTGCTACGAGAATGCCCAGCTTGTCGAGTGTGGACCCCGTCGCGCGATCCAGTTCCACCCGCGATTTTTCATAGTTGGACATGGCTGTAACCAGAGTCGATTCCGCTTGTGTCAGGTCGCGCTGATTCTGCAGAACGAGCGTGGTCGTGGACGCGCCGAGAGCATACTTCTTCTGTTCGGCGTCGAGCGACTGCTTGCCGAGTTCGACTGCCGCTTTTGCTGCTTCCACGGCCGCCCGGTTCTGTTGTACGGAGAACTGGGCGTTGCGTACTTCGATGCGGATTTGGTTTTCCTGTTGTTGCAAACGCATCTGCGCCTGGCGATATTCGAGCTCCGCGCGCACCTGGTTCGCCTGGGCAGTGCGGTTACGAAGCGGAATCGAGAGCTGAAGCCCGATCCCCTTATCCGGAGCCGTCGAATCGACCAACTGGTTAAGTGAGGAGCTATAGGACGCAGGCGGAATACTATTTCCCGTACAATTCTCCGGAGTGACGACGCAGATATATCCCGGATTGACTGTTCCGGCGACACCGCTACCTTGGTAATAGGCAAAGAGATTCAGACTCGGCAATAACGCATTCCTTGCCGATTTGCTGTTGATGTCGCGGTTCGTGAGATCGATGCGCGATTCAGCCAGTTCAGCTCGGTGACCCAGGGCTTGGTTGACCAGATCCTGAGTTGGGACAACCGGCTCATTCTCGGGAACCGACATCATGTCAGTCGGGATCACCTCAGCGTCAGCCAGAACAGGATCCACCAACGTGCGGCTGAGAGCGTTCTTCATCAGCAACTGTTGCAACTGCAGTGTGGTCTGCGCAAGGATAAGCGATTGCTGGTTCGTTGCTACGACGCTCTGGGCGCGCACTACCTCAATCGGCGCCAATGTGCCGATTTCTACTTGCTTCTTGTTGTCCGAAAGGGTCTTTTCTGCAAGAGCGACGGAGTCCTTCTGTACCTTTACGTTTTCGTAAGCGTTGACCAGGTCCCAATAAATGTTCTGGATCTGATTGACGGTCGTAATCACTTGCAGACGAAATGCGACATCCGAGATCTCGCGATTGTTCTTCGCTATGCGGATGAAGCGCGTGTTTGGCAGGAACCCAAAACCCGAGAGCAAAGGCTGACTGACGGTCGCGCGAAGACTCGAATTGAATGAGGTCCCAAGCGCCTGATACTGAGACAGAGGGTTTGCCGATCCCCGGCTGTTATTAAAGGCTACGGAAAGGTTGGTGCCCCAATGAAATCCCTGCTGATAACCGAAGTTCCACGTGCTTGTGTGACTATCCGTGAACGGCAATGCAAACGGGGAATATTGCTGATTCCTGTTCTGGTCCAATTGGAATGTGCCCGTCAGTATTGGGTCAAACGTCGGTACCGCAGCACCAACGCCAGTACTGCCACTGACCAAGCCTCCGGTACCGGTTCCAGCTCCTCCGGCAGCCGTGGTAGTTCCACCGGCGCCTCCGCCCGTCGATGTGGTCCCGACTCCCGCGCTGGTTCCTCCCGGCGTTCCTTGCACGAGGCCCGTGTTGACTCCGCCGAGCGCCGACGAACCGGCTTTCGCCTTCCAGATATCCGTGTCGGCAATGTTCAGGTTGTAGCGCGCGATCGCGATATCGAGGTTGTTTTCGAGCGCCAGCGCCACCGCGTCATTCATCGACAGATACAGCTTGCCGTCACGCATGAGTTGATCGATGCGCGCGGTATTGGCCAGGTTCGGCGGCGCGACCGTCCGCGGCGAGTAGGGCGCAATGAAATTCGGGAACTGCCCGCGCGGCTGCGAATACTCTTTCAAGTCAAACGGCTGCGACGACGGCATCGCTTTCTGTGCCTGCGTCGACGGCGCGTTGGGCATTGGTGAGCTTTCCTGTGCCCATGCGGCAGGAATCATGAGAACGGCCAGAAATAGGGCGGCGGTCCGCCGGCAAGCGGAAACCAGAGTAGTACGTTGCATTCGTGTCATCTCCATCAATCAGGCCTGGGAACGAACGAGGCTGTCAGGACATTCCTTAATACGTGGAACGGCAGGCAAGAGTTCCTTTCGCCAGACGAAAATCCAAGCTGTTTCATTAACCGTTTAGTGAAATAGTATAGCTGACAGACCGCAAGCCGTTCAGCGGCGAGCGCCGTAAAACTTTGTAAATGCTATGGATGACTCTCCCGCGCCCGAGGACTCGAAAAAGCGTGTGCGCAATCTCAAACTGATCCTCTCCTACGATGGCGCCGAGTTCGCGGGCTGGCAGGTGCAGCCCGGACGAGACACCATCCAGGGCACACTGGCCTCAGTTATTGGACGCCTCACCGGCGAGAATGTACTGCCCCAGGGCTCAGGCCGGACTGATGCCGGTGTGCACGCCCTCGCGCAGGTGGCGACTTTCCTAACCGCGTCGACGATCCCGATTCAGAACTGGATCAAGGCGCTGAATGACATCCTGCCGGCGTCGATTCGTGTGCTGGAGGTAGCCGAAATGCCGGCCGATTTCCACGCCCGCAGATCGGCTCGCGCCAAGACCTATCGCTACCGCATCTATCGCGGGGATATCTGTCCTCCGTTCCTGGCACGGTATGTCTGGCACTACCCGTTTCCTCTGGATGAAGCCTCGATCACGGCGGCTGCTTCCATCGTCCTTGGGGAACATGACTTCACTTCGTTTGCGGCGGTCGATCCCGAGCGCGTGGAGCGCATGAACTCGGGCAACGGTGAATCCGAGGCGAGCAACGTGCGCTGCATCTTCTCATCCGCATGGACCCGTGAAGGCGAAGAATTCATCTATACCGTGCGCGGAAGGGGGTTCCTGCATCACATGGTGCGCAACCTGGTGGGGACATTTCTCCTGATCGGAAAGGGGACTCTTGCGGGCGATGACTTCCGAGGTATTCTCAACGCCCGCAATCGCTCAGCGGCCGGTCCGACTGCTCCCGCCAGCGGGCTCTATCTGGTCAGTGTGGAGTACTGAAAATCGGCCCCAGCATCACCCGAAATGCCCGGTGCCAAATATCCCCATGCTGATCTAGACTGTTCCCCATGCCCGCTGACCTTCAACTTGCCGTGTCGCGGATCGCTTCCGTCAATCCGGCGACGGGCGAGGTGCTGGGGGAACTCGATTGTGCCGGCCCAGCAGAGATTCACGCTGCCGTTTCGCAGGCGCGGACCGTGCAACCGGCCTGGGCTGCCTGCGGAATCCGTTCCCGCATCGAAGTGATCCGCCGATTCCAGCAGGTATTGCTGGCCTGCAAAGACGACGTTGCCCGACGCATCACCCAGGAGATGGGCAAACCGTATGTCGAGTCGCTCCTGACGGAAGTCTTTGTCGTCCTCGACGCCGCGCGCTTCCTGATCGAAAACGCGTATGTGCTCTTGCGCGACAAGAGACTCCCACACGGCAACCTCGCTCTGAAAACCAAGTCGGGACGTATTGCCCATGAGCCATACGGAGTCATCGGGATCATTTCGCCGTGGAACTACCCGTTCTCGATCCCGGCCACTGAGGCCCTGGCCGCGCTGGTTGCGGGCAACGCTGTGGTGCTGAAGCCGTCGGAGTTTACGCCCCTGATCGCGGTTGAATTGCAGTCGCTCCTGCGGGAAGCCGGTGTTCCTGACGATGTCTTCCAGGTATTGCCGGGCGAAGGTCCGACGGGGGCGGCACTGGTCAAGAGCGAAATCGACAAACTGGTCTTCACGGGAAGCGCGGCAACCGGCCGGCGAATTGCGCAGACTGCCGCCGAACGCCTGCTTCCAGTCGTCCTCGAACTCGGCGGCAAAGATCCCATGCTCGTGCTCGACGATGCCGACCTCGATGTTGCTTCGAGCGCAGCGGTATGGGGCGCATTCTGCAACGCCGGACAGGCATGCCTCTCAGTGGAACGCTGTTACGTGCACGAGAAGTTGTACGGAGCTTTCGTCGACGCTTGTGCTGCCAAGACGCGGAAGCTCCGTGTCGGCAGCGGTATGGATCAGAGCACCGAAGTCGGTCCTATGATCCACGAGAGGCAGTTGCGGATCGTTGAATCACACGTGGAAGATGCGCGCGGCCTCGGCGCTCGTGTTCTGACCGGAGGCATACGCCTGCGGGACTTGGGCCCGAATTACTATGCTCCAACCGTGCTCGCTGACGTGAATCACAGCATGCGCGTGATGCGCGAAGAGACCTTCGGTCCCGTTTTGCCCATCATGTCTTTCCGCGACGACGACGAAGCAGTGCGACTGGCTAACGACTGTGATTATGGTCTGGCCGCGAGCATCTGGACTCGTGATCGCGCGCGCGGCGAAGCATTGGCCGGGCGGATCGAAGCGGGAACGGTGATGGTGAACGATGTGATGTCCTGCTTCAGCATCAGCGAAGCTCCTCATGGCGGTGTAAAAGCAAGCGGCCTTGGCCGGACGCATGGGCGTTGGGGCCTCAACGAAATGGTGCGGGTGAAATACATCGACTCCGACCTCGTTCCGCGCATGAAAAAGATCTGGTGGTTCGGCTACGGCAGCGCTTTTAGCGGTGAGATGGAAACCTTCCTCGACCTGCTTTATGCCCGGCCGCTGCGCCAGAAGATGAAGGCAGCGCTGCGCTCGATGGGAGCGCTGGGAAGACGAAAGATGTAGGAACGAAGTTCCAGTTTCGGGCTAGAGGTTTCGAAATTGCAATGCGCCTTTTCTGTAACCTGAGACCTGAGGCCTGACACCTGAATTCATGTCTGACGCACGTACACTCTTACGCCACGCGCTTGCGACTCTTGCCTATCGCGGAGGCAAGACCCTCCGAGACGCGCCCGCCAGTTTTGCCAACTATCGCGGACACGAAACGACTCGCAGTCCCGTCGAAATCCTCGCCCATATCGGCGATCTCCTCGATTGGGCGCTCAGTATCGCCGCCGGCAAACAGGAGTGGCACAATTCCAAGCCTCTCAGTTGGGAGAAGGAATGTGACCGATTTTTCGCGGCGCTAAAGAAGTTTGACGATTCCCTGGCTTCGAACCAGCCTCTCCACGTCTCGGAAGAGAAGCTGTTTCAGGGGCCGGTAGCCGACATCCTCACGCATGTCGGCCAGATCGCGATGCTGCGCCGCAGGGGCGGTGCTCCCGTCAGAGGCGAGAATTACTTTATGGCGGAGATCACGACGGGACGAGTAGGCCAAGATCAGGCATCGCCGAAGAGAGAGTTCTAGCCTACCCTCACCGGCCATTCACCGTAGTTGGTCTTCTTTGCCGTGCTGGATAAAATACAATCACGTTAGCTTTTGTGTCTGGATTGGAGAACCCTGTGGCTTCAGGCGAACCGGTTACCGCACCAGCGGTCGATGTTCCGCAACTCCCCCATCACAAGGTCAAGATCAAAAAGCCAGGTCAGCGCGCCTGCAACGAAAAGAACGACAAGGGCAAGTTCTGCGGCGGGCACTTGAAGCGCTGGTATTACACAGCCGATGTTCTCGAACAGGAATGCGGGTGCGCCGAAAAGGCTTGGGGTGCGGACCGCGAAGTCTATCGCTGCGAGTTTTGCCAGACGTTGTATTTGCCCAATTCCGAAGATCCCAGCGGCGTGAATGTGGGTGGACATGGGCAGTTGTCGGTATTCGGCATCACCGTGCCGCCGAAGGAAGAGAAGAAGGCCTAAGATTGCAGCCTGCGGGGTGGCTGCGACGATTCGCGGGCGATGGCGACCGCGACACACATGAACGTCTCCGAACTGATCTACGACTGGAACCAGCTCTATCCGCGCTCGCTGCATCCGCCCGGGCCCGTGTTTCTCAATGACGAGACTCTCCGCGACGGACTGCAGTCACCCTCGGTGATTGATCCCACGATCGAGCAGAAGATCGAAATTCTTCACCTGATGGAGTCCATCGGCATCAACTCACTCGATCTCGGCTTGCCCGGAGCGGGTCCGCGCGCGGTAGAACACGTAACTGCGTTAGCTCGTGAGATCGTCCATCACAAACTGACGATCAAGGCGAATTGCGCTGCCCGCACCCACGAGAACGATATCCGCCCCATTGCCGACATCGTCCAACAAACCGGTCTTCCCATTCAGGCAGCGACGTTTCTCGGCTCAAGTCCCATCCGCCGCTACACGGAAGGCTGGAGCGACGACTTCCTGCTCCATACGACGGAGAAAGCCATCAAGTTCGCTGTGTCGCTCGGCCTCGATGTCATGTACGTGACCGAAGACACGACCCGCTGCGATCCGGAGATGGTCAAGCGGCTGTATTCGACTGCCATCAACTGCGGAGCGAGCGCCATCGTGCTCTGCGATACCGCCGGACACGCCACGCCGATGGGCACCGTTGCGCTCGTGAAGTTTGTGCTGGACGAAGTGGTGAAGCCCTCCGGCGAGAACATCCGCGTCGACTGGCACGGTCACTGTGACCGGGGCCTGGGCACGGCGAATGCAATGGCAGCCCTTGTCGCCGGCGCAAACTGCGTGCATGCCACGGCCCTCGGCATCGGTGAGCGTGTTGGCAACACGCAGATGGATCAGATGCTCGTGAACTTGAAACTGATGGGCATTGCGCCCTGGGATCAGCAGGACCTCACCAAGCTCAAGCATTACTGTGAAGCGGTTTCCGAGGCCACAGGAGTGCCGATTCCGGTGAATTACCCCGTCGTCGGCGACGACGCGTTTCGCACAGCGACTGGCGTGCATGCCGCTGCTGTCATCAAGGCCTACAAGAAGAACGATGTCGTGCTTGCGAATACGGTCTATTCAGGTGTGCCGTCGCATGTCTTCGGGATGGAACAAGTCATCGACATCGGTCCGATGAGCGGCAAGTCCAACGTGTATTTCTGGCTGGAGCGCCGCGGCTTGCCTGCAACCGACGATGTCGTTGACCGCATCTATCGCCGCGCCAAGGCCAGCGATCACACCTTGACCGATAGCGAGATTCTCGAGTGTGTGTACGGTGGTTGACGTGCCTGCCGACGAACTTGTCCCCCTAAGTACGCGTGCTATGCTGTTCGCCATCCGCACATGTTGCAGTTCAGACGCATTACGACGCAGGGACGCTTCATTCCCCAGATCGATGGCCTGCGTTTCGTCGCCATAGCTTCTGTCGTTCTCTTTCACGTCTACGCCAACTTCCAAAACGGCATCGTCCCTGCTTCGCCAACTTTCGATTCTGACTTGCCAAAACGCGGAGTGGAGTTGTTCTTTGCCATCAGCGGATTCATCCTGGGAGTCCCGTTTGCATCGCACTTTCTCCGACAGAGCGCGAAGGTGGATCTGAAGCAATACTTCCTGCGTCGCCTGACTCGGCTGGAGCCGCCATATTTCATTAGCCTTTTTGTGTGGGCTGCTGACCAGATCATTATGGGCCATCGCAATCTCCGCGAGATGGGACCACACCTGCTTGCCAGCTTTGCTTACCTCCACAACCTGATCTTTGGCGCCTTCAATCGCCCGGTGAACGGTGTTGCCTGGTCGTTGGAAATAGAAATCCAGTTCTATCTTCTCGTTCCGGCGCTGGCTTTGTTATTTGCCTTGAACCGTTCGGCTGTGCGGAGAGTGGCACTCGCTACCTTGATGCTTGGCATCGGTCTGTGCGGCAGCGCGCTCTATCGCATTCCCACCCTCCGATATTCGATTGTTTACTACCTGGCGTTTTTTCTGGCCGGTTTTCTCATTTGTGACCTGTACTTGACGCGAGGCGAATGGAAGCCCTCGCTGTCGTGGGATCTTCTGGCGTTGGGCGCGTGGCCTCTGGTCTGGCTCCTGGGGAACAAGACAAGTCACATTCTGCTTCCGTTCCTGATCGTCGCGCTCTATCTGGCAGCCTTTCGCGGGAGAATCTGCGCTGCAGTGTTCAGCCATCCGTGGATCAGTGGCATCGGCGGAATGTGCTACAGCATCTACCTGTTTCACCCCTTGGTGATTGCTGCGATGGGCCGCCTCACGCGTGCTCTCCACCTGGGACAGAACTTCTGGGCGTATTTCGGCCTTCAGACCATGCTCATCGCCCCGGCAGTACTACTGCTCTGCGGAGGTTTCTTCCTTCTGATCGAGCGGCCGTGCATGGATCGCTACTGGCCGCAGAAACTGTGGCGCAAGGTTCGCGAGTTCGTGCAACCCGGAAGGTTTCAAACCGTGTCTCCGGCTGTTGCTACCGGCGCTGCTGTGGGCGGCCCCGCTCTTATTGCGGTTCCCGCGCCAGTTCCGGGCTCGGAGCCGGCTCGCCTTCCAGTTCCTTCTGACGCGCAGCCCGCTGCTGATTCATCAATTTCGTAGCTGCCGTCAGTTCCGCTCGTCCCTCTTTGTCGCGCCCCATGCGGATAAGAACCTGTCCTCGTAGATACCGCGCACTCGCATTGCCCGGATCGAGGCGAACCACTTCGTCCAGTTCGACGAGCGCAACACGATGGTTCTGGCGGTGCTCTTCGATCTTTGCCAGGCCAAGATGCGCGTTGGCTAGACGAGGATCGATCTTCACCGCCCGACGAAAGTGCGCTGCAGCTTCGTCCTCGTTCTGCAAGATCGACTCGACGTTGCCGAGCTGCTCGTAAGTAAAGGCGACGTCCGGCTCAAGGGCCAGATCTTTCTGGAATTCTGCGCGCGCGCGTTCATAGTCCTGCTTCTTCAAATACGCCAGTCCCAGGTTGAAGTGGACGAAGGGCAGTTTGGGATCGGCCGCAGCCGCTGCTTCTAATTCCTTCACCGCATCGTCATAGTCGCCGCGGTTCAGATGCGCCTTACCGATCAGCAAACGGAACTCCGGCGAATTCTCTCCGAGTTGTACCAGCCGGCCCCAGGCCTTTTCTTGTAATGCCGACTGCTGCGCCTTCTCTGCGGCGATCCCCAGCACATAGAGGTAGTTCAGCTGATCCGAAGCTTGTCCCCAGAGCGGCTCCAGCATGGTCACCGTATCGGCCCAGCGGCTGTTGAAGAAGTAGCAGAGTCCGAGCAGATACCGTGCCTGGTATGAATCCGGTGCTTGCTGGATGACCGATTCAAACGGCTTGATGGCCGCCGCAAAGTCACTTTGGCGGAAGTACACGAGGCCAATATTCAAGCGAATTCCGGCCAGCGAGGGCGCAAGTTTTTCGGCCGCTCGCAGTGTGGTCAAAGCTTGCGGCCATTGCTTGCGACGCATGTGGATTACGCCAAGGTTGGCATAGGCGGCCGCCGCTTTTGGGTCGATCGCCAGCACCCGACGGAAATCCCGTTCGGCCTCGTCAAGCCGGTTCTCGCGCAATGCTGCCTCTCCGGCAGAGAAGATCTTCTGCGGACTGACAGCCGCTTGCGGGCTGGAGTTTTGGGAACTGACGCTCTGCGCACACGCGCCGATTCCGGAAAACAACAGAAGCGCCGGCATCGACCAGAGCAGCCTCGTCCTTGACACTCGATTCACTGTGCTGTAGTGTCCGCCAGCAAGAGCCTGAATTTCAAGGAGTGCATGGCAACTGCCGATTCGAAATCCTCTAAGGGTACGCCGGCCTCCGGCCATCGGCCGGAGCCTTCACGAAAACGCGCGCAATCCGCCGCAGTGACAATTCGCGATGTTGCCGAACGCAGCGGGTTTTCTTCCGCCACCGTGTCCATTGTTCTCAACAACGCGCCCCTGGCCCGCTACATTCCGGACACGACGAAGACGCGTATCCAGCGCGCGGCCGCGCAGTTAGGTTATCGCCCGAACCTGTTTGCGCGCTCCCTTCGCAGCCGGCGCAGCCACACCGTCGGAGTCATGGTGTTCGACATGACCGATCCCTACTGCACGCTGGTGCTGCGAGGGATGGAAAACGCTCTCTATCAATCTTCGTTCCTTCCCATCCTGACCGACGTGCACAACGAGCGCAGCCGTTTCGAACGCTATCTCGAAATGCTGCTCGACCGCCGCATCGAAGGCCTCGTCGTGCTGGCGAACTGGCTCTTCCTCGATATCAACATCCTCGCTGACATTGAGAAAAGCAACATTCCCACCGCGATCGTCGGATGCGAACTGAAGAACGATCACATCAGTTCGGTGATCGTCGACAATACGCAGGGTGCCCAAGCGGCACTTGGGCATCTTCTATCACTCGGACATCGCAAAATTGCCTTCATCCGCGGGCCGCGGCAATTGTCGGATACTGAACCACGCTGGCGTGGTGTGCGCGCGTTGGCCCGCCAGCACGACCTCGAACTCGATCCCAAGCTGATCGTCGAGCTGCCCGAATCCCGCGACCCATTTTCCAGCTTTGAAGACGGATTCAAACTCACGCAGGAACTGCTGCATCGCCGCCGCCCCTTCACTGCGCTCATGGCGTTTGACGACATGACTGCTTTCGGTGCGATTCGCGCTCTGACCAAGGCGGGCGTCAAGGTCCCGGAGCAGTGCTCGGTGATCGGATTTGATGATGTCGCTCCCGCGGCCCTTTACACTCCCTCGCTCACGACCGTACGTCAGCCCATGGAAGCTATGGGCGCGGCCGCCGCGACGATCGTCGTCGAGGCGATCAACGCCGGACTCGAAAAGAAGACCGCGCGCGCCACTCACCGCAAAGTTGCGCCCGACCTGATCGTCCGCGAGTCTACCCGGACCCTGAAATAGCGCAAAAAGTTCTACATGTGACCAGCTTTTGACTTGACAGGGATCTGCATCTGACGCAGTATTGACACGTTTTAATAAAGGCATTTTGCGCCTTCCGCGCGTAGAAATGGTGGGCGCCAAGTACGCCAACGAAAAAACTCGAGGATGGCAACTCAGAGTTTGAATCAGCCTACCGTTTCAGGGAGCCACCTATGAAATTCCGTAAGCTGTGCACAATCGTTTTCCTATTGGGCTTGTTCTCGGCGACACTCCTCCGCGCCCAGGACACGGCCTCCGTCACCGGCACCGTTCGGGACGCCTCGGGCGCAACCGTCGCAGGCGCAAAGGTTACCGTAGCGGCGGAAGACCGCGGAATCACACGCGAGACCACTACCAATTCCGAGGGCGAGTATTCCGTCCCGGCGCTGCCTCCGGGCTCCTACAACATCACGGTGACGGCACAGGGCTTCAAGAAGTTCACCGCAACGTCGGTAGTTCTGCGCGTGGCACAAAAAGCGCGTGTCGACGTCTCGCTGGAGGTCGGCGCTACGACTACGGAAGTAACGGTCCTAGGGGAGACCGTGGCCCAAGTAGAGACGCAGTCGTCGGATCTTGCCGGCACGGTTACCGGAAAGGAGATCACTCAACTCCAGTTGAACGGCCGCAACTTCACCCAGCTTGTGACGCTGGTTCCCGGCGTGAGCAATCAGACCGGACAAGACGAAGGCACGGTCGGCATCTATGGGAACGTTCAGTTCAGCATCAACGGCGGCCGTGTGGAGTACAACAACTGGGAACTCGATGGCGGCGACAACATGGACAACGGCAGCAACGCCACGTTGAACGTGTATCCCAGCCTGGAAGCGATCGCCGAGTTCAAAGTGCTCACCTCCAACTATGGCGCGCAATACGGTCGCAACGGATCCGGCACCATCGAAGTCGAAACCAAGTCCGGCACGAACTCCTTCCACGGCAACGTCTATGAGTTCGTCCGCAACGACGCCTTTAACGCGCGCAACTACTTCCAGGGCAATGTCCCCCCTTACAAGAAGAATGACTTCGGCTACACCGTCGGCGGACCGATCTGGAAGAATCACACCTACTTTTTCTGGTCTCAGGAATGGCGTCGCGACCGCGTGCCCGGGCAGGACTTCAACGCTGCCGTGCCGTCACTCGAAGAGCGAGCCGGCGACTTCAGCGACCAATGCGACGGAGAGGGCGCTTGTCCGGTCATCGAGGGCGACCCGGTATCCGATCTGACCACCGTCGGTTTCGACCCCAGCGACCCGAACGTGCAGGCTCTGCTGGCTCTGATTCCCGAACCGACTACGGGTACCGGTCTGGAATCGCGTTATATCGCGTCGCCGACATCGCCCACAAACTGGCGCGAAGAATTAGTCAAGATCGACCACAACTTGACCGACAAACAACGCCTCACGTTCCGCTATATCCACGATTCGTGGGACACCGTGACTCCCACACCCCTATGGACCAATGCCGGAAGCTTCCCCACGATTCAAACGGCGTTCAAGGGCCCGGGCGTGAGCATGGTGGCGCGCTTGAGTTCAACGTTCTCGCCCACGCTGTTGAATGAGTTTGTGGCTAGCTACACGACAGACCACATCAACCTTAACCACATCGGCGCCTGGAAGCGGCCGGAAAACATGACCATCGGCGACCTGTTCGGCGGCAACGGTCATGGGATCATTCCTGGGATCAACCTGGCGAATACGAACGCCTATGACGGCGGGTTCGGTCAAGATCCCGGCTACATTCCAAATGGTGTCTACAATTCCAACCCCACCTACACCTATCGCGACAACGTCAGCAAAATCATCGGCAAGCACAACCTGCAATTCGGCGCCTATGCCGCGTTTGGCCAGAAGAACGAACTCGGCGGCGAACTTGGGCCCGGGTCGATTCCCGGATATTTGACCTTCGATGCTACAAGCGCGGTTTCCAGCGGTAACCCGTTTGCCGATCTGCTCATGGGATACGTTGCCAGCTTTGGGCAGCAGGACAATTTTGTGAAGTACTACAACCGCTACAAAATTGTTGAGCCCTATTTCCAGGACGATTGGCACATCTCCAATCGCCTCACTTTGAACCTGGGCTTACGGCTCAGCCTCTTCGGCACCTATCGTGAAAAACAGAAACAGGCGTTCAATTTCGATCCATCACGCTATGTCTTTGAGCAGACTTTCATCAATGACGACGGCACGGTCACTGGACTTGGAACCGATCCCAGTCAGCCCGTTTCCGTCACCAATCTGCCCAACGGGATGGTGCAATGCGGTGTGACTCCCGGTGTGCCCGTCAGTTGCATGAAGGG
This sequence comes from Terriglobales bacterium, assembly GCA_035519435.1. Classification (GTDB taxonomy): domain Bacteria; phylum Acidobacteriota; class Terriglobia; order Terriglobales; family Acidobacteriaceae; genus Acidiflorens. The sequence continues at coordinate 14,464 of DATIWL010000148.1, forward strand.
AAAACTGTTCAATCCTGCCCCGCGCATTGGCTTCGCCTGGGACCTGTTCGGCAACGGCAAAACAGCGGTTCGCGGCGGATACGGCATTTTCTACGAACATGCCAACGGCAACGAAGGGAACTCCGAATCCCTGGAGAATTCTCCGCCTCTGGCCAACGCCGTACAGCAGAACTTCACCGAAGGCGGCGCCTCCGACAATACCAACCTGTACACTGCCATCGGCTCTGGGGTAGAGAGCCTTCAATTCCCACTGAGCGTGAACGCCATTCCCACGAAGGCGCGCTGGCCGTACGTGCAGCAATGGCACTTGGACCTTCAGCAGGAGATCCTCAAGAGCACTGTCGCAACCGTCTCTTACGTCGGTAGCAAGGGCACGCATCTGAATCGTCAGACCAATCTCAATCAGATTCTTCCGTTGTCCGACTCGCTCAATCCGTACAATCCGGGCGAACCCTTTGACTCGGATCCGGAATCCCCAACCTTCAATACGGATTGCGACGCCATGACCGTGAACGGCGTTGAAGTTACAGGCCAGGCGGCAATCAATCTTGGCGTGGCTTGTGGAGGCAATCCGGATCCGGCCCGTCCCTATGTCGGATACGGTGACATCAACCACCTGGAGTACGCCGCATCCTCCATCTACCATGCGTTCCAGGCGTCGGTGCGGCGCAACGTCGGCGGCCTGAACCTGAGTCTGGCCTATACCTGGAGTCACGCCATCGACGATTCTTCGGACCGCTTCGATGGCAGTTTCGTCGATTCCTATAACCCGCGAGCGAACCGGTCCAGCTCCAACTTCGACCAGCGTCACATCCTTACCTTCTCGTATGTCTGGGACCTCCCATTCTTCAAGAGTCCTGGCCTTGCGAACAAAGTCCTGGGCGGCTGGCAGTTCTCCGGAATTACCACCTTCCAGACGGGCATTCCGGTGAACGTCACGTTCCCGGCGGACAACGCCGGTGTAGCCAACGGGCTTGGGTCCAGCTCGCGTCCCGATCTTGTCGGTGATCCGCATTCCGGCGTCCCGCAGAGCCCACTTGAGAACTTCGGTCCGCAGTTCTACAACGATGCGGCCTTTACGGCGCCGCGTGGTTTGACATTCGGTACCGTACCGCGCAATCTGTTGAACGATCCGCATCGCACCAACTTCGACATGGCTTTGTTCAAGCACTTTGCGATCCGCGAGAGCATGGCCTTCGAGTTTCGTGCGGAGGCGTTCAACATCTTCAACCACACGCAATGGGGCAGCATCGGCGGTGGCCTTGGGGACGAAGGATTCCTAAGGCCCTCCTCGGCCCACAACCCCCGGATCCTGCAGCTCGGGGCGAAGTTTATGTTCTAGCGCTGACCACAGCGGCAGAAAAAATCCCGGCCTTGATACAGGCCGGGATTTCTTTTGTTTTGCAGAATGACGCAGCGACTATCCGGCAACGCCCACTTTCTCTCGCGTGCGGCTTAGCACTGCAAGTCCCTTTTCCAGATCTGCGATCAGGTCGTCGGCATTCTCGATTCCCACCGACAACCGGATCATCTCCTCGGTCACGCCCATCTTACGGCGCAGCTCCGGGTCGATCATGGCATGCGACGTCAGCACCGGAATCGACACCAGCGAATCCACGCCGCCAAGGCTGGGCGCCAGCGTGAACAGGCTCAGCGCTTCGCTCACCCGGCAGGCGTCCTCTCCGGTACCCTCTACTTCAAAGCTGACTACACCTCCGGCGCCGGCCATCTGCTTCTTTGCCAGTTCGTAGTGGGGGCTTCCCTTCAGCATCGGGTAGTGCACCCGCGTGACCTTCGGATGGCGGCTGAGAAACTCCGCAATGCGCAACGCATTCTCGTTGTGCCGCTGCACCCGCACCGCCAGCGTCTTGATCCCGCGCAGCAACAGGAATGCCCCATGCGGATCCATACAGCAACCCAGCGTCGTCCGCACGTGATGAATCCGGTCGATCAGGTCGCGTGGCCCGGCGGCGATACCGCAAATAATATCCGCGTGTCCACCCATGTACTTCGTGCCGGAATGCAGCACTAGGTCGATGCCCCACTCCGCCGGACGGCAATTGATCGGTGTCGAAAACGTCGAGTCGATCGTCGTAACCAGGCCGCGCTTTTTACCAAGCGCCGCGATCTTCTCAAGATCGACGACCTTCGCGATCGGATTCGTCGGCGATTCAACGTGCAGAATCTTTGTATTCGGCCGGATCGCGCGCTCGTGCTGCTCGATATCGTTGGTATCGACAAATGTTGTTTCGACTCCAAGTTTCGGCAACCACTGCGAGAGAAATTTCGTCACACCGCCGTAGATGTCGCGCTGGGCAACGATGTGATCCCCCGCCTTGACCAGCGACAGAATCGAAGTTGTGATCGCCGCCATCCCGGACGAGAACAGCAGCGCTGCATCGGTACCCTCGAGTTCGGCAATCGCAGTTTCAGCCACTGTGTGCGTGGGATTTCCGTAGCGCGTGTAAAACCGATCGGTCTCAGTGGCGCGCAGCTGTTCCTGCGAATCGGCGACCTCAAATGTCGACGTCTGATAGATCGGCGTGGCGACCGGGCCATTCTTCTTGTGCAGGCTGGTGCCGCCGCGCACGGCTTCAGTTTCCTGACGGAATTTGTGCTTCTTCGTCATGAGCTACCCCTCCGCAACCGCACTACCGCACTGCCACCCGATCCATGGCCGGCACAGGTGCGAACCACTCCTTCGACCGCGGGTGCCGTCCCGCGACCAGCTTGTCGAACTCCTGTTGCAACGCGCGTGTGACCGGGCCCGCCTTGCCGTTGCCGATGGTGCGGAAATCGATTTCCCGTAACGCAATGACTTCTGCTGCTGTTCCGCACACAAATACTTCGTCGGAAATGTAGAGTTGGTCGCGCGAGATCGGCTCTTCCGTCACGTTGTAGCCCAGATCACGTGCCAGAGTAACGAGACTGTCGCGCGTGATGCCTTCCAGAATCCCGGCCCGCGGCGTGGTGAAGATCGCGCCATTCCGGACAACAAATAGATTTTCTCCCGTACACTCTGCCACGTAACCGTCAGGGCCGAGCATGATCGCTTCGTCGAACCCGGCGCGCTGCGACTCGGTCTTCGCCAGGATCGAGCTGACATAGTTCCCCGAAACCTTGGCCTTGGTCATCATGATGTTGGGATGCAGCCGCGTGAACGACGCAATGTTAGCCCGGATGCCCCGCTCTTTCGCCTCAGCGCCCAGAAACGCCTTCCATTCCCATACCGCCACCATAAAGCGCGGCTTGCCGGCTTCGACCGTCATGCTGAGCGCGCCGTCGAGAAAAATCATGGGCCGGATGTAGCAGGCCGAAAACTCGCTGGCCGCAATCGTCTGATGAATGGCTGCCGTAACTTGTTCCGCGTCAACCGGGAGTTCGCGGAACCCAACGATGTGCGCGGAATTCATCAGACGCTCGACGTGTTCCGCAAGCCGGAACACAGCCGGACCGTGATCGGTGTTATAGCAGCGAATTCCTTCAAATACGCTGAAGCCGTACTGCACCCCGGCGCTTAGAAACGGCACAACGCCTTCGCTGGCGGGCTTGAGCGAATCGTCAATCCAGATATAGCGGGCGGCTCCCATGGTTTTCCTCGGACAAGCTGGAATCTCTTAAGACTACATTTGCCGTCTCGGAGCGGCAAGACGCGCGACACAGAAATTCCCACGCTCTATAATCGCCCGCTATGGAAACTGGGCTCCGAAATCGAGTAGCCATTGTGGCCGCTTCCAGTCAGGGACTCGGCCGGGCGACTGCCGAGGCGCTCGCCGCCGAAGGTTGTCGGGTCGCAATGTGTGCAAGAAACAAAGAGACGCTGGCCGCGGTGGCCGAAGACATCCGCCACAAACACAAGGCCGACGTGCTGGCCGAACCCCTCGATGTGGCCGATAGTCGCGCTGTCAGCGATTTCGTTAGTGCAGTCGCCACAAAGTTCGGCGGCGTGGACATTTGCGTGACGAACGCTGGCGGTCCTCCTGCCAAGGGTTTTCTCGCGACTACGATTGAGGAGTGGAAGCGGGCCGTCGATCTCAATTTCTTGAGCACGGTGTACTTTGCCCATTCGGTGATCCCCCATATGCAGCAGAAAAAGTGGGGGCGTATCATCACCATCACCTCGGTCACTACGAAACAGCCCGTGGCTGACCTGGTGTACTCGAATGCTGTCCGCGCCGCTGTCGTCGGCCTCGTGAAGAGTCTGGCCAACGAGTTCGGCAAGGACGGCATCCTCGTCAACAATGTCGGCCCCGGCTTCACGGCCACCGACCGTCTCAAGGATCTGGCCCGCAGCCGTTCCGTCGCTTCCAACAAGAGCGAGAAGGAAATCTTCGATGGGTGGGCTGCGGATACGCCACTAAAACGTTTAGGTGAGCCTCGCGAGCTTGCCGACGCGATTGTTTGGCTTGCGTCTGACCGTGCGTCATACGTTACTGGACAGACCATCCTTGTCGACGGCGGTCTTTACAAAGGTTTGTAGTTTGCTCCTGAAAATCGTAGAAGTGCCGGCGATTTTCCCGATCAAAAACTTGATTCGCTCGGCAAAGATTCTGGTTCACTAACTCCTTTTCCTCCCTTGCAACGTTTGTTGTTTTCAAGTAAGCTTTCGCACAATCCTGACCAAGAACTTCAGCAATCTTTTCTGTCTTCAAAAGATTACGAGTGTATGCAAAACGTCGTTACCAGGGACAAGCCTCATTCGCGAACAGGCGGTAGGCTGCGCTCTGCCGGGCGATGTTGTGGCTCGTGCTGAAGCCAATCTTTAAAGTGGGCGACAAGCGGAATGCAAATGGGGCGAGCACCTTTTGTGGGAGGAGTGTACATGTCGAGCTTAAAATCCTTAGCCGCATACACAGTGATCGTGCTAATCCTTGCTGGTCTGGTTCTGGCCCAGGGCGGCGCGACGGGCGCGATCAGCGGTACCATTCAGGATGTCACTGGTGCCGTCGTTGCGGGCGCTCAGGTTCAGATTGTCAATCAGGATACCGGCGCCGTGGTGCGCACCGTGAAGACCGACGCCAACGGCGCGTTCACGGTCCCGCTTCTGCCCGTTGCCACCTATACCGTGAAGGTCACTGCGTCCGGGCTCAATGAAGGTAATTTCCCCGACATCGTCGTTCGCATCACCGAGACTACCCGGCTGACAGGCAAGCTGGCACCGCTCCGAGTTATGGAGAAAGTGGAAGTCCAGGCCACCGTCCAGACCGTCGAAACCACAACCGCGACCACCGGCCAGGCGATCGAACAGCAAACAATCCGCGAACTGCCTCTCGCCACGCAGAATTTCCAGCAGTTGCTGACGCTTTCCACCGGCGCGCAAAGCGAACTGAATGCCTCGGCCCAGCTTGGACGCGGCAACGCGCGCGTCATCGTCAACGGCCAGCGCGAAGACAACAACAACTATTTAATCGAGGGCATCAGTGCGACGGATTACAACGTCTCGCAGTCGACGAACGTCCCGTTACCCAATCCCGATGTCATTGAGGAATTCAAGGTCCAGACTTCGCTCTACGACGCCAGCCAGGGCCGCAACAGTGGCGGCAACGTCAATGCAATTCTGAAATCAGGGACAAAAAATTTCCACGGCGATCTGTACGAGTTCTTCCGCAACGATGTCCTGAATGCCAACGAATTCTTCCTCAATAGCGCAGGGGCGAAGCGCCCGCCGGTCAAACAGAATATTTTCGGTGGCAGTTTGGGTGGCCCGCTCGGGCCGGGAGCAAAACTCGGCTATTTTTTTGTGAATTACCAGGGGACCCGGCAACGAAGTGGATTGTCGCCGGGAACTACAATCAGCACGAGCATTCCGGCTCTTCCACCGACTCGTGACGACGCTACGCTCGATTCGGTTCTTGAAGATCAATTCGGCGTGCCCAGCATCGACCCTGTCATCCACAAGCTGCTGTTATTCAAAAGCGACCAGTTCGGAAATACACCAGGCGGTTACCTGATTCCGTCGACTGACGGTGGACAATACATTGTCAGCAAACCGGGCAAGTACACGGACGACCAATTCACCACCAATTGGGACAAGGAATTCAACGCTGGGAATGACAAGGTTGCTGCCCGTTTCTTCTTCTCCAACGCGGAGTCAGTTCTGCCCTTCGGGGCCGGCGGCCTGCAGGCTTCGCTTGGCGGAACGTTGGCCAGCAGTATCAGCGCTACGGACCTGAACTTCCCGTACGATCTACCGGTCAATGATCGGTTCCTAAGCGTTGCTGAGACGCATCTCTTCTCTCCGACAGTTGTGAACGACTTTCGCTTTGGGTTTGTTCGAATCAACAACAACTTGATCAATATTCCGCCCGTGACGGCTGATGATCTGGGCATTGACCGGCCAACAAACAACATTACGAAGTCGATTTACAAGTTCACCCTGGGCAGTTCTGGGTTCCAGATCGGACCGACACCTCCCGCCGATCAGTTCCAGACGCAGAACAATTACAACTTTGTCGAAACATTGAGCTGGGTCAAGGGCAAGCACACGTTCCGTTTCGGTGGTGAATATACACGGGTCAACCTCGACAAACTGTTCCCTCAGGTCTTCAACGGACAGTTGTTCTTCGTCCAAGGTCCCCTGAACACCGACCCGAACGGGCCGGCGTTTACCGATTTTCAGAAGTGGCTGATGGGCGCGCCGGATTTCAGTTTCGGCGGCGGCGGCGTCTACAACCATCAATATCGAAACAACAACTACGCCTTTTTCGCCCAGGATGACTGGAAGATCAGGCAAGATCTGACCCTGAATCTCGGGTTGCGCACCGAGATTCTTGGCGCCTTCTACGACAAGCTGTGCCATATTGGCAATTTCGATCTCGATCGCGGCAACGCGGGACAATATCCGCTGATCTACGGTGGTTGCGCCAATAAGCTGGGCGTTGACGGGATGACCGGGTCCGGCAGCGACACCACCCTGAAGAATGCCTACAGCACAGGACTGGGCCCACGCATCGGCTTTGCCTGGGACGTATTTGGCCACCACACAACCACGGTTCGCGGAGGATACGGTATTTATTACGTGCGCGAAGACGTCGGCACGGTTGACCAACTCTCCTTCCAGGCGCCGATCTTGCCCATCGCCTTTTCGCCTGGACCTCCCGGATGTCTGGCTACCTTTTTCAAGATCAGCCCGGAAGCGACCGCAGGCTGCCCTGAGCCGCCTAATCCCAATCCCAATGGCTTGCCCGCGGCCAGCACGAACACCATTGATGGCAGCTTCCTTCCCTGCCTTGGCGTGATTACCGGATTCTCGAACGGCACTGATGCATTTCCAGATATTGCTTGTGCTGAGGGCAGTCCTGGCGTCGTTCCGTCGCAGTTCCTCTTCGCCCTGGCCGTGCCGCGTCATTACGTTGTGCCCAACACCCAACAGTGGAATTTCACCATTCAGCGCGAACTCCCAAAACAGTGGGTTCTCGAGCTCGGGTATGTCGGCAGCCATGCGATTCATCTGCGTGAGACTCGGACCAACGTGCAGGCTCAGCTGGCGACCAGCGACCACCATTTGACCGTCCAGACTACGGATGGACCCGTAGAGATTACTGCCAGCACTGTCGCCAACGGGCCCGCACGTTCGACCTTGCAGGGGGTCAATGGCTACAGCGGCATGCAATTATTCGCCAACGATGCGTATGCCCACTACCATTCCTTTCAGGCCACCGTTTCCCGTCGTTGGGGTGCGGGTTACTTCCAGGGCGCCTACACTTTTTCTCGGTCGACCGATGCCACTTCAAGTGGCAACACTGCTCTCAACACCGCTTTCAACGATGAAAGCGATTTGCGGTTCTCGCGGGGCCTTTCCGACTACGACCGCAAGCACCGCCTCACGGTGAGCTATCGCTACGAGTTGCCCTTCTTCTCCAATGCGAGTGGTCTGAAGCGGACGCTGCTTGGGGATTGGGCGATCAGCGGCATCACCATTTTCCAGTCGGGAACTCCGTTCTCGGTAACCGATTCTGCGGCGGGGACGGCATATCTCGGGCCCGGTCTGGCGTCGGCAACCTTAGGCGCACAATTAGCCGATGGTGGCTCAATCGGCGCGGGACTTTCATCGGGGGACATCCATCAACGCATCGACGGTTATCTCAACGCAGCCAATTTCACGAAGGCGCCGTTCGCTGATCAAACGCTCGGTTGCGACGAAGATCCGGCCCAGGCCGGGTGCACCACTGCCTTCGGCAATCTCGGCCGCAATATCTACCGTGGTCCTTTCCAGCAGAACTGGGATTTTTCGCTGATCAAGAACTTCAAGTTGACGGAGGGCCAGAGCCTTCGCTTTACAGCGGACTTCTTCAACATCTGGAACCATGTTAACTTTGCCAACCCCGCGTTCAACGACGTGGAGAACCCAGGTGCGTTCGGCAAGATCTTCGGTACTGTCGGCACGCCGCGACTCATCCAGTTCCAGTTGAGGTACGCGTTCTAGTGAGCGCAGAAAACACAACGACACGGATCCTGCTGCTGGAGCGGGATCAGGTGTCCCCCGAAATCGCCAATGTCTATGACGCCCTGCTGAAAACGCGGGGCGTCGTTCCCAACATGTTCAAGACTCTGGCGCATACGCCGGCGCTCGCGCTCGCCACCGCCGGATATCTCAAGGCATTGTTGGGCGACGGCGCGCTGCCCGGCTTCTATAAAGAATTGATCGCGACGCGGCTCTCAATCCTACTCGGAAGCGAATATGCCATCAAAGCGCATGCGGTCTCGGCCAGCCAGAAAGGCGCGAGCGAAGCGCAGATCGCGTCCGCCAAAGGCGATTTCGAAAATGGCCCGTTCACCGAAACCGAAAAGCTCGGCTTTCGCGCTGCCGAGCGGCTCCATCGCTCGCCGGCTGAGATCACCGATGAATTCTTCGCGGAGCTGAAGCAGCATTACACCGATTCCCAGATCGTCGAATTGATTGCGACCGCTGCGGCATTCGAGTTGTTCCCCCGTTTCGTGGATGGCCTGCGGATTCCTGTGACGCCTTCGCCCACAGGCTAGGTTGAAACCTCTGTGCTCCTCCGCGTCCTCTGTGGTTTATGGGTTTGATTTCCATCCCCAAGCCAACAGACCCTGCGGGCGAGACACGTAGTTGTGTAAACTGAGCATCGATTATGCGGCCCCTTTCATCCCGACTCTCCGTTCTCACCGGCGAAGGTGCGCTCTCCATTTATCTGCAGACCAAGGAACTCGAACGCCAGGGACGCTCCATCATCCATCTCGAACTTGGCGAGCCGGACTTCCATCCCGCCGAACCGGTGGTCGCGGCGCTTGAAAAAGCCGTGCGCGATGGCAAGGACCGCTATTGCCCCATGGCGGGCGTCCCCGCGTTGAAAGACGAAATCGCAACCTATCTGCACCGCACGCGCGACATCAGCGTATCGCCCGACAACGTGGTTATCGCTCCGGGATGCAAGCTTGCGTTGTTCTTTGCTCTGATGACGATTGTCGAGCCGGGCGACGAGGTGCTCTGGCCCGATCCCGGTTTCCCGGGTTATGCCTCCATCACTCGGGGCTTCGGCGGAATCCCTGTTCCGTTTGCACTCGAAGAAAAGAATCAGCTTCAGCCTGATCCCGAGGAAATTGCCGCCAAAATCACGCCGCGCACGAAAGCAATCGTGCTCAACTCGCCATGTAATCCGACCGGGACCGTCTACACCGATGAAGTCCAGCGCCGCATCGCCGAACTTGCTGTAAAGCACGATCTCTACGTGCTCTCGGACGAAATCTATGCTCGCATCATCTACGGCCAGAAATACAAGTCAATGCTCAGCTATCCCGGTATGGCTGAGCGCACGCTGATCATCGACGGCTTCTCGAAGAGTTTCGCCATGACCGGGTGGCGCCTTGGTTACACGATCGCGCCGCCGGAGCTCGTGCCGCACCTTGTAATGCTCGCGATCAACAGTTACACCTGTACCGCCGAGTTCACGCAGTATGCCGCGATTGAAGCCCTACGCGATTCGACGGGCGCTACACCACGCATGGTCGCCGAGTTTCAGAAGCGCCGCGAGCAGTTCATCGGGGATCTGAATCGTGTCCCCGGTTTTCATTGCATTCCGCCTGCGGGCGCGTTCTATGCGTGGGTAAACATCGAAGACACAGGCCTGACCGCCGAGGAAGTCTGCCGCATCATGCTCGAAGACGCGGGTGTGGCGGGCATTCCCGGCGCCGCCTTCGGTGACTTCGGCAAGAACTTTGTGCGCTTCTCGTTCGCATCTTCGATCGAGACGCTGAAAGAAGCCGTGGCTCGAATTCAGAAAGCCTCGGTTGTTTGGCAGGGTGCAGTGGCGCAATGACGTCTGGCGCGGGGCATTCTTGCCCACGTTGGAACGACCGGGGCGTCCTCGCCCGTCCACAAGAGATTTCGTATCAGGGCATACCGATGATGAAAAACACGACCTTCGCTGTGTTAGTTCTTTTCCTATCGTCACTTGCTTTTCCCCAGGCCCGTCCCTATCCCGGCCCCGATGTCCAACAGCTCTACCAGCACTACCTTGACGTCGTGACCAACATCCCGGCCTTCGATCACCACGCCCATCCCGGATTTGCCGATGATCCTGACGTCGACGCCATGGCCGCTCCTCCGGGTAGCGCTGCCTTCCGCGAGCGCGATACCAACCCCGAGCTTGTCGCCGCGGCCCAAGCACTCTGGGGATATCCCTACGCCGATTTCTCTCCTGACCACGCCAAGTGGCTGGTTCAGAAGAAGGGCGAGATGAAAAAGCAGTATCCCGGTACCGCCTACTTCGACATGCTGCTCGACAAGCTCAACTTCGACAAAGGCGTTGCCAACCGCGCCATGATGGCCGATTACCTCGACGCCAAGCGCTTCCCGTGGGTCTTCTTTGTCGATTCCTTCATGTGGCCCTTCGACAACTCGCAGCAGAAAGCGCGCAACATCGATCAGACCGTCTACATGCCGCTCCAGGAAAAAATGCTCAAACGCTGGATGGCCCAGGAGAAAGTCAGCGCGCTGCCCGCCAGCTTTGGCGACTACCTGAAGTTCATCACCCAGGTGCTCGAAGACAACCAGAAAAACAAGGGCGGTATCGCGATGAAGTTTGAAGTCGCCTACTTCCGTCCATTGACCTTCGGTGACCCGACTCGCGAGCAGGCCGAGGCGACTTACAACAAATACGCGAAGGGCGGCGTACCTCCTGAGTCCGAATACCGCACTTTTCAGGATTACGTCTTCCGCTACCTGATCACCGAGGGTGGACGACTCAAGCTGCCGGTCCACATTCACTCGGCGATCGGCATTGGGGACTACTTCAATCTCTCCGAGAGCAACATCATGCGGCTCGAAAACATCCTCCGCGATCCGCGCTATTCGAACACGACCTTCGTGATGATTCACGGAGGCTATCCTCTGGAACGCGAAGCCATCTGGCTCGCGGCAATCAAGAACGTCTACATGGATTCCTCGCTGATGGATGTATTCATGTATCCCGGCTCGTTCAAAGAAACGCTGCGGACATGGCTGGAGACGTTCCCCGACAAAATCACCTTCGGCACCGACTGCTTCCCGTACAATGACGTGCTCGGAGCCGAAGAAAGCTACTGGCTGGGTACAATGTCAACGCGCGAGGCGCTGGCTGCTGCGCTCGCCGAGATGGTGTCCTCCGGCGAGATCAGCGACGCCAAGGCGATTGAGATGGCCCACGCTTATCTGCACGACACCGCAGTGAGCCTGTACCCTTCATTGAGCCACTGACATGAAAAAGAAGAAATCAGTCCGCAAGCCGGTGCGCGGCAAATCCAGGAAAGCAGTCAAGCCCGCCAACAGTATTGCGTTGCAAGGAACCGTCGCCACGGCCAAGCGCAAGCCCGAGCTGCGCCACATTGCCTGGAACTCGGTTGCGGTCGAAGCGCTCAACCCCCTGCTCGGCCGTCATTTCGTTGTCGGCCAGAACATCATGCTGGCGCGCGTGCTGCTGAAGAAGGGGTGCATCGTCCCTGAGCACAGCCATCCCAACGAGCAATTGACGTACATTGCCGCAGGAGCGCTCAAGTTCTGGATCGACGAGCGCGAAATCGTCGTCAATGCGGGCGAGTGCCTCACGATTCCGCCCAACATGCCGCACAGGGCGGAGGCGCTCGAGGACACGGTCGATTTCGACGTCTTCAACCCGCCCCGCGCCGACTGGATGAGCGGCACGGACGTGTATTTGCGTTAGCAGCCTCCGTGCCCCCCGTGCCCTCCGTGGTAAGCGTTCTTCTTGACCACGGCGGACACAGAGTCACGCAGGGATTTCCTCTCCCTGTAAGATAGAGCGTGCCTTTGACCGTCGCCACCGAGCCTTCATCCCGGCTGCGCTGCATTTCCTGCAGCGCGACGCCCGGCTCCGCCGGCCAGGACTTCCGCTGTACGGATTGCGGCGACTTGCTCGAATTCGTCTTCCCCGGCCGCACCGCCGATCCTCAAACGTTGAAGTCTCTCTGGCTCAGCCGGAAGACTTCGTCGAATAAGCTCGATCAGAGCGGCGTCTGGCGGTTCCGCGAGATGCTGCCGTACATCGCGGAAGAGCACGCCATCACCCTGCGCGAAGGCAACACGCCACTTTACGGATTGCCGGGATGCGCTCGCACCGTCGGTGTCGATTCGCTGCTCGCCAAGCATCAGGGCATGAACCCAACCGGCTCGTTCAAAGACACCGGCATGACCTTCGCCGCGTCGTCAGCGCATCGCGGTGGCTTTCGCTGGGTAGCCTGCGCCTCAACCGGCAACACGTCAGCTTCGATGGCCGCCTATGCTGCGCGCGGCGGAATGCGCAGCCTGGTGCTCATCCCGGAAGGCAAGATCTCCTGGGGCAAACTGTCGCAATCCCTCGACTATGGCGCTCTCACCTGTCAGTTGCGCACCGATTTCGACGGCTGCGTCCGCGTTCTCAACGAGCTCGTGCGCCGCAAGCCCGTCTATCTGCTGAATTCGGTCAATCCCTTTCGCATTGAGGGCCAGAAAACTGCAGCCATCGAACTGTTGGAGCAACTCAACTGGGAGCCGCCCGACCACATCATTGTCCCTGGCGGCAACCTTGGAAACAGTTCTGCGCTCGGCAAAGCATTGCTCGAAATGCACGAGTTGAAGATGATTTCGCGCCTGCCCAGGCTCTCGATCATTCAGGCGCAGGGCGCGAATCCGTTCTATCGCAGCATCAAGGAATTCGGCGGCGCGAAGCTTGAACCCATGACTGCCAACACGCAAGCCACCGCGATCCGCATCGGCAATCCCGCTTCCTGGAAGAAGGCGCTGCGTGTGATGGGAGAAACCGGAGGCGAAGTCGAGCAGGTCTCCGAACTTGAAATTGCCGAAGCCAAGGCCGAGATTGGCGCCGATGGCATCGGCTGCGAGCCCGCATCAGCTGTCAGCCTCGCCGGGCTGAAGAAACTACGCTCGCGGGGCTTCGTGAAGCTGGGAGAGGCGGTTGTCCTGGTCCTGACCGGTCACCTGCTCAAAGATCCGGATTTCACCATCAAGTTTCATCGCGGCGACCTTTTTGACGGGACTCCCTACGAGAAGGATGCCGCCAGGACCCATCGCCTGCAGCGCGCCCCCATCGTGCTCGACGCGGATCTTGACCGCGTGATCGCTACGCTCGATGCCGCCGAGAAGGCCGGGTGAGCTCCGGCCAATCTACCTGTCCATCGACTCGAAAAAACCGCCACAATAGCGATTTTTTGAGGCATTCGCTAGAACTTCGCCGTGACTTCGTGTATAACACTCGGTTTCGGCCTCGTCGTTTTTGAAGGCGACAGAGTGGCGTTCCTGACTGCTCAGCCGACCAGTTTCGAGAGGCAATAGCACCGATTTCGCTGCAAACTATGCCTTCACGTCCCGCATCTTCGGATCGTTCCATCCGCCTGATCCTGCCGGCGACTTCGGCCAACCTCGGCCCGGCGTTTGACACGGCAGCGCTCGCCATGGACTTCCACCTCCGCCTCTACGCCGAGCGCGCCCCCGACTTCTTCATCACCGCCGAAGGCCGCGATGCCGCTATCTGCCGCCGCATGGAGGATCACCTGATCCTCACGACCTACCGCGAGGTTCTCGAGTCCGAGAATCGCAAGATCGTGCCGCTCAGCATGCACATCGAGAACGAGATTCCGATCGGCAAAGGATGCGGCTCGTCCGCCTCTGCGCGACTTGCCGGCATCGCGCTCGCGGTTCACTTCGGACACTTGCGCTGGAAAGCTGACCGCATCGTGGGCGAAGCTTCCATGCGCGAGCACCATCCCGACAACGCCTCTGCCTGCTGGATGGGTGGACTGACCGTTGCCCGCATGGCGAACCAGGTACAGGCCCAGGTCGTGGAGGTTCAGCCGAAAGGGAAGTGGCCGCTCCTGCTTGCAATACCTGACGCGCCTCTCTCAACGGAAGCCGCCCGTCGCGCGCTTCCGTTTCAGTATTCGCGGCAGGACGCTGTCACGAACATTCAGAATTCCATGCTGCTGCTGTCGGCCTTTGTGTATGGGCGGCACGATCTGCTTTCGTCGGCGCTCGAAGATCGCATCCACCAGCCCTATCGCGCTCCGCTCTGTCCGCTATTGCCGGCAATCAAAGAGTTGACGGGGGACTCAGGAATCCTCGGCGCCGCCCTCAGTGGAGCAGGCCCGTCTGTGTTAGTGTTTCTCGATCCGAAGGTCAACCCCAAGCGGGCCAAGCAGAGAATCGCCGCCCATCTTTCCAAGCGCCGGCTGCCGGCGGAACTGATCCTCACGCAAATCTCCAGCCAGGGCGGACGTGATGGCGTCGACTGGCGTAAGAAGCACGGCAACTTGTAACAAAAGGTTTGTTCCAGACAGCAGGTTTGGGTCAGGACATAGCTTCAGCGATGCCACAAGGCATCGCTTCATCTTCCCTAGAGAGCCAAGAGTCTTACGGCATCTCAAACGTTCCCACCGTCGTCAGATTCCGCGACGAATTCCCCAGATACACCGTGTATGTTCCCGGCGCAATCACCCAGCCGTGCGCATCGACGTCCCAGTACGAAAAGGGATGAGATGAGTCGCTCGCATCAACGAAGATGCTGACATTCATCTGCTCGCTCGCCGCCGATGAGATCTTGTACCATCCGACCAGCCGCTTTGCCTCACTGGTGCTGGTGGGAAGTTGCAGATAAATCTGAACAACCTCTGCGCCGGACCGCGTGCCGGTATTCTGGATGTCGAAATTCACCTGAAAATTCGGACTACTCCCGGAAATATTTGTAGTGAGCTGCGGATTTGTGATCGCAAAAGTCGTGTACGAAAGCCCGTACCCGAACGGAAACAGAGGCAATATACCCTGGCTGTCATACCACTTGTAGCCGACATTGTGTCCGTCGATTGTGTAGTCGATCCAGAATGGCGTCGTATTGTCGGGCGGCCACGCAATCGTCGGACGCGGGAGATCGCCTTCGCTCAGCGGGAACGTCATCGGAAGTTTGCCTGAAGGATTCACGTCTCCGAACAGGATGGTGGCGATCCCTTCGCCGCCACGTTGTCCGGGGAACCATGCTTCGAGCACCGCGCTGACATTTCCGATCCAAGGCAGCGTCTTCGGCCCGCCGTTTTCCATGACAACGATGGTATGCGGGTTGGCAGCGGCCACCGCGCTGACCAGGGCGTCCTGATCGATCGGAGGCGAATGGATCACATCCGTGAAGTGCAGGCTGGGCACATCCATGCCCTCGCTCTCCCACTGACTGACGAAAACAATGGCCACATCAGCCGTCGCGGCGAATGTCGCCGCCGCTGCCGCATCCGTTCCGTCGTTGTACTGTACTACTGCGCCCGTGGCCTTCGCCCGAATCGCATTCAACGGCGACGACGGATCCCAGATCACCTGTGACCAGCACGGCGGACACGGATACCCTTCCGTCAGCGCCGGTCCGCCGACGGGCATCACCTGCGCCGATCCTCCTCCCGACAACACGCCGATGTCGGCATGCGATCCGATCACCGCGATCGAACTCACGCTTCCAGCATCAAGCGGCAGCAGTCCGTTATTTTTCAGCAGCACCGCTCCTTGCTCCTCGGCCTCTTGCGCGACCGCTGCATCCCCCTCCGCGTCGATCGGATGTACCGTCGCTGGATGATCGAACAACCCCGCTGCAAACATCGCTCGCAGGATCCGATGCACCATATTGTCGAGGCGCGATTGCGGCACTTGTCCGTTCTGCACTGCCTGCTTCAGATTCGCGTCGAAGTAGATGTTTTCCGGCTGCTCTTGATCCATGCCGCTTACGGCCGCGTTCACCGTGCTATGCGTCGCATCCCAGTCCGACATGACAAACCCGGGGAACCCCCAGTCCTCCTTCAGCACCGTCGTAAGAAGATAGGAATTCTCGCAGGCGTGCTCGTTGTTGAGCAGATTGTAGGAACACATCACCGACTGCACGTTGGAGTCTTTGACTCCGATTTCAAACGCAAGCAGGTCGCTCTCCCTCGCCCCGCGATCGTCGAGGAGAATATTTGCCGTAGTCCTGCCTGTCTCCTGATCGTTGAGAGCATAGTGCTTGATCCCGCCTACAACATACTGCGCCTGGATCGCATTGATGTGTGCCGCCGTAATCTTCCCGGCAAGGATCGGGTCTTCTCCCTTGGTCTCGAACGTACGGCCATCGCGCGGTTCCCGGCCCGTCATGTTGACGTTCCCGCCAAGGTTCACGTTGATGCCATAGGCGGACGTCTCTGCTCCGATCACCTGTCCATACCGGTACGCCAGATCGAGATCCCAGCTCGCCGCGCTGGCGATCGAAGAGGGAAGTGCCGTCGCTTCGCCGACGCCCTGGCTCAACCCTGCGCTGCCATCGGCAAAATAGAGATCGGGAATGTTGAGCCGCGGAATTCCAGAAATCCACCCTCCTGCGCCCCGCGGTAGCCGGTGATTCCACCAGTCCAGAGCGGCTCCACCGTGGACCATATGAATCTTCTCGTCGAGCGTCATCTGGTTGACAAGGTAGTCGGCGCGCACGTCAGGAGAAGCAGACGGAGGAGGCGATGGAGGTGGAGGCGGATTCTCACCACCAGAAGTTCCGCCTCCGCATCCGACGGCCGGGATCAAGAGAGCGAGAGTGAGAGTAAGGAAAATACTAAGGCTGCGCATAGGATGATCTCACTTCCTGTATTACGCAGCGATTGTATCGATCCTATTGCAGTTGTCTGTGATCTGTAACGTTCAAAAGAAATGGGGCGCCGAAGCACCCCATTTGACACAAAGACCAAAGCTGAAAGCTGATTGTCACCGGCTTGCCGGTGGCACGATCCCATTCGATCGCAGATACACCACGATCTGCCCGTAATGATCAAATCCGTGCCATGCGAACACAGTTGCCATGCCGAGCCGTGTCGCTGTCCCTTCGCCGAACGGGTTCTTGATCGGCGCGACCGCATTCTCCGCATTGACCGTCCCGACCGCCTTGTGCACATAGGTGTACGAATCCTTCAGGTATTTCACGATGTCGGCCTTGGACTTCACGCTGTCGGGGCCGCTCTCGCCGCCTGTCTCTACCGGAGGCTTCTCGCCCAGAATCGCCGCGGCCACGATGTAATTCACCGCCGCGATGTGTTTCGCCTGTTGCGCGAACGTGCGCACGCCCTTGAACTCGCCATTGGTCGGCGCGTAACTGAACTTGTCTTCCGGCATTGCTTCGACTGCGGGAACCAGTTCGCTCTCAATCGTTTTGACCGTGCCATCGAGCACGCTGGTCACAGTTGTCGGTTCGTCCTTTGATTGCGCCAGCCCCAGACCGCACAACCCCAGTACCGCTAACAGCAGAAAAGAACTCTTCTTCATGTCGCCTCCAAGAGATGTTATTGCCAAGAATCTTTTTGCCCCTACAGCCTGATCACTAGCCAGTAACCACTGTCTTCAGTCCCTCACCACTGCCGGCG
Source organism: Terriglobales bacterium (assembly GCA_035519435.1). Classification (GTDB taxonomy): domain Bacteria; phylum Acidobacteriota; class Terriglobia; order Terriglobales; family Acidobacteriaceae; genus Acidiflorens. The sequence goes on from DATIWL010000148.1 coordinate 32,323, forward strand.
TCAGTTCCAACTCACTCGCCGTAATCCGATGCCCGCGCAGTGCCAGCAGTCCGCATGCCAATACAACGGCTGCCAACGCGAGCGCATCAGGAATGCCGATCTTTTTTGCAACCGCGCCCCACATCGTCGCGCCCAGCGCCATGCCGCCCTGCAGGACCAGCAGATACATGGACAGAGCCCGCGCCCGCAGTTTCGCCGGACACATCGTCTGTGCCGCCACGTTTAGGCAAGCAAGTATACCGATCCAGGCTCCTCCCGCAATCAGCATCACCGCGCAAAGCAGGGCGAAGCTCTCCACTCGTCCGGCCGCGAAGGTCATGCCCGCGAAGACCATGATCGCGACCACGACCAGCCCATCGACCGACAACCGTTCACGTACGCGGGGCAACGCCGCCGCTCCGATCAGCGCCCCTAACCCGAAGCAGCCCAGCATCACGCCGTATCCGCGCGCGCCGAAAGGCCGCGCGATGATCGGCAACAACGCGGGCATCGAAACGGCTGCTACACTGAAGGTTCCCGTGCGCAGCAGCACCGACTTGGCGAGAGCGCTCTGCCGCACGTAAGCAAATCCGTCACGGATCGCCGGCCATATTCGACGTCCATTGTGTTGCGGTTCCGATGGCCGCTTCCAGTGATACAGGAACAGGATCACTCCCAGGAACGACACCGCATTCAACAGAAAGGTCCATCCTGATCCGACCGCGGCCACCACGATTCCGCCGAGCGCCGGGCCGACCGCCCGCGCGACATTGAATCCCGCAGAGTTCAGCGCGACAGCCGACGCGTGCTGCCCGCGCGACACCAGTTCCGGCGTGATCGCCTGCCACGCCGGATCGTTCATCACTGCACCCAGTCCGAGCAGAAACGTAAACAGGATCAGCACCCACGGCCCCACGCAACTCGTCAGCGTCATGATGCCGAGTGTCCCGGCTGCCAGCACCATCCAGCCTTGCGTGACCAAGAGAAAGCGGCGGCGATCGACCATATCGGCGAGAGCCCCGGCGGGAAGGATGACGAGAAACACTGGCAGCGCTCCAGCAGCCTGTACCAGTCCGACCATGAACGGATTCATGGTCATCTGCGTCATCAGCCAGCCTGCGCCGACGTTCTGCATCCACGTCCCGGTGTAGGAAATGACGGAAGCGATCCACAGCGAGCGAAAGAGCGACTCGCCGAGCGGCGCCCATGGCGAGCCGTATCGCGCGCGCGTCGTCGCCCGCTCCACCGGCGGCATTTTGATCATCTCAGCCATGACGAGTTAAGTAACCACTAACCACTAACCACTGTTTTCCCAAACGGCCACTCTTTCATCCGCCACGCTCGCACAAAATAGATTGCCAATCCCACCACCAGGAGAACGATCGCGTAGCGAATCTCGCGCAGTGCGTCCCTGCGCTGCGACAGGATGAACAGAAAACTCGCAGCGGCCAGCAGCGCAGGCAGCGGGTACAGCCACATGCGAAACGGCCGTGGCAGGTTCGGCTGCCGTATCCGCAGCACGATGACTCCTATGCTCTGCAGGAGATACTGCAGAACGATCCGGATCACGACCAGCGAGGCGATCAGATCCGCAAGACGCAAGAAGCAGAACAATGCTGCCACGCCCGCTAGGGCCAGCACCGACACATAAGGAATGTGGTGGACCGGATGCACTCGCGCAAAAATGCGGAAATAGTTTCCATCCAGCGCCGCCGCGTACGGCACGCGCGAGTAACCCAGCGTCAGAGAGAACACGGATGCGAACGCTGTCCACATGACGAGCACAGAGATGATCGACGCTGCCGTTTGCCCGTACACTCGCTGCATCAGCGTCGAAACCACATAGAGTTTGCTGTTGGAAACTCCCGATTGTGCCAGTTCCTGCCACGGAATGACGCCAAGAATACTGACGTTCATTACTATGTATAGACACGCCACTGCCAGAATGGATAGCAACAACGCCCGTGGAATATTCCTTGCCGGTTCCTTGACTTCGTCGCCCAGGAAGCACACGTTGTAATATCCGCCGATGTCGTATGCAGCAATGAGCATCGCCCCGCCGAGTCCATGAATGAAACCCCATGAGAGCGAAAAGGCGCCCGGAGGCAGATCGAATGCGTGGTGCGCATTGAAATGCGTGAGACCGGCGAAAATGATCCACCCGATCGTCGCCATGACTCCCGCCCACAACAGCTTGGTCAGCCGCGAGATAGCCGTGATCCTGCGGTAGAGCAGAAACGCGGTCAGCGCGCAGACGCAGATCGCCAGAAACGTTGCCGGCATGACCACCCAGGTCAGTTGCAGCGTCCCAAACAGGGGAAGATTCAATGACCACGCGTGAGTCGACCACACCGATTCCAATTTAGGGAAAAAGAAAGCTGCGTACTGCGAAAGCCCGATTGCTCCTGATGCAATCGAGAGCGGTGCGCTGAACGAGAGCTGCCATATGAAGAGGAAGGAAATCAGCCGCCCAAGCTTTCGTGGTCCGTAAATCTCCTTGAGATAGCCGTACGATCCGCCCGATCCGGGCATCGCCGCGCCCAGTTCCGCCCAGACAAGGCCGTCGCTGATGGCCATCAGTGCGCCGAGAATCCATCCCAGCATCGCCTGCGGCCCGCCCATCGCCGAGATAATCAGCGGGATGGTGATGAACGGCCCCACGCCGATCATGTCGATCATGTTCAGCGCGGTGGCCGAGCCCAGCCCGATGCCGCGTACGAGCTGTGGTTTCGTCTCTGATGTAGTCTCGGACGGAATGGTCATAGAGTCGTTGGTCGATGGTCGTTTATCGTTGGCAAACCCCCGATCATAGTGGCCGCTCGAATCCCCGAACGACTAGCAACGAACGACCAACGACGATGTGCTGCAAACAGCGAAGAGCGAACAGCGAGTGACTAGCGACTAACGACCAGCGACTAGATTCACAAACAGCCGCACCGCTCCCGGCACTCCCGCCGGAAGCTGGCGGAAGAACGCATATCCCGTATAGATGTACGTGCCTTTGCCATACGGTGCGATCAGCAATCCGCCCTTCTGTTCGCTTTCGCCA
>DATIWL010000149.1:0-2836 GCA_035519435.1 Terriglobales bacterium
TGCCCGAGCATGAACTCCTCGCACGAGGCGAATGCGTCCACACGCCAGTTGGCGGTCCGCAGCAGTCGAGAGAGCCCCTTCCGTATGGCGGGGTCGTCGTCGACGAGATAGACGGTGGGTTGCTCGATCGCGATCATGTCAGGCCTGAATCGGGAGGGCGAAACAGAATGTTGCACCGCGGTCGGGATTATTCGTCGCGGTGAGGCGGCCGCCGTGAGCGCGAATGATCGAATGGCAAATCATCAGGCCGATGCCCAGACCCTCAGGCTTGGTGCTCACGAAAGGCTCGAAGATCTTGTCCAACTGCTCCGCTGGAACCCCTTCACCGGAGTCGATTACGGATACCCGAATCTCGGCCTTGCCGGCTTCGGTCCGAATCGTCAGCCTGCGCTGTTCAGGCGCACAAGTTTCCATCGCCTGAGCTGCGTTCACGACCAAATTGAGCAGGACCTGCTCCAGCTGTACGCGGTCACCCTCGATCGTGGGCAGCAGTGACGCGAGATTTTTCACCAGCGAGACGTGCCGCATCAGCAGATCGCTCGCGACCAGGCCCGCAACCTTGTTGATCAAATCATTCATGTCGACCGACTGAATTTGCAGTTCACCACGCTTGAAAAGGCCGCGCAGACTGCGAATGTGTTCGGATGTCCGCCGAACATCACTCACGATATCGCCGAAAATCTCGACCAGCTCAGTCGGCTTCTCAAGCAAGCTCGTCACCGATCGCTGTGCCGCTTCCGCGTTAGCCAGGATCGCGGTCAGGGGCTGGTTCAGCTCGTGGGCCAGGGAGGCCGACAGCGCACTCAGCATTGCTACCCGCTCCAAGTGTGCGAGTCGGGCACGATCTTGTTCGGCCCGCAGTTCCGTGACTTTCTGGTCGGTGATGTCGAAGCTCAAGCCAACCACACGTACTTGTTTCCCGTGCGAAATAGAAAGCGCGCGCCCACGTGACATGATCCAGCGAACGGTTCCGTCGGGAAGCAGGATGCGGTATTCGGCTCGGGTGTCGTTTTTCGACCGCAGTGCCTTCTGCATAGTCTCCTGAAGCCGGTCGCGGTCGTCGGGATGCACGATCGCGAGGAGGCGCCCAAAGCTTATGTTTTCCTCCAGGGCGAGACCAAACATCTCCCTTGCCTTGTCCGTGGCCCAAAGATGGCCAGTCGCCGGCTCCCAATGCCATAGGCCCGCGTTTGCGGACGTCGCCGACAGGCTCAAGCGTGCCTCGCTCTCCTGCAGCGCCTCCCCCAGGCGCTTCCGCGAACGCCGTTCCACCAGTAGCCCGGCGATCAGGACCGCCTGGGCGAGTAACATGGCCAAGAGGACGGCCATCTCGGTTCGGTGCATCTCCCATATGGACGGTTCACGAAGATGGGCGACCGTACCGGGCGGGAGTAGATCCTCATCGATTCCCCAGCGCATGACCTGGCGCCAGTCGACATGGAATTGGCTGGGAATCACCTGGCGCAGATTGAGCGAAGACGGTGGCTCACCGCGAAGCAATCGGTTCACGATCTCTCCCGCTTGCCGTCCCGTGGCTTCGAAACCGGCCATCTGACCGCCAACTATGCCCGAGCCGATGAAGGTCATGAACGGGCTGTAGATCGGTGCCGCGGCCACCGCGGCCATTTTTTCCACGGAAGCACGTGGCGTGAAAACCTGGCCGGCGCCGTCGCCGAAGTATCCGGGGGTGAACACCACCGCGTCGTCGCCCAGACTGCCGAGACGCTTCAGCAGCTCGTCGCTCGGCAGGCCGGAGAGGAACTCCGGTTGCACTCGATTCTGAAAGCGAGATACTTCGTTACGGAGCCGCGATTCCCAGGCCCGGTCCCAATCGCTTGTACCTGTCACCAGCACCAGGCGCTTTGCCTTCGGGTGGAACCTGAGCATTTGTTCGACGGTGACTGCGAAGTCGTATTCATCCGCGACGCCGACGACGTCCGCGGGCAGAGCAAGGCCGCGCAGGTCATAACGGGACACGCCCATATAAACCACTGGCGCGTTTGGAAAGAGCTGCTCACGTTGATGCAATACGAACAAGAGGGCTTCGGTACCGCCTGCCACCACGACGTCGATCGGCCGTCCGGCATACTTGCCGCGCAAGTAGTTCACAATGGTCTGGTAATAGGATTCGCCATGGAATTTCGGGATGTCGAGGAACTCCGCGCAGGTGTCCGCAGAACCTCCGATGGCAGCGTTTAAGCCCCGATCGGCTTCGATGTTGGCGGGCAGCAAACGCGAATGCGCATACAGCACCAGCACATTGCAGGTACGCGGCTCGGACGCGGCGCCCTGTGCAAGACAGATTGATACTGCGAGGATGGCGATTGAACGGTTCAAGCGGTTTAGGATTCCAGGCCAGGGCCAAAACCATGTGATTTGAGGGGGCATGGAACCAGCATGATATGGGCTAGGTGCAAACATGCCAAATGGCAGGCGTTGAGGAACGTTGGTTTGGGCGACCGCCATTGGACTTTGGTCCAATAGACGTTCCCCCCGCTTCCGGGTTATTCAAGGGCCGCATTGTCGGTCGGCTCGCTTACCCAGTGACATGCGCATTTTTTTTAAATCGATATTGCACCAGATAATGAGGAGAGGGAATATGAAACCCAAGTTTATTCATTACGCGTGTATCGTTCCGACTTTGGGCGGCCTCTTGCTGCTGACGGCCTGCACGACTGTCCAGAAAGCCCCGGTCAAGCAGGCCGAAGTCAACTGTGGGCTGATCGGCAAATACTGCAACATGCTGACTCCCGGCACCGACAAACAGATGGCCCTGCGCTACGTCAACCCGGCTGCAAAGTGGAGCCAGTACAACAAGATCCTCATCGCTCCGGTG
>DATIWL010000150.1:0-45373 GCA_035519435.1 Terriglobales bacterium
TTGGCTGCCTTACAGCATCGCCCGCACCTGGCACCTGCAGATCGGGATCTTCTGGATCGCGACATCGTGGCTGGCAACAGGGTTGTATGTCGCTCCTGCGGTGAGCGGGATCGAACCCAAGGGCCAGCGGCTGGGAGTGAACGCGCTGTTTGGGGCTCTGCTGATCGTGGTCGTTGGGTCGCTGGCGGGCGAGTGGCTCGGCATTCAGCAGAAGCTCGGAAATTTATGGTTCTTGCTCGGGGCGCAGGGTTACGAATACGTCGATCTGGGTCGGCTCTGGCAGATATTGTTGTTCGTCGGACTCGTTTTCTGGCTGTGGCTGATGTGGCGCGGGCTGGCCCCGGCATTGCGCAAGCGCGACCAGAGCTTCTCGCTGCTGCTGCTGTTCGTGATTGCGGCAGTTGCCATCCCGCTGTTCTACGCGGCCGGCCTGATGTATGGACAGCGCTCGAACCTGGTGACGGCCGAATACTGGCGCTGGTGGGTGGTGCATCTCTGGGTGGAAGGTTTCTTTGAGGTCTTCGCAACCGTGGTCATCGCGTTTCTGCTGACACGGCTGAAACTGCTGTCGCTCGACACTGCCACGAGGGCAACGCTGTTTTCCACGGTCGTGTATCTGTCCGGCGGGATCATTGGTACATTCCATCATCTGTATTTTGCGGGAGCGCCGAATATCGTGCTGGCTCTGGGCGCGGTGTTCAGTGCGCTGGAAGTGGTGCCGCTGGTGCTGATCGGATTCGAAGCCTGGGAGAACATCCGCCTGGCGCGTTCGCGGCAGCAGCAGATCTGGGTCGCGGCCTACAAGTGGCCGATCTACTTCTTTGTTGCGGTGGCGTTCTGGAATTTCGTTGGCGCTGGCTTGTTCGGATTCTTTATCAATCCGCCAGTCGCGCTCTATTACATGCAGGGACTGAATACGACACCGGTGCACGGTCACACGGCGCTGTTCGGTGTGTACGGCATGCTGGGGCTGGGTCTGATGCTCTTCTGCCTGCGCGCGCTGCGTCCGGGGAAGGCGTGGAAGAACGCTCCGCTGGCGTTTGCGTTCTGGGCGATCAACGTCGGCCTGGCTCTGATGGTGCTGATCAGCGTTTTACCGATCGGACTGATGCAGGCATGGGCATCAGTGGAGTACGGCACGTGGTACGCGCGCTCGGCGGAGTTCATGCAGACTCCGCTGATGAATCACCTGCGTTGGAGCCGCATGTTCGGCGACTCGATCTTCGCGCTGGGAGCGATCGTCCTGGGATGGTTCGTCCTTGGCCTGTGGACCGGCCACTCGTATGACCATCGTGGCGAGGTGGCGGAAGGCGAGTGGGAGGTGCGCCAGATAGGAAGTCCGCAGAGTACGTCGGCAGACTGAGAAAAGCAGTAGTCGGTAGTCAGTAGTCGGTCGTCAGTGTCGGCCCAAGGTCGAAACGATTGACGTGCCGGAATGGGATGTTGGTAGGCGCAGCAGACACCGGGTTCCGGCTACGGGCTACCGGCTACCGATTTGCGCAGGCCGCGAAATCCTGCTCCGGCGAACGCGTACAGAACTGCGGCGACAATCAGGAGCGCCTGCATGCCGGTAATCAAGGAGAGGTTTTCGAGCAGGCCGCCGACGACTGCGCCGAGCATGTTGGCGGCGAGAGCGGCGGCCGGGGAGTCTGTCCTGCGAAACTCAGTGGCGAACAGCAGTCCGGCAAAGAAGATGGGAATGGCAAAGACCACGCCAGCAATCGACCCAACCCAGGCAGCCGGGCCTGGAATGCGGCTGAAAGGAATCAGGTAGGCGAACCCAATCCCCAACAGAATGCCACCCAGGCTCCACGCCCGTGGCAATGAACCCTTCGATTTCTCGATCACGTAGTTCGCCAGCAGCAACGCTGCGAGAATCGCAGCAATGACGATACCGTTTACTTGCCAGGTCGTCCCAAAGTAAAGCGCCAGGCGGCTGACCACCTGCGTTTCCAGCAACAAGAACCCCGCCCCCATGCTGAAGAAAAACAGCGAGGGGACGCGGCTGCGCGCTTCCGGGATCTGGACATAGAATCCGGCGGCAAGCAGGACGACGAGAAGACTGAGCAAATAGAAGATGCCCGGAATCCATCGTCCCTGATGGTAGAGGTAGGGCCAGTCGTCAGTGGTGATCTGCACCGCGGGGAAGTCGAGGAAGGACGAGCGATGGCTCCTCGCGAACGATCCCAGGCTGGGATCTTCCTGCAGTCTTGATTGCACCTGGTTCGTGATCGAGATCGCAAAACAGTCGGCTCCCCGGCCGTAAGAAGAAGGCGCGTAGAACACCACCGGTTTCTTGCCGAATGTTGCGGTCAGCATCTCATCCAATCGACGTCCCAGCCACGGTTTGCTCACCAGAAACTTGAGGACAAGCACTCCATCCGGAGCCAGCAGGTCGCGGGCCTCGCGCAACGACTCTTCCGTGTATACGAAATTGTCGAGGCGCACGTTGGAGTAGTTGGATACCTGTGTGTGGGAGTCGAGCAATCCAAACAGGATGAGATCGTATCGGTCCCGCGCTCTTTTCATGAAGGCGCGAGCGTCCGTCAAGTGAATGGACACGCGCGGGTCATCGTAAGGATGCTCTGGATGCTTCCGTCCGAGGCGAAGGATTGCAGGGTCGATCTCCACGGCGTCGACCGCCCGGCTGCTGTTACGCAGGGCGGCGGCTACGTCATTGCCGGTGCCGGCGCCAACGACGAGGACTTTCGGATTCCTGACCGCAAACCGGAAAGGAACGTTGTTGGGGTTCTCATCTGGCGGCTCCGTCATGAGATCGGGATGCCGCGCCAGGAAGCCGGGAGAGAGGTCAATCATCGCCTGGTGCCAGGCATGGTTCACTAGCACGTGCGCGAATTTCACTTCTCCGTCCGGAAAACGGTCGGCCTGAAATTCAACCTCCTGGTAGGGAGTCCAGAGAGTAAAGCGGTCTGGGCTGGCGGGATCGTGAAGAAGAAGAGCAACCGGCAGGATGGCAGCGGCGCAGATGAGCCGTTCCCGGAGGGTCGAGGCGAAAAGAGCCATCATCACAATGACGGTGACGAACCAGACTGGAGGCGGCAGGGACAGCCAGGAGATTCCAAAGAAGGCGAGAATTCCCGCCAGGCTGCCGGCAAGATTCAGCGAATAGCCGTAAAGCGGTCGCGGAGCCAGTTCGATTTGCCGGCTTACGACTTGTCCAAGCGGGATGAAGACGCAGCTGATCAACAAAAGGAGGAGGAAGACCAGGCATGCGGCGAGCAAGAATCCAGTCCAGCTCCGGGAATCCGGGGATGACCAGATCTGCAGGTCCTGCGCCGCCCCAAGCGACTGCGAAAGGTTCTCCATGACCTTGGATCCCCACCAGGGCAAGCGAATGATCAGAATGAGTCCCAGCAGAGGATGCACCGCGCTCCCCCAGCGAACCGGTTGGCGAGCCAGAGCACAGCCGATTCCAAACCCAAGGAAGCAGAGCAGCAGGGCGAGATTCTTGACGTAGGCGAAAATCCAGACCTCCGTTGCTACCCAACGGATGAGCGCCAGTTCCGCAAATAGAGTCAAAGCGCTGACCAGGACCAGAGTCGGGAGGCTCCATTGCTCGGTCAAGGGCGGGTAAGCGGCCTGGGACGCGCGGGTCCGCGCTACGAAGATGCGATAGCCCGCCAGCAATGCCACTGCGAAGATGGAACCAAGGACTCGCCAGATCATTCGGAGAAGATCGGGATTGATGAACCCGTGCAGCTTACCACGCGGCCATGCGACGCCCAAGGGCAGACGGAGCGAGACCCCACCTCTGGACATGCCCCGAAGGACGAGGAGGCGGGATTTTTCCTGGAGCGACACCTGACCCTTTGAGAGTAAAGTGCGCGCCACGGCCGCCGATAGTTCACTGAGATTGCGGGTGTCACCGCTGTGCCGTTCGTGTGCCCGAATCGGTGATCGTGGAGGGGCGATGGAGTCTCAAGAGACTCGTGTCCTGCTGATCGAAGACAATCCGGGAGACGCCGATCTGGTGCGACTCAGATTAATCGAGGGGCACGCTGGGGTGCGGGTAGAGTGCGCGAACCGGTTATCGGATGCCCTGATCTCGTTGAGCAAGGAAGTGCCGTCTCTGATCCTGCTCGATCTGAACCTTCCTGACAGCCGCGGTGCAGACACGTTCCGCAAGGTCATGGAGAAGGCGCCGAACGTGCCCGTAGTCGTGCTCTCCGGGCAGGATGATGAAGCGCTGGCGATCAAGGCCGTTCATCAGGGAGTGCAGGACTACCTGGTGAAGGGCGACGTTTCGAGCAAGCAGCTGGAGCGGGCGATTCGCTATGCGGTAGAACGGCAGGCGCTGCTGCGATCACTCGAGATGGTGCGCAAGCAACAAATCGAATTCAAGAACCAGTTTCTCTCTCACGTGTCGCATGAATTGCGCACGCCGCTGACCTGTATTCATCAGTACGTCACGTTGCTGCTCGATGGTCTGGCGGGGCCGGTTGCCCCGGAGCAATCCGATCATCTGAAGACCGTTCTGAAGAGTGTGAACCAGCTGCACGCGATGATCCGCGACCTGCTGGAAGCCACGCGCGCGGAAAGCGGCAAGATGAGGGTGGAGCCGCGCTGCGTGTCGATCGGCGAACTGATTCAACAGTCCGTGGCCATGATGCAGCCCACGGCGCGCGAGAAGCGAATCGGGCTGGAGATGGGGCTCGATCACCGCATCCCGCTGGTATGCGCCGACCCGGACCGAATCCTGGAAGTACTCATCAACCTCATGGACAACGCGATCAAGTTCACCCAGGCCGAAGGGTCGGTGATCGTGAAGGCGTGTTTGGCAGAGGCGGATCCGGACTTCGTTTACGTTTCGGTTACCGATACCGGCCGCGGCATTCAACCCGAGGCCAGGGCGTTGATCTTCGAACGCCTGTACCAGGATCCGGATGCCGTCGACAACAACCGCTCGGGACTGGGGCTGGGACTATACATCTGCCGGGAGTTGATCCGGCTGCATGAGGGCCGGATCTGGGTGGCCAGCGAGCCAGGGCAGGGCAGTACGTTCACGTTCACGCTGCCGATCTATTCCCTGCCCAGACTTCTGGCGCCGGTGATCACATATGAGGGGCAACTGCGCCCGGCGTTCGTGCTGATGCGGGTGGACCTGGAGCCGCTGACCAGTCCTCCCCGAGGCAACTGGCGGGAGATCTGGCAAGTGTGTCTGGACACCCTGCGGCGGTGCGTCTACCTCGACAAGGATCTGGTGCTGCCGCCGGTGGCGACATCAGGAACGGCCGAAACATTTTTTGTCGTGGCATCGACCGACATGCAACGGGCGCCGATCATGACCACACGCATTCGAGAGCAACTGACGCGGGTGGCGGATCTGAACGCGAAGGCCACCCTGAGGATCACGACCGTGCCGGTGGGGTTGGCGGCGCCCGATCCCGGCCTGAGCCTGGAGAAACAAGTGGAGCGCGTTGCGGATCGGGTCACCGAAATGATCATGACGGGCCTGCAGGAGAACTGAATGGATGGGGGAGGGAAGTATGGCAACTAAAGAAACCAAAGAGTCTGTGATGCGGAAGCCGAAGATCCTGGTGGTCGACGACGACCCGGACCTGGTTCGAGCCTTGCGGCTACGGCTGCGGGCTCACAATTGTGAAGTCGTTACCGCCGGAGATGGCTACTCGGTGATCGCCACGGCGCAGAAGGAGCATCCCGATCTGATCATTCTCGATCTCGGCATTCCGGTTGGTGACGGTTTTGTTGTTCTGGAGCGGTTGCAGAGCAGCGACACGCTGTCGGCGATTCCGGTGATTGTGCTGACCGCGCGGGACCCGCAGACCAACGAAGAGCGCGCGATGAAGGCAGGGGCGGCGGCCTTCTTTCAGAAGCCCGTGGACAACGACGAACTGCTGAATGTGATTCGGGTCAGCCTGCCGCATCGCCGGTCGCCGGAAGTGCCGATGCTGTCGTGAACCTGCCCGAGTGTCAGGTAGCGAGTGTCCCGCGCAAGGGTTCAGATGAAAAGAGAGGGTGTGTGCCTGCTACCTGACGCTTGAGACCTTCTGGTACACGTGTCTCCATGCAAAATAAACAGCCGGCACTGCATCCTACCACTGAGACAATGTGAGGAAGGATGAACACCATGAACCGGTCATTCTTCATGCCGCTGGCGATCGCAGCTTTCGCGGCGCTTTCCGTCGCACAGACGACAGGCGAGGCCACCGCCGCAACGCCCGTCAGCGGCGCGACGAGCACCCAGGCGTCGACTCAACCGCAGACGAGAGTGCCCGCAGGCACGACCATCGTTGCCGAACTTTCCAAGTCTCTGGATGCAAAGAAAGCCAAGCCCGGCGACAAAGTCGAGGCCAGGACGTCGATGGATTTGCTTTCCCAGGGGAAAGTCATCATCCCGCGCAACACCAAAATCACTGGCCGCGTCACCGAAGTGAAGGCGCACAGCAAGGACTCCCCGGATTCCAGGCTGGGGATCACCTTCGACCGGATTGCCATGAAGGATGGCAGCGAACTGCAGATGCAAGCAGGACTCCAGGCCATCGGGCGGCCTCTGCAGTTGGCAGTTCCGTCGCCCGAGGACGATCCCATGAGCAGCATGCCATCCGCGTCGATGCCGAGCGGAGCCGGAATGGGTGGAGGGGCGCATGTCCCGACACCGAGTGGACCGGATTCTCCTGCGACGGCCGCTCCCACGGCAAGTCAGGCCGCGCTGAGTTCTAAGAGCCGTGGAGTTGTCGGCATCAAGGGCCTTGACCTGAAATCTGTGGGCGCGACTTCAGTCATCAGTGCGGAGAAAGAGAACGTACACCTGGATTCGGGGACGCAGCTGATCCTGAAGGCAGAATGACGGATGCCGGTTGAGACAATGAAGCTCCGCTAGCAGACGAGCTGGTCGCGCGTGAGCTTCAGCCCATTCAAGTTGCCGAGCACGGTCACCGCGATCTGCTCAGTCTGAAAGAACTCATTGGCGGTCTGACGGAGATCCTCCGCGGTCACAGATTCAATTCGCTCGATCAGTTCATCGAGTCCGTAGAAGTGGTCGAAATACATTTCCTGGCGGGCGAGATTCGACATACGCGCGGTAGAAGATTCGAGGGACAGCATAAGGCTGCCCTTGAGCTGGTCCTTGGCGCGGCGCAGCTCTTCTTCGGGAACGGGAACGTCCTTCAGATTGCGGAACTCTCCAACGACGGATGCAACGACCTTGGTTGCCGATTCACGCGACGTGCCGGCGTACACGCAGAGACACCCGGTATCCCGATACGGATTGAGATCGCTATAGATGGCGTACGCCAGGCCCTGGCGCTCGCGAATGTTCTGGAACAGCCGAGAACTCATGCCGCCGCCGAGCAACGTGTTCAGGATGTACGAGGCGTAACGTTTCTCATGGGCCGTGGGATGCGAAGGTACACCCAGGCAGATCTGCACCTGTTCCAGCGACTTTTTGTTGCGAAGGTTAATGCGAGAAAACGTTTGTGGTGAAGGCGAGTGGAACCCGTTGCTCGCTGGCTTCATCCGCTCGAAATGCTTCGCCACGAGATCAACAAAGCTCTTGTGGTCGAGATTTCCTGCGGCGGAAACGATCAGGTTCCCGGGAATAAAGCGATCACCGTACGATTCCGAAACGACCGGACGCTCGAAGCGGCGAACCGTATCGCGGGTGCCCAGGATCGGCTTTCCGAGCGCGTGATCCTTCCAGAAGCTTTGGGTGAAAATCTCGTGGACCAAGTAGTCCGGACTGTCCTCATCCATCTTGATTTCTTCCAGAATCACACCGCGTTCGCGCGCAATATCGGCGGCGTCGAACACCGGATGCAAGACCAGATCACTAAGTACGTCCATCGCGACGGGAAGATGCTCATCGAGAACTTTGATGTTGAAGCAGATGCACTCTTTGGCGGTGAAGGCATCCATGTTGCCGCCGATGGAGTCGACCTGGCGGGCGATCGCTTCGGCAGAGCGGTTCTCGGTGCCTTTGAACACCATGTGTTCGATGAAGTGCGAAATGCCGTTCCACTCAGAATCCTCGTCTCGGGACCCGGACTTCAGCCAGATTCCGATGGACACCGAACGGATGTGCGACATCTCTTCGCTGATGACGGTCAGGCCATTAGGCAACACCCGGCGATGAATGTTGCGGTTCTCTTTCACCATGCTTTTACAGTCTCGAACACCTGTGGCGGGCTAGAGTTGTAATCTATTGTCCCACATTTGCGGGTGTCGAAACGCGGTACTCCTGACTTTCACGTCCCTTTCGGCCTGCGGCCGATTCTCAAAGCACCCGCAGGAGCGATACACTCAAAAGCAGACCTTCCCGTATGTCTGGGCCATTCCCCAATTCGCTCCTGGGCCTTAGCTTTCATGAACTTACGGCGCTTGTGGCCGACTCAGGCCAGCCCGCGTACCGCGCCCGGCAGATATTTGATGCGGTATATCGACAAAGAATTGACAGCCTGGAGAAGATTTCCACGCTGCCGGGTGACTACCGCGGGCGATTGAGCGAACAGGGGTGGACCGTCGGAATGCCGACGATCTCGCGGAAGTTTGTGTCGAGTGACGGCACGGTCCGATATCTGATAGAACTCGCCGACGGCGAGTCTGTGGAAACCGTCTGGATGCCGGAAGGAGACGACGGCGAGTCGGGCGACGGCAGCGAGGCCGGAGATGAAGTGGAGTCGGCAGCGGCCATGTGGCGACGCGCCACGATTTGCGTGTCGAGCCAGGTCGGATGCGCGGTGAATTGCCGCTTCTGCCTGACTGCGTTGTTGGGAGTCAAAAGGAATCTTACGGCTGGCGAAATCGTCGGACAGATTGCCACCGTGCTGCGCGATCAGAACGTGCAACCGCCGCTGCAGCGAGTCAATCTGGTGTTTATGGGGATGGGGGAACCGTTTCTGAACTACGAGAACTTCATGAAGTCAGTTGTGCTGTTAGTGGAGGGTGTGGGGATCCCGGAGTCACGCATGACCGTGTCGACGGCGGGCATCGTACCACGCATTCGAGACTTCGGTCTGGAACCGGTGCGTCCGAAGCTGGCGATTTCCTTGAATGCGTCGAACGATACTCTGCGGAGTGAAGTGATGCCCCTGAATCGCAAATGGAATTTGAGCGATCTGATGGAGGCAGCGCGCGCGTTCCCCCTGCGGGCACGGGAGCGGCTCACATTTGAATATGTGCTGCTCGACGGCGTGAACGATAAGCCGGAGCAGGCTCGCGAGCTCGCGGAACTTGTGCGCGGCGTGCGCGCGAAGGTCAATCTCATCGCCTTGAATCCAGGAGCCGAGTTGGCGTACCGGACACCGGCGCAAGAGCGAGTCCAGACATTCCAGAAAATTCTGATCGCTGCGGGAATCCCGGCTTTTGTTCGGCGGCCGAGAGGCCGCGATATCTTCGCTGCGTGCGGGCAGCTCAAGCGGACCGTGGAGATCGAGGCTTAGGGTTGCAGAAAGCACAAGTCAGTTTGCGGAGGTTGAGAACCAGTTCTCGGTTGCCGGTTCTTATGGCTCAGTTGTCTGATTGCGAGCGCGGGTTTTGACCTCAGCAATCCGCCCTTTGACTTCTGTAATTCCTAGTTCCCGCTTCCCGCCACGGCACGCGTCGGGTTGACGGCAAGCGACGGGCGCTCCCGGGACACACTTGCCAGAGGCAGTTCAACGCGGAATCCGAGATATCCTTCCGGACCTTGCTGCGCGAGGATCCGACCCTGATGCTCCTCGACAATGCGACAACAGGCTCCCAGGGAAAGGGAAGCAGGGCGCGTCGCCGCATCCGGGGTCTGCAACGGGTCGAACGGATGTGCGGCGGCAGGAGAAACATGGCTGAATTCGGCGAAGACGGCGTTCGCTTCATGCCACGTGCGGACGTAGAGGCAGGTGCCGTCATCGACTTGGGGCCGATGGGAAATCTGGCCGGCAAGGTGCAGGCACACGTGCAAGAACTGGTTGGAATCGGCGAGCACGAGTGGAAGAGACGAGCCCAGTTCGTGGCGGACTCGAACCCCCTGGGCTTCGAACTGCGGCGTCAGAAGACGGATCGCGGTCTGAATGACCGAGTTCACGTCAATGCCGGAAAGTTGTGCGGGAGCCTGGCGAACGAACGTTAGCAAGCTGGCCACCAGGGTGCGAGTCCGGCGCACGTGGGCCGCGATGCGCTCCGCCAGCGCCTGCTCCTGGGGAGGCAGCGCCGCCGAACTCAACAGATCGGAATAGCCCAACATGGCGGTCAGCGGATTGTTGATTTCGTGAGCGGCGCCGCCAACGAGTTGGCCCAGCGAGGCCATCTTCTCCGATTGGATCAGCTGCGACTGCAATGTCTTGAGATCCTCGAACGACCGTCGGGATTTTCCGAGCAAGTGCGCGAGTTCACTTCCCAATAGCCTTTGCCGCAGGAACACGAGCGTGCCCATGACGATCATGGTGATCAGGCTGAGCACACTACGGAAGTTTCGCACGGGATCGGGAGAGCCTTGGTGGAACTGGGCATAAAGCGCAAACCAGGGCAGGCTGAAGAGAGCAAACATCCCCAGCCGCGTGATCCAGACGCCGATCAAGGGCTGGGAGGCGCGAGACTCCGGCAGATGGAAACGATTCGCGTACTGCCCGACCGCGGCGATCCATGCCATCGAAATAATCAGCGGAATATCGTAAATACTGCCGGTGTAGTAGGTCTGGTGTGCAATGGCGTAGTTAGCGACGTAGGAACTCGAAGCGTACAGAGCGCTGGCCCCTAACAGATTGGCGTAGAGAGAACGCCAGCCGGCATGAGCATGATAGGTCAGTAATCCGAGCGCCAGGAGGAGAACCATCTTCTCGGTCAGATAGGTGGTGTTGAACGTGCTGCTGTACGCCGGCTCATCGACGAAGACCGTCTGCCAGGGAATTACCGCATAGACATAGAGGAACACCCACCAGATTAAAAGCAACGCGAAATCCAGCGTCCGGAGCCGGGAGTCCCGGTCGTCCTCGCCCAGGTGAGGCAGAAGGGCAAGCGCCGCCATCATCGGGACCAGGTGCAGGAACAGGACAATGTCACCCAGAAACGGATTGGGTACATCCTCGTTCTTGAGGACTTCAAAGTAGTTCCACATCCCCTGGTAGGCGAGCCAGAACAGCATGCCGACGGTCATCAGGCCCCAGAAGGCTCGCGTGCGCCGGACCGGGGAGCGCAAGCTGAAGCAATTGGGGAGGAAGGATGCGGTGGCAATCAGTAGCAGTGCTCCCTGGAAGAGATCGCTGGTGATCATCAGAACTCGCCCCGGCGGCAGCAGCAAAGACACTGTGACTTGGGCTGTGACCAGAGCCGAGAGGAGGACAATCCAGAGTTTGTCGCGAGTGGACAAGGAGAGAATTCCGGCCTCCATTCTAGAGCGCAATGGCCGCGGAAAGCGATTACTACCGTAATCACTGGGAGCCGTTCTCGGCGAACCATCCCCGGTGCTCAGTCATGCTGCGACAACCAGCCTCTGCGGCTGGATATATCCACCGTCGCGGATCTCGGTCGGCTGCTGCACCATGAGTCCTGGAGTTCTGCCGGAATTGACCTTAGAATTAGGCCACTCAAGCACAGTGAGAGCTCTCTTGCCCTGGAAACTTCCGCGGTATCGAGATTTGTGGCGATTCCGGGCGCCGCTGACGGCGGGTGAAATCCGCCGCACCGAGCGTTGGCTGGCGACGACACGCGTGGCGCTTACCATCGCCGGGCTCGTCGCCTTGTGGATGGAACCGGTGCGCGGAACCGCGTACTCCGCATGGTTGTACTGGCTGCTGACGGTGTACCTGGCGCACGCCGTAGTCGTGATGTTGCTGGTACGCTTCCGTCACAATTCCACGCGGGCGTTTCGCCTTGTCGTCCATAGCGCCGATATCTTGTGGCCCGTGCTCATTTCGATGTTCGGTACGGACGAACGCGGCCCCTTCTTTCTGTTCTTCGTGTTCGTGATGGCGGCTGCTGCGTATCGCTGGGGCCTTTGGGAAACCGTCGGCACAGCCGTGTGCGCGGTGATTCTCCTGTGGGCGCAGGAACTGTCGCTGCGGGCTGGGTTCAGCCACGTTGCCGACGGCTGGCTGCGGACCCTCCACATGCCTTCGCTGGCGGTGAGCCTGAGAGCGGCGGATCCGCAGCAACTCTTCATGAGTTCGGTGTACCTGATGGTGCTGGGACTGCTGCTTGGATACATGTCGGAGAACGAGAAGAAACTGCGCGCCGAGCGTGTGGTGGTCACGAGGGTTCTGGGTGGAGCGCGCGTCGAGGCCGGCCTCACGCACACGCTGCAGGAAATTTTCGGGGAGATGCTCAATCTGTACGGGGCTCGCCGTGTCCTGAGCGCCTCGCAAGAGGTAAACAGCTATCATGTATTTCTCGCCGAGGTCGGTCGCGGAACCGACGGCGCTCCCGCGCTGCACTGGCGCGATGCATTGCCCGAAACCGAGCGATCCTATTTGTTTGGTCCGTCACCGTATGCCTTCTATGCCGCGCGGTCGGCGAAAGGGTTCAGCACGGTCACGATCGATGAGAGCGGAAAGAGGGTACGCGATACGGATCCGGCGTTTCTGGACAGGCTGAACAAGGTGGAGCCGTTCGGTTCGGTGATGTCGGTGGGATTCAATTTTGGCCGGGAATGGACCGGCCGAGTGTACATTCTCGACCCTGAGATGATGGGGGACTCGGAAGAAGAACTGCGCTTTCTCCAGGAATTCGCGCAGCAGGTCGGACCGGCCGTTTACAACGTCTATCTGATGCGGCGGCTGCGCGAGCGGGCAGGCGCCGCAGAGCGGGCGAAGTTTGCGCGAGAATTGCACGACGGCGCCATCCAATCGCTGATTGCCGTCGAGATGCAACTCGACGTCGTGCGGCGGCAATCGGGTCAGCAACCGGCCGTGGTCGGCGAGCTTTCTCGAATTCAGAAGCTGCTGCGGGAAGAGGTGCTCAAGCTGCGCGAACTGATGCAGGCGATGAAATCGTTCGAAGTCGACGCCGAGCGCCTGCCGGGTTTCGTGGCCGACACGGTGGAACGGTTCCGGCGCGAGACCGGAATTTCGGCGGAATTTGTCAGTGAACTGGATAAGATCGAGCTTCCCCAAAAGGTGTGCCGCGAACTCGCCCGCATCGTGCAAGAGAGCCTGGTGAACGTCCGGAAGCACAGTGGGGCGCGGAACGTGCTGGTGAGACTGGCGCAGCGTGGCGGTAATTTCCAGCTGACGGTGGAGGACGACGGTCGCGGGTTTCCCTTTTCCGGAAAATTGTCCGAAACGGAACTGGCCAACAGTGGGAAGGGACCAGCCGTGATTCGGGAAAGGGTCCGCTTGCTTGCGGGCGAACTCACGATAGAATCGACACCGGGGCACGGGGCGCGACTGGAGGTCCGCATCCCTCCACCGCGAAAAACGAACCATGGATAGACACGGACCCATCCGCATCGTGATTGCCGACGACCACCCGATTTTCCGCGACGGCCTGCGGCGTTTGCTGGAGACCGAATCGGACATGAAGGTCGTGGGCGAGGCGTGTGACGGGCGCGAAGCGGTGAAGCTTGCGACCGAGATCAAGCCCGACATCCTTCTACTCGATCTGGCCATGCCACACCACACCGGCCTTGACGCCCTGCGCGACTTGAGTACGAGCGGGGGCGCTGCCGGCTCAGTACGCATCATCCTGCTGACCGCGGCAGCCGAAAAGAAACAGGTTGTGGAAGCCCTGCAGCTGGGAGCCCGGGGAGTGGTGCTCAAGGATTCCGCTACGCAGTTGCTGCTCAAGAGCATCCACGCAGTCATGTCGGGTGAGTACTGGGTGGGACGCGAGAGCGTATCGAACCTGGTGCTGTATCTCCGCAATCTGATGCAAAGCTCGAGCGAGGAATCGAAGCAGAAGAAGTTCGGTTTGACGCCGCGTGAGCTTGAGATCGTCTCGGCCGTGGTGGCAGGCTATGCCAACCGTGAGATCGCCGAATACTTCAAGATCAGCGAAGATACAGTGAAGCACCACCTGAGCAACATTTTCGACAAGCTGGGTGTTTCGACGCGTCTGGAACTCGCTCTATTTGCGGTGAATCAGGGCCTGCCGCTGAAAACCATCGTGTGATGAGCCAGTTGGCGCACGTCACTGTATGGAATCCGGACAAGGCACTAAAGTGCCATACAGAGACACTGCTGTGCTATTGGGGAAAACTCGAGGAGACGATATTCTACGCACAATCGACACTAGGGAACCTGTGTGCAGGGTAATACCTGCGGCCTGGCGTCGGGTTTGGGGGTTAAGAAAGTGATCGCAACCATCCGTCAATTGTGGACTGAAGACCACGGGCAGGACGTTGCTGAATATGCTGTGATGCTGGCGGTGATTCTGGTCATCGTGATAGGAACCGTCCGGCTGATCGGCGGTAACGCCAACAACGTGTTCTCTCAAGTCCAGAGCCAGATGTCGAACTAGAGGAAGAGGAAACACACCCTATCCGCTGTCACCTCCCGGCAGCGGGTCCCCCCGGTTCCAGCCGTCAGCCGTGTTTCGCCTGATCTTCCTCGCGCTCCAGGTCCGCCTGCACATCCGTTTCGGGCGCGCCACTTCCTCGCTGCTCGGGTCTTCCATGCAAAACTCGGCAAGGTGAGCGGGGCTGACCCCAACGTTGTGCGGAATTAACCCACAAGTAAACGCTTATTGCCCGGATGGCGTCTGAGCCGCTTTCTCGGGCGCCGGCTTGTTGTCAGGAGCCGGAGGGGGCGTCGTGGGCGCGACTGTCGGCGCAGGAGCCGTCGAGCCGAGTCTCGTCAGGAACGGGAAGAAGGGCGTGACTTCGAATGGCATCTTCTCGGCCGGAGAATTCAGCGCGACCGGCTTCGTCTTGATCAGTTCCAGGCGATTGCCCCAGGGATCGACCTTGACCCGTCCACCCAGCGGCAGGGCTGCGATCTGATCGGGCTTCTTCAGATCGAATTGCGGGGACGACGTCATCAGCGTTGACATGCGAATGGCGTCACCATTGACAAAGCTATCGCCGAGATGCGGCCGGATCAGATTCTTGAGCTGAGGGCCGCGCGCCTGCACCGCCTTCAGGAACAGCCCGGCCGTTGCCATCTTGTCCTTGTAGGGAGAGTTGTTCAGAAGCTCGATGGCCTTCTTGTCGGCCGCTTCTTCCTCGTTTTTGTCACGCCCGAAGTCCATGCGCTCGAAGGTACGCTCGTCGGGGAAGAACATGCGGTCATTGAAGGCAAGCTTCGTATTCAGCTTGTGGCCGAGGACGATATGCGCTAGTTCGTGCGTAAGCACCATCGCAAGGGATGCTTCGTCGGGCAGCACGTCGACCATGCCGCGGCTCATCACGATGGTGTGGCCGATCGTGAACGACTCCAGCGGAGTCGTCATGAGAACGCGGCATTTCACCTCAGGCTGAATGTCGAGGTTATTCGTAATCATCACGTTGTTCACAACCGTCTGCAGCACCTTATCGATCTCCCCTTCGGGAGCGAGGAGGCCGATCTGTTGCAGGCGATCGATCACGTTGATCTCAGCCTGGCGTTCCCACGCGCGCTGGGCTTCGATTGGGGACGCGTCCTGTGCTTTCTGCGCCTGATCCTGGACGGGTTGCGGCGCGTCCACAGTGATGTCGGTGAACTCGGAACTACGGCGGAAATCTTTGAGGTTGTAACCCCACAACCGGGTCTGCGCCTTGTAGTGGAGTGTCTGGCCAATGCGGTACTTCAGGTCGGATTCCTCGGAATAGACGAAGGCAGGGAGCCAGACGCCCGGGCGCATGTTCAGACGCCAGCTATCGAAGTGCAAATAATAGCTGCCACGCGGATGCGGATAGTATGTTCCGTTGAAGCGAACGATGTTGTAATCCTGGTCCTCGACCCAGATACGGCCCAGAAAGCGGCCCTTGCCGGAGTCTTTCTTCGGGGCCACATCAATCACGATGCAGCGCACTTCGCCGAGGAATTCACGGCGTACGAAGGTGAAGTCGTAGAACTTGCGCTGGAAATCCTCATCCAGAACCACCATCTGTGCGAACCCGAGGGGCAAGAACTTCATGGTGTAAACGCTGCTCAGCTTGCCGAGCATGCGTCTGCCGAGGCCTCCGGTGGTGGGCGACGAGAATGTGCGGTCATCGGTACCACTGGTCATATCCAACCGACCGAGGAAGTAAAGATCGCTCTCCGGAGCGGCCGCGCCCAGTTCCTTATCATCCCTCAAATTCTGGAGGTAGGTCTCAACCAGCGGATGGAGTTGCCGCATTTGCGCCATGAAGAAATGCTCGCGCTCTACGGCGCGGTCGATCACCTGATCGAAGCTTGTGGCGGCCCCCGAGGCCTGCTGGGTGGCGGCATCGCCACTGGAAAGCGATGGCGCGGATGCAGGCTCGGTTTGGGCGAACAGGGCAACGGCAAGCAAGCAGAGGGCAAAGATTGCGAAATGGGGGCGCAACATATTTTTCCGCTTCATTCTCTAAGATGCGAGCTGAAACACAATGTGCAGAACCGCCTGGAAGTCGGTAGGTTGCCCGTCCTTCAAAGCGGGCCTGAACTGGATCTTCTGCGCAGCCTGTACGGCGGATTCGTCCAGTCCGTGACCCAAGCCCTGCACGATGCGTTCGACGCGAACCTGTCCGGCCGCGGTGAACACGACTTCGAGCAGGACTTCACCTTCCACTTTCAGGCGTTTGCCTTCTTCAGTGTAAACCGGGCGGGGTTTATACGTAATCTCGGCGGGAACTGTTTTGACGACAGGCTCAGATGGCCGAGCGATGGGTTGACGGTTGATTGTGACGTCGGCGTCTCCGAAGCCTCCCTCGCGCACAGTGCCGCGTGGGGCGGAGACCCTGCCGGAATTCTCGCCGATCGCAACCCCATTTCCAAAGCCTGCGCTGGCGACGACACCGCGAGAGCCCTTGGAGCCACCGGTGCCATTGCCATAGCCCGGACCGGCGGGCAGATCAAACGATCCCAACTGCGCAATTGTGATCGGGCGCCCGTGATTCTCGCGCGCTGGGACGCCATTGGGATCACCAAGACCGCCAGTCTGCACTTTCTTTGGGTCGGCCGCCATAGTCGGTGTCGCGGAGCTGCCCGTCGAAAACACGTTGGTGCGTACAATCTGCTTCGGGATGGCGGGCTTGACATCAGGGATCGGCGAAAGCTTCGCAGCGAGTTCGACCTTGGGTGCCTGGACATCGGGCACATCAGGCTTCTTCGGCGCCCTGAGTTCCGCGGGCACGCGCAGGGCTTCCGGCCGTTGCGGCACGATCTCAGCTACTTTCTCGGGGAGCTTTGGAGTTGGGAAATTTCGCACAGGAGCGGGCGCCTGAGGCACCGGCGGAGGTGTATTCACCAGGCTCACGAAGTGATAGTCGTGAACGGGCATCACCAGAATTTGGGGATAAAGCAGGGCCGAGAGCAAGAAGAAAGCCAAGACCACCGACTGCACACCATAGCTGACAACGAACTTGTCCCACGGCTTGCGAGATTCCGGAAGAAGGCCTAGGGTCAACTGCAAATCCTGGGATTCCATAATTCCTACCTCGACCACGGCTGGGCCCCACTCGCCGCACGCAACCTGGCCCGGCGAAGTGCGCCAATGTCTTCAGCTTGCCGTACTACTTGGAACCGATGGGGAAGCAACTTCTACCTCGCAGTGTGCACGCCGAAGGCCACTTCCGGCCGCCGCTCTTATGGGTAAGATGCTGGTAAGCAGCGGGTTATGCTTGGAAAAGTGTATCCTACCAGAGTGGGAGAGCACCCTTGCAAGATTTTTCCTATCGGCAACAGGAAAATTTGGAAGCAACTTGGAAGAAATTGCCAAAGGTGGACACGGGCCTGTCGGTGATCGGTTCAGACCTTCAAGGGAGAGCCGACTCATAACGAGAGGCGGCGAAGAAAACCCTAAGCCTACTCGACTTCTTCTTCCTCTTGCTCGATTTTGATACGGAGAGACTTGAGAAATTTCAGGTCCTGATCGCTGATCTTCAGTTCCGCATCGTGGCCCAGCGTGGAGACGAGAGATGTCTTTTCGGAGGCCGGGACACCCTGTTTGCTGACACCGATCGTGGCTTCAAGCACGAGAAAGATGTCGTAGCCGCCTTCCTTGATCCGGGCCACGACTTCGGAAATGTGTTCCGAGTCGGACAGAGACTCGTTGATGGCTTCGCCCAGTTCTTTCATTAATTGCTTCAATTGAGGATCCACGAAACCCCCTTGAAACGGTTCCCCATGCGACGAGGGTCACATCCTTGTGTGACTTGCCTCAGCAGCATTGTACGCCCGGTGGCTGCTAAAATCGACCCGTGGCGCAGGTTTCCAACCTGAGAAAAATGGGTATCGTCGCCCGGGTTGCAGCTCGGCAGATCGGCGCGACCCGAATTGGAGGTGCCGTCCTGCATGGGGCGGCCGCGACCCTGGGTTCGTTCAGCAGAATTCTGCGCCAGCTTTGGCTGGAGGTCACCGGATTCCTCTTCCTGGTGCTGGCCGTAGTTTTCGGCACCGCTGGCTTCCGCGAATATGCCAAGTATCAGGCTGGCGAAGCAGCGGGTCCCGGACGGCTGATTCTGGCCGCGTGTTTTACGGTGACCTTCGCCTGGTTCGGAGTGAGTTCGTTCTGGAGGGTGTGGAAAAAGGGCTGAGATCCCGCGGACGTTGACAAGATTGAACCACGGAGGACACAGAGGAGCACGGAGGAAAGAATCGGCAGTCCCCGCGCTTCTCTGTGTCTTTCGTACTTCAAAGGCTTTTTAGAGGTGATTCCTACTTATGAGTGATAAGACGAAAGTGGCGGAACCGGCGACGAAGTCGAAGCCGGCATTGGCAGAACAGCAGACATCCTCTCATATCATCGTGAATCCCCTTTACACGCCTTCGGATCTCGAGGGCTGGAATTATGACCGTGAGGTCGGATATCCGGGCGAGTTTCCCTTCACGCGCGGCGTGCAGGCGACGATGTACCGTGGCCGGCTCTGGACCATGCGGCAGTATGCGGGCATGGGCGACGCCGAGGAATCGAACAAGCGTTATAAGTACCTGCTCGCCAACGGCACGACCGGCTTGTCCGTAGCGTTCGACCTGCCGACGCAGATCGGTCTTGATTCCGACAATCCACTGGCTATGGGAGAAGTCGGCAAGGTCGGCGTGGCCATCGACTCGATCGAGGACATGCAGCGCCTGTTCGACGGCATCGAGCTGACGAAGATCTCGACGTCGATGACGATCAACGCGACGGCGTCGATCCTGCTCGCGCTCTATGTGGCCGTGGCGAAGCGGCAGGGCGGCGACATCCGCAAACTCTCCGGGACAGTGCAGAACGACGTGCTCAAGGAGTACATCGCGCGCGGGACCTACATCTATCCGCCGCAGCAGGCGATGCGGATCATCACTGACCTGTTCGCGTGGGCGAACGAGAACGTGCCCGACTGGAACACGATTTCGATTTCCGGCTACCACATGCGCGAGGCGGGATCGACCGCCGTGCAGGAAGTGGCGTTCACGCTTGGCAACGGCATGGCCTATGTGGAAGCTGCGATACGCGCCGGGCTCGACGTCGACAAGTTCGGGCCGAGGCTATCGTTCTTTTTCAACGCGCACAGCAATTTCCTGGAAGAGGTTGCGAAGTTCCGCGCGGCTCGCCGCATGT
The DNA here is from genome assembly GCA_035519435.1 of Terriglobales bacterium. Taxonomy (GTDB): domain Bacteria; phylum Acidobacteriota; class Terriglobia; order Terriglobales; family Acidobacteriaceae; genus Acidiflorens. The sequence goes on from DATIWL010000150.1 coordinate 19,591, forward strand.
GGGCGAAGATCATGCGCGACCGCTTCAAGGCGAAGAATCCGAAGTCGTGGATGCTGCGCTTCCACACGCAGACGGCCGGTTCTACATTGACGGCGCAGCAGCCGGAGAACAACATCGTCCGCACTGCGGTGCAGGCGATGGCGGCTGTGCTGGGCGGAACACAGTCTCTGCACACCAACTCGTTTGACGAAGCGTTGGCGTTACCGACGGAACAGTCAGCGCGCATCGCGCTGCGCACGCAGCAGGTCATCGCGTATGAATCGGGCGCGCCGCAGACGATCGATCCGCTGGCCGGATCGTACTATGTCGAGTCGCTGACCAACGAAATCGAGAAGCGGGCAAGCGAGTACCTGGAGAAGGTGGAAGCCCTGGGCGGCATGCTCAAAGCCATCGAGCGCGGATATGTGCAGCAGGAGATCCAGAACGCCGCCTACGAGTATCAGCAGGCAGTCGATCACGAACAAGCGATTGTGGTGGGCGTGAACCGCTTCCAGGTGGAAGAAGAGAAGGCTGTGCCAATTCAGCGGATCGACCCGGCACTGGAACCGAAGCAGATCGAGCGGGTACGAGCAATCCGGGCAAAGCGTGATCCGAAGACGTGGCAGTCCGCGATTCATGCCGTCGAAGACACGGCGCGCGGCGGCGAGAACCTGATGCCGCGCATTCTGGCTGCGGTCGAGGCCAACGCTACTGTTGGAGAAATCTCGGATGCGATGCGCAAAGTGTATGGAGAATACAAGGAAGCGGTGGTGATTTAGGGGGTCGGCCTAACGACTAACGCCCGGCGACCAGCGACTTTCCGCATCACCGGCCTCGTCTTCGACCTCCGCGCCACCTCGGTGAATCCCGCTTTCTTGAAGGCCGACGCGAATCCCGTCCATGCAAACGCGTCCGCCATCGGGCCCGACTTGGGGTCGTTCGGATAGCCTTCTACGATTTTCGCGCCTTGCTTCTTCGCGTACTCCACCGCACCCTGCAGCAACTGTGCAGTGACGCCCCGCCGCCGGTATTCCTTTGCCACGAAGAAGCAGGGAAGCGACCAGACCGGTTGATCGTCGACTGGCTTGAGGATGCGTGAGTTTGCCAGAGTGACGAAATCCTGTCGCGGAGCGACGGCGCACCAACCGATGGGTTTGTTCCCGTCGTAGGCTAAAACCCCGGCGGGCTTGCCGGCTTCCACGATCTTCCGCAGCGTCCGACGGTTCTTCTCGCCCTTCTGCTTCTCCCAGACCGAGCGGCGCAGTCGCCAATACATGCACCAGCATCCGGCGCAGGCGCCGCGCGGGCCGAACAGTTTCTCCAGGTCCGGCCAGGTTCTCGAAGTGAGCGGCCGGACTCTCACGGACTTGGCCATCCGCTACTCCGGCGTAATGCGAATCTCGTAGTGCTCCGATTTGGCGTCATACCGCGAGAGCAGATCGTGCGCCTTGGGGTGCAGCACGGCGGTCTCGTAGTCCGTTCCGGCAAAGCGGCGCACCGCGTCGAGCGAAGTGAACAGGGTGATGGTCACGAATTCGACTTCGCCGTTCGCATCCCGGCGCAGGAGATAAGCTCCGCGCGAGCCTGCGACCTGGCGAATACTCGGAAACATGTCGTCACGAAGAAGGGTTTCGTATGCATCGGCGTCAACTGGCCTTGTCCAACCATGCCATATACGGGCAATCATGATGCCTCCAATAATGCAGGACAGGATCAGTATTTCAAGGAGGAACACGGCGCGCAATCTGGTTGAGCAAAGCCGCCGGATTCAGAGAAGGCAAAGGCTCGAAGTGGGGCTAGTCGGCTGGCTTGTAGTCGCAGGCGGTGCGGCACGCCTCGCAGTACATCAGGCCGTCGGTGCAGAGACGGACGTCGAGTTGCGACTGGCATAGCACGCAGAACTTCTCGCACCAGCAGCGTGCTTCAGACTGCTCGCACTGGGCGCAGCGGATCTGGCTGGTAGAGGCCTTGGCAGACATAGTGAAAGTCTAGGGCGATCGGCGAGGAGTGAGAACGTAACGAAGGTCACGCGATTCACGTAGTCGCGAGTGTCACGAACGGCCACGAGCTACGAACTGCGGGCTGCGAGCACCCGAATCGGCTTAGTTTCTGATCGCTCGAGGCTCAAAGCTCGAAGCTCAGGGCATTCACAGCCGTCCAACCGGAGACCGACACCCCATACCTGACACCTGCCACCTGCCGTGTTAAGTTAGATAGTTCAACACTCCGACAGCCCAGCCACTGTCTGACTGAGGTCAATGCTTGTCTGCTGTTCAGGCCACTCCACCCATGGTGCGCAAGACCAGTCTGAACGCCGTCCACCGCGCTCTCGGCGCCAAGATGGTTGAGTTCAACGGCTGGGACATGCCCGTCGAATATCCCGCTTCCATCGGCTGCGGCATCGTGGCTGAGCATATGGCCGTGCGCACGGGAGTGGGGATCTTCGACGTCAGCCACATGGGCGACATCCGCCTCAGCGGCCCGGGTGCGCTGGATGCCGTGCAGCACATCTCCATGAACGACGCCTCGCGGCTGGCAATCGGCCAGGCGCAGTATTCAGCGCTGTTGTATCCGGAGGGGACGTTCGTTGACGATGTGATCGTTCACCGCCTGGGCGGCGACGATTTTCTGCTCGTGATCAATGCCGGTACGCGCGAGAAGGACTTCAACTGGGTCCGCGACAACACGCGTCAGTTTAAGTGCCGCGTCGAGCATTTATCGGATGACTTTACGCAGATTGCGATCCAGGGCCCGAGGGCGATTGATCTTCTGCAGAAACTGACGGATGCCCATCTGAGTGCTGTGAAATTCTATTGGGTGACGCGCGGGATGGTCTGCGGGTTGCACGAGACCCTGATCGCCCGTACCGGCTACACCGCGGAAGATGGGTTTGAAATCTACGTTCCATCCGATGAGGTGACCAGCGCCCGAGTTTGGAACGAGATTCTGGAGGCCGGGAAGGAGTTCGGAGTGCTCCCGTGTGGACTCGGTGCGCGCAACACTCTGCGGCTCGAAGGCAAGTTGCCGCTCTACGGACACGAAATTTCCGACACAATCAACGTGTGGGAAGCGAGGCTCGACCGTTTCTGCAAAATGGAAAAAACGGAGTTTGTCGGTCGGGGCGCGCTTGAGGCCGCGAAGGCTTCAGGAGTGAAGAAGACGTTGGTTGGTCTTGAGATGATCGAGCGTGGCATTGCCCGCGACGGATATAAGGTACTGGATGCGTCCAGACGCGAGATCGGTTACGTGACGAGTGGGTCGCCGGCGCCGTTCTTGAAGAAGAACATTGCACTCGCATACGTGCCGCCGTCACAGGCTGAGATCGGTAATACAGTGCAGGTAGAGATTCGCGGCCAGGGAGTGAAGGCGCAGGTCGTGCCGACGCCGTTTTATAAACGTCCGAAAAAGATTTGATGATATGGACACGCGGGCTACGAGCTTTGAGCTACGAGCCGCGAGAAAAAAGCGAACGACGAAAAGCGAGGAGCGACAAGCGAATGGCTTATCCCACCGACCGCAAATACACAAAAGAACACGAGTGGATCACCGCCGACGGGACGATCGGCATCTCGCACTATGCGCAGGAATCGCTGGGCGACATCGTTTTCGTCGATTTGCCCAAGGTGGGTGCCGAGATTACTGCGGGCAAAACATTCGGCACGGTCGAGTCGGTCAAGGCTGTGTCAGACCTGTACGCTCCGGCTTCGGGGACGGTGACCGAAGTCAATGGCGCGCTGGCCACCTCTCCTGAGAATGTAAACAAGGATGCCCACGGGTCGTGGATGGTGAGGGTCAAACTGAAAGACCCGGGTGAGCTGAATTCGCTGCTCTCGGCGGCTGACTACGAAAAATTCGTCAGTGAAGAAGGTGGACATTAAAATCATCGTAGAGGTCAGATTGCAGAAGTTGAGCGGTTTGGCGGGCGTGAGCGGAGCGGGAGCCAGCCAGCGAAATCCTGAGCGGAGCGAAGGATCTTCAGCGAGAAATGCATAAGTCAGATTGCACAACACCATCCCTTTCCATTCATAATCGTGGCCACCAAAGGTTTCACTTCCGCAATCTGACTTTTGACTTCTGCAATTCCCCCCACGCAGTCATTTCCCACAATCACGACGGTTCTGTACAAAGGAAATCAAGTAAGGTTCTTACATGAGATATCTGCCTAAGTCTCCAGCGGACCGCGAAGCCATGCTCAAGGCGATTGGCGTCCGCTCGATGGATGATCTCTTCGCGCCGATCCCGGCCGAGTACCGCTTGAGCGGCGATTTGAACATTCCGCGCCAGATGGCGGAATCGGAAATTGTCGACTGGTTCAAGCTGCGGGCCAAGGAGAATGCCGAGGGCTACACTAGTTTTCTTGGAGCCGGCGCATACTTTCACTATCGTCCGGTGATCATCGATGCGCTCGTGCAGCGCGGCGAGTTTCTCACCTCCTATACGCCATATCAAGCCGAGTTTGCGCAGGGTACGCTGCAGGCGATCTTCGAATTTCAGACGATGATCTCGGAACTGACGGGCATGGATCTGGCAAACGCGTCGATGTATGACGGATCGACAGGAGCGGCCGAAGCGGTGATGATGGCCTGCCGCATCACGGGGCGCAGCGGTGCGGTGATCGCGCGCAGTGTACATCCGGAGTATCGCGAAGTACTCAGCACCTACGCGACCCACCAGGGAATCCCGGTGAAGACAATAGGCTTCGCCGAATCGGGACGAATCGATGCCAAAGAGTTGCAGCAAGCCGTGACCGATCAGACAGCGTGCGTGCTGATTCAGTCGCCGAATTTCTTCGGGACGGTCGAAGATGTTGAAGCCGCGGCTGAAATCGCACATGCGAAGGGAGCATTGCTGGTCGTCTCGATCGCAGAGGCGGCCTCGCTTGGGATCATTGAGCCGCCGCGAACGGCAGACATTGTGTCGATGGAAGCCCAGTCGTTTGGCGTGCCGCTGGGATTCGGCGGCCCTTACTGCGGCGTGCTCGCGACGAAGGAGAAGTTCGTGCGGCAAATGCCGGGACGGCTAGCCGGACAAACCGTCGACAAGAAGGGCAAGCGTGGATTCGTGCTCACTCTCGCTACGCGCGAGCAGCACATCCGGCGCGAGAAGGCCACGTCGAACATCTGCACCAACCAGGCGCTGGTCGCGTTGATGGTCAACATCTTCATGACGGTTTACGGCAAGGTCGGCCTGCGGGAGTTGGCGAAGCAGAACCTGGCCAAGGCGGCATACGCAGCCGACCAATTCGGTAAACAAGCGAAAGTGCTGTTTGGGGGAGCGCCCCGCTTCAACGAGTTTGTTGTCCAGACCAGCGAAGATCCCTATGCGATCAACTCCCGGCTGCTCGGGCACAAGATCGTCGGCGGGCTGCCGCTGGAACGGCTTTATCCCGAACTGGGCCATGCTGCGTTGTGGTGCTGCACGGAGTTGACGACGCGGTCCATGATCGATACGGCTGTAGGGCTCGTAGCCGAGAGTGAACGCGCCGTGCGAAGTATGAAAGAAGCCGAGGAAGAGGTGACGCTATGAAGCACATGACCCGCAAGGCGACGCGTCACATCAGCCAGAACGAGAACCTCATCTTCGAGAAGTCATCGCCAGGCAAAGCCGCCTGGAGACTGCCGCCCCTCGACGTCCCGGAAGTCGACGCAGCGAAGCTGCTGGGCAAGCAGGAACGCAAGGACCTTGGCGATCTGCCGGAAGTCAGCGAGATAGAGATCATCCGCCACTTCACGCGTCTTTCGACCTGGAACTACGCTATCGACCTAGGCATGTTTCCGCTGGGTTCGTGCACGATGAAGTACAACCCGCGCGTGAACGAATTCGTCTCGCGTATCGAGGGCCTCGCCAACGGCCACCCCTACCAGCCGATGAAGATTTCGCAAGGCGCCCTGCGCATCATCAAGACGCTCAGTGAGTGCCTGATCGAAATCACCGGCATGGACGCGATCACACTGCAGCCCGCCGCCGGAGCGCATGGCGAGTTGACCGGATTGCTGATGGTGCGGGCGTATCACGAGTCGAAGGGCAATCCGCGGAAGAAAGTTCTGATACCGGACTCCGCCCACGGCACGAACCCCGCCACAGCGGCCATGGTCGGATACGCGGTCGAGAACTTGAAGTCGAACGAGCGCGGCATGGTGGACGTCGCTGCACTGGCGGCACAGATGAACGAAGACGTCGCCGCGCTGATGGTGACGAATCCGAATACGCTTGGCGTCTTCGAGCAGGAAATTCACAAAATCGCCGAGCTTATGCACGCGAAGGGCGGGCTGCTCTACATGGACGGCGCGAACATGAATGCGCTTGTCGGCAAGGCCCGGCCGGGAGAGTTTGGCGTCGACGTGATGCATCTCAACCTGCACAAGACGTTTTCAACGCCTCACGGCGGAGGTGGTCCAGGCTCAGGCCCGGTGGCGGTGAAGAAGATTCTCGAGCCTTTCCTGCCCAAGCCGACGGTGATCAGCAAGCCGGACGGTACGCTGGCCTTCGACTATGACCGGCCGCAATCGGTCGGGCGGGTCCGCGCCTTCTACGGAAACTTCGGCATGTTTATCCGTGCGCTCGCGTACATATTTGCCAACGGCCCAGATGGATTGCGCCAGACGACAGAAGACGCCGTGTTGAATGCCAACTATATCCGCAAAGGGCTCGAAGGCGTTTACGACTTACCCTACGACACGCCGTCGATGCACGAAGTAGTTTTCAGCGACAAAATCCAGTCGAAGAAGGGCGTTCGCACGATGGACCTGGCGAAGCGCCTGATTGACTATGGCTTCCATCCCTACACGACCGCATTCCCGCTCATTGTTTCCGGTGCGCTGATGATCGAACCCACGGAGAGCGAACCGAAGGAAGAATTGGATCTGTTTATTGAAGCGATGAAGTCAATGGCAGAGGAGGTCGAGGAAGATGCCCAGTTTGTTCTCGAGGCTCCGCATAATACGCGCGTCTCGCGGCTGGATGAGACGCAAGCGGCACGCAAGCCAGTGCTCCGATGGAGACCGGAGCACCCATAGCTCGTTTCGGCGCTGCTCGTACGGCGCAGCCGAAGGCCGAGCGTAACCCATTGCCACTCAGTTTGATAACCCTATTCCGCCGATCCGAAGGTCGTTTGCGGCATGCTCCCGAATTGGAACTGACCCTCGCCCAGACGCTATTTACAGCCAAAAAACCCGTGGTATTCGACTTACAATATATGGACGTAAGCTGAAGTAACTCCCCCGCCAGGACGTAGATTCGCCAGTCGAAAGGTCGTTTTATGAAGCCTCTTTCGGTTGGCCGTTTCCCCCGCGGCTCGTTGCTCCCGGCTGTGATATTACTTCTCGTCGGTCTCTGTCTAGCTCAACCGTCCCTGCCGTCCCTTGCGCATGCTTCGCCTCCCACGTCGGGCTGCTGCGGCCTTCCCACCTATCTCGGTGCATATCTTCCCGATGGCAAATTCCGCGCAAACTCTCGTTCGAGCAAACAAGAAGTGAGTCTCGCGCCTGTGTACTCCCCCCAAGAGGGGATTCGACCGGCCGAGTTGCCGGGCTTCGTCAACCTGCATCCTGTGGAGCGGGTTGTGGAAGACTACCAGCCTCCGGCGCGCGCGACGAAGCCTGCGCAACGCAGGTTTTTCCTCTCGGGGCTCCGTGACGATCTTCTTACGCTCGTCTATGGGCGAGAGCAAGCTCTCGTTGCACCGCAACGCCTGACTGTGGATTCCCGGGGAAGAGTGATTGTTTCCGACCCCGGACTCGGTGCCGTCCATGTCCTCGACGGCAAGAACTCCTTTCGAATCGTAGCCGGGGCCAACCGTCGGCTGCATATGCCTATCGGAGTTACGGTAGATCGCGATGACAATATCTACGTTACCGATTCGGACCGCGGCCTGGTCGTGGTCTTTGACCGCAACGGCAGCTTTCTTCGGGACATCGGGAGAGTAGGTAACGAGAGCTTCTTCCACGAACCGACCGCAATTGCGATCGACCGGCACAGTGATCGCATGTACGTGCTGGATTCCGGACGGGAGGCCCTGTTTGTCATTGACCTGCAAGGCAACATCCTGCAACGCGTAGGAAGAAGCCGCGGCTTGCCGATCGGACGCTTTTCGAAGCCTTCCTGCCCGTTGGACCTAAGTCGACCAACGGAGCTTGCCTTGGGCAATGACCGCATCGCCGTGCTCGACAAGGGAAATTCCCGAGTGCGAGTCCTGAACCTGCAGTGCGAGATCCTCACCGAGTTCAACCTCACAGTCCCTTCCAACCGCCAGCCCGCAAGACAGATCGGGCTTGGCATGGACTCGGCCGGCAACGTATATGTCAGCAACACCCGCGACTCCGCCGTTAGCGTCTATGACGAACGTGGCCATCACGTGACGTCATTCAAGTACGGCGCGAAGGAAGAACTCACCGGGCCGTCACCGCTTTGGCTCGACTCGGCTGACCGGATCTACATTGCCGACACCGACCACCGGCAGATCCGGGTGTTTCAAATGTCGCTTTCCGCGCAATAGATGACGGCGATTGACAGGAGCAATCGTCGATTCAGCTTGGCAAGAGGTTCGAAGGGATTTCTGGGCACACCGAGATTCCTATTTGCGCAGCAACTTCTTCTGCTGGTACATGGCCATATCAGCGCGTTCGATCAGTTTCTGAAGAGTTTCTCCTTCTTCCCATTGCGCCAGCCCGATTGCGGCATCGGCAGTCACTTTTACGTCAGCATTGCCTTTGCCCGGACGGATGGTGTACTCGCCAAAAACCCACTTCTGCATACGCTCCAGCTGCGTGTTGGCGCCGGCGAGATCACAGTCCAGAACAAGAATGAATTCGTCACCGCCCCAACGGCCGACCATATCAGTGGAGCGCGAGCTGGACTTCAGCTCGTGCGAGAACTGTTTCAACAGGTTATCGCCGGCGAGGTGGCCATACTTGTCGTTGACACGCTTCAAACGGTTCAGATCGAGCATTGCTACGCAGAACGGCTGCCGGCTCACGACTCTCCATGCGATGTGCTCTTCGACACTTCGGCGATTCGCCAGTCCGGTCATCGGGTCGCGGAGGGCCAGTTCCTCGGCTTCCTTGAGCTTGGTCTCATAGCTTGAGACCTCGGCCTTCAGCTGTGCGACCGCTTTGCAACTCTCCTGCTTCATTTCGTCAACATACGATTTCAATTCAGCCGCACCTTGCACCAGAGAAGCGCGGATCGTGGTCAAGTCTTCGAGTTTGGAGACCGATTGCAGGCGCTCCGTTAGTTGGCGAAAGTGCTCGGAATGGCGGCGATCACGCTCGCCCACCGACTCGGCCGTGCGGGTCAGAACCATCAGGAGTTCCTTGAGCTCAGCCGTCTTTGTCTTCAGATGCTCCTCGGTGTGCTCGCCCCAATGTTCCACCTCCGAGACGACCTGCTGATCCACATCTTTCACGGCGGCTTCTGAAATGCCCGGTGCTGCGCGGCGTGCCAGATTGTCGAGGGTGTCCTTGAGTTCATATCCCACTGCCGGGCAAGCCCGGGCGGCGCTGGCCCCCATCGCGGACAGGGCAGAGCGGTAGGAAGCCAGGACAGCCGAGAGCATAGGATCACCGTCGGCAGCGGCGGCAGGTTCGTGCTCCGTCATCTCCAGATATTTCTTCAGAGAAATCACAGATTCGTTCTTCCCTACAGATCCTCCTCAAGAGCTCAACACACGCCCCGGATGCACAGCCTGCACCACAACAAGGAAATGCGGGCAGTCACAGACGTTGAACTGCGGTCCACAGCCTGGGGTGGGCGTAGAAACGGCGCCAGCGTTCCTTCTGGAAGGGTGCCGTGCTCTCATCTATCGGCCGGTTTGACGTGGAAACGTGTCGCGGCGAGGCGAGCGTGCCAAATCACCGATAACCAAAGGGATAGGGCATCGGTGCAAAGGTCGCTGTGACGTGACCAAAGTTCACCTGACACCCCACACTTCCCGGCCTTTGTGCCACGACCTAAGGGACTTAGACTTCTAGCAAAATCAAATACTGGCAAGTCTCCTGATCGGGGGATAACGTGACGAAACATCTGGCCGTGCTGTTCGCTGCAGTTTCGCTGTCTGTGGCGCAAACGCAACCGTACGCTCCCGCACCGGCTGGGGCCGTCGTCCGCACCACGAAGGCGATGCATTACCGTCCCGGCGGCAACTCTAAGATCGCCTTTCATGGCACGGAACTGATGCAGCGCGGCTCCGGTGAAGCACGCGTTGAGGCCAAAAAGACGAATATCGAGATTGATGCCAAGTTTGAAGGCATGGAAGATGCAACGAAATTCGGGCTCGAATACCTGACGTATGTGCTGTGGGTCGTGTCTCCCCAAGGACGCGCGCAAAACCTGGGCGAGGTCTCTCTCGATCACGGAAAAGGGCATGTGAAGGCGTTCACCGATCTGCAGACCTTCGGCATGATCGTGACCGCCGAACCTTACTCCGCGGTAACACAACCTGGAAACATGGTCGTCCTCGAGAATGCATTCCCGGAGGGCTCGGGCGGCGAGGAAATCAGCGCAAAGTACGAACTGCTTCGCAGCGGAACCTATTCCTCAACGAACACCAAGATTGAGAACGCCATCTTCGGCATCGATCCCAAGACGCCGCTGGCGCTGTTTGAAGCCCGCAACGCGGTGCGGATCGCGCGTGTGGCACAAGCCGACCGCTATGCTGCATCCATTCTGGGCAAGGCCGAACAGCAATTGCTCCGCGCCGAGGAAGCGTACCGTCAGAAGCAGCCGCGGACTTCGATCGAAGCGGCAGCGCGTGAAGCCGCCCAGACGGCAGAAGAGTCGCGCGTGATGGCGGTCAAACAGAAAGCGGAAGAGGAAGCACAAGCGCAAGCGGCGGCCGAGAAGGCCGCAGCCGAAGAACGTGCTGCAAAGGCACGCGAAGAGGCAGAAGCACAGGCCCGCGCCCGCGCCGAAGCCGAGCAGGCCCGTGCCGACGCGGAACGCGCCAAGGCCGAAGCGCAGCAGGCTGCCGAGGAAGCCGCGCGGCAGAAGGCTGAAGCCGAAAAGGCGAAGGCCGAGGCTCTGGCGCAGCAGCAAGCGCTGGCCGCGGAAGCGGAAAGGGCCCGCCAGGCTGCGGCCGAGTCCGACAAGCTGCGGGCGCAGGCTGAACAAGAAAAGCAGGAAATGCGCGCCCGTTTGCTGGCACAACTCAATTCCGTGCTGACCACCCGCGACACCGCACGGGGACTCATCGCCAACATGTCCGATGTGCTCTTCAAGAGTGGCAGTTACGAGCTGATGCCCGGGGCCCGCGAACGACTCGCCAAGGTCTCCGGAATCGTGCTCGCTTATCAGGGTCTCCATCTACAAGTAGAAGGCCACACCGACAGCATCGGGACAGACGAATACAATCGCCGTCTCTCCGAGCAGCGAGCCGGCGCTGTCCGTGACTACCTGATTCAGCAGGGAATCAGCGCTGATGCGATCACGGCCGCGGGTTTCGGAAAGAGCGAGCCGGTGGCGTCGAACGACACGCCCGAGGGACGGCAGCAGAACCGGCGCGTGGAGCTGGTCGTCTCGGGCAATGCCATCGGCAACGCGTCGGACGCTGCTTCTGGCGGCATGGCGTCCTCAAACATGCCGAAATAGCCGGGGAACGTCCCCCCTCACAGCCAAGCGTGATGGCAGTCACCCAATCGCCAGATGCGCGGCGATAGGCTGTAATTTTGGACTTCCATCATGAGCCTACAGAAGAACGATGACCGGTCGGGCTGGCTGCTCGGACCGTCCGCCCCCTGTCCCACACCTTCCCATGAAACCGAGAGGCCCTGGCGGCTCGTGCTACTGGGAGCTCCCGGAGTCGGCAAGGGCACCCAAGCTGACCTTCTGCACCAGCGATTGAAGGCTTGCCACCTTTCAACCGGGGATGTCTTCCGCGCCGCGGCAACGCGCAGCGATTGCGACCAGTCTCCGGCGATGAAGGCCGCCATGGAGTACATGCGGCGCGGCGCTCTCGTCCCGGACACGACGGTCTGGGAAATGGTGCGCGAACGCACCGACTGTCTGCGCTGCCGTGGCGGATTTGTGCTGGATGGATTCCCGCGCACGCTGGCCCAGGCCGAGTCGTTGAAAGGCCTGCTGGAGGCAGAGAAGATTCCTCTCACGGCGGTGGTGAACTACGAATTGCCTCTGCCCGAAATCGTCGCGCGGCTCAGCGGACGCCGCACCTGCAAAGCGTGCAAGGCAGTGTTCCACGTTGTTCATCAGCCACCGAAAACCGAAGGGGCCTGCGATCGATGCGGCGGCCAGCTGTTCCAGCGCGAAGACGACCGGCCCGAATCGATTACCGTCCGTATGGAAGCGTACGAACGGAGCACCGCACCCCTGATTGAGTTCTACAAGAACCTCGGCTTGCTGGCTTCGGTGCCTGCCACTGGTTCCCCGGAGCAGATCTGCGAACGGACCATGGTGGCTCTGCAAGAGCGCAGCAGGTAGCCCAATTCGGGCCCGCCGGGCTGGACCTCGACGAAATCCGCCGCATTCCCATCTTTCTCAAATCGACGTATAGTATTTCCAACGGGATTCGGGGTGGGGTGGAACGGTTGAGCAAGTCCCCTTACAGTCCTGATTCGTCACCGGCGCCGACTTCATCCAGGAGTGTCGCTCAGACCCTTCTCTCGTCCAGCCTCCTGGACGCGATTCCCGACGCAATCGTCGCGGTCAACCAGACGGGCATCATCGTCCAAGTCAACGCGCAAACTGAGCACATGTTCGGGTACACGCGTGTAGAGTTGATCGGCCAGAAGGTCGAACTGCTCGTCCCGGAGCGCCAGCGCCAGCAGCATCATCACCATCGCGAACACTATGCGGGGCATCCCAAGGTACGCCAGATGGGTGCCGGACTGGAACTCCATGGCCGCCGCCGCGATGGATCTGAGTTTCCGGTCGAGATCAGCCTCAGTCCGGTGACGACGGAGGGCGGCATTCTGGTGCTGAGTGCGATTCGTGATATCAGCGATCGCAAGCGTATCGAGGAGCAACTGCTTCGGGCGCAGCAGGAACTCAACCGGCGCCAGGAGCGCCAACTCCGCGATTCAGAAAACCGCTTGGCCCTGATCGTGGACTCCTCGCAGGACGCCATCATCGGGAAGAACCTCGACGGCATCATCACCCACTGGAACCAGGGCGCCGAGCGCATGTATGGCTACCACGCCGACGAGGTCATCGGAAAGTCGATCAGTATCCTGGCCCCGAAGGACCGGCAGGATGAGATCCCGGGCATTCTGGAGAAGATTCGCCGTGGCGAGAATGTCGAATACTTCGAGTCGGTGCGCGTCACCAAGAGCGGCCAGCATCTGAATGTCTCGATTTCCGTTTCACCGATTTACGATGCCGACGGAACGATCGTAGGGGCGTCTGCGATTGCCCGCAACGTGACGGCGCAGAAGCGGACGGAAGAACAACTCCGGCAGGCGCAGAAAATGGAAGCCGTGGGACGGCTGGCGGGCGGTGTCGCCCACGACTTCAACAACATTCTTGGCATTATCATCGCCTGCTCCGAACTTCTGCGTGGCAGGATCGATCCCGACGACGGACTGCTGGAGTATGTGAACAACATCCGCAAGGCTGCCGACCGCGGCGCCTCACTCACGAAGCAGTTGCTGTCGTTCAGCCGCCGCCAGCCGGCGAACCCGCGCCTTCTGGACCTGAACGAGCGCCTGCGAGATGTCATCAACCTGCTTCGCCCGCTCATGGGCGACGATATCGAAATCAGTCTCCGTCCGCGTGCGGACTCCGCCATTGTGGAAGCCGACCCCAGCCAGATTGATCAGATCGTCCTGAACCTCGCAGTCAATGCCCGCGATGCTATGCCGCGGGGCGGAAAGCTCATCATCGAAACGGCTTCGCAAGCATTCGATGAGGTCTTCGCAGACCGCCACCGCCCATTGGCTCCAGGAAAGTACGCCATGCTTTCGGTCAGCGATAACGGATCAGGGATGGACAAGGACACCGTCGCTCGGATCTTCGAGCCCTTCTTCACCACCAAGGAAGCCGGCAAGGGAACCGGGCTTGGACTTTCCACTGTCTACGGCATTGTCAAGCAGAGCGGGGGCAACATCTGGGTTTACAGCGAGCCGGGTCGCGGCACCACATTCAAGATCTATCTGCCAAGCGCGGAGCACAAGCTGGAACACCTTCCGCGTCCGGAGGCAGAAGCGTTGCCTCCACGACGCGAAGGGACAGCGGTGCTGTTGGTGGAGGACGACAGCATGATGCGCGCGGCCACCCGGCAGATGCTGGAAGAGCACGGCTACAGCGTCGTCGAGGCTAGCGACGGCGGGTCGGCGCTGCAGGTCCTCTCTGCGAACCACAGCGACATTAAGCTGGCCCTCACAGACGTCATCATGCAGGGGATGAGTGGACCTGACTTGGCCATGCGGCTGATCGAGTCGCATCCTGCGGTCAAGGTCGTCTACATGTCCGGCTACACCGGGCAACTGCTTGCCGAGCATGACGGCATGAGTTCTGAGACTGTGCTTCTGGAAAAACCGTTCACCCGCATCGCTTTGTTGAAGACCCTGGATGAAGTTCTCGGGTAGATGCCACTTCGCTGCTACGCAGCAATTTTGTGGAAAAAACAAAACCCCGGGGGCATCCGGCCCCCGGGGGTTGTTGGTGAACGGTATCAGGACGTTACGCTTCCGCCGTAGCGCCTTTCATCGTCCACCGCAGTTGTGGTGGTGTCTTTGGCTCATTCTTCGGCAGAATGTCCAAGTAAAGCACCGCGTAGCGGAACGCGATAACGGCGGCGCTGATCAGCATGATCGCCACAGCCATCTCAGTCCACTTCGGGACGTAATGCGTGGCTGTCGCCCGTTCCAGCGCAGTCACGGAGACGTTCAGGCGATGGGTCATGAACCCCATGACCGTCACGCACGAGGCCCAGTACAGACCGATCGGGCGTGATTTCATGCGTTCCATATTGAACAGGACCAGCGGCACCGCAACGAATAGCGCGATCTCAAGCCAGAAATAGAATGTCTCTTCACGCGCCATGAACATGTACGGACCGGCGTGCTGCCGCAGCAGGTCCAGGAACCGGAACAAGCCGAAGATCACCAGCATTGGCGTGATCACTTTGCTCAGTTCGCTCAGCAGCTTCGGGTCGACCTTTACCCGCAGCGACCGGATCGAGAGATATAGGGCGATGATCACCATCGCCATTCCCGCAGGGATGGCAGAAAGGTAGAACAGCGTCGTCTGATAACTGCTATACCAGAGCGGATATTCCTTCCCCTTGAAAATGATGAACAGGCCGCCCAGGAAGGACTGGTGCATCGACGAGAGCAACACCCCCACCAGCACCAGGGCGATCACGATGCGATGCTGCCAGCGCAGCAGTGTCTGCCGCGTGTTTTGCCAGGGGAGTTTTTCGATGAGTGCCGGCGAAAACTCCAGCGCAAGCACGGTGGTGTACAGCATGATGCACCACACCACTTCGAACAGCACCGATTGCCTGTTCCACATCACGATGGGATGCCAGAAATTCCACGGCAGCCCCAGTTCCCACGCGTAGCCCGCACACACGGCAAGGTATCCCAGGAACGCGATCATGACCGCCACCCGCGAGATTGGCCGGTAGCGCTCCATGCCCATGAGGTACACCGCGGCCGCGATCATGAAGCCGCCGGCCGACAGTCCGACACCACACAAGGTGCTGAGTCCGACCCATACGCCCCAGGGCTGGCCGTTGCTCAGGTTGGTCGAAGCTTGATAGCCAAGTGCGAACCGCATATACGTTGCAACCGCTCCGGAGGCAAAGATCAGGACTGCAATCACTCGCCACGGAGTCAGAATGGATTTGGTGTTCGTCATGGCTAGCTCCTTTCCTTTCTCTCACGCTCTTCGGCCAGCGCGACTTCTTTGCGCCGTTCGGTGATCCAATACACTCCGGCCAGCAGACTCCCGCCGATCGCGACCACCGAGGGTACTTCCGCCAGCGCCGCCTCACTCAAGTTTGGCAGCGGTTGTTGTGCCGGCGGCTCGATGAACCCGAGCTTTTCAAACGGCACGTCAGAGATGTAGAAAACCGAAGTTCCGCCCAGTTCGGTCTCGCCATAGATGCGGTCGACGTAAGTACCGGGGTTCTCCACGATGCGTTTCTTCGCTTCCCGCAGCAACTCTTCACGTTTGCCGAAGATGGAAGCGCCCGTGGGGCATGCTTCCGTGCAGGCCGGCTGGTTGCCGCCGAGGACGCGTTCCGCGCACATGTCGCACTTGGTCACGTAGGGTGCCAGCTTGCTCCACTCGTACTTCGGCACGCCGTACGGACACGCGATCATGCAGTAGCGGCAGCCGATGCACTTGCTGCCGTCATAACGCACGGCACCTTGCACCGTCTTCTTGATGGCGCCGACCGGGCAAACCGACGCGCAGGATGGGTCCTCGCAATGCAGGCACATGCGGCGAACGAACTTGTCGCCGTGCGGTTCGACGACCGTGAATGCAGTGGCCGAAAGGCTTGGCTCCGGATCGCCGGCTTGCTTGTGGGCTGCTCTACATGCAATCGCACACTGCTGGCATCCGATGCATTTCGTGATGTCCACCAGGATTGCTTTCGTGCTTTCCATAACTCGTCTCCTTGCACCAACTGTGCTCGCATGCGGACGCTTGTCCGTACCCGTCCGCCGGAGCGGCTACGCCAGGAAGAATTCCTTCAGCAGCTTCTGACGAACGTCGGGCGCGACCCGCCCGATCAATCCAGCGACGGGTACGCCACCGTCGGCTGCCATCGCTGGCGCCAGTTCAGCGACCATGCCGTTCAATCGGGTCACGCTGTTCTGGAGCCAAGGGGCAACCATGGATCCCTGCACCAGGTTCTTCTGGTTGATGGCAATATCGGGCGACTTGACGGTGGCGATCCAGCCCTTTTCGTATGGATCACGGCTGATCGTGGCCGTTTCTTCAACAGCATCGCGATTGATCGCCATGATCACGCCCTCGACCGGCGATACGAGGTCGATGGAGACGCCGCCACTATGAACCGTGGCGACCTTCTGCCCCTGCCGCACCCAGCGGTTCTCGCCCATGACCTCGATGCGGTCAATCTTGCCAATCAAGTTGGTGGCAAAAGCATCGATGCCGATGCGAGCATTGTCGGAGCCTTCCCGCAAGACCCAGGTGTGGCCAGGGTGAAAGCTGTAATCCTTCGGAATGGTCATTCCCAGGGAACGTTCCATTCTGGGAGATGGCATGGGTCCGATCCCTGGCTGCGGACGCGCCACGACGACGTCCGCGCTGCTGGAGCGGAAGTAGTTGATCGTCAGGATCAGCAGGAACATCAGCAGCACAAACAGAATCGACATACAAGTCCTCCAAACTCTCGCTCTTTACATTGCACGCACGTGCCAAAGTGCGACGCTCTCATGGATCGTCGAAAAATCAATGAGATACAGGACATTTCAATGAGTTACACAGAATAGCGATCTGCTTGCACTAGCATTTTGCTAGTGCATTTCGCAGCGGCGGAGTCGGGTCGGCATTCGAGGGAGCCGTCGGAGTCTAGGAACGGAAAACGCTCGTCAGCGGCGGAACGGTCTCTTGCCGGAAGCTCCTGCTAGAATCGCGGCAGAAGATGCCCGAACCATACGAAGACTCGCAAGACATGCGGCGTTTAGCCCAAGATCACTATTACGCGGCACTCGACCGCCTGGCGGACGGCGAAGTCCAGTTGGCAGTCGAGGAGTTCCGCAATGCGATCGCTGCCGACGCCGCCTTCACGGATGCGCTCCACGGGCTGAGCCGGGCACTCCAAGACTTGGATCGTCTTGATGAGGCTATCGAAGTTTCGCGCCGCATCGGCGAACTCGACCCAGACGATGTGCTCGCTCACACCAGCCTGTCCATCCTCTATCAAAAGAAGGGGCTCATTCCGGAAGCGGAAGCTGAAGCGAACAAGGCCCGTGTCCTGGGATGGAAGCAGCAGTTGCGGTCAGCGAAGAACAGTGAATAGCACGCAACGGGCCGGCAATTCGGAACTTCCGCTTTCTTGACTAACCCCCTGAATTGCGAGACTCTTATGCCCCAAGACGCTGGGGGCGAGTGTGGAACCCACGATTTCACGGCTGATTGAGTCAGCCGACCGCGGGGAGAGCGGCGCTACCGAGGCGCTCTTTGCGGCTCTCTATTCCGAACTTCACCGAATGGCAAAACGTGAACTGGCGCGGCGCGGCGGACCAGCCAGCCTCAGCGCTACTACTCTGCTTCACGAAGCTTACCTAGCCATGGCGGATCGGGACGGCCCGTCGTTTCCCGACCAAGCAAGGTTCATGGGCTACGCTGCCCGCGTGATGCGCGGGCTCATCATTGATCACGCCCGCGAGCGCCACGCACAGAAGCGCGGCGGCCTGTTCGAAATTACGTCGCTCGACACCAATGCGATGGACAACGCCGCAAATCACCGGGAACTTGCCGAAATCGGTTACGCCCTCGATGAACTCGGCACGGTAGAGCCATCCTTGGCGGAAGTCGTCGACCTGAAATTCTTCTGTGGTTTTTCTTTTGGCGAAATCGCGGCGATGCGGGACGTCTCGGAGCGCACGGTACAACGCAGTTGGGAGAAAGCGCGCATTTACCTGCACCGGAAGATTCGAGCCGACCTGCCAATCTGAGAAGCCCATGGCCGACATACCTGCAGACCGATGGCGGATTCTGAGCCCCTATCTCGATCAGGTTCTGGACTTGGACGAAGGGGATCGTGCCGCATGGCTGGTCTCCTTGCACACGCAGAATCCTGAGATCGCTGCGCAAGTCAGTTCTCTTCTTCGTGAGCGCAATGCTCTGGCGCTGGAGGGCTTTTTGGAGACGAGTCCGAGCGCGCCGCCGGGCGGAAGCAGTCTGGCGGGACAGACGGTTGGTCCTTACACGCTGCTCTCGCAAATTGGCCAGGGTGGTATGGGAAGCGTGTGGCTCGCCCAGCGCAGTGACGGACGATTTACCCGCCGCGTGGCGGTGAAGTTCCTCAACATCGCGCTCGCGGGTCGGGCAGGCGAGGAGCGATTCAAGCGCGAAGGCAGCATCCTGGGACGTCTCGCCCACCCAAACATTGCCGAACTGCTGGACGCCGGCGTATCCGCCTCCGGCGTGCCCTACCTGGTATTGGAGTACGTCGAAGGTGATTACATCGATCGTTATTGCGACGAGAACAATCTCGAGGTGGAGGCCCGTTTGTGCCTCTTCCTTGATGTCTGCTCAGCCGTAGCTCACGCTCACGCCAATCTGATCGTCCACCGTGACCTGAAACCCTCGAATGTACTGGTCCGTAAGGACGGGCAGGTAAAGTTGCTTGATTTCGGCATTGCCAAGCTATTGGAGAGGGAAGGACAAGAAGGCGCCGCGACTTTGCTGACGGTCCAGGGCGGGCGTGCCATGACGCCGCAGTATGCAGCCCCCGAGCAGGTAACCGGCGCGACGATCACCACGGCGACGGATGTCTATGCAATCGGCGTGCTTCTGTATGTGCTGCTCACGGGACAGCACCCCGCTGGCGTCACGCAATCTCATGCCGACCTCGTCAAGGCCATTGTGGACACCGAACCACGTCGGCCATCTGAGATCGTGACGTCGGCCAAGGTTGACGACAAGACTGCCACTGCAAATGCTGCGCGACGGACCAGCACGCCCGAGAAGCTGCGGCGGTTGCTGCGCGGCGATCTCGACACAATCGTCAGCAAAGCACTCAAGAAGAACCAGCAGGAGCGCTACGCGTCGGTGCCGGCGATGGCCGAGGACATCAGCCGGTATCTGAAACACGAGCCGATCAGCGTGCGGCCAGACACCGTTGCCTATCGGGCGAGCAAGTTCCTGCGGCGGCATCCTGCTCCAGTCGCGGTAACCGTGCTGGTTATCGTCGGCCTCTCGGCGGGCCTATTCGAAGTAAACCGCGAACGGGTCATGGCCCAACGGCGGTTCGAACAACTCCGCCGGTTGTCCAACCGAGTCTTCTTCCTCGACGAGGAGATTCGGGGCGTTCCAGGCACAACTGACGCTCGGGAACACCTGGTCGGTGCCTCGCTCGAGTACCTGGAAAGGCTCGCGGCAGATGCTCCGCGGGACTTGGACCTTGCCGAAGAAGTGGCTGATGGTCTGGAGCGCGTGGCAAATATCCAGGGAGTGCCGACCGAGCAGAGCCTCGGCCACTTTGACCAGGCCGAACAGACTTTGAAGAAGGCCGAAGCTTTGACCGAAATGGTGCTCGCCGCGCGGCCTGGGAATCGCAGGGCTCTGTACACTTCCGCCCGCATTGCCCACGCTCGAATGGTCCTGGCCAATTATGAGCAGAGGCGCGAAGACACTCTGGCCTTCGCTCAGAGGACCACCAAGCAACTCGACGAATTCCTGGCTCAAGGCCGAGTCACGAACGACGAGCAGATGAATGCGGCCTCGTTCTACGGCAATGTCAGCCTCGCCTACCGCGGTCTACATCGGCGGAGCGATGCCGTTCTTTATGCAAGGAAGGCGGTCGAACTCCAACGGACTGTCCCCGGAGAAAGCCCTTATCTCGGCACCTCCTTGGCCATGCTCGCAACCGTGCTCCGCGATCAGGGCGACTTGGAAGAGGCCCTTAACGCCATCCGCGAGGCGCGTGCGATTGCCGAAAGGTCGCACGGACGGGACGAAATGATCCGGATGCTCACTTTGCATGGTGTGCTCTATTGGCAGGGCATGCTGTTGGGCGAGGCAGATGGAGTCAATCTCGGGCGGTCGGCAGAAGCCGAGGAGCCCCTTCAGAAAGCAGTGGACATCGCGGAAGAGGCTGCGCGAAAGAACCCGGGCGACTACACCTCCCGGTCACGGGTAGCATCCACGGCTGGAAACCTTGCGAACATTCTGCGCGAGAAAGACCCACAGCGGGCGCTGCAGCTCTATGACTTGGGCATCCGTCGGCTCACCGAGGTCCAGAGCAACGTCGCTGCGGTGAGCGATCGTGCCGAACTGCTGGCCCTGTCTTCGTATGCGCTTCGTTCTCTTCGTCGCAGTTCCGAGGCCCAACTCCGGATCGAAACCGCCCTGGCGATCTTCAGGAAAACTGGAGATTACCCTGCCCAACGCCTAAGCACCGCGAGCGGCGTGTTCGTTGCGCTCCGCGCCTTGGCGGACTTCGACGCCGACGAGGGGGATCTGCGGCACGCGGTCGCAATCTACGAAGAGTTGCTCGAGAAGGTCATGGCCGCCAAGCCCGATCCCGCAAACGATCTTCGGGACGCAACAAAGCTGTCCGGCCTTTATGGATCGATGGCCCGTCTCTACCGCCGTCAGGGTGATGAAACCAAGGCGGACGGTATGATCAGGCAAAGGCTGGAGCTTTGGCAACGATGGGACCGGAACCTGCCGGGAAACGCCTTCGTCCAACGTCAGCTGGAAGCGGCAAATTCCCAGCAAACGTGATCTCCGCGGGTCCACAACTTGCTTCGCGCCTACTCTGCCCAGGGAGGGGTGACGCCATCGATCCGGTACCCAAAGGCCAATCGCCGCCGGCGCTACAATGGCCTGGGAGGCTTCATGCGAGAGGTGGTACTGGTTTCTTCGGTCAGGACTGCGGTTGGGCGGGCATTCAAGGGTACGCTGCGGGCGACGCGTCCTGATGAACTGGCTGCCGTCGCAATCAAGGGGGCGCTGGCGCGCGTACCACAGCTGGATCCCAAAGAGATCGAGGACGTCATTCTCGGCTGCGCCATGCCCGAGGCCGAACAGGGCATGAACGTTGCGCGCATCACGTCTCTACGGGCTGGTCTGCCTGTCGAAGTGTCGGCTGTGACGATCAACCGTTTCTGCTCTTCCGGCTTACAGTCGATTGCCATGGCGGCGGAGCGCATTATGACGGGAGGTGCCGAGGCGATCGTCGCAGGCGGCACCGAATCCATGTCGATGATCCCTATGGGCGGCAACAAGATTTCGCCGAATCCCTGGCTGGTCGATCACTATCCCGATGCTTATCTCTCAATGGGTTTAACGGCGGAACGTCTTGCCCTGCGCTTCGGCATCACGCGCGAGCAATGCGACGAGTTCTCTCTTCGGAGCCATCAGAAGGCGCTGGCCGCGATTCAGGCTGGTAAGTTCGAAGAGGAAATTGTACCGGTCCCGGTGAGCTTCACAACTCCCAACGGCGCAAAGCCCAAGAAGCAGGAGATTACTTTCAAGATCGACGAAGGTCCACGTGCCGATACATCGATGGAAGCGCTCGGTGCGCTCAAGGCGGCGTTTCACATGAAAGGTGTGACTACGGCTGGGAATTCGTCGCAGATGTCGGACGGCGCGGCGGCAGCGGTGGTCATGTCGGCGGAGCGAGCCAAGGTGCTCGGCATCTCTCCCCTGGTGCGCTACGTATCGTTTGCTACGGCTGGATATAAGCCCGAAGAAATGGGGCTGGGACCGGTGTTCGCGATTCCCAAGGCACTGAACATGGCCGGGTTGAAGCTCTCCGATATCGACGTGATCGAACTGAACGAAGCTTTTGCCGCGCAGTCACTGGCTGTAATCAAGGAAGGCGGTCTCGATCCCGAGCGTGTGAATCTGAACGGCGGCGCGATTGCGCTCGGACATCCTCTCGGCTGTACGGGCGCTAAGCTGACAGCCAGTGTGATCCGCGAACTGAAACGCCGTAAGGCTCGCTATGGCATGGTAACGATGTGCGTCGGCGGTGGCATGGGTGCAGCCGGTATTTTCGAAAACATATCCTGATTTGCCTTAGTGGGATTACTGCTGAAAGATTCATCGCTGATACGCGATCCGTGACACTTCTTTACCGACTTATTACTGTCATTGACACGGTGCGCGAGTATCATGAATCCGGCTTCTGACGGAGCTACTCACCCGACAGCCGGCCTTCCCGGCTCCGCCAATGCCTGGAGGTGGCCTATGCGGCTATCGTCCCTGGTTGTGGCAACGTGCTTCCTTCTTTCCACCGTGCTGCTGGCGCAACACCGTACTGAATCCTCCAGCTCCGATTCCCGCTCCAGCAGTTCGTCAAGCTCTACTTCCAGCAGCTCAAGCTCGCCCAGCTATTCCGGATCGTCGAGTTCCAGTTCTTCCAGCAGCTCGTCACATAGCTCTGGCGGAGGCTACGATTCATCGTCGCATTCATCGCCGAGTCACAGTTCCGGCAGTTCCGGTTCGGACACCTACCACGGATCAACGAGCACTCACACACCGAACGACTCAAGAAGCTCGCATGCCGGCTCGGAACCGTCATCTCGCGGCAATGACCGCAACGTGCGTAACAGTGATGCCCGTCAGGATTCGAGCCGGTCGAATGTCGCCACTACGGGAACGACCGCACCTCGAACCACTCGCGCCGACAACAACCGCACCGTTCGCGACCCGAAGCATGATCGGACGCCGGTGGCTACGGATCGCCAGCTCAAGACCGATGCAAAGCCGGAGCGTGAGAAGAGACACTTCTTCTTGTTCTGGAGACATCCGAAAAGAGATCCGGAATCCGATCTGAAGCCGAAGCCGCTACCGCCAAAACGTTGCAAGAAAGGCGAAGATTGCCCGGTCACCCCCGGTACAGGACGCCAAGATACAACCCCCCAAGCGATGCAAGGTGGGAGAGGTGTGCCCGGTGTGTTCGAGTGGATCCTTCCCGGACGGTTCGGGCAAGTGCGTGCCCGTGGATCAGTGCCCGCTCGGTGGGCATTGGAATGGCAGCACCTGCGAGGTCCAGCGGAACTGCGCAGCCGGCCAGTATTGGAATCCCACGACCAGCCGCTGCGAAGGCACTTATACTACTTGCATGGCCGGTGAATATTGGGATGGCTTTTCATGCAGGTCCGCCGTTGATCCCTGCCAGGATTTGGCGAACCAACTCCGGCAACAGGAAAAGTCCCTCCAGTCTGCTGCCGATGCGGAACGATCCGCCTGTCTCAGCGACCCGGCTGGCCAGCGTTGCTTTGACTTGCAGATGAGCTATCGCCAGGAAACCGACCAGTACGTGAACCTGAAACAGCAGTATGACCAGTGCCGCGGGCGTGCGGGTGCTCCTCCAACGAGCACAATTCCGTCACCGCACCGGTAAACGTTGGGCCGAACCCGAGAAATCGAGCCTGCCGGTGAACCTGCTGCCTGCGTGATCTACCGCTTACTCGAACTCGACCGTTTCGAACCCCATACTTTGCATAAGGCTTGTAATCGTGGAGCGTGCGTTTTCCTGGGCCTTCTGCAGGATTCCGTCGGCGAGCGCGGAGCGGCGAAGATCGTTCTCCGCGTCCTGCCGGACTTGCGATTCCAGATTCGGGTCGGTCGGCACCAACCAGCCCGTCTGCCGCGAGTAAACACGTGTTCTGCCGCTGTCGAGTTTCGTCACGAGTACCTCCGCCTGAGGAAGTCGCACACGTACCTTCTTGCCGGTGACCTGTACGTCCTTGGGCGCAAGCTTCTGGAAATCGATACCCGCGATAACCTCGCCGTGAACGAGCAGCAGTAGCTTGTCGCCAACCAGGAAGTTTGGCAGGATCGAGCTTTCCTTCTCTCCGGTGACGATTTTGTCCATGGTGTAGACGACGGTTTCAAGGCGCTGCAGCTTCTGAATGCGGTCAACCACGGTCGGCTGACTGAGATCGGTATGAATCGTTCGTTCCCACCATAACGAAACGGTCGAGGAACGAACAATGAGCAACGAGACCAGCAGAACCGTCAGCGCCCCGGCAAAGAATGCAACCACACTCGTCAGCCAGCATCGGCGCTTGCCGGGATGAGCAGTCGGTTGTTGGTGACTCTCTGTTACCATCACGCTCCGCCTCAACTAGAAAATTGCCCCCTCAGCTTATACACTTTTGACTACTGCATAGAAAGAAAAACGGGCGCCACGAAAGCGTTGGATGCTCGCCCGGTGGGGAGTCTCAAGTACATGGCCACAACCGCAGTCCCGAAAACCAAGATTCTCGGCGGAAGTTTCCTCCTCGAAGAGCGCCAGACGGCCGATGTATTCACTCCGGAAGATTTCTCCGAGCAGCATCAGCTGATAGGGCAGACGACCGAAGAGTTCGCGATCAATGAGATTCTGCCGCAGGCGGAGAAGATCGAGCACAAGGATTTTTCCGTTACCCGCGATCTGCTCAAGAAAGCGGGCGACCTGGGGCTCAGCGGAGTCGAGATCCCCGAAGCCTACGGCGGCCTCGAGATGGACAAGGTTACGGCCGCGGTCATTGCCGACCACATCGCGAAATATGCCGGCTTTGCCACGACCTGGGGCGGTCACAGCGGTATCGGCACGCTGCCCATCGTCTATTTTGGTACGGAAGAACAGAAAAAGAAGTATCTGCCGAAGCTGGCGTCGGGAGAGATGGTTGGCGCTTATGCCTTGTCGGAAGCCTCGTCCGGCTCGGACGCTTTGAATTGCCGCGCCCGGGCGATCCTCTCGCCCGACGGCAAGCACTACATCTTGAACGGCGAGAAGATGTGGATCACCAACGCCGGCTTTGCCGATCTATTTACGGTCTTTGCCAGAGTCGATGGCGAAAAGTTCTCGGCGTTCCTCGTGGAACGGAATTTTCCCGGCTTCTCCATCGGCAATGAAGAGCACAAGATGGGAATCCGCGGTTCGTCGACCTGCCCGCTCATTCTCAACGACTGCTATGTGCCGGTGGAGAACTTACTCGGCGAAATCGGCAAGGGACACGTCATCGCCTTCAACATCCTGAACATCGGGCGTTTCAAACTCGGCGCGATGTGCGTCGGCGGCGGGCGCGTCTCGCTCGAAAACGCAGTCGCGTATGCCAAGCAGCGTAAGGCGTTCGGCAAGGTCATTGCCGACTTCGGACTGGTGCGCGAGAAGATCGCCAACATGGCGACGTTGTTGTATGTCGGCGAG